>JAGDVO010000008.1:9573-71347 GCA_023269715.1 Thermosulfidibacter sp.
TGTAGAGTTTTATAAATGTTCTTACAGTGTATGTCAATTCTCCGTTAGGGGTGGTATTTTGAGGAGGAGAAGGGTAGTTATAACGGGTAAACCTGGTGTAGGTAAGACCACTCTTATAGGCAAGCTGGTTTTCGATTTAAAAAATAGGGGCTTTAAACTGAAAGGTTTCTTTACTAGGGAGGTTAGGGAAGGTTCTAGAAGAATAGGATTTGATATTTGCGATATAGGAAACGGGAAGGTGGTACCTCTTGCAAGGGTTGGTTTGGAGGGTAAGTTCAAGGTTTCTAAGTATACAGTTTTTGTTAGCACTGTAGATGAATTTTCGAGGATTCTTCTTGATGAGGTCGATAGTGATGATGGAAGTACAGTCTTTGTAATAGATGAAATCGGCAAGATGGAACTATTTTCCAGGGAATTTAGGACTCTTATAGAGAGGCTTTTAAGGAGAGGTAATTTTGTGGTAACTGCTGGTATCATAAATGATCCCTTAAATAGAAGGATAATGGGTGATAGAAGTCTTCTTAGAGTAAAATTGGGAGAGGATAATAGGGATTACCTTTTGGATCGCCTGCTTGTTGAGTTTGATAGATTGGGAAGGTTGATCGTTTTTGAAGGTATAGATGGTTGTGGCAAAACTACTATTTCAAAGATGGTATTTGAAAGACTTAAAGTAGATTATGAAAAGGTTGTTTTAAGGAGTGAACCTACAGCCGATGGACCCTATGGTAGAGCTTTAAAAGAGTTGCTTCTGAGTGGAGGAGATAGAAAGCTTCTACTTGATCTATTTATAAAGGATAGAAGGTGGCATGTGGAAAATTTTATAATTCCCTATCTAAAAAAGGGGTATATTGTTCTACTTGATAGGTACTACATTTCCACTATTACATATCAGGGAGCACAGGGTTTTGATGTGGATGATCTGATAGTGAGATGTGAGACTATCGCACCCTTACCGGATAGGGTTATTTACTTAGATATTCCAGTTGATGTAGCTTTAGGAAGGTTGAATGATAGGTCTCAAAAGACGTTATTTGAAAGATCCGAATTTTTGGAAAAGGTTAAGGATATTTATAGGGATGTTTTAAGTTTATTCGAGGTCAGTTATATTGATGGTACCGGAAATCTAGAAGATATAGTCGATAAAGTTTGTTCTGAAGTAAGAAAGATTTTACCTTAATATTATACCACCACCTATTAAGTATTCACCTTCGTATATTGCAAGGACTTGTCCTGGTGTTGGTGCTCTTACCGCTTTTTGGAATTTAATCGTGTAAAGATCTCCCTCTCTTTTTATATCCACTATTTCTACCTTTTCGCTTCTATACCTTATTTTTCCTGTAGGTTTTTCCCATAGTTGGATCGGTACGAATAGGTTTAAATTCCCTATCTTTATATCTTCCTTGTATAGCAGTTCCTCTTCCCCGATTATTACAGTGTTATTCTTTGCATCAATCTCTATCACATAAAGGGGTTTACCCATACTAAGACCGAATCTTCTCTGACCTATCGTATATTCAAATATACCGCTATGCTTACCAACCCTTTTCCCCACGTAAATTATGTCACCTCTTTTTATACTCTCCTTTTTCATCGTTTCTCTTATAAAGGCGCCTACACTTTTACCTTCTAAGAAGCATACTTCCTGTGATCCTCTACTGTCATACTTTACACCAGTTCTACTATAGACAGTCTCTATGGCTTCTCTTTTTTCTCTATCCTCAAGTGGGAAAAGGAGCCTTGGTAGTGTTTTGCTTTTAACAAGTGCTAAAAAGTAAGATTGTTCTTTCCTTTTGTCCTTTCCTTCTTTTATGACAGGATAACCCTTATATTCAGTTTTTCCTAGGTAGTGGCCTGTTGCGACAAAGTCTACATTTAGTTCTGCTAGAATCCTTTCGAAGGCGATACCAAACTTTATAAATCTGTTACATAAACTACAGGGATTTGGAGTAATCCCACTTAAATACCAGTTTACAAATGTAGAAATCACCTTTTCGTAAAACTCAGCTTTAAGGTCCAAAACTGTATGTTTTATGCCTAGTAGTTGTGCCATTTCTCTTGCTCTTTTTGGTACTTTTCCTGTTAGGTTGAGAGTAACTCCCGTTACTTCAAAACCCATGTCTTTCAGTATTATGGCTGCAAAGGTGCTATCGACACCGCCACTCATCAAAACTGCAACTTTCTTCATAGGATTATTGAGTATTACTTTGCTTGCTATTTTTCAATAGAACCTCTTGAAATATGATAAAAAAAGTGTATATAGTAATAATAAGAAAGTTTATGAAAATCACGTTAGGGAGGTGTTAAGATGGGTGTTAGGGTAGGATTACAGGCGCCTGATTTTGAGGCCAAGGCATACTTTCCAAATGGTGAGGTTAAGACTGTGAAATTATCCGATTATCGTGGTAAGTGGGTCGTTTTATTTTTCTATCCTGCAGACTTTACCTTTGTATGTCCTACTGAACTTGTCGATGTAGCGCTAAAATATGACGAACTCAGAAACATGGGAGTAGAAGTTTTAGGTATAAGCATTGATACTGTATACGTACACAAAGTTTGGCAGGAGGTAGAACTGTCTAAGCTTGTAGAAGGCGGATTACCATATCCTTTACTTTGGGATGTGGCTGGAAAGATAGGTACACTATACAATGTCTATGATGAAAATGCTGGTGTGGATTTAAGGGGTACAGTTATAATCGATCCAGATGGAATTATTCAGAGCATAGAAGTCAACAATGCTCCTGTTGGTAGGAATGCTGATGAGCTTGTAAGAAAGATCCAGGCGTTCCAGTATGTAAGGTCTACAGGTGGTCAGGAGGTCTGCCCTGCTAAATGGACACCTGGTAAGAAAACTTTAAAGCCTGGTATCGATGTGGCTGGGAAAGTTTATAGTGTTTGGAAACCAGAGAAGTAAATTTTGGAATATCTAAAGGGGGTATAAGATCACCCCCTTTTTATTTTAAGATGGAAGTTCTGGTGAAGGTTTACCTATATAAAATCCTTGTCCGTAATTGATTCCCATTTCTTTACAGATTTTTAGTAGTTCTTCGCTTTCTATGTATTCTGCTATTGTTATTACACCTAGATGTTCTGCAAGTGATACTATACTTTTCACTACAGCTATTTCTATCTTTCCATTTTTAGCTAGCCCTAAGATAAAAGTACCATCTATTTTTATAATATCTACAGGAATTATTTTCATATATTTCATACTGCTATAGCCTGTTCCAAAGTCGTCTATACAGAATCTTACGTTCATATTTCTTAGAGATCTTACAAGTTTACCTATAAGATTAATGTTTTTGATTGTTTCTCTTTCCGTAAGTTCTATTATTACGTTTTGTGGATTTATCTTGTGATTACTTATCAGATCTTTTAGGTAGTTTATAAACTCACCCATTACCAGAATCTTAGGTGATACGTTTATGAATATTAATTTGTTGTAATTCGTTTTTTCTATTTGCTCGAAGGCTTTTTCAAGGTTTATCATGTCAAGTCTATTTATTAATCCTGTAGTTTCAGCTAGCTCTATAAATTCACTTGCTGCTACTATAGAACCATCTGGTTTTTTAATCCTCATAAGTAGTTCTGCACCTACTATTTCATCTGTTTTTAAATCTAAAATCGGCTGCCAAAATGGTATTACACTTTTTGTCTCGATCGTTTTTATAAGTAGTTGGGTTTTTTCACCCATAGATAGAAGGATCTCTTCTATATCATCCTCGAAGGGTGTTATTATCCTATCACCGCCTACTTCTTTTGCTCTGTGAAGAACGTTAAATATGAGTTTGAAGCCTTCTTCAGTTTTAACAAAATGGGTGGGATATGTTACGATTACAGTTGTTACCGTAATATGGAGGATGCTCCCTTTTGGTGTTATGAAAGTTTTGTTACCGATTTCTTCTTTTATTCTTTCTGCTACAAATTTTGCTTGTTCTATATCTGTTTCAGGTAAAACAACGCAAATTTCATCAGCACTATACCTTGCAATTATATCACTTTGTCTAGTATTCTCCTTTACTATACTGGTTACTTCCTGTAGTACCATATCACCTACTTCGTATCCCCAGTGGTCATTTATAAATTTAAAGTTGTCTATGTCTATAAGTAACATAGAAAATTTTGAATTTGTTCTTTTACATTTTTCGATTTCTATGTTAACTAATTCTAAAAGCATTCTCTGATTATAAACCTGGGTTAAAGGATCTCTAGTAGCATAAAATTCAATCTCTTTTGTATATTTGTAAAGGGCTTTTACAGAACCTACTAGATTCATGAGTGAAGATAGGACCATTTCCATTGCGATTTCCTTTATGGGATCAACTTCATTTAAAGTTACTCCAATTCCCACTATTCCACCTATTATCGGTTTTTTGGATGTCATCTTCTTTGTTCTAAAATGTAATTGTTCTTCGTGTATTTCTCTTGTTGTGCTTGAGTCAGATATATTGTGTGTAAATTTTACTATTGCAAATTCATCAAAGTTCGTTTTTACTTCGTTTTTTATGTATGATTCTAGTTTTCTTTTGGTTTCCTCAGTTGGTGTGTTTACCCAAAATACTTCGGCTTCTAGGGATTTGTCTTCGGAGAAGAATATGGAGAATAGAACGCATATATTAACTATTTTGTTTGCTTCGGATATGAAGTATTCTATATAATCTTTCCAATCTCTTATTAGTTCACTTGTGATTATAAACTTTTCTAATAATTTAACCTGTGTTTCTAGTATACTTTTACTTGTACTTACTTTTTCTATGTTGTCTATAAGGTTGATAATGTTTCTTGCAATTTTATCAATTTCTTCAAAGGTTTTATTCTTTGTAAGATACGATTCTAGCTTACCTTTTATAACTTTTATATCACTATAGTCTCTGATTTCTTGACTGATATCTTTTAACAATTCTAATAGATCTTGTAACTTCCCGAGTGCTATATAAACAAAAATTAAGGTAAGTATACCTACTATTACGTTACTTGTTAATATTCCAA
The DNA here is from genome assembly GCA_023269715.1 of Thermosulfidibacter sp. GTDB lineage: Bacteria > Thermosulfidibacterota > Thermosulfidibacteria > Thermosulfidibacterales > Thermosulfidibacteraceae > JAGDVO01. The sequence continues at coordinate 14,560 of JAGDVO010000008.1, forward strand.
AATATACAGATTTAGAGGTTTGTCCTACTAGTTTGTCTATTGCATATTCTACTTCTATTATTCCTAAAGGAAATCCAACTTTGTTTTTATGGCAGTTTGTACATTCTTTTCTAATAACAATTGGGTAATTAAAGTGTATGATTCCATTTTTAATTGCCTTATACGGTGATAATTTTTCTAGTGCTTCTTTTGTTCCTGAGTGATTGATATCTATTTCTCTTATGCTTCTATAAATCACTCTATATTGTAATTTATTACTTGAAACTTTATCTGCTATGTGGATTATATCTTCTTTGGTTGCGCCTTTTAACATTATCTGATACATAACGTTGAAGGTAATTTCTGCTATTTCTTTGGATTCTTTTATTTTTTCTTTCCTGATGTCTTGGGTAATAATAAGGGTGCTCAGAATACCTGAAATAAGTAATGAAAAAACTATAACTAATATCAGCTTTTTCAGTATGAATCTGTAGACTCCTGTTTTCCTTCTACTATTGCTCATGTACTAATAATACTTGATTCATGATACTATTGCAAGAATGTGCGTTTATTATATATTTTATCTAAGGATGGGGGCGAATGGTTTCGACGGAGATAGGACTGGGATCGGGTAGCACGCCGGGAGCCGCCGTCCCGTAACCACAGGCGGGTAAAAGAAGTGCCGATGCTGAACTAGCTTTGGCTGCTTAAGATTAACAGCCACTGGACTTAGGTACCTTGCCCACGGGGCCTAAGTCCAGAGGGGGAGTGGGCTAGCCCTTTCCAATTGCCCCTGTTGGAAAGGGTGAAAAGTAAAGGGGCTGGTGTAGCAAAAACCTGCCCGTGGGTTTTTGCTACACGAGGTCTAAACACGGGCTGAGCGTGGAGAAGCCTGATTCGCAGCTATCTCCGGACGCGGGTTCAATTCCCGCCGCCTCCACCAGGAGTTTATCAAGATATAGATCTCTTTATCAGATATCTAGCACAGTTTGCTATTATCTCTCTTGGATAAAGTAGGAATTCTCCTTTATATATTTCTTCTAATAGGTAGTCTTTATCTTCTTCTGTCAATCCCAGAGAATCTATTTTTTCTCTTAGTTCTACTGTTTTTTCAATAGCTGTTTCTATTGCTTCATCTACCTCTTTGTCCATAAATATTGTGTTATGGCCAGTGATAATTGTGTGGAATCTGTTTCTTAGATTTTTAATCCTTTCTATGGATGCAAGGTACTCGTTATAGTTGTGAAAATATAAGGGACAATATCCGAGTTCCTTTCCAAAGAAACCTAAAGAGTCAGAAACGAAAAATATCCCTTCACCTAAAAGTATTCCCTTTGATAGTGGACTGTGACCAGGTAGGTTGAAGGTTTCTATATTGTACTTTTCCAGTGACTCTAGAGGCTCCACCTCAATTTCAAGTTGGGGGGTTTTAGGTGGATGGGAAGATCTATATGTTTTTTGGGAGGAGAATTCGTCTGCTTGAATGTAAAGTTCCAGTAGATCTCTCTTTTTGAGGATTTCCCTTAAATTCCTATCTCCATAGATCTTTATATTTCCTCTGGCTTCGAGTAGCTTGGGAAGCAACATAAGGTGGTCATAGTGTTCATGTAAAACTACACAACCATCGATTTCTTCTAAATCGATTCCTACCGTGTTTAGATGGCCTAAGAGTAATTCCCAACAGCCAGATATTTCGGGTTCAATTAGGATGTGTCTGTTTTTCCTCTTGATCAGGAATACAGGGAATCTAGGATCACAGAGAGCCCACGTGTCTTTGTAAATTTCGTAGGGTGTTGTGTAGTACATTCATTTTCTCCTTTTATTTTATGATTCTTATTCTTTTGGATCTTACCTTTTTCAGGACTTTAGGATCGTCTATCAGTTTTCCTATCAGGTTAACACTACTTGCAGGTTTTGGCTTCTCATCCCTTGAGATTGGAGTGGGCCCAAAGAATATTGCTATAGCGTTGCCCGGTGGCCACCATCCTATGTCACCTATATCAACATCTTCGGTTGCTGTTTCATCAAGATCGTATTTATAGGGGATCGAGAAATAGAATTCGTCTCCCCATTTGTTGATTTCTGCTTCTACTGGTAAAGTTTCATATATACCGCGGGCACATTCTGTATCGTAAAGCTTTGCTCTTAACTGCGTACCGTCGTCGAATGTTAATTTAACCTCACTCAGAAACTTTGGGATTCCCTTCATTGAGTACCTCTTCTGGTAGCTCTTTTGCAAATTCTTCTATGTTTTTTCTGAATTCCTTTGCAAGTCTATTTGCAGTTTCCCAATAGGCCTTTTCGTTGTCCCATGTCTTGTGGGGCTTTAAAATTTCCTGTGGTACATCTGGACAGTATTCTGGAACCATAAACTTAAATACAGGATCCTTTCTATAGGGGACATTATCAAGACTACCGTCTAGGATTGCTTTGATTATCTGTCTTGTATGCTTTATGGATATCCTCTTTCCTACACCGTAGGGTCCACCAATAAGACCTGTGTTTACGAACCATACCTTTACTTTATGTCTTTCTATCCTATCCCCAAGGAGTCTTGCATAAACCATTGGTGAATGCACCATGAATGGGGCACCGAAACATGTTGAAAAGACTGCTTTTGGTTCCTTTATACCTATTTCGGTGCCTGCTACCTTTGCTGTGTATCCGCTTATAAAGTGGTACATTGCCTGTTCTTTGGATAGAAGTGCTACAGGAGGCATTACTCCAAAGGCATCGTATGTTAGGAAAATTATATTATTGGGATGTCCACCTATACCTTCCCTTACTATCCTTGGAAGATGAGTTATGGGGTAAGAAGCTCTCGTGTTTTCAGTGAGTGAATCATCATTTAGATCTATTCTCCTTGTTCTGGGATCTATAGTTACGTTTTCCAGAATGGTACCAAACTTTCTTGTACATTCGTAAATATCTGGTTCATCCTCCTTCGATAATCTGATGACCTTTGCGTAACATCCACCTTCTAGATTGAAAATACCGTCATCACACCAGCCATGTTCATCGTCTCCTATAAGGTATCTTTCTGGATCGGTGGATAGAGTAGTTTTACCAGTTCCCGATAATCCAAAGAATAAAACAGTATCTCCCTTCTCCCCCATGTTGCATGAACAGTGCATTGAAAGTACACCTTCTTTTGGTAAGTAGTAGTTCATCATAGTGAATATCGATTTTTTGATTTCACCGGCATATGAAGTACCACCTATTATGACCAACTTCTTAGAAAGGTTTAGAATTATAAATGTTTCACTTCTTGTTCCGTCGACTTCAGGTATAGCATGGAAGCGAGGAACGTGAATTACAGTAAAATCAGGTTTGAAATTTTTAAGTACTTCTGGGTCGAGTTCTCTAATGAACATATTCCTTGCAAAAAGTGAATGCCAGGCTGTTTCAGTTATTATCCTTATGGGTTTTCTGTATTTTGGATGAGCACAGACGTAACATTCCTGTACGAAAACCTCCTTTGCCTGTAGATATGCTAGTAGTCTTTTATAAAGTACGTCGAATTTTTCTGGTGATATAGGCTGGTTGCCTCTACCCCACCAAACTTCGCTCTCTGTCAGTTCATCCTTGACTATGAATTTGTCAAGAGGACTTCTACCTGTATGATGTCCAGTTCTGAGTACTATAGGACCAAGGTGGGCTAATATCCCCTCACCTCTTTTTATGATCTCTTCATATAAGGCAGGTGTAGGTAGGTGCCAGTATATTCTCGCAACGTTTTTTATGCCATGTTCCTCGAGACCTGTGTATTCGGTCTTTTCTATCATGTTTTACCTCCGTTTTCTGATCTTAATTATATAATAATGATGGAACTTCTCTATTGCAACAATAACCCTCTTTCTTTCTCCCGGTAATTTTTGTAGAATAATATATGGTTAAAATAAAATTTTAAAACGGGAGGTTTTTATGGTTGATCTTAAGAACTGTCAAGATCTTGTAATAGGTGCAACTAGAACTAGGAGCTTTCCTATAGCTGTCAAATTTTTAAAAAGCGGAGAATCTTTCCCCGAAGGCACAAGAAGACCGAGTTTGAATCTAGGAAAGAGAGTGACCATATGCCAGGCTGTTACTATGGCTCGTATATACGGTTGGGCGGTTGGTCTTGATAAAAGTGATATAATTTGTGTTCCGGCTTTGTTAGCCTTCGGAATGAGCGGTGCCGAGAATGTTGAAGAGGAGATGGTATCCCTTTTGCTCAGTGTTGGTTTTGCAAAAGATAAGGATATAGCCCTTTCTCAGCTGTCATCTATGATAAGGCCAAAGGAAGGAGAAATAGCAGGTATACTGTTATCTCCCCTTGGTAAAACGAACTGGGATTTTGATGTGGTTGTGATATACGGAAACCCTGCACAGATAATGAGGATAGTACAGGCTATAAGGTTTTCGAGGTCTGAAGAGATAACTGGAGATTTTCAGGGTAAAATCGCCTGTGTTGAAACTCTTTATTCTGCTAAGGTAACAGGTAAACCTCGTATATCTATACCAGGTATGGGTGATCGTGTATTCTCAATGACACAGGATGATGAGCTCGCTATAGCCATACCACCATCTTATCTAGAGGATCTTGTGAATGGTCTTAGTGAAGCTGGAAAAGCTATAGGTGCCCGCTATCCCGTTACTTTCTACCAGAACTTTGAACCACTCCTTTTAAAGCCCTGGCAGGAGATTGCCAAGAAGTTAAAGTTGTTCGATTGATCCTATTTGCTTGACTTTTAATCTTAATATAGCGGTAAAGTTTAAAAACTGGAGATGGGTAACTTTGGGATGGAGGAAGTTGTTAAGGTCTTCAAGGCATTAGCTGATATTACGAGGATTAGGATTATAGTTTATCTTTCTTTGAGACCGCGTTATGTTTGTGAGCTTGCTGACCTTATAGGATGTTCTCAGCCTACCATTTCAAGACATTTACAGATACTTTGTGAGGCTAAGATAGTTTCTTGTGAAAGGGATGGATCCTATGTGATTTATTCTCTTTCCCCAAAAGATGAATTTGTAAAGGATCTTCTGGAGATTCTAATGGGTGAGCTCAAAAAGAGTAACTTCTATCGTGAGCTATTGATAGATGAGGATGGTTTAAAGAGGGTGTAGTATCGTTATTTGGAGGTGACAGGATCTAAGGGATTAATAATTTAGGCTTTTCACATAACTGTTAAATTCTCTTTCATCCTTGGGCTTCCAGATGCCAATTTTCGCTCCTTCAATTATGAGGTCAAGAACTGCTTTTTCTATAGCCTCTTGAACTGCCATTTCCACTGGTTCGTTTGTGGAGAGTCCACTTTCTATTTCTAGTAACCTGTTTAGCCTTACAAATCTGTATATACCTGCTGATACTTCTCTTGATAGAATTACCTTTGTCGTTTGTACTGTTTTCAGTATGGCACCTGTTTTAACGGAAACTGCTCTTAGGTAAACGGTTACTCTGTCTATTCTGTACTGTACGGAACCTCCTATTCCAAAGTATTTAGCTCCAAGTCCTCCAGTTAGTATGTCGCTATCGTATCCTATAATTCCACCTTCTAGTAAAATACCGGCGTAGTATAGGGGTGGTAGAGGATCTATTTTTTCAAGTGTTTCCTTATCCTTTGCGTATATATCTCTCATTTGCCTGATTATCCTTCTTTCTTGCAGTAGATTTGGTAGATTTTCCCTCTCTAATGGTATAAACCACCCACTATCTTCTAGTGCCTTTATGAGTATTGAAGTGGCTCCTTGGGTTACCGCTGTCGAAAAATTTGTGGAGGTCGTTGGAGGTTTATACTGTCCTGTCTGATCGCGGAATTTGTAGACTGCAACGTAAATCGGTTGAGAAGGTGGTGGTAATCTCTTTAGGGCCTTGTGAGTGGAAGTTATGTATTCAGGACCTGTTACCGGAGATGGTGAAAACATGCGCGGCGCTTCACTGCTACAGGAGAGTGTAAAGATTAAAGCTAGAAATAGAAAGGTTTTTGTCGTATTTATCTTTAGTTTCATTTTGTTTTCCATTTGGTTTTTAGTAGTATGGTACTTCTATAACAGTTTCACTACCGCTAGCGGTATCTGTAATATGGACCGTTAAACGGTCGGATAACGGTGTTACCTGGATAAGGTAAGTGCCTATCTGATAAGTTCCGGCTGCAAGTTCTGTTTCACCGAAGGCCTGTTTAACTATTTTGTAGGCTATCTGGTACATTATCTGTCTTGCGAGCGATTCCTGAAATTGCTGAACGAGGCTTTTTTGTGTGGATTTTTTAGTAAGGCTCTCTTTGAATTTGTCTTGGATTTGAGCCTGTTGTAAGAGATAGGATCCGTATAAAGGGCTACCCCCGAATGATGGGTCCTTAAATTGGAATATAAGTTCGCTCGCAAAGTCTGTAGTCCTGATGAGAAGAATAAAAATAGCTGCTATAAATATAAGTCTAGCAAATCTTTTCATCTTCATCTTATCTCCTCTTCCATGGATTTTTCGAATTCTTCCAAGTTGAATATATAGTTTGCAGTATGTTCACATGCTCTTTTTGCGCTTTCCTCTATTTTTCTTGGTGCAATGTTATCTACGTAGGTGATAGTTTCTCCTACCTTTACTACTATCCTGGTTCCATATTTAGGGTCCGTGAATTCCTCTACTACAATATTTACCTTTTCTTTTAGCTCTGTAGGTAACGGTTCTTCCTGAAAGCATAGATAAAAACTTTCATAGAATTCATGACCTATCCGTGTTTTTGTTAAATCGAGAACTAGCCCTCCTATTTCAAGGTTCTGTGCAGGAACTTTATTGATTGTAGTCATAATTAGAGGTAGACTCAAAAAGAGTAATTTAATACTGCCTGATAACTGCATAGTTTCCATTGCCTCTCTGAGTTATGAAGCTCTTATAACCTGTTCCACCTGATATTCCCTGTTCTTGATAGGCGTAGTTGTTATTGCCGTCCTGTACTATTACAGCATAGTTACCATTGCTATACTGGTACTGGTAAGCTTTGTTGTTGTACCCTGTTTGTTCTATGGATGCGTGGTTATTTGGACCTTCCTGGTATTGGTAGGCCATATTTGAATCTCCATTCTGTCTAAGGTAGGCTGTGTTGAAACTGCCGACTTGAGAGATTTCATAATAGTTGTTACTTCCTTCCTGTAAAGCTGTCATTTTGTCTTCTGTTCCTTCTTGGTATATGTGAGCTTCGTTTTTTGTCCCATCCTGGGTTAGTTCTATGTCATTGTAAGGACCTACCTGTTCTATATGGGCGATATTCTCATTTCCATACTGTAGAATTGAGGTAGTATTTAAACCGTTAGCACTGGCACCTATAGGGATGAGAAGGATAGAGACTAAAAGAACAATACTTTTCTTTATGTTCTTCATGTTCTTCATCACACTTACTCTCTTTTTGTCTTAGTATTGGTAGATATACACCTCGTTATAGTTTCCCTTAGTGTATATTTGACTATAATAACCACTACCTCCAAATATACCCTGTTCTTGGGTTAGGTAGTTTCCTATCCCTATCTGATAGCTTTCTGCGTAGTTATCGTCGGTATACTGAGATTGACTTGATACATTGTGGTCACCAATCTGTGCGAGATAAATTCTGCTATAACTTCCCGGAAACTGTGTCTGTGTTGCTTGGTTGTACCTTCCTTCCTGGATTACATAGGCTTCGTTATAGTTTCCTGTTTTTTGTGTTTGATCTGAATTATTTTTGATACCCATCTGGTATGAGTAGGCTTTGTTATTTGTTCCGCTTTGTACCTGATTGGCAGTGTTAAGTTTGCTTTCCTGTGTCCTATGTATTTCCCGATTTTCCTGTAAAAGAAAAAGACCCATCACAAAATTAAGGTGGATTTCTGTTCCCTGTTCTATATAAGCGTAGTTGTTGTAGCCTGTTTGTGTCTGGGTTGCTGTGTTTGATCCGCCCATCTGGTAAATGTACGCGTCATGATAATTTGTTTGCTCTTGGGTAGCTTTATTATTGCTTCCTACCTGTTCTATATAGGCTTCATGAGAAAAGGTAGTACTGGTAATTAGCAGTGATAGGATAATGACCAAGCTATACTTTAACATTTCCTACCTCCTAGAAGGATTGAGGGTAGCTTTTCTGAGAAGCTACCCTCTTGGTGAAATTCAGCTTTTAATTCTGTGTGACAGAAGCGTAGTTATAATTACCGTTTTGGGAGATTGTAGAAGAGTAACCACCGTATGAACCGGAGTAACCCTGATACTGATAGGCTTCATTAAAGGTGCCTTCTTGATAGATATATGCATAGTTACCGTTAGTATATTGGTACTGTTCTGCGATATTTGAATCACCATATTGAGAAATGTAGGCTTCATTTTCGCTACCTGTTTGTTCTTGGTAGGCATAGTGGCTGGTACCTTCCTGGTAGATAGATGCGTAGTTACTGCTAGCTTCTTGGTACTGTTTTGCGTAATTACCACTGCCTAGCTGTGTGATTAATGCGGAGTTTTCATCGCCACTTTGTGTTATATAAGCTTCGTTAGAGCTATCACCTTCCGTAAAGGTCTGGGAGATGGTTGCGGTACTTGTTTCGCTATCCTGATAGATGGATGCTATGTTTGATGCACCTTCACTACCACCTACTTGCCATATTGTGGCTTGGTTTGTCCCATCTAGTGTCTGGATTATTTTAGCATAACCATAGTAAGAGGGATTAGATTCCTCACCCTGGTAGATATTAGCTTCGTTTAACGGTCCGGTCTGGTCGATAGAGGCTGTGTTATAATCACCATACTGGTAGACATTGGCTGCACCTAACACCAGTTTCGGGTTGAATATGAGGGCTAGGAAACCTAAGCTTACTAAAACTTTTAAAAATCCTCGATACTTCATCTCTACACCTCCTAAGATTTTTGTTACTTAGTTGGTAAAATAAAATAGCAGTGATATTTGTAAATTAATCCGTGGTTTTATTTATATAGAACTTTTCATATAGAACTTTGGTGGTAGTTCTAGGCTATGATGTTATTATCTCTGAAGTATATTAGTAGTTCTAGGCGTGATTTTAAACCGAGTTTTTTAAAAATGTTGTTTATATGTTTTTTAACAGTGCAAACACTCAAACACAGTGATTTTGCTATATCTTCGTTGCTTTTTCCATAGCATACTTCCTTTATTATCTCTAGTTCTCTTGGCGTAAGATTGGTGTGTAATGTTATTAGGCTACGATTATGAATACCGTTACATATCTTTTTGACAAGATTTCTAGGAATCCAGATTTCTCCTCTTGCTATGCATTCAACCATTTTAATAAAGCTTTCCATGTCCATACTATTACTTATTATTCCGTCTAATTTGTAGTTGGCGAATAGGAAAGCCATCTCGTTTTCTGGAAGCCCAGTGTCTATAAGAATTTTCTTAGCTTCTATCCTACTTATTGTCTCTGTCCAATGTTTCTTTAGACTAAAATAGTCAAAGATCAGTATGTCCATTTGATGCTTACTACCCTCTATGTTTTTTATCTTTTCAACTAAATAGGGGGTTTTGGCCTCTATCAATGTTTTTATTGCATCACATATAAATGCACTTACAATCACAAGACCAATTTTATACAATATTTTCCTCTCATTTAATCTTCCTATTAGCTTAAATTATGTTTTCTTCTTCTAGTTTTTTCAACTCTTCTTTATCTATATTTAGTAGAGTTAGGTAGAAGAATTCGTTATCTTCTCCGGGTTTTCTACATATCCATTTTATGCGAGGTGGTGTCTTACTCATCTTGGCTGCTACTCCTTGTAGTATCAAGTCTCCCAGTTCTTTATCTTTTACCCTTATTAGGGCTCCTCTTTCGAACCAGTGGTTGAACTGGAGGGTTTCTTTGGGTTTCAGAATTTCCCCCGCTACAGTTACTCCTGGTCCGTCATATTCTAGCCACATTTTTACCACTTCCTTTCTAGTGTAGTTTATAATCACACTTTCTATCTCTCTCGTCATGGGTATGAAGTTATCAGGGTTGGTTCTATCTTTTATAGTTGGGTATTTTTCTATTAGATCAGGTCTATTTATTATTGTACACAGTGCTTTCCAATTGGGATCTGCATATCCCGCTATAAAAACAAGCCCATCTTTAGTTCTGAAATAATTGTAGGCGTATGCTGCTGGTTCGAAGTTTGCAACTCTATTTATAACCCTACCAGTTAAGTGGTAACATTGGAGCGCATAGTTATTCATTGCCATCAGTGCTTCTGCTGGACTTATGTCTATCTTCTGTCCTTCTCCCGTTATATTTCTGTAGAGCACACTGCACATTATAGCGAAGGCTGCTATTGCACCCCCGGCATAATGGGCCATCCAATTTCCCATTCTTGTGGGTACTCTTGTGTGTTCTGGGAATTCATCATATTCTTCAGGTATACCCACTGTCCAGGCGAAACCACTTCTTGCCTGATCGACGACATCTGTACCAATGGCATCGGGTACCTTTTCATTTTCAGCGTAATAACCCCTTTCACCAAATGTTTTTATAGAACACATTATGAGTCTTCCATTTTCCCTTTTTAAGGTATCCCAGCCAAGGCCAAGTTTTTCCATTTTACCTGTGGGGAAAGTCTCTATAAGGATATCGGCTTTTCTGATCAGTCTGATAAAGATTTCTTTACCTTCTTCCTTTTCGATATTTAGTGTTATGTGGTACTTGTTTCTTCCTTCGACTATATAGGGTAGACCTGTTCCATCTATTTCCAATCCGTAAGGTGTCATTTTGCGGGCTATATCGCCTTCTGGTGGTTCTACCCTTATTACCTTTGCGCCTAGTTCCGAAAGTAGACTCGATGCAAATAGACCTGCGAAGTTTCCGTAGCTTATATCGATTACAACTAAATCATCTAGTGCTTCTGGCTTTTCTTTACTTTTGCTAGGATCTGTAAGTTCCCTTGCAAGAGTTTTCCAGTCCATCTTACCTCTCCCTAAAGAGTTTTAGTAGAAAACACCCGATTTGCCATCCCAATCATCGGGTGGTGAAGTACCAGGGTATCTTTTGTCCTATTTTCCAATAACCCCTTCTTTGTAGAGTTCTTCGATTTCGCTTTGGGTATATCCAAGAATTCTAGAAAGTACATGTTCGTTGTCTATACCCACCGGTCTTACAGTCCATCTTACTATGGCTGGTGTTTTCTCAAGGGAGCTGAGTGGGTTGGGTTGGACTAGGTTGCCGTAGATAGGATCGTTGTAGAAAAATACGGATTTCCTCGATAGATAGTGGGGATCATGATAGATGTCTCGCGAGTTCATAACCCTTCCTACCATAAAACCATACTTTACTGCTAGTTCCTCTATTTCTTCTATTTTCTTTTCTCTTGCCCATTCTTCAATGAGTTCATATATCCTATCGGCATTCTTTAATCTTTCTGTATAGTCTTCATACTTACTGAGTTCTTCTATACCTGTAGCTTTACATAATCCTATAAATTCCCTTTTCTCGAATGCTCCGATTGCTATAAAACCATCCTTTGCCTTTGTGATTAATGAAGGAACAGTTGCATAATCTCTATTTCCCGTCCTCTCCCTTTCTTTTCCAGTAAGATGGATATAAAGCCATGTCCAATCCATAACCCTAATAAGAACCTCGCTTTGAGAAAGATCAATGAATTGTCCTTCTCCTGCTTTGTTTCTGTAGTGGAGGGCTACCGCTACTAGGAAAGCTCCTACCGTTCCGGATAGAAAATCTCCAATCCAAGCCTGTGCTTTAAGGGGCATTGCTTCCTTAAAACCCGTTATTTCTGCTAATCCTGTTATACCTTGTGCGTAGGCATCGTAACTCGGTCTATCCGATAGCTCACCCCAGTTGCCAAAACCTGACAGGCTTATATAAACCAGTTTTTTATTAATTTTGCTCAAATCTCTGTAGCCTATACCCCAACTATCGAACGTTCCAGGTTTAAAGTTCTCTACTAGCACGTCGCTGATACTTACAAGTTCTTGAATTATCCTTTTACCCTTTGGATGTCTTATATCTATAGCTACGTGGTATTTGTTCACATTTGGTGCTACTGCTCCAAGGCCTAGATTCCTTGGAAATATCCCGCCAGGCGATACAGCTCTTATAAGAAGGTCACCACTACCAGGCATCTCTATATGGATGACTTCGGCTCCCATAAGGGCTAGCAGTGAGGTTAGTCACGGCCCGTAGATTATTCTTGTAGCACTTACAACCCTAATATTGGATAGAGCAGGTCTGAAATCTAGAAAATTTTCACCAAGCATTTTCTATCTCCTCTAGACAAATACAGTACTATTTATCTAGAAATAGCAACCTTATCTTATTGTAGGTCTTCTAGATGAACCTGTAAGCTACTGTTTTTAATCTTTCTTTTTTCTTGCTAGGATACTATAAGGTATGGACCATATTTTACAGAATCCTTCGCCTGCTTTGTGGTCGAAGGTATCCTTGACGTCGTAGGTTGCGAGTTCGTAATCGTAGAGGCTATATTTTGACCTTCTACCGACAGGTGTGACGCTACCTTTATAAAGTTTTAACCTTACTTCACCTGATAAGGTTTCGTTGACCTTATCCATAAATGCGTCTAGTCCTTCTTTTATTGGTGTGAACCAGAGCCCATAATATACGAGTTCTGCGTATTTGATAGATAGGTATTCTTTGAATCTAAAGGTTTCCCTATCGAGACACATCCTTTCGAGCTCTTTGTGCGCCACGTATAGAATCGTTGCTCCTGGCGCTTCATATACTTCTCTCGATTTTATCCCAACCAACCTATTTTCAACTATATCTATTCTTCCTACCCCATGTCTACTACCTATTTCGTTCAGTTTTTCCATGAGCATAACTGGATCCAGAGTTTCACCGTTTATACCAACTGGTATTCCTTTGTCGAACTCAACTGTGAGGTATTCTGGCTCATCCGGTGCAAATTTTGGGTTTTTGGTGATCAGGAAAGCGTCTTCCGGTGGTTCAACCCAAGGGTCTTCTAAGATTCCGCATTCTATCGATATACTCCATATGTTTCTATCGATGGAATATGGTTTGTCCTTTGTTATTTCTACAGGTATACCGTGTTTAAGGGCATATTCTATCTCTTCTTCTCTCGATTTGAACTCCCAATCTCTAACTGGTGCCAGTACTTCTAGGTTTGGATTCAAAGCTCTTACTGAAGTCTCGAATCTTACCTGATCATTTCCTTTTCCTGTAGAGCCGTGGACAACTGCATCTGCCCCCTCTTCTTCTGCTATCTTTACCAGATATTTGGATATTATAGGTCTATTTAGGGCAGTTCCAAGTGGATATTTACCTTCATAAAGGGCTTGGGCTTTTAGTGCTCTGAAGCAGTAATCTTCCAAGAATTCTCTTTTTACATCAAGTACATAGGTTTTGGACGCGCCAGTTTTTAGAGCTTTTTCTCTTACGAGATTCAAGTCTTCCTGTTGCCCTACATCAGCACTGAAGGCTATTACCTCTACGTCGTATTTCTCTATAAGCCATTTTAGAATTACCGAAGTGTCAAGACCTCCTGAGTACGCTAGTACAACCTTTCTTAACTTTGTCATAACTAACCTCCGGAAATTTATGGATTTATTCCAAGTAAAAATAAAACAATGGCTTTCTGAACGTGAAGTCTATTTTCCGCTTCGTCAAATACAATAGAGTTTGGTCCATCTATGACTTCATCCGTTACCTCGAGTCCTCTCTTAGCTGGAAGGCAGTGCATGAATAGGGTTTCTCTTTTCGCTAAACCCATGAGTTTACTGTTTACCTGAAAATCTTTGAAAATCTGTAATCTCTTTTCATACTCCAATTCCTGTCCCATACTGCACCAGACATCGGTATATATTACATCTGCGCCTTTCACAGCTTCAAAGGGGTCATAATTTATCTTTATATTTCCGCCTTTTTTAAGAGCTTCATTTAGGATATCCTTTTCGGGTTCATATCCCGGTGGACAAGTAATTACAAGCTCAAAGTTCATAATTCCTGCGAGTTCAACTAGACTATTTGCAACGTTATTCGAACCATCACCAACAAAAACCAGTTTGAAGTCCTCAAACCTACCGAGTTTTTCCCATATAGTGAAGAGGTCTGCCAGGATTTGACAGGGATGTAGTAGGTCCGAAAGTCCATTTATTACAGGTATTTTTGAATTTTGTGCGAATCTCACAACTTTTTCATGCTCAAAAACCCTTAGTACCACTATATCCACGTATCTTGATACGGTCCTTGCCGTGTCCTCTATAGTTTCACCTTTAGATAACTGGGATTCCTGTGGTGTTATGAATATACTTCTGCCACCCAGCTGGGAAAAGCCGGCTTCAAAGGATACCCTTGTTCTGGTGGATGGTTTTTCAAATATGAGGAGCATGGTCTTTCCTGTAAGGGGAAACCATGGTAAGTTACTGTACCACCTATCTTTTATCTTTTTTGTATCCTTTAATAGTTTTATTATCTCTTCCCTTTTAAGATCACTTATACTTATTAAATCCCTTTTCATTTCCACTCCTATTCCTTCTCGTAGGATCTGAATTTTATCATGAACTCTTTCTATTGACAATATTGGTACAATTATTTTAGAGGAAATCCATGATAAGGAAAGCTAAAATGTCGGATGTCGATGCTGTGACCACTATCATAAATTCCATGGCGAAAGAGGGTTTCCTTCTACCGGTCAGACCTTCAAAGGTAGCTGAGTTTATAAGAGATTATTTTGTGTGGGAAGAGGCTGGTAAGGTTGTCGGCTGTGCAAGGTTGAAGATATTTTCTAGGGAACTCGGTGAAATAAGGTCTGTTGCAGTTTTGCCTGAATATAGGGGCACTTCAATTGGTAGTAATCTAGTTTTAAAGTGTATTAAAGAGGCTAGGGATATCGGTTTAAAGAAGGTGTTTGTTCTCACTAAGGTGCCTAATTTCTTCTGTAAATTCGGTTTTAGAGAAGTTTCAAAGAGGGAGCTACCACATAAAGTATGGGAAGATTGTATAGGTTGTCCCAAATTTCATAGTTGTGATGAAGTGGCCATGATTTTGGAGTTGTAATAAACTTGGGGAGGGCGATTATGGATTACCATGTCAGAGATTTGAACTTGGCTGATGTTGGTAGAAATAGAATAGAATGGGCTTTACTAGATATGAAGGTCTTGGATAGGATAAGGAAGAGATTTAGGTCGGAAAAGCCGTTAAAAGGCATAAGGATTGCAGCATGTTTACATGTTACTACGGAGACCGCTAATCTTGTTATAACGCTTAAGGAGGGTGGTGCTGAAGTTTTTCTATGTGCATCAAATCCTCTTTCCACCCAGGATGATGTTGCAGCTAGCCTTGTCAGGGATTATGGTATAAGTGTTTTCGCCATTAAAGGAGAGGATAGGGATACCTACTATCAGCACATATGGGAATGTCTTGTAAGAAAACCACATATAATAATGGATGATGGAGCGGATCTAACCACTATATACCACTTTATCAAACATGGAATGTATGACAAGCTGCCCCAGGTTATAAAATCGAAGGTGGAGTATGATGAAAAATGTGTTGGACCGTCATGTAGAATCCAGCTAAATGAGATAATGATGGGTAAGGAATCGGATCCTCTTGGTTTCGACGTTTTAGGTGGGACGGAGGAGACTACAACGGGTGTTATAAGGTTAAGGAGCATGGAGGAGAATGGTATACTTCTGTATCCAGTGATAGCTGTAAACGAAGCTTATACAAAACATCTCTTTGATAATAGGTATGGTACGGGCCAGAGTACGATAGACGGAATCATAAGGGCTACAAATAGACTCATAGCGGGTACCTATTTCGTCGTTTGTGGTTATGGTTGGTGTGGCAAGGGAGTAGCCATGAGGGCAAAGGGTATGGGGGCTAAGGTGATAGTTTGTGAAGTTGATCCTATAAAGGCTCTTGAGGCTACGATGGATGGTTATGAAGTTATGCCTCTTATAGAAGCTGCAAAGATTGGAGATATATTTGTTACAGTAACCGGAAACTATCATGTTATAAGAAAGGAGCATATAGAGGTTATGAAAGATGGAGCTATCCTTGCAAATAGTGGACATTTTGACGTTGAGATAGATAAGGGTGTCCTTGAGGAGCTTTCAGTATCAAGACGGTTTATAAGGGATTACGTTGAGGAATATAGGTTAAAGGATGGTAGAAGGATTTATCTACTGGGCGAGGGTAGGCTTATAAACCTTGCAAGTGCTGAGGGGCATCCTGCATCCGTTATGGATATGAGTTTTGCAAATCAGGCTCTATCTGCAGAGTATCTAGTTAGAGAAAAGGGTAGACTAGATAGGAAAGTTTACAGGGTTCCTGAGGATATAGATAGAAGCGTGGCGAGTTTAAAGCTTGCCAGTCTGGGGATAAGGATAGATAAATTGACAGAGGAGCAGATAAGATACCTTGCAAGTTGGGATGCAGGGACATGAAGATAGGTGTGGTAGGTGCTGGTAGTTGGGGTAGTGCCTTTGGACTTTACTTGGCAGGATTGGGATATGACGTTACCTTTTGGGCAAGAGAGGTTGAAGTCGTCGATTCTATAAATAGATCCAAGGTAAACGAACTATTTTTACCCGGTTTTAGGTTTCCTGAATGGGTAAGAGCAGTATACGATATAAATGAACTTAATGACTGTGAAGTTTTAGTTAATGCTGTTCCTGTTCAGTTTATAAGAGGAGTTTATTCATTCCTGAAATTTAAACCCCGTGTGATTGTCAACCTTTCGAAGGGCATAGAAATTCAGACTGGGATGAGAGTTTCTGAAATATTTGGTAGTATGTTCGATAGCAGGTATGTTGTGATTTCGGGTCCTTCTTTTGCGAAAGAGGTAGCTAAGGGAAAACCAACAGCATGTGTTACTGCATCTTTAGATGGGGAGCTTGCGAGGAGGATATCAAAAATTTTTTCTTCTAATAGGTTTAGGCTTTACTACAGTGATGATGTGGTTGGTGTAGAATTAGGGGGTAGCTTGAAGAACATAATCGCCATAGCCTGTGGTATTTCCGACGGGTTAGGACTCGGCCTTAATGCAAGGGCCGCTCTTATAAATCGTGGTTTAGTTGAAATGGCTCGTTTTGGGAGTTTCCTTGGTGCAAAAAGGGAAACCTTTTTTGGCCTATCCGGTCTTGGAGATCTCGTACTTACCGCAACAGGCGACTTGAGTAGAAATAGGAGATTTGGGATAGAGCTGGCGAAAGGAAAAAGAAAAGAAGATCTTCTATCTGAAAGGTATGTTGTGGAAGGCGTTTTTACAACTCAGGCAGTTTATAGTATAGCTACTAAGTTTTCTATAGATATGCCCATCACAACTGAGGTTTATAAGATTCTCTTTTTAGATAAGGATCCTCGAGAATCCCTTGAGGAACTTATGGGGCGAGAGATAAAGTATGAAAGCCTATTTTAGTAAAAAGTATCTACCCAATATGCTTACTATTTCTAGAATAGTTCTATCTCCTATTATCTATCTTCTCTTTTCAATGGGTAAGGATAGTGTGGATAAAATAGCTGCTATTATTTTTATTCTTGCTTCTGTTACAGATATACTGGATGGTATGATCGCGAGAAGGATGGATTTAGCGAGTAACTTTGGTAAGGTTGTGGATCCTATTGCTGATAAGTTGCTCATGTTTTCCGTTTTGCTCCCCTTTGTTGAAAGGGGTATTATTACTAGTTTTGTCCTTTATGTTATCTTTTTCAGGGATATGGTAGTTATGGCTTTAAGGAATCTTGCTGCTTCAAAAGGAACCACTCTAGGTAGCGATATGAGTGGCAAGGTGAAGACTTTTGTGCTTTTTATGAGTGTTTGCATATATCCCTTTGGATACGTGAAATTTGCGTTGTATGGTTTTTATTTGGGTGCTTTAATTTCAGTTTTTTCTGGTGTAGATTATCTGATTAAATACTCAAAATTCTTGAGCGGAGGGGGGAATGTACAGTAAGGGTAGGATTTTTTTCACTTCTGAATCTGTTACAGAGGGTCATCCCGATAAAATCGCAGATCAGATTTCCGATGCGATACTTGATGCTATATTGGAGAAGGATCCTTACGGGAGAGTCGCTTGTGAGACTCTTGTCACCACAGGACTTGTGTTTGTTGCGGGAGAGATAACTACAACCTGTTATGTTGATATTCCTACGATTGCAAGGGAAACAATAAGGGAGATAGGTTATACAAGAGCAAAGTATGGTTTCGATTACGAAACCTGTGCTGTAATTACATCTATACATGAACAGTCCCCAGATATAGCCCAGGGAGTTGATCCAGGTGGAGCAGGGGATCAGGGACTTATGTTCGGATTTGCCATAAATGAAACTGAGGAATTGATGCCACTTCCTATTATGTTGGCCCACAAGTTATGTATGAGACTGGCTGAAGTTAGGAAAAAAGACATACTCGATTACCTTAGACCAGACGGAAAAAGTCAGGTAACAGTTGAGTATGTAGATGGTAAGCCTGTAGTGGTTGATTCAATCGTCCTATCGGCACAGCATGCACCGGATATAAGTAGTAGGCAGTTAAAGGAAGATCTCATAGAGTACGTTATAAAGCCTGTCATTCCGCCACAGTATCTAGATGAAGAAAAGATCAAATACTACATAAATCCAACGGGTAGGTTCGTTCTGGGCGGTCCTATGGCTGATACCGGTTTAACTGGTAGGAAGATAATAGTTGATACCTATGGTGGTGCTGCAAGACATGGTGGTGGCTGCTTTTCTGGTAAGGATCCAACAAAGGTTGATAGAAGTGCTTCTTATATGGCACGTTACATAGCGAAGAATATTGTGGCGTCTGGTATAGCCGATGTGTGCGAAATTCAGCTTAGCTATGCAATAGGTGTTGCGGAGCCGATAGCTATTTACGTTGATACCAAAGGTACCGGTAAAATTCCCGATGAAAAAGTAGCCGAGATTGTAAGGAAGATATTTGATCTTACCCCGAAGGGTATAATAGAAAAGTTACAGCTTAGAAGACCTATATACAAGAAAACGGCTTGTTACGGACATTTTGGGAGAAATGAACCTGAGTTTACATGGGAGAAGGTGGATATGGCGGAGGAGATTAGGAGAGAAGCCGAGATAATTGGTGGTTGAATATGAAGTTTGGAGGTTGAGGATGGCAGATGTAGCAGTAATTGTGGGTAGTACAAGTGATATTGAACTAGCCAAGAGGGCTACGTCCATTTTAGAGGAATTTGGTGTTAGTTATGAGACGAGGGTACTTTCTGCACATAGGACTCCTGAACTGTTGAAGGATTATGTAAAGGATTTTGAGGTGAGGGGAGGTAAAGTGTTTATAGCCTTTGCCGGTTATGCTGCCCATCTTGCAGGTGTTATTGCTAGCTACACTACATTACCTGTGATAGGAGTTCCTGTAGCAAGCAGTGTACTAAACGGTATGGATGCCCTTTTATCGATGGTTCAGATGCCAGAGGGTATTCCTGTTGCTACTGTTACTATAAATGGTGGTGCTAATGCGGCTCTTTTAGCTGTGTCCATTCTTTCTACTTTTAACCAGACTTTAAAGGAAAAACTTTTGAAGTATAGAGAAGAGAGGGTAAGGAAAATTGAAGAGGCTAATAAAAATCTCAGATAAAGAGGTTGTAAGGGTAACTGCTGAAGTGTTAAAGGGTGGAGGTGTGGTTATTTTCCCCACAGATACCCTCTACGGCCTTTTGGGTATAGTTGAGTCTCTTGATGCACTAAATAGAATTGCCGATATAAAAGGTAGGAATGAGTCAAAGCCTTTTCCTATATTTGTTTCTTCTTTCGAGATGGCTGAGCGTTACATAGTGTGTGATGAAAGGATAAAAACCTTATTTTCTGAATTCTTACCAGGGCCATTAACGATAGTGGCAAGAGCAAAGAGGGAAATTCCTTTTGTAACTTCACAGGATCGTAAGATAGGAGTGAGAATTCCCAATGTGAGGGAACTTATAGAGATAGTTAGTTTGCTTGATGTTGCTGTTACCGGTACAAGCGCTAATTTTTCCGGAAAACAAGCTCCTCGTAGTTTCGAGGAAATAGATCCTGAGCTTGTGAGATTAGTCGATCTTGTTGTTGATGGTGGAATTTTATATGGAATACCTTCAACTGTTTTTGATGCTGTAGATCTTAAAGTGATAAGGGAGGGTGCTATAGATGGGGAAGCAATATATAGAAGCATCAGAGGATACTGAAACATCGAAACAGCTCTTTTTAAGAGCTTTAAAGGTGATACCTGGAGGCGTAAGTCACAATGTAAGATATTATCCCCCTTATCCAGTTTTCATAGAGAGATGTAAAGGATCAAAGATATGGGATGTTGATGGCAACTGCTACATAGATTACTGGATGGGTCATTATGCTCACATCATGGGTCATAGTTACCCAGAGGTTGTCGAAGCGGTAACAAAATTTATAAGGGAAAGGGGCTATCATTTTGGCCTTGTAAATAGAGAGGAAGTCGAGCTTGCAGAGTTGATCCTCAGCGTTCTCGATGAGTTTGAAATGGTAAGGTTTTGCACTTCTGGTAGTGATGCGGGTAGTTTTGCTGTGAGGTTGGCTAGAGCGTATACCGGAAAAAATAAGGTTTTGAAAGTGAGAGGTGGTTGGCACGGTGCTTCGACCGATCTTATCAAAGGTTCTTCTTATCCCTTTGAAGAAAAGGAAAGTCTTGGCATTCTTGATAATGTCTATGAGAACGTCATTTTGATGCCCTTTAACGACTGGGAAGAGACTGAAAGGATAATAGAGGAAAATAAGAATGATATAGCCTGTGCTATAGTCGAGCCGGTACTTGGTTCTGGTGGTTTTATACCGGCAGACAAGGATTACCTTGTGAACCTTAGGAAAAAGTTGGAAGAGATAGGGGCCCTTTTGATATTTGATGAAGTTATAACCGGTTTTAGGGTTTCTCTTAAAGGTTATTATGGCTATATAGGTGTTGTTCCTCATATTTTGACAATAGGAAAAATTGTTGGTGGAGGGTTTCCAATAGGAGTTATCGTGTCTACGAGAGATATAATGGAACTCAGTTCTAGGGAAAGGTCAAAGCCAAGTAGAGTTTTAATAGGTGGAGGTACATTCTCCTGTAATCCTGTATCCATGGTAGCCGGACTTACCGTAATTAAAAGGTTAATTTCTGATGGAGACAAAATATACCCATCTTTAGCTAATCTGACAGAAAAATTGAGAAATGGAATTGAAGAAGTGGCAAAGAGTAAAGGTATTAAAGTCAGAACCACCGGGGTGGGTTCTCTATTTAAAGTGCATATACTGAAAGTTGATGCCGATATAAAAAGCGCTGATGATGTTTATAGGTATACCTATTGGGAAGAAGTGGATGGTGAGTATAGATCATATCTAGCAAAACACGGTGTTAATATGGTGCATTTGTGTGGTGCTATTTCTTATGCCCATACCAATGAAGATGTGGAAGAAACTATAAAAGTTTTTGATGAGTTTTTCTCATGGCTAAGAGAAAGAATATAGCGGTAATAGGTTCAAGCGGTTTTTTAGGTAGACATATAGTAAATACCCTTTTAAACTGTGGTTATAATGTAAGTGGTTTTTCAAGGAAGAAGGTTTTGTTTAATGATGAGAGGTTTAGTTGGCAATATCTTGATATAGAGGACAATAAGCTTGTTTTGGATATAGATTGGAAAAGATTTGATGCCGTGATACATAACAGTGGATTAGTTGCAACTAGTAATCCGGGGAGATTCTGGTCCGTTAATGCTAAGGGTACTGCTAATGTGGTTTGGGCTCTTGAGGAAGCTGGTTATAGTGGCAAGTTCGTATATGTGAGTTCCCTTGCTGTCTATGGTCCAGGGGAACATTCTGTTGGTGATGAGCCAAAGCCGATAAGTGAATATGGAAAATCAAAGCTATTTGCTGAAGAGATAGTTTCTAGGAGTGATTTAAACTGGTCTATAATACGTCCTCCTGTTATATTTGGTGAATACGATGCGGGGTTAAAGGGTATTGTAAGGATAGTTTCTAAAGGTATAGGTGTAAAGTGGAATAAGCCTAAGAGAGTAAGTGTAGTCTACGCTGGTAATGTTGCTAGCGCTATAGTGGATATTGTTGAAAAGGCAGAAAAGAGCACTATTTTTACTATCAAGGATGCTGATCTCACGTGGAGTGAATTTTCGGTCATTGTGTCAGAGCTAAGTGGGAGGAAAATCAAGTTTTGGATCACACTTGATGATCTTATTGTAAAAGTTTTTTTCTATCCTGCTATAGTGTTTGGATGTGTAACCAGTAGGTCTACCTTTTTTAATAGGGACAAACTGAAAGAGCTTTTAGCTAGCTCTTGGACTTACAGAGAAACTAATATAGAAAGTCTAAGATACAGACCTAGGTATTCTCTGAGAGAAGCTCTCCTTTCCTCTATAGTAAATTGGTACCTTGTAGAATAAGGACTTTTTAATGAAAGTCTAAGAATAAGTTTTTATTTGCAAGGTAAGTAGTTCTGTAGTAAGTGGAAGTGTGGATTATCACAATTGTATGAGGGTGGCCTATGAATGCTAGATTATTGTTGGTTCTTTTTGCTGGCTGGGATTACTCTAGCTCCCTTTGGTAGTTATGGTGATTGTTCCGATCGTTATGGTATTAGTGGTATTTCCGTAATAACAGCAGGATTCATTCTATGGTTTCCTACTTCTATAAAGTTCTTACCTGGGTGGGTGGTTTCTGCTAGGTCTTGTGTAATGTCTCGTGTACCTCTACTCATACACTTCAGGTTGCTAATTGATTAATTTATCGCGGTTGTGATATATTTTTCCATGACATATTTTAAAAAATTATCGTTTTTTGATTCAGTGCCTTTACTTTTTGTCTGTTTCATCTACATATTATAAAGAAGACTCGTTATTCTTTATCTTTTCTGGACTAAAGGATGTCCACATTGTGCTAAAGAAAAATTGTTTCTTTTTGATTTAAGGAAAAAATATCCGTTACTTCAAGTTAAAGATTATGAAATTTCCCTTCCAGGTTCGACAAGCATTTTCCAAACAATGTCAAAACTTATAATATAAATCCAAGAGGAGTTCCTGTGACATTTGTTGGTAATAAGGCACTAATTGGGTTTTCAGAGGAAACTGCATTCCAGATTGAAGAAACTGTAAAACATTGCCCTAAGGATACCCCGCGAAGTTCCTCTTTATAACTCTTTATAAATAATTAATGATTGATTTCCTTTTCTGTTGTGGTATAATATCCCAAACTCTGTAGTAAGGAGCGAAGGATGAGAGGAATAATAATGGGGGGTGTAATTGTTGTGTGCTTTTTGCTTTTATATTTAGTTAATGATGCTATCTCAGATGATGTAAAGTCCTGTTTGCGATGTCACGGGATAAAAACACTTTCGAAACAATTAGAAAAAGGACCCTCCCTTTCTCTTTACATTGATGGTGCTAAATTTGAAAAATCTGTTCATGGAGCTATGGATTGTTCCTCCTGTCATCCTGATATTACAATGAAAAATCATCCAAGGCCCAAAAAGGTATCTGACAAAATGGTGTATGTCAAAGAATTTTCAAAAAATTGCTTAACCTGTCATGATCAAGATTCTTTAATGAAACCAAAAATGCATGGAGAAATTGTAAAAAAAGGTGTAATTTTATGTGCCCAATGTCATGGTTCTCACTATATTGGTTCCATAAAAGAGTGGAAGGATAAAGTATCTTTTGATGACTACTGTTTAACCTGTCATCAGTTTAATATGACTAAGACTTTGCCAAGCAAAGAAAAGGTTTCTCTCAAAATAGATGAACAGGAAATTAAAAGTTCTGTTCATGCTAAATTTCAGTGTCTGGTCTGCCATGATGATTTCTCGAAAGTAGATCATCCTGTTTACAACTATAAAAGTAAATCAGAATACAGAACAAGAATGGTTGCTATTTGCATAAAATGTCATACCAACAAAGAACTTCAGAAAAATCTTGCTCATTATGCTCTGACTAAAACAGCTTCGTGCATTGAATGTCATGGTTATCATGGAGTAAAATCGGTTAAGACTGTCAAGTCTCTTCCTGAAAATCAATATTGCTTAAAATGCCACAGCAGTAGTATTGTTATGAAGATGAAAAATGGAGAAACTCTGTCAGTTCAGGTAAAGGAAAGTGATCTTTTAAGTTCTGTCCATAAAAAATTAAAATGCACAGATTGCCATAAAGAGTTTTCCACAACTCAGCATCCTGTAAGAAACTTTGATTCCGTTAAAGATTACAGAGCAAAAGCGAAAGATGTTTGTAACAATTGTCATCAGGATGCAGTTATAAAGTATGATATGAGTATTCACGCAGAAGCTCTTAAGAAGGGTAATCAACAATCTCCCGATTGTCTTAAATGTCATGGTTATCATAAGGTAGCATTAATCACAAAAGACAGAAACGCAAGTTCTGAACTCTGTATAAGGTGCCATTCCGAATCGGGCCAGGCATTCAAAGTAAGTGTTCACCAAAAAGCTATTAATGATGGTAAGCAGAATGCTCCAACATGTGCTTCCTGTCACAATTCCCATGATGTTTTACCAACGAATGTAGCAAAACTTGGAGATTCTTGTGCTAAATGTCATAAAAATGTTAAGATAAGCCATAATAAATGGCTTTGGAATCCTCCTGTAAGGCTCACAACATTTGTAGATGCTCATTTTGATTCTGCATCCTGTGCTGCCTGCCATACAACAGTTAATAAGGCAATTTATCTTACATTTGTTGACAGAGGTAAGAAAAAACCTTTAACAGAAGCTGAGGTTGCCAAGATATTTGGTGTTGATGTGAAAGATGTGAAGAGTAAATTGGATTGCAACAATGATGGAAAAGTTCAACAAGAAGAGCTCTGGCAGTTTATTTCTACAATAAAAGCAAAATCAAATGCGAATCTTTCAGGCAGAATTGATGTTTTAAATTCTAGTGATGCCCATAAGATAGAACCAAAATCAAAAGCTATAAAAGACTGTGCAGTATGTCATAATCCACTAGCTACCTTTGCTACAAAGCTTGAAATTAACAGGGAAGGTGAAAAGCCTATTAAATTTGTCCTTGACAACAAAGTATTAAACTCAGTCTATGCAATACCGAATATCAAGGACTTTTATGTACTGGCATTAACGAAAATAAAAATCCTTGATACCTTATTCTTTATTGCTTTGTTGGGTGGAATAGCGGTTCCTGTAGGGCATGTAACTCTTAGAATTTTAACCGCACCAATTAGAAGAAAAAGAAGGGAGGGTAAATAATGAAGAAGATATATCTTCATCCATTACCGGTTAGAATCTGGCATTGGATAAATGCCATAGGTTTTATAGTACTTATACTTACTGGGGCTCAAATAAGATTTGCTGATTCAATGGGACTTATGAGTTTTGAAACAGCTGTTCAAATTCATAGCTGGTTTGGTTTTATATTACTTGCAAACTATTTTATCTGGCTTTTTTATTATCTTTTTTCAGGGAAACTATTTAAAATATATATTCCACCATTCTGGAAGCCAGTAGAGTTTATAAGAAATTCATTAAGGCAGGTAAAATACTATGGATATGGAATTATGGTGGGGGATAAAAATCCCCATCATCCAACACCGGAAAACAAATTTAATCCTTTGCAGCAGGTCTCGTACCTGATGATTATGGTAGCTTTAATTCCTTTACAGATACTTACAGGACTTATGTTATGGGATCCTAAGTTTTTTAGCTCGCTGATAAATATAATTGGAGGAATTCAAATAGCAACACTTATTCATACTGGTTTATGGATATTCTTTAGCGCCTTTATAATTGTTCACTTCTATCTTGCTACACTGGGACATACGCCGATGGCGCATATTAAGGCAATGATTACGGGTTATGAAGAAGAATATGAGGAGCACTGATAAAATAAAAAGCGTGAAACCGAAAGATTGTATCCAATAATTCTCAAAAAGGAGTGTCGTGATTTGTACTGTTAGCCGAAACACCCGCTAGAACAGTTTACTATTTACAGCCTTAATGAAATCTTGCAGGGCTTTGTCCTTGCTTCTGACCGAATAATATTTATCACTGCCCGTCTGACTATCATCCATATAATGCGGTTGTAAACGAATTTTTCGGCAATGGTTTTGCTGATTGGATGGCTCTTCTCAATGTTGCCATAGATTACAACGGACTTCCTGCTTGTTAGGATGGCTATTTTGAACATCTTCAGTAGCCTTGAAAAATACCTGGCTACTATTTGCTTGCATCTTTGAGTTTCGTAGTCTTGCTCCTAACCCCTAAAAAGGGCATTGCGGCTAGCGTTTTACTGATAAAAGAAGTTGCCGGAGATAGTAATGTAGTAAAAATAACCCATTTAACAATGTGATAAATAATACTGTTTCTTCCATCAGGACCCTTTTCATAATTAAAAACTCCTCTTTATAAGTATTTTTCATCTAACTTATTTGTATCCGAATATGGTTCGGATATACCCCTAATTTTGGAGTAATATCCAAAGACCTTGCGTGTCCCAACTCTGACAAAAGACCAAAGAGTCCATTTTTGAAATTTTTTGTCATTTATCCCTCCCTTTATCAAGATTCAAACCGTTTATCTTGTTCAATATTTTTAGTACTCACATGTGTATAAATCCTGGTAGTTTTGCTATCCTTTCTATCCTCCCTCAGCTTCCCGATGAGATAGTTTTTCTACTACTTACCGCTCCTCTTGAACAGAAAATCGATCCTTGTGATCTTTTAACGGATAGAGAAAAACAGATTTTCAAGTTGCTTGCAGAAGGATATATCCACAAGGAGATCACTGATATGCCGGGTATAAGTGTTAGAACAGTTATTGTTCATGGAACAAATATAGCTAAAAACTTGATCTTAAGAGTAAGGCGGACATAGTAAAGTTTGCGATTTAAAGGAGAATAATTAAGCTCGATAAAATAAGAGACACAGAGATAATCCTTCTAGTGAAGATGAATTCTAAATAAACTTTACAGGATAGTTTCCTGTGAAGCAGGCGATACAGAATGGGTTATCCAACAAACTATAGCCTATTGACTCTAACATTCCTTCTAAAGAAAGGAATTGTAAGCTATCGGCTGTTATGTATTTCCTTATTTCTTCAACGGTATGACTTGATGCTATTAGTTCCTTTCTTGTAGGAGTATCTATACCGTAGAAGCAAGGTGAGATTATAGGTGGTGAACTTATTTTCATATGGACCTCCTTTGCTCCACCCTTTCTCAACATCTTCACGATCCTTCTTGAGGTTGTCCCTCTTACTATTGAATCGTCTATTACAATTACCCTTTTCCCTTCTAGAACACTTCTTACAGGGTTTAGCTTCACTTTAACTCCAAAATGCCTTATTTTCTCTGTTGGCTCTATGAAGGTCCTATGTACGTAATGATTCCTTATTATCCCTAGTTGGAATGGAATTCTCGATTGTTCTGAAAATCCAAGGGTAGCTACTATACCAGAATCGGGGACTGGCACAACTATGTCAGCTTCTGTCGTACTTTCCATTGCAAGTCTCTTACCAAAGTTGTATCTTACAGTGTACACGTCCTTGCCGAATATCTTAGAGTCTGGCCTTGCAAAGTATATGAATTCGAATATGCAAAAGTTTGGTTTTTCTTCTTCAAATGGAAACCAAGATTCGAGCCCCTCTTTGGTTATAACTAATACCTCTCCGGGTTCTATGTCCCTTATGTAGTCTGCTCCTACTATATCAAGGGCACATGTTTCTGAGACCACGAAATATGTATCATCTCTCTTTCCTAAACAGAGGGGTCTAAACCCCCATGGATCCCTTACCGCGTATAGCTCTCTCTCCTTTAGTATAAGTAGCGAGAATGCCCCTTTTAGTTGTCCAAGAGCGTAATTCAAACTGTCTCTAAAGTTGTTGAATGGGCTTTTGGCTATAAGGTGAATTATAACCTCTGTGTCAGATGTTGATTGGAATATAGCTCCGCTTTCCTCTAGCTCTTTTCTTAACTTGAAGGAATTTACAATATTACCGTTGTGCACTATTGCGAGATTTCCAAACCTGAAGTTTACAAGAAATGGCTGGGCATCCTGTAGAGACGTTTGGCCACTTGTTGAGTATCTGTTATGACCTATTGAGGCAAAGCCTTTAAGGTATTCAATGTCTGTTTTTTGGAATATGTCAACCACAAGCCCCATCTTTTTTACTACTCTTATTTCCTCTCCGTTTGTAGTTGCTATACCTGCACTTTCCTGTCCTCTGTGTTGTAAGGCGTATAGACATAGGTAGGTTAGGTTTGCTGATTCTGGACTTCCGTATACTCCTGCTATTCCGCACTTTTCGCCTATTTCGAACATCTAGTACCTTCCCTTAAAGTAGTCTTCGATTATATCTCTGTGGTCAAAAACTATATCTTGAGGTAGATCTTCATAGTTAAAGGTTTTAGCCTCCTTTGCATCATCTCCAGCTTTTAGGGTTCCTCTACCTTCTGCTATAAAAACAACCGTTATAGTGTGGAATCTAGGGTCCCTCTTTGGATCAGAGTAAGCATGGAACTGCCTTTTGAGAGTAACATCGAGCCCAGTTTCTTCTTTTGCTTCTCTTACAGCCGCTTCTTCTAGTGTTTCGTTGTACTCTACAAACCCGCCGGGTAAGGCCCATCCGATAGGTGGATTTTTTCGTCTTACCAGTACGATTCCTCCCTGGTACTCTATGATGATATCCACTGTAGGAATTGGGTTCCTGTATACTTCTATTTTCATACCGCATTTTGGACAGCTTATGAAATCTTTCATTTTATTACCTCCAGTAGTAGGGCGCTATAGAAGCCTCCAAAAGCACTACTTAGTGATATGACGTATTTTCCGTTGAATTCCCTTTCTTCGAGTACTAGATCTATATTGCCACAATTTGGATCTATGGTATCAGTATTCTTTATTGGTGGGATCTTGCCGCTTTTTAGTACTTCAAGTAGATAGATCGTTTCTACAAGTCCACTTGATGTGAGTGTATGTCCGAATTCTGGTTTTAAAGCGGTTATAGGAGTCTTTTTACCAAAAATTCTCTCATAGACTCTTCCTTCTACGTAGTCGTTCATTTTTGTCCCCGTTGCATGAGCCTTTATAACTATTTCTTCTGCCTTATCTATGTTTACTATTAAATCTTTTATGACGTTTTCGATTTCATAACCACTTTCATCCATGGCAAACATATGATAGGAGCTACTTATAGATTTATAGCCTATTATTCTCGCTAGTGGATCCTTTTTAAGTATCTTAGCCAATCTATTTCCTACTACAAGTGCAATAGTTATGTTGTCCGCAAATATTGTACCGTCCCTATTTATGTCAAAGGGTTTTATGGTTCCACTTTTCGACACTACTTGTAGATTCTTATGATAACCCGTTCTTATAGGGGTTGCTAAACTGTTTATAGTAAGGATTATTACAAGGTCGAAACCTTCTTCTATTATTCTTCTTGAAATTCCAAGAAGATCCAGTCCTGAGGTACACACATGGTCTATGCCAAGTCCGTAGTAGTACTTTATGCCTAAGTATGAGGCCACAAGAAAATTGATTAGATTATGCGTGATTATAAATCCATCCATGGGACTTATCTTTTCTGGGTGATCAAAGGTTTGAATCGTTAGAAGATCCCTTTCTCTGTCGATTTTCCCTGCAACGATTATAGCCACCTTTAGATTTTCCCTGTCTACCATTAACTCTTCGATTTTTAGTTCATCTATCAGTTTTATTGTGCACTTTAATACTTCGGGAAGTTTATTGTAGTGTTTGTAGGGTTTTAGAGGTTTATAGTCCTTTACTATCTCTTTCCAGTTTATGTATCCGTAAAAGTCCACTGGCAAAAAAGACGGAGCATTAAAGTCATTTGCTTTTATATATTTACCACCGACTAAAAAGGCGTCCATGGCAAACATTTATATATCTCTATTAGTTGAAAAAAGCAAATAACTTAATTATTATTCGTAAAAATAAAGCTGGGGAGGTATCAAGGTGGAAGAGTTAAAGAATAGCGAATTCAAAAAAGAGAATGTTTTAGAAGAAAAGGTTGAAGGCACCAAGCTTGATAAGTTTACCAATGTTGGAGAAAGTAGAGATTCTTCTGCCGACAGGAGGCTTATTTGGGGGGCTATTGTATTTGCAATTATTGCCCTTATAATGTCCGTATTTGGTTTGATATCGGTTAGAAAGCTGATGGATGTTGAAGAGGATGTGAAAAAGTTGGAAAAGAACGTTAGTTATACAAAACACAAGTTTACCATCCTTACATCTCTTGAGAGAATATACACTTTAACGATGGTGGATAGGGATTACGATGCTGCAAAGAAGGAGCTGGTTCTACTTAAGGCGGAGTATGGTGCTATAAAAGATTCTTTAAGCGATGAGGAGAGGAAGAAGGTAGATAGTGTAATAGGAGAGTTGGAGAATGAGATAAATAGAGGTCCAAGTCCTATACCACGTTTGGTAAATGAACTTAGGACCCTCTTTTCTACTAAGGAACTTCCAAGTACACAAAGTAAGAAATGAGTTCTATCCTCAGTATAGAGGGTCTAGATGTCTATTTT
Source organism: Thermosulfidibacter sp. (assembly GCA_023269715.1). Lineage (GTDB taxonomy): Bacteria > Thermosulfidibacterota > Thermosulfidibacteria > Thermosulfidibacterales > Thermosulfidibacteraceae > JAGDVO01. The sequence continues at coordinate 45,006 of JAGDVO010000008.1, forward strand.
TTGAGCGTTACCGGTAGAAAGAGAGTGGTTTGTTCTTTGGATATTTCCGTTAGGGAAGGTGAAGTTTATTCGCTTATTGGTGCCTCGGGTAGCGGTAAAAGCGTTCTATTGAAGTCTATTCTCCGCCTGTTACCAAAAAATACTCTCCTAGAAGGCAGGATTCTATATAAGAACTTTAATCTGTTGGACCTTGCGGAAGATGAACTTAACAGGATAAGGGGCAAAGAAATAACCATAGTTTTTCAGGATCCCATGAGCTCTCTTAATCCCACTATGAAAGTGGGTGACCAGGTAGCAGAGGTTTTGGAGTCAGCACCAAGAAATGGTAGGTTGAGCAAGAGAGAGATAAAGGAAATGGTTTACTCTATCCTCGAGGAGGTGGGTCTTAAAAACCCCAAAGTAATATACAACCTATATCCACACCACTTAAGTGGTGGTATGAGACAGAGGGTGATGATAGCTATGGCTCTTATTGCAAAGCCAAACGTGATGCTTCTAGATGAACCTACGACGGCTCTAGATGTGACGTTACAATTATCGATCCTTGAGCTTATTGTCAGCGAGATAAGAAGAAGAAACATATCTGCTTTATTCGTTACTCACGATTTTTCTGTGGTTTCCATAGTTGCAGATAGGGTAGGTGTTATATATAAAGGATACCTTGTTGAGGAGGGTAAAAGAGAGGATGTGTTGAAAAATCCCCTGCATCCCTATACAAAGGCACTTATAGATGTTATACCGACCCCGGTAAGAGGTAAGTTTATATTGCCCTTTACTCTAAATGTTGAAACTGAAGTTGAAGGTTACAGCAAAAGTTGTCCTTTTTACAGGTTTTGTAATATGGCTACTGAGGAATGTAGCTATAATGTTCCTGAGATGGTTAATGTAAGTGATAGTAGAAGGGTGAGGTGTATTAAGTATTTAGGAGGTGTGTAGATGTTGAAAGTGGAGAACCTAAAGGTTGAAGTTGATGGCAAGCTAATTTTAAAAGGTGTAGATCTTGAACTGTCCCCTGGTAAGGTTGTTGCTCTTATGGGACCTAATGGCTCAGGTAAAACTACACTTATGATGACCATAATGGGATTTCCAAGGTACAAAGTAGTTGAGGGGAGGATAATTTTTAAAGATACCGATATAACAAACCTTCCAGTTTACGAAAGAGTTAACCTTGGGATAGGACTTGCCTTTCAAAGATCTCAGAGTATCGATGGTGTTGCTTTAAGGACATTCTTAAAGAAGATAGCGGAAAAAAGGGGTGTAGAGGTTGACATTGATGGTATTGCTAACGAGTTCAACATGGGAGATTTTCTTGATAGGTTTGTTAATAAGGGTTTTTCAGGTGGTGAACAGAAAAGGTGTGAGTTTTTACAGCTATTGGTTCTAAATCCCGATCTGCTACTTCTTGATGAACCGGAATCAGGAGTTGATCTTGATAACATAAAGCTTATAGGTAAGGCTATAAATAAAATCCTGAAGAGGGAAGTAACTCCTCAAACTGAAGGGACTGACAGCGAGAGGTGTGTTGATAAGTGGAAGTTAAAGTCTGCTTTGATAGTAACTCATACAGGATACATACTGGATTACGTGAAGGCTGATGAAGGTTATGTTTTGATAGATGGTAGGATAGTTTGTAAGGGTAATCCATATGAGATACTTAAGATAGTTGAAAAATATGGTTATCGGAGGTGTGAAAGATGCGTGTAAAAAGTGTCGATCTTAAAAAGGTTGGCTTTGATGAGAGAGAAGTCGATAGAAGTGGTTCCTATATGCAAGTTGATAGCGAGGTCGTAAAATGTGGTGTTAAGGAGCCTGGTGTTTATGTGATACCGACTAAGAAAGCAATTGAGTGCGATGAATATAGAAAGTATCTGTGGAAGGCCTTAAAGGAGGATCCTTCACTTGGTGACTTTTCTAATGGTTATTTTATAATTACAGAACCAGGTAAAAAGGCGATTTTTCCTGTACAGACCTGTTTACTTATAGAGGATAGCAATATTCAGCATGTCCATAATATAATAGTAGTTGAAGAGGATTCAGAATTAACTGTTGTTACTGGCTGTTCTAGTGTGCCTCGCAAAGGTACACATATAGGCGTTAGTGAGTTTTACGTTAAAAAAAGGGGGAAACTACATTTTATGATGATACATATGTGGGGTGAAGAAGTAGAGGTATATCCAAGAACTGGAGTTATAGTGGAGGAGGGTGCTACCTATGTAAGTGATTATGTATGTTTCAAACCTGGAGCCAAGATAAAGGCTTATCCCACTATTTATGTTGATAGAGGAGGAACTGTAGTTGTGAATAGCATGGTTATGGTTAGCGAAACTTCCAACATTGACCTAGGTACAAGGGTCTATCTAAAAGGGAAGGGTGCCAGGGCTGAAATAGTTTCTAGGTCTGTATCCTTTGGTGGTGTTAGTATTACTCGAGGTCATCTAGTAGCAGAGGTTCCTGGTGTTAAGGGGCATCTGGAGTGTAAGGGACTTATTTTGAAGGATGGGTCTATTGTGAGTGCCATACCAGAGCTTGAGGCTAGAACAAGGGATGTGGATCTTACCCATGAGGCTGCGGTAGGTAAAATCAGTGAAGAGGAAATAGAGTACCTTATGGCAAGAGGTTTTACTCCTGAAGAGGCTCAATCCATAATAGTTAGAGGCTTTTTGAATGTGGATGTGGTGAATTTGCCCGAATCCTTAAAAGAGGAAATAGACAAGTTTTTAGAGTTAACAACTGAAGGTATCTGATTTACTTTCAATCTATTATTTGGGGAGGGAAAATGTGTGTATCGTGCTCTAAAAGGGGATTTGTATGGGATTTTCTACCTGAAGAAGAGATTTTAAGACTTAGAGAATTGTCTAGGATATGTAAAGGGGATATTCTAAAGATGACGAATATTGCCGGTAGTGGTCATCCTGGTGGGTCGATATCATCGCTAGATATCTATCTTGTAGTTTATTCTTATGCAAGGGTATATCCAGAAGATCCCTATAGGGAGGATAGGGATAGAATAATAGTTAGTCATGGCCATACTTCTCCTGCCCTCTACTCGGTTCTTGGTAGACTTGGATTTTTTAGTATAGATGAGGCTATAGCTACCTTTAGAAAAGCTGGTAGTATATTTGAAGGTCATGTGGAAAGGAAAGTTCCAGGGATAGAGTGGTCTACAGGTAATCTGGGGCAGGGTTTGAGTGCGGGTTGTGGTTTTGCACTTGCTTCTAAGATAAGGGGTTTAAACTACAATACCTTTGTGATTATGTCCGATGCGGAACAGATAAAGGGTCAGGTGAGTGAAGCCAGAAAATTTGCTAAAAAATTTGCTTTGAATAACCTAACTGTAATTATAGATTACAACGATATGCAAATATCGGGTAGATTTAGCGAAATTATGCCAGCTAATATCGAGGCCAACTATCTTGCTGATGGTTGGGGTGTTATAAAGGTAGATGGTCACGACCATGCAGAGATCTATAGAGCTATAAAGATGGCGATTAGTGATAGTACGAAGCCATACGCTATAATTGCTAGAACTGTCATGGGAAAAGGGGTTTCTTTTATGGAAAATAACAACGAGTATCATGGTAGAGCATTGAGAGAGGATGAATTAAAAAGGGCCCTTGAAGAGCTCGGTATTGATGATGATAGGGAAAAATATATAATGATCAGAAATAGTATGGAGATAAGCGCTGAGAAGAATTGTCTAGCTAGCACGGTTTCAATAGATATAGGAATCCCACCTACCTATAGGCCTAGTGACAAGATCGATGCTAGGAATGCTTTCGGTAGAGCTTTGCTTGAGCTAGGTAAACTTAACAACAGATCTACTGGCAAAACAAAGATAGTAGTTTTTGACTGTGATTTGGCAAGTAGTGTTAAAGTGGATTACTTTGCAAAGGAACTACCAGAGTATTTTTTTGAAGCTGGTGTTGAGGAGCATAATACAGCAACTGTTGCTGGTGCTCTCAGTGTAAATGGTGTAATTTCGGTATTTGCTGATTTTGGAGTTTTCGGGATAGATGAGGTGTACAACCAGCAGAGGTTGAACGATATAAACTGCACGAATCTTAAGCTCGTTCTTACACATCTTGGTGTTGATGTTGGTCAGGATGGCAAAACCCATCACTGTATCGATTATATCGGTTTAATTAGGAACCTTTACGGCTTTAAGTTAATAATTCCTGCTGATGCTAATCAGATGGATAGGGCGGTTAGATATGCTTTGAGCTTTTACGGAAATGTAGTAATAGGGACCTTTAGAGAGCCTCAACCTATAATTCTGGATGAAAAGGGGGAACCATTTTTCGGTGGGGATTATAGATTTACCTATGGTGAAGTGAATGTGGTAAGGGAAGGTAGAGGAGTAACTGTGCTTTCCTATGGTAATATGTTATCTAGGGCTTTGAAAGCTATCAATTTCCTCGCCGAGAGGGGTCTAAAAGTGCGACTCGTTAATGTTCCCTGTCCTCTGGATCCCGATATGGATAGGATAGGAAAGTGGTTGGAGGAGGGACCGGTTATTGTATATGAGGATCATAACTATTATACTGGACTTGGTAGTGTAATAGCGGACAAAATGGTGGAGCTGGGTATAAAAGGTAAACTCGTTAAGATGGGGGTAAAAGAATACGCACCAAGTGGTGTTCCCGATGAGCTCCATAAAGTTCTAGGGTTGTCGGTAGATGATCTTGTAAACAAAATCTTGGAGGTGACAAGATGAGGCTAGCAGTTGTGGGTGGAATTGCTGGTGGGACTAGTGCGGCTGCCAAAGCTAAGAGGGTAAAGAAAGATGCTGAAATTGCTATTTTTGAGGCTTCCAATTTTGTTTCCGTTGGTGCTTGTGGTATGCCATACCGTTTAAGTGGAGATATACATGATCCCATGGAACTCGTTGTTAGAAGAAAAGAGGATTTTGAAAAAACGGGTATAAAGGTTTACCTTGGTTATCGTGTTGTTGAAGTCGATATAAATAGGGGTGTTCTATTTGCTCTTGGACCAAAGGGTGAGGAAGAAAAATACGAGTTTGATAAACTTATACTTGCAACAGGTGCTACCGCAAGAAAACTAGGTGTCCCTGGCGAGGATTTAAGGGGTATATTTACATTGAAGTCTCTAGAGGATCTACTTGCCATTGAGAGTTTTATGGCGGAAAATGAGGTAAGGGACATTTTGGTGGTTGGTAGCGGTTTCATCGGTTTAGAGGTTATAGATGCCTTTGTTAAGAGAGGTTTTAATGTAACGAGTGTTGATATTGCCACTAGTGTTCCACCGAATTTTGATGAGGATGTTGTTGAGAAGGTACCCGCCGTTCTTGATTCCCATGGTGTTAAAAGGATTTGGGGAGTTTCGGTTACCGAATTTTTAGGTAATGGTAGGGTTATGGGTTGTAAGCTTTCCAATGGGGAAGAGGTTAAGGTAGATATAGTAATATGTTCTGTTGGTTTTAAGCCTACAGTGGATCTTGCTGTAAAAATGGGTTTGGAATTATCCGTTGCTGGCTCCATAAAAGTTAATGAATATATGGAAACTTCCAGAGAGGGCGTTTATGCAGCTGGAGATTGTACTCACTCCTATAGTGCTGTAACGGGTGAACCTATATATCTACCTCTAGGTAGCCTTGCGAATAGACATGGAAGAGTAGCTGGTACAAACGCTGTAAGTGGTAATAGAGTTGTTATGCCAAAAATAGCTGGTAGTAGTGTATTTAAGCTCTTTAACTTGGGTTTCGCTAGAACCGGTTTTGTTGAAAAGGAATTGAAAGCGAGAAACATTCAGTATGAAAAGGTCTTGATCAAGGCGAAAGATAAAGCTCACTATTATCCTACAAGTGGAGAGATAATAGTTAAGCTGATGTGGGAGAAGGATAGTGGTAGAGTTTTAGGTGGAGAGATAGTTGGGCCTATAGAGGCTGTGAAGAGGATAGATGTTGTAGGTGCGGTGATATGTATGGGAGGTACTGTAGAGGACCTTGCAAGGATAGATATGGCCTATTCACCTCCTTTTTCACCGGTTTGGGATCCTCTTACTGTTGCTGCTAATCAGGCTCTTAAGGATTAGTTATGCTTATAGATAGGTATGCTGTAGTTTCACCAAAGGCCGAGCTTGCGGAAGATGTTGAAGTTGGTCCCTTTACCATAATTGAAGAGGGTGTGATAATTGGTAGAGGAACTAAAATAGGTGCCTCCTGTTACATAGCTAGAGGTACTGTGATAGGTGAGTATAACAGGATATTTCATCATGTGGTAATTGGAACTGAGCCGCAACATTTATCCTATAGAGGAGGAGCTACTTCAGTAAGGATAGGTAACCGTAATGTTATAAGGGAGTTCGTATCGATCCATGGATCCTATGAAGAAGGTGGTTGTACGGTGATCGGGGATGATTGTTATATAATGGCTTCATCACATGTTGGACATGATTGTAAAATAGGTAACGGTATTATAATTACCAGCTTTGTCGGAATTTCTGGACATGTTGTAATAGAGGATAAAGCTGTTATAGGTGGACATGTGGGAATACATCAGTTTGTCAGGATAGGTACCCTTACCATGATTTCCGGAGCAAGTGGAGTTGGTCAGGACGTTCCGCCCTACACTATGGCTGCTGGTAGACCTGCAAAGGTTTATTCTCTAAATGTGGTTGGCTTAAGAAGGGCTGGTTTTGACGAGGAAAAGCGTTTACTTCTTAAGAGAGTGTTTGATGCTTTTTATAGAAAGGGGATGACTTTCAGTGAGGCTATAAAGTATATAGAGGAGAACTACGATTTTCCTGAGGCTAAGCATTTTGTGGAATTTGTAAAAAATTCTAAAAGGGGGGTTTGCGGTTTTGCGAGAAAGAAGGAAAGTTAGGGCTGGTGTGATAGGTGTAGGTAGAATGGGAGAATACCACTGTGGAGCTTATACAGAGATACCTTACGTGGACCTAGTTGCGGTGAGTGACACTAATGAAAGACGCTTAAAGGAAATATGTAGTAGATATGATGTGAAAGGTTATGTGAACTATATGGATATGTTGGATGAGGTTGATGTGGTAAGTATAGCTGTACCTACTGCTCTACACCATGAAATTGCTAAAAACTGCATAGAGAAGGGAGTTCATGTTCTTGTAGAAAAACCTTTAACTTACACCATGGAAGAAGCTATAGAGCTTTTTAGGCTTGCAGAAGAGAAAAATGTGGTTTTACATGTTGGACATGTGGAGAGATTCAATGGTGCTGTACAGGAGTTAATGAAGATAGTAAACAACCCTCTTTTGATAGAAGTTAGAAGACTGGGGCCTTTTAGCCCGCGTGTGGCTAGTGACAGTGTAGTTCTTGATCTTATGATACACGATATAGATATAGTTCTCAGACTTGCAAGATCCGAGATAGAGGAAATAGAGGCTACTGGAATCAGTTATTATACGGATAAGTGTGATGCTGCAACAGTAATAATGAGATTCAAAAGTGGTTGTGTAGCTTCTCTAGTGGCAAGTAGGGTTACTGAAAACAAAATAAGAACACTTGCTGTATCTGAAAAGGATTTCTACGTTTTTTTAAATTTTACTGAGCAGGATTTACATATTCACAGAAATACCCAATCTGAAGCTGTGAGATTTAAAGAAGAGCTTAGGTATAGACAGAGTTTTCTCATCGAGCAGGTATTTGTTCACAAAGGTAATCCATTGAAGTTGGAACTTATGCATTTCATAGAATGTGCTATGTCCGGTTGTAAAAGAATTACGTCCATCGAAGATGACCTTAAGTCTCTTGAAGTGGCTCTCAATATTGAAAATATCCTTAGAGAAAAGGGGATAATAAAGGTTTGAGAGAAGGTGGTTTTTAGACCACCTTCTCTACCTTTCCAGCTTTTAGACATTTTGTACAAACTTTGATCCTTCTTACTTCACCGTTTGGAAGTCTTACCTTAACCTTCTGGATGTTTGGGTAAAACTTCCTGCTTGAAACGTTATGGGCATGACTTACCTGTCTTCCGAATATAGTTTTTTTGCCGCATATTTCACACTTTCTTGCCATCCTCTCACCTCCTTCATCTTAACTGGATTCTTATATATTTAGCACCTCTTTCCATGTAGATCAGTATGTCAACACTTCTACCTTTTGGGATGCTATCTATTATCTTTCTAAGGTGGTCTGCTGATTTGACAAATTCATTATTAACCTTTACTATTATATCGCCAATTTTTATGCCGGCTAGATAGGCTACTGAGCCTGGTGTTACTGAGGTTACCATAGCACCACCTTCTATCCCGGCTTGGGCTCTTATTTCGAATGGTACATCACTCACACTTATCCCCATTCTTTCTATCTTTATCTGTTCAACACCTTCTAGAGATCTATCCTTTAATTCACCTATTTTCACTTTTACCTCTTTTATGCTGTTACCCCTCATTATCTTCATCGTTACCATGCTACCAGGAGGAGTTGTTGAGACGCTAACTGTTAAATCATTTATGTGTTCTATTTTCTTACCGTTGAATTCGATGATTATGTCATCCATTTTGAGTCCTGCCTTTTCTGCTGGACTGTTTTTTTCGACCCTGGTAATTATCACTCCCTTGTTTACAGGTAGTTTCAGGTTTTTTGCTATTTCCGGTGTTATCTCCTGTATGTAAACTCCTAGATAACCTCTAGTAACATAACCCTTCGTCTTCAGCTGTTCTATTACAAACTTTGCCAGGTTTATGGGGATGGCAAAACCTATGCCTTGGGCATAGGGTATTATAGCTGTGTTAATTCCAACTACTTTCCCTTCCATATTTACAAGTGGTCCACCGCTATTACCTGGATTTATGGCAGCATCTGTCTGGATAAAGTTATCATAGGGTCCTTCGTTTAGGAATCTCCCCTTTCCTGAAACTATACCAGCAGTCACAGTATAGCTTAGACCAAAGGGATTACCTATCGCTATTACCCATTCACCTATCTTCAGTTTATCAGAGTCGCCAAGTTCCACAATGGGAAGTTTTTTATCCGGGTTTATTTTTATAAGAGCTACATCGGTATTTTTATCGGCTCCTATCAATTTCGCATCATATTCACTGCCATCTATAAGTATTACCTTTATTTCCGTTGCCTTTTCTATAACATGGTTGTTTGTTACTATGTATCCATCGGGTGAAATTATGAAACCACTACCGAGGCTTTTCCTTTTAAAAGTCCTGGAGTGTGAGTCTGGGAATTGATCGCCAAAGAAAAATCTGAATATATCATCTGGGAAAGGACTTTGAACTTGAACTTCCTGTGTTGTAAAGATGTTTACCACAGCAGGTGAAACTTTCTCTACTATACCTGAAAAATCGGGATAGCATTTACACAGGTTGTTTGTTGAGGCTGCCCTTTCCTGTATAGCTTCTGAGTTTTTTGTCCGGCAGGATACTATGATTGTACTTACCATGATCACGCCGATTACAAAAATCATTAATTTCCTCATAACATGCCTCCAGCTCTTTTAGTGTACCTTTTTGTTTATACTTCATAGCTATTGTAACTTCAATATTTTTAATGTATTCTAAAAATGTTGATTGTAAGTGAATGTGGTTTGGGGGAGATGATGTTTTTTATCGAGTATTCCTTTCCCTTGATGGATATATACGAAACTGAAGATAGTGTAGTTGTAGAAGTGGATTTACCTGCTGTGAACCTGGATGACATTAAACTTACCGTTGAGGGTTCGAGGCTAGTTATTGAAGGTGTTAGAGATAAGGTTGTGACAGGTAATGTGAGATATCATGTTATGGAACGTTATTTTGGTAGGTTTAAAAGGATTATTGAGCTACCCTTTACTCCTTCCAACAACGATATAAAGGCGAATTACAAACAAGGTGTTCTAGTTATTACTATTTTGAAGAGAACTTACAACGTGGTTCTAGAGGGGTGAGGTTTATGGGTGATATTTGGGTGCCTGGCGATGGAGATATAAAGTTCAGGCTAGAAGATTTTGATATTGAAGTGCCTTCCAAACTACCTGTTTTACCTCTTAGGGATTCTGTTCTTTTTCCTTTTATGGTTATGCCTGTTGCCGCATCGAGAGAGATTTCGGTTAATGCGATAAACGAGGCTTTGTCAAAACATAGACTTATTTTCGTTGTAACCCAGAAAGATCCGAATATAGAGGATCCTAGGGAGGGTGACATTTCTAGAGTTGGAGTTATCTCTTTAATCTTGAGGATGAACAAACAGACAGATGGTTCTGTTAAAGTACTTATCCAGGGTCTTGCAAGGGCTAGACTGAGCTCAATACTCCAGTATAGACCATTTCTACTTGCTAGTATAAGATTGGTAGAGGAAAGAAAGGTAGAGACTGAAAACATAGAAGTAGAGGCTCTTATAAGGCTAGTAAGGGAAAATTTTGAAAAACTCCTGTCGCTTGGTAGGCCAATTCCACCTGAGGCTATTAACGTTGCAAACAGTATAGAAGATCCTGGGAAGCTAGCCGATTTTATAGCGGGGAATATCTCTATGAAAAGGGAAGAAGCTGTCTCTGTACTTGAGGAAGAAGATCCCATTTCTAGGTTAAAAAGGGTCATAAATCTTCTAATAAGGGAAGTAGAACTATTGAACTTGCAGCATAAGATCCAAGCTGAAGCCAGGGAAGAGCTTGAAAAAGTTCAGAAGGAATACTTTCTAAGGGAACAATTGAAGGCTATTCAAAAGGAGCTCGGCGAGAAGGATGAAAGGGAGTTGGAGATAGAGGAGTTTACCGAACGTATAAAAAAAGCTAAGATGCCCAAGGAGGTTGAAAAAGAGGCATTTAGACAGTTGAATAGGTTGTCGAAATTGATACCAGAGTCTGCTGAGGCAAACGTCATAAGGACGTATCTTGAATGGCTTGTGGAGTTGCCATGGAGAAAGATGACGAAGGATAGAATGGATATAAAGTTAGCAAGAAAAATTCTAGATGAAGACCATTATAACCTCGAGAAGGTTAAGGACAGGATAGTTGAGTATTTAGCTCTTTTGAAACTGAAATCTGGTAAGAGAAGACAGGGGGCTATTCTATGCTTTGTTGGACCTCCTGGTGTTGGAAAAACTTCCCTTGGTAGATCCATAGCAAGAGCTCTTGGAAGGAAGTTTGTGAGAGTTTCCCTGGGTGGTGTGAGAGATGAGGCTGAGATAAGGGGTCATAGGAGGACATATGTAGGTGCGTTACCTGGTAAGATTATACAGGGTATAAGGGATGCGAAGTCGAAAAACCCCGTCTTTGTGTTGGATGAAATAGATAAGCTAGGTGTGAGCTATAGTGGTGGTGATCCTGCAAGTGCCCTTCTTGAAGTTCTTGATCCTGAACAAAACAAGAACTTTGTCGATCATTACCTTGGAGTTCCCTTTGATCTTTCAAATGTTCTCTTCATATGTACTGCTAACATGACGGATACGATCCCCAAACCTCTACTTGATAGGATGGAAGTTATTCATGTTCCTGGCTATACCGAGGAGGAGAAGATAAACATAGCGAAGAAGTACATAATTCCCAAACTCATCAGGGAATCTGGATTTAAAGAGGGTGAGATCTTATTCACAGATTCAGCTATACTCACAATAGTTAGGTATTATACTAAAGATTCGGGTGTTAGAGAGCTAGAAAGGGAAATCTTTGCTGTAATAAGGAAGATAGCTATTAGAAAAGCTGAGGGTGAAAAAGGTCCCTTTAGAATCACAAAGAGGTTAGTTTTTGAATTACTTGGTCTACCAAAATTTGTTCCCGATGAAGATCTTCCTTCGGAGGATGAGAAGGGTGTTTCTATAGGTCTCGCATGGACTCCTTATGGCGGTGATATAATATTCGTGGAATCAGCTATTATGAAAGGGAAAGGCAATCTTATACTTACAGGACATCTAGGTGATATAATGAAGGAATCGGCTCAGGCTGCTCTTTCTTATGTGAGAAGTAGAGCTTCCATTTTGGGGATGCAGGAAGATTTCTTTTATAACCATGATATACATGTACATGTACCACAGGGTGCTATACCCAAGGATGGCCCGAGTGCTGGAGTTACCCTTGCAACCAGTATAATTTCGGCTATAACAGGTGTTCCTACCAGAAAAGATGTTGCTATGACAGGCGAAATAACAATAAGGGGTAAGGTTCTTCCAATAGGCGGTGTGAGGGAGAAGGTCCTTGCTGCAAGGAGGTACGGTATAAAGAACGTGATATTACCTATCCATAACAAGAAGGATCTTGAAGATGTTCCTAGGTATGCAAGGAAGGATGTCAATTTTATATTCGTTTCCCATATGGATGAACTTCTAAAGTTTGCCTTCAGGGAGGGATTTTTAAGAGATGAAGATAGTAGCTGTAAATAGAAAGGCTAAGAGGGATTATGAAATAGAAGAAACCTGTGAAGCTGGTATTGAACTTAAGGGTAGCGAGGTAAAGTCTCTTAGAGAGGGGAATGCCGATATAAATGATGCCTTTGCAAGGATAGTAAATGGAGAGGTTTGGCTGTACAATTTCAGGATATCACCTTACAGGAAATCTAGTGTTTTTGTTCCTGATCCAGATAGACCCAAGAAATTGCTGTTAAAAAGAAGAGAGATAGATAAACTTTTAGGGAAACTTACTGTAAGGGGTTATACTCTTATCCCTCTTAAGGTCTATTTTAATGAGAGAGGTTGGGTAAAAGTTGAACTTGCTCTCGTAAAGGGTAAGAAACTCTACGATAAAAGGGCAGCCATAAAGGAAAAAGAATTGGAAAGGGAAGCACAGAGGATATCAAAGTACTATAAATAAGGAGGTGTGCAATGAAGCTGGAGGACATCAAAGTTGTAGGAATTTGTGGTTCTGGAACTATGGGTTCTGGGATTGCTCAGGTTTGTGCCCAGAGTGGTTACAAGGTTATACTTTATGACATTTCTGATGAAGCACTCTCTCGTGGACTTAACATAATAAAGAAGAGCCTTTCAAGGATCGTTAGCAAAGGGAAGATGACTCAGGAGGAAGCTGATGCTATAGCCGGTGGGATTAAAACTACAAAAGACCTCAATTCGCTCAAGGATTCTGATATCGTTATAGAGGCTGTGTTTGAAGATATGTCAGTTAAAAAAGAATTGTTCTCAAAGCTCGACGAGATAACGAGAAAAGAGATTATTCTTGCTACCAACACGTCTTCTCTTTCTATAACCGAGATTTCAAAATCTACAAGTAGACCCGATAAGGTTGTTGGTATGCATTTCTTCAACCCTGTTCCCGTACTACCTCTCGTTGAAATAGTTAAGGGGCTTTTGACTTCGGACGAGACTGTCGATTTAGCCTATGATTTTGCTAAGAGGATTGGTAAGTCTCCTATAAAGACAAAGGACCAGCCAGGTTTTATAGTGAACAGGATTCTTGTACCTTATATGAACGAGGCAGCTTGGGCCTATATGGAAGGTGTCGGTTCTGTTGAGGAGATAGACGAGGCGATGAAGCTTGGTGCAAACATGCCCATAGGTCCTCTAGCTCTTATAGATCTCGTTGGAGTTGATGTGACTCTTGCTGTACTTGAGGTACTTTATAGGGAATTTGGAGATCCTAAGTTCAGACCAGCTCCTATTCTGAGACAGCTTGTCAGAGCTGGTAGGCTTGGAAGAAAGACAGGATGGGGGTTCTATAGGTATGAGGATAGAACATAGTTTATTAAAAACGATTTGGAGGTGATGCTATGTATGAAACACTTGTAGTTGAGAAGGAAGGTAAAATAGCGATAGTGAAAATTAATAGGCCTGATAAGCTAAACGCTCTCAACTCCAAGGTGATAGAGGAGTTGGAATTGGTCTTTAGCGGGTTAAAAAATGATCCCGAGGTTCTTGTTATCATACTAACAGGTGTGGGTGAGAAAGCTTTTTCTGCTGGTGCTGATATAAGTGGGTTTCCAGAGCTTGATCCTATAAAAGCTAAAGAGTTTGCATTGAAAGGCCAGAGAGTATTTTCGCTAGTTGAGAATCTTGGAAAACCTGTTATTGCTGCTGTTAATGGTTATGCTCTTGGAGGTGGATGTGAACTTGCTATGGCTTGTACAATAAGAATAGCATCTGAGAATGCCAAGTTTGGCCAGCCGGAGGTCAATCTCGGAATAATCCCGGGTTACGGTGGCACTCAGAGACTACCTAGGCTTGTTGGTAAGGGTAGAGCTCTAGAACTGATTCTCACTGGTAGAACGATAGATGCTCAGGAAGCTTATAGTATAGGTCTTGTAAGTAAGGTTGTTCCATTGGATAAGCTGATGGAAGAGGCGAGATCTTTAGCTAATCTACTACTCACAAAAGGACCGATTGCTTTGAAACTCGCTATTGAGGCTGTAAATAGAGGACTTGAAGTTTCTCTCGAAGAAGGATTAAGAATAGAAGCTGATCTATTTGGTCTTTCGTGTGCTACTGAAGATCAGAAAGAGGGAGCTAGGGCTTTCTTGGAAAAGAGAAAACCCGAGTTTAAAGGTAGATAGTTGGCTCCTTAAGGGGAGGGCTCTCTACCTCCCCTTCCATATACCAGCATCGAAGGTAATCCCAAGATTAGGGAGTAAAGTAGAAGCATCACATGAAACACAAATCCTGTTGAATATGCTTCTTTTCCGTCAAGTCCAAGCAGTATGAAAAGAAGAGCCCAACCTGTCTCATAGGTGCCAAAGCCACCGAAGTTGTGTACAGGTAGTACAGTTGTTAGTTCTGAGAAGGTAACACCAAATATCACTTCCCAAAACCCAAAGTTTTTAGATATCGTTTGGAATATGTTGATTGCTAGAAAATAACTAGATATATATTTGCTTGCCCATACTATAAAAGATATCATTAACAGATTTGTTGTTTTTTGTTTATGTTTTTCATAATACTCCGATACAACAAGTATAAAGTCCTTTAGTTTTATAGGAAGCAACTTAAAATTTGATATTCTTGTAAATATTTTACTGAAATTTAGCATCATTATTGTCAAAACTGTTATTGTAGCTATCAATATTACGTATAAGTTCTCTTTATAATTTATATTTGCAATTATTGATTTTGAAAGAGCTAGAAGAACTATTGATGATATGCAGATTATATCCATGAATCTAGTTATTATAAGACCCGATAATATTTCACTTTTTGGTACTTCTTCAGTTAGAAAGAAAAGAGTTA
This sequence comes from Thermosulfidibacter sp., assembly GCA_023269715.1. Lineage (GTDB taxonomy): Bacteria > Thermosulfidibacterota > Thermosulfidibacteria > Thermosulfidibacterales > Thermosulfidibacteraceae > JAGDVO01. Next base: position 60,091 of record JAGDVO010000008.1, read on the forward strand.
ATTCTCCAGTTCTTGCTGGGTATATGTTGTTTGACATGACATTTATAGATGTTATTATGAACCAATCTTTTGTTGAATGTTTCCCAAATAGATATTTCCACCTTATACTTCTTGTTAGTGTGCTAATGAAGTAGAATAAAAAACTTAGTAACAAAAGTTTTATATTTGTATCATTGTAGTATCTTTTTAAAATGGAAAGATCGATGTTTATTAATGTTATCGTTATAAAAAATATAGAACATATCGATAGTATAATCTTTTTGTTTGTAAAAAACTTTTTATTCATTTTGTACATTTTTTGTGTATTTTATAATGTATGGCTTTTTATCTTTTGTTTCGTAGTGCGTTCTTATTATCACTTCAAGCAGGATTCCGATTGTTATGAAATGTAGTCCTGAGAGTATGAAGAGTACAGATAGTGTGAGAAGGGGTCTTGTTCCTATAGATTCTCCTTTTAGTATTTTGAGGTAAATCAAGTAGAGAAGGATTATACTCCCTATGGAGGAGATGATGAAACCTAGACCTCCAAATAATCTCATAGGCTTTGTCTTATAATCCAGGAAGAACTTTATAACTATAAGGTCCATAATCACTTTAAATATTCTGGATAACCCATATTTGCTTTTGCCTGCTATTCTGGGTCTATGGTTTACTGGTATTTCTGTTACCTTTGCGCCTATTTCTGATGCTATTGCTGGGATAAATCTATGCTGTTCTCCGTATAGTATAAGATTTTCTATAATACTTCTTCTGTAGGCTTTAAGTGAACATCCGTAGTCGTGTAACTTAACCCCTGTTACAGTTGATATTATCCAGTTTGCTATCCTTGAAGGTAGTACCCTCTTTATAAAGTTATCTTTTCTATTTTTTCTCCAACCGCTTACTATGTCGTATCTTTCTTCTAGCTTGGCTAGTAAACGAGGAATTTCGTTAGGATCATCTTGGCCGTCTCCATCCATCGTTATTATGATATCTCCTTCTGCCATCTCAAAGCCAGCCATAATTGCTGCTGTTTGACCAAAATTTCTCCTAAAGTGAATAACCCTTACCCTTTTATCTTTCTCTGCTATTCTGTTGAGGATCTCTTCGGTGTTATCAGTTGAACCATCATTGACAAGGATTATTTCTACATTTAGTTTTTCTCTTTCTACCACTTCTCTTATTTCGTTATAAACTCTCTCTATATTTTCTTCTTCGTTATAGACAGGAATAACGATGGAAATTTTATGTCCTTCTTTCACAATTTCCCTCCTTTATTTCTTTGTTATTACCATTAAGATTATCAATATTACAGTATTTGCCATATTTTTTAAGAATATCTCTGCAATTAGAACGTGACTTGCAATATGGTAGTTTAGAAACATAGTTACATAAAGATATTTTAGAACTATATCGAAAGTTGTTGCAATTATTGTGATTGGTATTAGTAAAATTGAGTTACCTATTTCCATTTTTCTTCTAATTGTTATCATTATGAATGATAACGTTGATTTTGTTAGCATATTTAAACCTATTATGCTACCAGTTGCTATATCTTCGGTAAGTCCGCCTATCGTAGAAAGGGTAAGTATGAATAAGGGGTTAGTGGTAGCTATGGAAGAAATAAATATTGATGTTACAGTGAAGATATCGAAAAATTTGAATAGTTTTATGTCCTGTAGTACCATTAGAAAAATTCTAAAAAGTACCATAAATACGAATAGACTTGTTATATAGCCATAGCTATACTCAACTTCTTCTATTTTTCTTATTTTCTTCCTTTTTGCAGTACTCATTTGTCTCCTTTCTTGTAGGCCAGAACAATCCTGTTTGTTAGAATGCTGTCAGTTGGCACAACTTTTATTTCCAAGAACTTACTATCTATTCTTTTTTGTACCTCAATCACCCTACCTACAACAATGCCCGGTGGGAATATTCCTTCTATTCCTGTTGATATGAGTAAATCGCCAGGTTTTACATCCATCGTGGGAGGCACGAAATTTAGATTCATGTAGTATCCGTTACCTCTTGCTATTCCCTTTACTTTGCTTCTGAAATCTTCTACGTGTATGGCGAAACTCGGATCGGTGTTTGAGATTGCTATGGCTCTATCCTCTTCAACTTTGACTATCATCCCGACTATGCCGTTCCCGCCTATAAGTGCCATTCCTTCTTTAAGACCGTCCTTTTTTCCTTTATTTAAAACGAACTTCTGTTCCCAGTATTCCCCTATCCAGCTACTCACCTCTACCGGGATGGTCGTTTCTATTTGACTTTTTATATTTAGGAGGCTTCTTAGTTTTTCGTTTTCCTCTTTAAAGTAGTAGTATGATTGGAGTTTTATTCTCAACTCGGTGTTTTCTATCTTTAGCTTTTCGTTTTCCTGGATTATCTTTGTTGCGTCAATATGGGTTTTTATTATGCTTTTACCTTCCGATTTTACCGAATAGAAAGTATTGTAAAGTTTCGAGGATATCTTCCATGGAAGATCAAGGAGATAGGTGGTGGGTATACTTTTTTGTAGCCTCAATAGATATACTGAGATGCCGACTATTATTAGGTACAAAAAAACTACTTTTTTCAATTTATAGTAACCCTACTTAGTAGATCAAGTTCTTCGAGAATTTTTCCAGCTCCTTTAACTACACAGAATAGAGGATCTTCTGCAGCCCAAGCCGGTAGCTTTGTGTACTCCGAAATAAGTACGTCAAGTCCTGGTATCAGGGCACCTCCTCCAGTAAGGGTAATACCTCTTTCTACCAAGTCTGCGGATAATTCTGGCGCCACATTTTCCAGAGATAGTTTAACTGTTTTGACTATTTCCATTATAGGTTCCATCATGGCTTCTCTTACATCTTTTGAGGTTATTTTGATCTTCTTAGGTATACCTTCTGCTGCATCTCTTCCCTTTACCTCAATTTCTCCGTCTCTATCCGTAGATGGGTGTGCGGAGCCCATTTCTATCTTTATCCTTTCAGCTGTAGGTAGGCCTATTATAAGACCATATTTTTGTTTTATGTATTGAGCTATAGCTTCATCTATCTCGTCACCACCTACTCTTAGCGAATAACTGTAGGCTATACCTGAAAGTGTTATAACCGCTATCTCAGTTGTACCTCCTCCTATATCTACTACCATGCTCCCAGTTGGATCTTCAACAGGTAGTCCAGCACCGATTGCAGCTGCCATAGGCTGTTCTATAAGGTATACTTCCCTTACTCCTGCTCCCATTGCTGAATCTATAACAGCTCTCTTTTCAACCTGAGTTATTCCGGAGGGGACTGCGATAACAACTCTTGGTCTTACGAAGGTTTTTCTATTATGTACTTTCTTTATAAAGTAGGATAACATTGCTTCTGTCACTTCAAAGTTCGTTATAACACCATCTCTCAAAGGCCTTATAACATCGATATGGTCGGGTGTTTTACCCATCATTCTTTTTGCTTCATCTCCTACTGCTACAACCTTATTTCTATTTTTATCCACTGCTACTACTGATGGTTCGCATACAACTATTCCTTTTCCCCTTACATATACAACAGTATTTGCGGTTCCAAGGTCTATGGCCAGGTCTTTTGAAAAGAGACCAAACAATTTGTCAAGCATCTAGCAATCCTCCTTTTTATTTGGGTTTGGTTTTTCTTATGCACGCCCCCGGGGTGATTTGAACACCCGACCTGTGGCTCCGGAGGCCACCGCTCTATCCAACTGAGCTACGGGGGCAACTTTAAAATCTTGACTTTATTGAGTATAACTTGTTTGATAAAACTGTCAAGGATGTGGAGAGAGATTGTGCTTAAAAAAGATGCTGTAAGTAGAATAAGAAAGGGTTATCTTTGGGTAACCAAAAAGGATGTTCTATCGGTACCTAGTGATCTTGAAAAAGGAGAAATTGTAAAGTTTGTGGTATCAGGTGGAACTTTTGTAGCTATGGGTTACTGTAATCCTGATTCATATATACTTGGACGTATCTATTCTTACAGTATCCATGACCTTGATGAAGAATTGGTTGAATCTTATCTGATGAAGGCTCTTTCTTATAGAGAAAAGTTGAGGTTGGATAGTAATGCCTATAGGATATTTTTCAGTGAGTCTGATGGCATCCCTGGTATAATTATAGATAGATATTTGGATGGGGTTGTTTTTCAGGTTCTTACCCATGGGATAGAAAGGAAGAAGGAAGTCTTTTTAAAGGTTATAGATAAGCTCTTAAAGCCTTCTTTTATAGTTGAGAGAAGAGATGCTCCTGGTAGACAGTTTGAGGGTTTGGAGGTGGGTGATCCAGTTATTCATAAAGGTGCGGATGTGGTGGGAGATGGTTTTATATTGATAGAGGAGAATGGGTTAAAATTTTTCGTTGATATTTTAAAGGGACATAAAACTGGTCATTATTTAGATCAGAGGGAGAATAGAAAGATTGTTGCTGGATTTGCGGAAGAGAGGAGAGTCCTTGATGCCTTTTGTAATACTGGTGGATTTGCTGTAACCTGTGCTTCCTATGGTGCTAGTTCAGTTGTGGCTATAGATATATCCGAAAGGGTTATTGAGATAGCAAAAAGGAATGCAGAGTTGAATGGAGTTTCTGATAAGATCACTTGGGTAAAGGGCGACGTGTTCGACGAATTGAGAAATTTGTACAGATCGAAGGAAAGGTTTGATTTGGTCGTACTTGATCCACCATCCTTTACGAAATCTGTTAAAACCATCGAAAGTGCTGTAAAGGGTTATTTTGATATTAACCTCTTTGGTGTGAAGTTGTTGAGAAAGGGTGGTATTCTCGCTACTGCTAGTTGTTCCCATCATTTTACACTGGATCGTTTTTTGGATGTTCTAAGTAAGGCACTACAGGTAGCGGATAGGAGAGGCAGAATCTTGGAAATAAGGTTCCAGGCTATGGACCATCCTATTCTACCGTCGATGCCTGAGACACTTTACTTGAAACTCGTTATCATGGAGGTTTACTAGTGTTTACTGGTATTATAGAAAGGGTTGGACAGATAGTTGATAGAATACAGAAGGGGAGAGGATTTGAGCTACTCATTGATGTAGGAGAAAAGATTGATGATTTAAAAATAGGAGAAAGTATAGCGGTAGACGGAGCTTGTTTAACTTTAACGAAATTTTCCGAGTCTATTCTCTATTTCGATGTTTCACCAGAGACTGTAAGGAAGACAGTAATAGGTTATTATAAAAAGGGTGATTTTGTGAATATAGAAAGGGCACTACGCTTACAGGATAGGTTAGGTGGGCATATAGTACTTGGGCATGTAGATACTATAGGCACGGTAATTGGTATTACCAAAGAAACGGAGTTTTTCTGGTTGAGTATTAAGTATCCGATTACTTTTTCTAAGTATGTTGCTTTAAAAGGTTCTATAGCTGTAAACGGTATAAGTTTGACTGTAGCGGAAAAGGAAGGTGAAGTGATAAAGATATCCGTTATTCCTCATACCTATAACGTTACATCTCTGAAGTATAAGAAAATTGGTGATCCCGTTAATTTGGAGTTTGATATTATTGCAAGGTACATTGAGTCGATAGTTAGTAGTTATAAAATGGACGGAGATTTTGAGAAGAAATTGAGGGAATTTTTAGGAGGTTAGATATGATAGGTGTTAAACTTAATCCGAATTTTGATGCTCTAATAGTTGTTGATATGCAGAATGATTTTATAGAGGGATCGTTAGCTGTTCCTAAAGCTTCTAGCATAATACCTGTAGTTAATGAGTATATCAAAAAGTTTGAATCTATTGGGGCTCCAATATTCTTTACAAGGGATTGGCATCCTGAAAATCATATATCTTTTGCTGAAAATGGAGGAATTTGGCCGAAGCACTGTGTGATGGATAGCTGGGGTGCTATGATCCATAAAGGTGTTTATGTACCATCTGACAACAGGTTTTTTATAAATAAGGGGTATGATTCCAATTTTGATGCCTATTCCGGATTTCAGGGGACTATTCTTAACGATCTTCTAAGGGAAAGGGGAATAAAGCGTACCTTTATTTGCGGTCTTGCGACTGATTATTGCGTTAAGAACACAGTTATAGGTGCCTTAAATCTTGGATATCAAACTTTTGTTCTGCTGGATGCCATAATGGGTGTTGATGTTAATAGAGGTGATTCAGAGGTTGCTCTCAATTATATGATGGAAATGGGAGCTATCGTTTTGACGATTGAGGATTGTATTTCTGTTCGTTAGAATTTATCTTTTAAAGAGGGTTTAACAAGTTTACATTGAGGAGGTGTGATATGAAAGGTAGGGTTGTTATTGGGATACTCATGGTGGTTGTTTTTGCTACTGTGGCTACTGCAGTACCACCTGGTAAAAAGCTCACTTTTGATACTCCAAATGGCAAAGTGGTTTTTGATGGTACAACTCACAAGTCTTACAAGTGTAGCCATTGTCATCCTTCCATATTCAAGATGAAGTTTGGAGATGATAAGATCACCATGAAGGATATATTCGAAGGTAAATACTGTGGTGTTTGCCATAACGGTCACGAGGCTTTTTCTGCAAAAGGTAACTGTAACAAATGTCATAAGTAGTATTTATGTTTATTGACATAGGGGTAAACTCGGGTATATAGAAATTATACCAGTGCCCGGGTGGCGGAATTGGTAGACGCAGGGGACTTAAAATCCCCTGGGGTCAATCCCCGTGCGGGTTCGACTCCCGCCCCGGGCATTTTTTGGTATTGTCTTAGACAGTTAGGTTGATTCCTATATGTTGAAGATTTCAAAGATCTTCTTTTTATTTTAGTAGCTTCTTTGTAAATTCGACTATCTTTTCCAGAGTTTCCTTTGAGATGTCGTGTTCCATTTTATGAACGTCTCTTTCGGCAGTTTCTGGATTTACCTTTAGGACTTCTGTTAGGAATTTATAAAGGACCTCTTTTCTTTCTTCTATCTTCTTTGCTACTTTCTTTCCTTCTTCGGTAAGCGTTATGTATCCATATTTCTTGTAGTGGATCAGATTCTTTTTTGCTAGGCTTTTGGCGGCAGTTACGGCACTTGGTAGCTTCACCTTTCTCTTTTCAGCAAGATCTTTGATTCTTACAACAGGAACTGTCTTTAGTATTTCGAATATGTCATATAGATAGTCCTCCAGGTTTTCCGTTAGTTCTTTTTCAGTTTTGTCCTTCATATGTTTATTATAGCTGTAGAACTAAGTTAGGTCAATATATAATCTTTGTGATCTACTTGTAGATTCATCTGTGTTTTATCGTCTAGTTCCCTGAAGAGCTTATAATCTTGAGAGATCATCTTTATTTTTAAAGGCTTCAAACCAATTCTCGGAAGGTGATTTCACCCTTACCTTTAACCACTATATGGTTTTGGCAATTTGGCCCAACCCGTTAGGGTACCAATTGGAAGAAAAAGTTTGCTTTTTAAAAGCTTAAGAAAGCTATGATAGTAATAAAAGATAAAAACTTAGTGACATCCTGATAATGTAGAGCAACTATATTTCGAATAGTTGAATGGACCAAAAGCTTTTGTAAACCTGGTTATAGCACTACAGATATTATATGGTGAAGGATCACTGCTGTTTCCTATAAGCCTTGAGTTCTTTGACCCATGAGGAATAGCGATGTGACAGGTTATACAGGGTACTGAAGTATAAGATGTACCATTACAAGTAGCACTCTTACCAACGTGTATATTATGAACTTTATTTTTCCAACCTGTTCCACTATATAGAGGATGACATTTGGCGCAGAGAAGATTGATTTGCCAGCTACACTGGTTGTTTCTTATGTCACTAAGTGTCCAGTAACCACCACCGCAATTCGAAGGTTTACTTGGCCAGTATCTACCTTCAATCAGTATGAAGGGATTACTTGTGCCATGTGGTCCTTTTATCTGTGTTCCGGTTGCATCCCAGGCATAGGCTCCATGACAATCAGAACAGTACATAGTTTGACTACCAGGGTTAACACTCCAAGGGGAGTTTAGTTGGCCAGCTGTTAAAGCATAGGGTGTAGATCCACCTCTTGGAGTAGTGTTAAGAGGTTGAACTACAGGATGGAAAGAGTAGTTTTGAGGGCTAAATTCCCTTGCCTGATCGGTAAGATAAATGCCACTTGGACCAGTGATAGTTGTTACACCAGTACTTGTGTTTAATGAAGAACCAAAGCCATAGTAAGAATGGCATTTGAGGCAGATTTGATATTCCTTACTTGCTCCTCCTGTTGGATTGCTTGGACTTGGTCTTAACTCATAAAAGGTTGTAGGACTACCCCAGTATAACCATCCTTGTGGTTCTACTCCAAATACACCCATTAGAACTCCTGAGACAAGGTTATTTGAGGCTGGACTTGTAGAGTTGTAAGTATGAGTTGTTTGCAATAGAACATGAGGATTATGACAATCGGTGCATTCCGAGTGTCTATATGGGGGCTGTAAGTCTGTAGCAGTTTCAAGATAAGCAGGTTTTTTATGTAGGCCCGATCTTTCAACAGGATGTCTATAGGTATTTTGAAACTGGGCTTGGATATTTTTAGAAAGAGGAGGATTGTTGTTACTTGTTGAGCCATGGCAGTAGTAACAAGCGTTTTCTTCATCTGCCAAAAGAGTAAAAAGAGAGGGACCTGGCTTAACTGGGGTTGGCTCACTACCTCCTATACTTGCATGCATCTCATGACAGTGCACGCAGTTACCTTTACTAAACTGGGTTAGATTATTTCTCTGTACACCACTTGTTGGGCTTCCATGGATCGACTGTAGGTAAGGACCACTGATTGTCGTTTTTATACCGTAGAAAAATATACCAGTAATAGCGATGAATAAGAAAAACCTATAATACACTTTCATTTTCTTTGTTACCATATACTCCTCTTTATATTTAGCTATCAGGCATATTTAGTCGATCTTGCATAAAATATATACACTTTCACAACCACAATCAAGTTTTGTGAGATTAATCGAAATGATTATTTTTCTATTAGTATCTTTATATTACCTTTTTTGTTAGTTACGTTAACGATGACATCCTCACCATAGTTTTTCATATGTAAATCAACGGAACCTTCTCTGAACTTTAGATTTTTAATCCAGAGTTCCTCGATAAAGGACGGTAGTAAAGGATGATGGAGATAGATCTTGTTATCCTCAAATGAAAGTCCTAGTGATGCCTGTAATAACAGGAAAACGACTCCTGCTGCCCAGGCTTGTGGAAGGCAGGCAACTGGGTAGTGAGTTGGGCCTTCGTTATGTCTTCTCTTGAATCCGCAGAATAGTTCAGGTATGCGATGAAGCTTAAAAAATGTACTTGCTTCAAATAGAGATTTGAAGATCCTTAAGGTTCCTTCCTTCAGCCCGTATAGCGAAAGACCATAGGCTATCAGAGTGTTATCGTGTGGCCAAACAGAGCCGTTGTGATAGGAAAGTGGATTATATCTCTTCTCAAGACAAGAAAGAGTTCTTATGCCCCAGCCAGAGAAAAAATGATCTTCAAAAAATAGCTGATACAGTATACGGGCTCTGTGGACTGGTACAACCTTTGCAAATAGTAGATGACCAGCATTACTAGTTCTCACTTTGCAGGGTCTTTTATCACCGTCGAGGGCTAGTGCGTAACATTTTATATCATCACACCAGTATTTTTCTTCGATAGTGTGTTTTATCTTTTCTGCAGAGTCCTCGAGGGAATTTGCGAGTTCCTTTTCACCTAGTATTCTTGCCAATTTGGCTGCTTCCTTTTTTGCTCTGAATGCATATCCTTGAACTTCGATAAGCGCAATGGGAGGTTTGGCAAGACTTCCATCTTCATAAAAGACACTATCTTCAGAATCTTTCCAACCTTTATTGATAAGTCCTACTTCTGATGGGACATATTCTACCAGACCATCTCCATCCATGTCACCATATCTATCTAGCCATTCGATAGCCATAAATATGTTTTTTGAGATTTTTCTGATGAATTCTAGGTCTCCAGTTCTTTCATAGTACTGGCCAGCAAGAATCACAAAAAGGGGGGTGGCATCTACGCTACCATAGTACCTACCGTATGGGATTTCTCCTATTTCTACAAGTTCTCCTGTCCTTATTTCGTGAACAATCTTTCCGGGTTGAGCATCCTGTAATGGATTGAAATCCTTTGCTTGAGTAGCGGCAAGAAATGCTAATGTCCCCTTTGCTAGTTCAGGTCTAATCCATAGGCATTCTAAGGAAGTGATTATTCCGTCTCTGCCGAAAATAGTGTTAAACCAGGGAATACCAGCATAGGGGTAGGAACCAAAAGGTGTTCTTGAGGTGAGCATTGCAATGTCCGACAATGAACGCTTTAACCACTGATTGAATAGGGTATTTGAAGTGTAGATCATACAACTTTCGTTTTCCCATTCTTTATAGTACTTTCTCAGAAGATATAGAGCTTTGGAGTATGGGAGTTTTGAGTTATCTTCCTTTTCAATGATAAATCTGAAGGTTATAAAAAGCTGAAAATCCTTTCTTGGATAGAGTTTGATTCTATATTTTGCACAATCTCTGAAGAGAATTTCAGGTGTTTTGCTGAAGGAAATTTCTAGTTTTCTTTTTTTTCCATCGAGTCCTTCGTAACCTATAATGAGTCTATTTTTTTCTACAGTAGGTTCGAATAATTTTCCCTTTTTTGTTCTTTTAAAGCCTCGTACTTCAAAAATATCGCTAAAATCGCTCTGAAAACAGAGTGTTAATTCGATAGATGTAGGTGATAGGTGATAGTTTCGAACTATGAGTTTTTCATAGCAACAGTTTTCATAAATGAAACGGCTTCTGAATATGTGTATGGTACCCTTTGGAATTATCAATTCTCCATCTTCGTATATATCTGGATTTGTTAGGTCTGAAGTGAAAAGAGTGTTATCCTCCTTTATAGAGGCGCTAAGTAGAATTGGTCTATAATTAGAAAGTAGCAGTGTTAATTTTGATAAGAAACGAGTTCCCTTGTAGTAAAAACCCTCTTCGGGATTAGATTCTACATCTATGTTTCCAAGGGCGTTGAAGATAGCGAAGCAATCCTGATTTTTGAGAGTATAAGTTTCGACTTGAAACCTACTGTTTTCCATTTCAATATTTCTTATGTAACTTTAGCAACTTTGATATCGAAAAGTAACTCATTGTACACTCTGATATAGTCTTCTGCCATTCTTCTTGCGGTGAACTTTCTTTCAAAGGACTTTCTGCAATAGGATCTGTCCAAATCTTTGATCTTATCAAGTGCTTTAACCGCATCTTCTATACTTTCTACAATGAATCCTGTTTTTCCGTTCTCGATGATTTCGGGGACAGAACCAAG
>JAGDVO010000008.1:71357-81752 GCA_023269715.1 Thermosulfidibacter sp.
GGTTCCAAGCCACAACAGGAGTTCCACAGGCAAGTGCCTCTATCATAACCAGTCCGAACGGTTCCGGCCAGTCGATAGGAAATAGTAGGGCGTACGCATTCCCGAGGAATTCGTTTTTCTCATTTTCTCCGATTTCACCGATAAATTCCACCCATGGACTTTTGAGCATCGGTTTGATTACCTCCTTGAAATAAACCTCATCAGCTTTATCTACTTTGGCGGCTATTATCAACTTCATACCATATTTTTCCGCTATCTCTATAGCTCTGTCAGGTCTCTTTTCAGGAGATATTCTTCCCAGGAATGCAAGGTATTTTCCGTGGGAATGGTGGAATTTGTAGAGGTTTTCTGGAAGACCATGGTATACTGTTGCTTTCCAATTGAGGAAGGGTAGAGGTTTTCTCTGGGAATTGGAGATGGATATGAATGGGTAATCTTTGAATTTTTCGAAGAAAGGAATATATTCGGGTAGGTCCAGTCTTCCATGTAGGGTTGTCAAAAATTGGAACTTGTAACGAGTTGATAGAGGAAGATGTAAATACTCTATATGGAAATGAATTATATCAAAAAATTTCGCTCTTTTTATAACTTCTTCGATCATATAGAGATGCCATACGAGAGAATCTTTGCAGGATTTATCCAGTCTCAGAGCTCTAGGGCAGATCGAGATTAACTTTGCTCTGGTTTCAGAATCTCCACTTGCAAATAGAACCACCTCATGTCCCATTTTTACAAGTTCTTCTGTAAGGTAGGAAACTACTCTCTCTGTGCCGCCGTAGAGTTTAGGTGGGACGCTTTCATATAGTGGAGCAACCTGAGCTATTCTCATGGTTCCCCCCTCTTGGAGATTTTCAGAGAAGTATTGACTGTTGCAATATACAAAGATATCCCATTTTTCTTAATTTTCAAGTAGTTAGAGGATGTTAAAGGAAGGTCTTTTAGGTGCGTTTTTTAAAGAGCTTAGATGGACTTTTCCAATACCTTTTGCTAGTATAAGTACTTTGAACACCTCTCCCATTCCACCATTTGGTAGTATCAAATATTTCACTGCTTTTATATCATCTTCGTTTCTTATTTCCTCCAATATTCCGGCATCTACTAGGAAATTTGCCTGATTTGTAAAACCTATAAGTTCGTATCCTATCTCCTTTGCTAGTTTTGCTAGAGCTGTAAAATTTACACTACTTGTAATGTCGATACTACCCGGTTCCTTAAGTACATCATCTACAATCCTATGCCCTTTGAATCCTCTTAATGTTCCTTTTAATCTATAAGGTGCTGTTATTTCTTCAGCTATATATCCATAATCTATAAACACCACAAAACCCTTTTCCAGTATTTCGTATATCGAAGCGAGGATCTTTTCGGCATCTAAGTTTACTTCTATCCTTTGACCATCTCTTAATTCTATCCCCATTTCGTTGATATAAGATATGATCCTCTTGTCTTTTAGTTTTACTTTCAATTCTTCGAACTCACCATCTTTACAGTCTATGAATATTTCGTACAATCCATCCTTTTCCCTTTCTACAATGTGAACGGGTAGAGCGTCTATCAGTTCATTGGAAAATATAATTCCGGAGATCTTATCCCCAATTTCTTCTAGGCTTTTTAAAATCTTAACTCTGTATTTACCTAGCTTATTACGTATCATTCTTCTTAGCTTTTCGCTTTTTTCTATTATTATATAGTCTAATTCTATATTTATCTCTTTAGCTTTTAGGATTATATCCTCTGCTAGTGTTCCATCTCCTGCTCCGAGTTCTAGTAATGTGTTGCTTTCGACTATTTCTAGCATTTCCCTAAAAGCTTTGAATAGAGTTCTGCCAAATATACTTCCCACTTTAGGTGATGTTACAAAGTCTCCAGTTTTTCCTATACTTACTTCCTTCTCGTAATAGCCGAATTTGGGATAGTATAGTGCCATTTCCATGAATTCTCTGAAACTTATGGGACCATTTTCCTTTATCCTCTCAGCTATCAGTTCTTTTAGAATGTTCCTGTCTCCATTCATCTAGGCTTCTAATTCCTATTGGATTTTTCAACTTTATCTTTGAGAATTCCATAGATGGGAATGATACCTTCAAAAATTCCCTAGCCACGATGGTCTTTATCCCTGTGGCATCCTCGAGTTCCTTTTCAACTTTACTGTACCCTGTTAGTATCACTTCCATTCCTGTGTGGTTTATTATAGCTATTTTGGGTCTTATCCCTTTGATCAACCTTATGGCATCTTTCATATTGAGATGGTCCATATCTCTCTCTTTTATAAAGGTCATGTTTATAATTATGGCATCACATCCCGAGTATGCTTCTATCATTTTTTCTTCAAATCTTCCGTCTGTTATGTAACCTAGCTTTTCTCCATTATTCTCAAATATCAATCCATACGTTTCCACATCTTGATGTTTGTGTTTCATGGATACTGTTACCCTGATACCTTTGATGTATTCGGAGAAATCCTCTTTGAGGATAGATATCCTTTCTAGATTTTTTAGGGTGTACCTCAGGACTATTGGGTCTTCTGTAAGTGCGCTTTCTGGTGTTAATAAAGTACCGCTTTTATTCCAGCTACCCATTGTTTTTGCTTCTATAAGGGTGTTTATGTCTGCACAGTGATCCAGGTGTTTGTGACTTACCACAAAGGCATCCGTTTCCTCTGGTTTGAGACCAATTTGTGTTAGTCTTATAAGGGCACCAGGTCCTGGATCAATATGTATGTTTGTTTTTTCGGATCTTACTATAAATCCACCGGATGACCTGAATTGTTTAAAGACTGCAACTCTCCCACCTGCACTACCTAGAAATACTATTTCCATAATAACTGATTATTCTCCTTGCTATATTTTCGTGATCGATACCACAAATTTTCTTGAGTTCTTCTCTTTTGCCATGTGGTGGAAATTCATCTTCGATACCTAGAAGCATAACATCTTTTTTGATCCTATTTTTGGCTAGCCATTCTAGGATTCTACTACCAAAACCACCCATTATTACGTTATCTTCAACCGTGACTATAAGATTCACCCTTTCTATAAGGTTCATCAGATTTTTTTCATCTAGTGGCTTTACAAATCTTGCATTTACAACAATAGGGGATACTCGCAGTTCTTTTTCTACAGTTTCTGCTGCCTTTAATGCATCCTGTACAGTACTACCTATGCCAATGATAAGTATTTCTCTACCCCCTCTTAATATTTCTGCCTTTCCAATAGGTACCTGTATTGGTTCGTACTCTTCATCAAATTCATCTGGTATAAAGTCTTTTGGGTACCTTATAGCCACAGGTCCATCGCAATACTCAACTGCGGTATATATCATGTCTACTAACTCTCTCCCATCTTTTGGTGCCATTATCGTAAGGTTTGGTATATGTCTCAGATAGCTTATATCGAATATACCGTGATGTGTTGGTCCATCTTCGCTAACTAACCCTGCTCTATCAAGGCAAAATACGACATGCAATTTTTGTAGAGCTACGTCGTGTACTATTTGATCATACGCTCTCTGTAAGAACGTTGAATATATCGCGCAAATTGGTATCATCCCTTCTGTTGCGAGACCTGCTGCAAAGGTTACAGCATGAGCTTCAGCTATACCAACATCGAAAAATCTTTCGGGGAACTTTTCTTTAAAATACCTCAAACCTGTGCCATCTGGCATAGCTGCGGTTATAGCTACCACCTTTTTATTTCTCTCTCCTATTTTGGTGAGGGTTTTACCGAAGACTTCGGTATAGGTGGTCTTTTTGGGAAAGCTTTTGAGGGATAGACTGCTTATACCATGGTATCTTTCGGGTTCTTTTTCAGCCGGTTCATATCCCTTCCCCTTTTTAGTTAAGACATGAACTAGTACGGGTTTTTCTACCTTCTTTACCTGGTTTAGGGTTGATATCAATTCGGGTATGTGATGACCTCTTACGGGCCCCACATAGTGTAATCCCAGTTCTTCAAATACTATTCCTGCGGTGAAGAAACTTTTAAAGGATTCTTCAATTTTTTTGAGGATGTTTAATATGGTTTCTCCAGCCGGTTTAGATTCAAGATGTTTTTTAATTTCTTCTCTAATCTTGAGGTATGTGGGGTCGCTCAACCTTTTGGTTAAAAAGTGTGAGACTGCACCTATCGTTGGAGCTATTGAAAATTCGTTATCATTTAGAATGATTATCACATCCTTCTTAAGGGTTCCTATGTTGTTGAGGGCTTCCCAGGCGAGTCCTCCAGTCAGAGCCCCATCTCCTATTACAGCTACAACTTTGAAGTCTTCGCCTTTTAGGTCTCTCGCTACTGCTATTCCAAGAGCTGCTGATATGGATGTACTTGCGTGGCCTGTTCCAAAGGGATCGTATATGCTCTCGCTTCTCTTTGGGAAACCCGATAATCCTCCTAGTTGTCTTATAGTTTTAAATAGCTCCTTTCTACCTGTAAGTATTTTATGGGGATAACTCTGGTGTCCTACATCCCATATTATCTTATCTTTTGGTGCATCAAACACGTAATGAATGGCTATCGCTAACTCTACAACTCCAAGGTTGGGGGCTAAATGACCACCATTTTTTGTTACTGTTTCGATTATTAAGCTTCTAATTTCCTCAGCTAACCTGGGTAATTCTGTTATAGGTATCTTTTTGAGATCTTTTGGATTTCTAACCCTATCCAGAAGCCTTTCTACTTTTCCCTCGCTACTATATATTCCGCTAAGTCTTTCAGCATCCAACATTTCTCTTCCTCAAATATAGCTAATTTTTCTTTTGCCCTTTCTACTAATTCTTTGGCTTTTTTTAGTGAATTTTCAATACCGTGTAAGGCTACGTAGGATAGTTTACCTCTACTTAAATCCTTTTTTGTTTTTTTACCAATTTTATCTGAGGTGGAAGTAACATCCAGAACGTCGTCGACTATCTGAAAAGCAAGGCCTATCAACCTTCCATACTCCGAAAGTACTTCTACTTCCCTATAACTTGCCCCACTCATTATCGCTCCGCTTTTTACCGAAACTTCTATCAATTTTGCCGTTTTGTTTGTGTGGATGTAATTTATCTTTTCCTCTGTTACACTGCTACCTTCCCATGTTATATCGGCTACCTGTCCCACAACCATGCCTTCTTTCCCACTTGCCCTTGCAATTTCATTTATAACCATGACTATTCTCGGTAGACTCGGATTCTTGTAAAGTTTGATATTTGACATATACTCAAAAGCCATGGTAAGTAGAATGTCCCCTGTGAGTACTGCTATAGCTTCGTTGTATGCCTTGTGTAGCGTAGGTTTGCCCCTTCTAAGATCATCGTCATCCATACAGGGGAGATCGTCGTGGATCAGAGAATAAGTATGGATCATCTCTATAGCACAAGCTATTGGGAGCACATCTCCTATGTTTCCATCGGTTAGTTCACAAGAGGCAATTGCAAGGATCGGTCTTATCCTCTTCCCTCCGGGGAATAGAGCATAATATACAGCCTCAAATATAGGTTTTGGTTCTCTACCAGGTGGCGGTAGATGACTCAATAGCCAGCTGTCTATTATTTTCTTCTTTTCTTCTATATAGCTATTCAACTTTTCGAATTTCATTCTCTTAGGCCTTTAATTTTTTCGCAAGCTTCCTTAAAATCAAATCTTTTATAGTCTTCTTCTTTTATTATTACTTCGATTTTTGTTTCCACTTCTGATAGCAATTTTTCACATTGTTTTATTAGTTTCATCCCTTCTTCAAACAATCTTACCGACTCTTCGAGATCCAAATTGTTTTTTTCTAGTGCATTTACTATTCTTTCAATCTCTTCTAAAAGTTCTTCAATTCTCTTTTCGTTCATTTTTCATCCTCAATCCGCTTTTGCTAAATCTATTCTTCAGTTCTTTATAGATTTCATAAGGTTTTATACCAAAATATGCAAGAAATACTAGTAAATGATAAATCAGATCTGCACTTTCATAAATTACCTCTTCTTTGTTATCGTTTTTTCCGGCTATTATTGTTTCAGCGGCTTCTTCCATGAGTTTTTTAGAAATTTTGTCTATTCCTTTATTAAATAGGCTTGCTGTGTAGGATATTGAAGGATCCAATTTCTTTCTGTTCTCTATAATTTCGTATAGGTCCGCGAGTATCTCAAAGATAATAGGTTCAGCAGGATTCCCGTCTATTTTTCTGTAAAAGCAGGAGACGTTACCTGTGTGGCAGGTAGGTCCTAATGGTTCTACAAGTACGAGAAGAGTATCTTCATCACAATCCACAAGTATTTCCTTGACGATCAATTCATTACCTGATTCTTCACCTTTCATCCATAATCTCTGTCTTTTCCTTGAGTAGAAGTGGACTTTACCACTTTCAATAGTTTTCATAAAGGCGTTTCTATTCATATAACCGAGCATAAGTACTTTCCCGGTTCTGTAGTCTTGAATAATAGCTGGTATGAGTTCCACCTTTTCCCAGTCGATTTCTACCATCTATCGCTCCTAGATTCTGTTGTATCTGAGTTTATATACCACATATGCCGGTGCTATCAATAGTAGTATATAGACAACAAAAGCCAATTTAGGACCTAATAGGTCGTTTTCTCCAAAGAAACTTATAGTTCTGAAGATTATGAAAGATAGAATGGTTGTTGCTAATCCCAAAGTGATGTTAGTAAAGGTTTTTCTTTCACGGGGTTTTTCGGTAGTGAAAGGTAGTATAATAAAAGTAAGAGATACAATAAGGAGTGGGTCAAAAAGCCTAGCCAGGAGCACCATTATTAGCTTGTTGCTTTTGATCTTTGAGATTTTTAAGGCCCTTAGGGTGGATAGTAGTTCTTTTAGATTCAGTTCTTCTATATCTTTAAATTGCTTACTGAGATACTTTGGTTTCGGTAGTATATGGTTGATTTCATTCAGGCTTGTGAGCTTTTTTATTTCCTTTGATTTATCATCCCACATTCTCACGTTTTTTGCAATCCAACCGTCGATCCAGTCAGCTCTATCTATAGTTATGTAACCGGTTATTTTATCCTTTATTTCTATGCACTTGAGTCCAAAGGCAGAGTTTCTTGTAGTGTCGTAATAGAAAATATTGCATATGAAATTTTCATTTTTTATCCAACTGTCTACAGGATTTAGTCTTTTTAATCCTTCTTCTTTTTTTATGTTGGTGTATAGTATTATTTTTGCTTTCGAGAGCATGTAAGGTGATATATAAAAACTAAATAATAATGCTATTAATGAAAATATTGTTCCAGTTATTAAGAATGGTTTTAGTATCTGTAGATCTGATATTCCAAAGTTTTTGATAGTTATTATCTCAAAGTTTTTGTTCATAATATTTATTACGGTTATAATGCCTAATATACAACCTAAAGATAGAATCACACTTGAAAATTCTCCTAGTTTAAATATAGAATATAGCATTGTGTAGAGAATCTGTTCTATGTCAAGTTTCGTTTCTTCTAAAGAGTTTAAAAATACTATTAATATCATTAATATGGAAACCACAATTGTTGAAATAGTGGAGAAAAAAAGTGTTTCTTTTAGTATGTATTTCTCTATTGTTTTCATTGCATATAACTTCTGTCTATTTTTTTATAACAGAGGATTATACCTATGATTCCTAGTATTATATTTGGTAGCCATGCACCCATAAAAGGCATGTTAAGTTTAAGCATAATCCTCTGGCTTAGTGATAGGATCCCAAAATAGACTAGAACTATAAGGGCTGTCAATATCAGAGACCACCTTTTTTCGCGTCTATGAAAGTGTATTGAAAGTGGTATTCCCACCATTGAGAATACAAGTGGACTAAAGGCAAGGGCTATTCTCTTGTAAAGATGTATAAGAATTTCGTTTTTTTTGCGTATTTCTCTTTCCGTTCTTAATCTTTCTATTAGCTGATCCACTGTGCTTTCTTTCCTTGTAGTTTCTCTAAATTTTGCTGCTATATTTGCTGAAATCTCAATATCATAATTGCTAAAGTCTACATTGCTTATAGAATTTTTGTTATTTATTAGCATGTTACCCTTTGTAAGTTTAAATTTGAGGTTACCTTCTTCTGTAACAGATATTTTACCTTCCTTTGCGTAAATGGCTGTGTTTATATTGTTATCTTTTTTGTTCATTATTACTACGTTTTTTAATGTGCTATCAGAAACTTCTGTTGCATAAACTATAATATCTTTGGTTATTTCTGTGAATTTATAGGGCTCTATGCCAAGATTTTGTTTTTTAATAGTTGCGTATACGTATAGTCCTTCTAGTGATCTGTTTGCAATTGGTATTATGTACATGTTTATGAAGCTGAATATTAAGAATAGGGAAGTTGCTAATAGGAGTGTGGTATTTAATAGTCTCCTCGTCGGTATACCCAGTGAATTCATGCCAACTATTTCTGAATCTGCGGATAGTCTCAAGAATAAGCTTGTAACACTTGAAAGGAAGGCTATCGGTAGTATTAGATTTAAATTTGATACTATTAGAAGTATTATTAGGTTTAGCACTAGTGACAGTTTTTTTGTATAAAGTGTTATTTTTACCACTTCTCCGATTTTTGTTGATACCATTATTGCACCGATAATTCCTACGATTGTTAGGGTTCCTGCGGTAAGTTCTTCTATTATATATCTATCTACTGTTTTTATCACCACTTTTCCGATTTTACGGTATATATACCAGATATCTTGGATGGTATATCGAATAGCGGTGTTAAAAATAACGTAAGAGTTTTTATAAGAACGTTTATGAATTTGGGGTCTCCTAGGTCTTTTTGAATACTTTTTAGACTTAAAGCAAACTTACCTATAGTACTGCCACTACCGTAGGTGAATGAAAAGTAGTATATTAGAAATACTTTTAAAAAGCTAATGTTTTTAGGAGTTACCACAGTAATAATTTTGGTGATCATATTTACAAATAAAACATCTATCAAAAAAGCAAAAAATCTCTCTGTTACCGTTGCTCTTTTGAAGAGTAAATCAATTTTCAACATGTCTATTTTACTTCCTTTATCTTTATATTCATTACAACTTTTGTTTTAACTTTGTCTACAATTTCTATAGATTTTGGTGTTAAGCCAGCAGTAGTTATTATTATTTTTTCTATGTTTATGTTTTTTTGTTTTGGCAATAGTATAATTTTATTATTTGATTCAAATACATTGAATTCACTAGTAGTTTTTTTAAGATTTTTTATCAGGTCATTATAAATATTGGTGTTGATCATGAGCTCAGCTTTTTCGATTTTATCGCCTTTTATTATGAATACTTCTTTACCCTTTGTAATTATTTTTTGCCTTTCTGGGTAGGTGTATACCCACTCTGATAAAGTAGGGGTTATTGTGAAGTGTCCTTTGTGGTTGAGGGTCTTTCCATCTGGGAATATGGTCTGCTGGTTAAACTCTCCCCTTATAAGTTTGGCTGAAGCGTATTTTTCCGATATTACATCTACAAGTGTCTGAGCGTATACGTTGTCAAATGAAATGTAACTAAATATCATCATCAGGAATAATACCAAAATTGCCTTCTTCATGGTCTTCAAACCTCAAAAATTCTTTTATAAAGGTGAGTTTTATAGTGCCTGTTGGGCCGTTTCTCTGTTTACCTATTATTATCTCCGCTACTCCTTTATTATGCGGTAACTTCTTGTAGACTTCTTCTCTGTATATGAATATTACAAGATCCGCATCTTGTTCTATAGCACCCGATTCTCTTAGATCCGATAACTGTGGTCTTTTGTCCTGTCTGGCTTCTACTGCCCTTGATAGTTGACTAACCGCTATTACAGGCACATTAAGTTCCTTTGCAAGCGTTTTTAAACTCCTAGATATCTCTGATATTTCTTGCTGTCTGTTTTCGGTTCTTCCTCTACCTTTGATTAACTGTAGGTAATCTACTATTATAAGATCTATTCCGTGCTCATGCTTGAGTCGCCTTGCCTTTGCCCTCATTTCTATAACAGAAATGCCAGGAGTGTCATCTATAAAGATAGGGGCTTCTGTTAGAATTTCTGCTGCTTCTATTATTCTTTTCCAATCATCTTTGATGAGTGTTCCTGTTCTAAGCTTTTGATAGTCAACTCTTGCGGTCTGCGAGAGAAGTCTCATAGCGAGTTGCTCCTTTGACATTTCAAGGCTAAATATGGCTACCGTTTTCTTTTCATTTATAGCTGCATTTGCAGCTATGTTGAGTGCGAAGGCTGTTTTCCCCATTCCAGGTCTTGCGGCGACTATTATAAGATCCGATGGATGTAACCCTGCTGTTAGGTTATCGAGCTCATAGTATCCCGTTGGTATTCCCGTTATTCTATCCCTCTTCTGGGCCAAGGTTTCCAGTTTACTTATGGCTAATTTGATAAGATCACTTGTAGGGCTAAAATCTTCTTTTATATATCTTTCTGATATCTTGAATATCATACTTTCAGCTTCATCTATCAGGTC
>JAGDVO010000008.1:81762-113434 GCA_023269715.1 Thermosulfidibacter sp.
GGTCTTCCACATCCTCTACCTCTGTATTGTAGCATTTGGCTATAATTTCTGTCGCTGTATTTATAAGTTTTCTCAGAATAGCCTTGTCTCTTACCGACTTTGCGTATTGCACTATATGGGCGCTTGTAGCAACCGTATCTATCAGATCTATTAGGTATTCTATACCCCCTGTTTCATCTTGACATTTCATGTTGGTCAGTTCTTCATGCACAGTTATGGCATCAATGGGATTACCTTTTTCAAAGAGCTTTAACATTGCTGTGAATATCAATTGATGTTCTTTTCTGTAAAAGTCTTGGGGCTCTACTAGATCTAGAATTTTGATTATGGACTGACCGTCAAGAAGTATAGAACCGAGCAGTGCTCTTTCTGCTTCAATATTATGTGGCGGGAGTATGTTTAAATTTTTGAGTAGTTCGTATGATTCTGTAATTTTTCTCATATCTTCATCCAGATTTTACTCTTCTCCTACCACTTCAACTTTGATCTCACCTTCAAGACTGTAGGGTAACTTTAGTTTGATTCTATACGCTCCGACAGATTTTATAGGTTCGTCTAAAATTATGTACTTTCTGCTTATATCTATTCCTTTAGATCGCAGTGCCTCTTCTATATCTTTATTTGTTACGGAGCCGAACAGTTTACCTTCCTTGCCAGCTTTTTTGGTTATTTTAATCTCAGTGTTTTCTATTTTTCTCAGGATTTCCTCGTACTTTTTCTTTTCCTTTTCAGCTCTTTCCATTATAGTTTTTTTCTGTTTTTCAAGGGCTTTCAAGTTTTCCTCTGTGGCTGGGATTGCAAGTTTCCTTGGAAATAAGAAATTTCTTGCATATCCATCACTTACGTTGAGTACATCTCCTGCTTTTCCAACGTCTTCGATGTTCTTGATAAGAATTACCTTCATCTTATTCCTTCCTCCCTTTGAGGATTATTAGATCCTAGTATAACACTACCCCTTGACAACAGCAAGTGGCCTCATCTTTGCGACGAGTTTTGCTATTCCTGCTTTATGTACCACATCAACAACATCCGATACGTCTTTGTAAGCTTCTGGTATTTCTTCGTACAGTGTTCTTTTGCTTGCTGCTCTTACTATGACTCCTCTCTTTTCCATCTCTTTTATTACATCCATGTTTTTTGCCACCTTTTCTGCCTGGTGTCTGCTCATGACTCTACCAGCACCGTGGCAGGTCGAACCGAAAGTTTCTTCCATCGCCTTTTGAGTACCACAGAGCACGAACGAAGCCCTTCCCATGTCTCCTGGGATTATTACTGGTTGCCCTGTTTCTCTGTAGATCTCAGGTAATTCCGGATGCCCACTAGGAAAAGCCCTTGTGGCTCCTTTCCTGTGAACCAGCAATCTCTTCTTTTTACCATCGACGATATGCTCTTCTAGTTTAACGATGTTGTGTGATACATCGTAGAGAACCTTTAGACCTACGTTTTTCCATTTTGTATTTAGCACCTTTTCAAAGGATTTTCTAACATAGTGAGTTATTATTTGTCTATTTGCCCATGCAAAATTTGCTGCGCAGGCCATAGCGGATATGTAATCCGCTCCTTCTTGGGAATTGTAGGGGGCGCATGCTAGCTGTCTATCCTGGACGTATATTCCGTATTTCTTAAGTGCTCTTTCCATTACCTTGAGAAAATCAGTACATACCTGATGTCCAAATCCTCTGCTTCCTGTATGTATCATTACCGTTATCTGTCCCTGGAAAAGTCCAAAGCTGTCAGCTATGCTTTTGTTAAATATCTGCTCTACTACCTGTATTTCGAGGAAGTGGTTGCCTGAACCGAGTGTTCCAAGTTGATCCCTTCCTCTATCATAGGCCTTATCGCTTATTACATCGGGATCCGCGAATTCAATGTACCCGAAGGATTCTGTTGCTTCTAAATCTTCCTTTTCTCCATAACCCATTTCGACCGCCCATTGGGCTCCTCTTTTCCATACTCTCTTAGCGTCATTTTTGGAGAGTTTGAGACCACTTGTTGAACCAACTCCAGAAGGTACATTATCGAATATGGAATCTATGAGATCCTCTATCCTGTTGGCTATATCATCATATGTAAGTGTGGTTGTAAGTAGTCTGACACCGCAGTTTATATCAAAACCTACACCACCTGGAGTTACAACACCGTCGTTCTCTATATCCGTTGCAACAACTCCTCCTATCGGCAAACCATATCCATAGTGGATATCGGGCATTGCGAGAGATGCTTTCACTATACCAGGTAGGAAGGCAGCATTGGCTACCTGTTCGTGAGATCCATCTTCGATGATTTCGTCTAACATCTCCTCTTTGGCGTATATTATACCAGGCACCTTCATTCCCTGCTTATAATCCTGCGGTAACATCCATCTGAAATCATCTATCTTTTTGAATATGCTCTTACTCATAGTTGCCTCCTATACATCAAAGATGATTTCTGTTTTTAATACACCTTTTTCTCTTTTAATGCTGATGTTGTGGTATGTTGCTGCCTTAATTTCTCTTGTAATTCCGTAATCTTTATTTTCTTTCCATTTTTCTCCTATAAATTTTATCTTTACCCTATAGTTTTTGAGATCAAGATTCTCTATTTGGAAATCTTTTATGGCGAATTTTTTTGCATCTAAGAGGTATATTACGGTATTTAGAGTTGAAATTAAGAGATCTTCCGAGTCTATACTTTCAATTTCCACTGTCATGCTATCTTTCTCTCCTATTTGTGATCTATCGATTTCTATAAGATCTAGTAAGGCTCTTATAGATTCTTCTATAAGCTCTTTTTCATCCTTACCCCAAACTTCTATGCCTATATCTGCCTTAGGATTTATAAGTTTATATCCCACCTATAATCCTCCCCTTTGGTTTCATCTAGTTAATAATATAATACCTTGCCTATTGCAGTATAAAGAGGTAATATGTAAGGGGATGAGGTTGGAGGGTATAAAAGCTGGGGAAAACGGTGGAGTTAGGAAATTTATAAATATAGTTTTTTCGATTGTTGGTCTTTTTGTGGTTCTCGTTGATTTTTTGCTTGCTAAAAAAAGTGGGGTTGGAATATGTCATGCTGAATCTTGTAGAGTTGTATCTCAATCTAGCTTTTCCCATGTTTTGGGAGTACCTTTAACGGCCTTTGGGATCTTGTATTTTTTAGCTCTTCTAATTTTATCTTTCAGTCGCGGTCTATTCTACCTTTTTTTAACTATAGGTGCTGGAGCTTCTTTCTACCTGTTGTTTGTTCAGTTTTTTGTGATTGGAAATGTATGTACCTTCTGTGTGCTTGTGGAGTTGATTATAATTTCACTTCTACTTATCAATCTTAGGAATCTTAAAAATACGCTATTTATGATATTTTTCTCCTTTGTCTTTTTTCACGCCCTTTATACCTTCCCTCCCATGGAGGAGAGATTTAGAGAATCAAATTTTGTAAAGGCTTTTCAGTGGAAAGGCAATGGTACACTGGAAGGGTCTTTTTACTTCGATCCCTTTTGTTCTCACTGTGGTAAAGCCTATGAAATTTTGAAGAATAGTAGAGTTCTCTTTAAAGAAGTGAATTTTAAGCCTATTCTAATCTCCCCTAAGGGTATGAAAAATCTAATTCGGTTCTATAAGTTATCGCTAGTAGAGGGTCCGTGGATCGCATTTGAAAGAACACACCGTGTAGAGGATCTAAAGGGTGATTTTGATCCCCTTCTTATGGCGAAGATAAGGATGCTTGTTAAAAAGGATTTGAGGGATTTGGAATCATTAGGAATCAATGGGGTTCCTGTAGTTATAGTTAGGAATGATGATAATGGCGTTTCAGTTGTACTTGAAGGTGTTGGTGCTATAGAATCCTATTTAAGTAAGAAAAGAGGAATGATTCCAAGGGAAGATAGATCCAAACCATTACTTCATATAAATAAAGGTCAGGTTGGTTTAGGGTATAACGAAACTAAGGAACCTACACCAGGCGGTACATCTAATGCCACAGGTGGGCCGATTGGCGATAACCACAGGAAAGTGCCTATAGATCTTAAAGATAATGAAAATAAAAATGTATGTACTCCTACTAAGAACTGTACCGAGTGATTCTTCTTTGGTAATTCCTTCGGGCCATCTTGGAATCTTATGTTGGAGGTAAATTATGGAGATCTACAGAGAAGTTGCTGATTATATATTTAAGAATGACAAACTTTTTGATTTTCTTGAAGCAGGAGTTGTAGAAGCTAGCTATGGAAGGGCAACCGTTGAAATGGTTGTTTTAGAAAGACACCTAAACGCCGCCGGGGTGTGTCAGGGAGGTGTTATTTTCACTCTAGCTGATTTGGCCTTTGCAATAGCCTCAAACAGCTACGGTAAATTGGCCTTAGCCATAGATTCTTCTATAAGATACATGAAATCAGCTTTTTTAGGAGATAAGCTGATTGCTAAAGCTTTTGAACTTGGTAGGACAAACAAACTTGGTTTTTATAGAGTTGATATAGAAAGGGATGGTGAGAAGATAGCCTTTTTTGAGGGGACTGTTTTTATTTTCGATAGAAGTTTCTTTGAAGCTCCAAAATAGAATGATTTTTGTGGAGAGATTAATGATGAAGAGGACAAAGATAATCGCTACATTAGGTCCTTCAAGCAGTTCTCAGGCTGTAATGGAGAGGCTTGTTATTGAAGGTGCTGATATCTTTAGGTTCAATTTTTCTCATGGGAACTATGACATTTTTAGAGATTGGATTGCTAAAGTGAAAAACGTCGAGAATAAACTTGGCGTGAGGGTTCCTGTTATCCAAGATTTGCAGGGTATTAAAGTAAGGATTACTGAACCAGAATCACCTTTTGAATTGGATGTGGGTGACAAGGTTTTGTTAAAAGTAGGAAATGTTCCGAGTAGCAAAAGGTGTATATATGTTGATTATGAATATTTAATGCAAGATTTGAGTGTGGGCTCTACTGTACTACTCGGTGATGGTGAGATTGTTCTTGAGGTTATAGAAAAGAAGGAGGATGTATTTTTGTTAAGTGTTACTGAAGGTGGCTATGTAAGTGGTAGGAAAGGTATAGTTTTTCCTGGTATTTTCCTCAGCGCCGAGTACCCAACGGAAAAGGATAAGAGAGACGCTATTTTTGGGATTAGGGAATTAAAAGTCGATTTTATATGTCTTTCTTTCGTCAGATCCAGGGAAGATGTTGTCAGTTTCAAGAATCATCTATTGGAAAATGGGCTAAAAGTACCTCCACTTATCGCAAAAATAGAGAGGAAGGTTGCTGTTGATAACATATACGGTATTCTTGAAGAGGTTGATGGGGTTATGGTTGCGAGGGGTGATCTTGGTCTTGAATTCCCGCTGGAGGAGATTCCAGTTCTACAGAAGGAGATAATAGAAGTCGCTGCGAAGTCTAGAAAGATAGTTGTGGTGGCAACTGAGATGTTGAAATCTATGACTGAACATTCCAAGCCAACGAGGGCGGAGGTAACCGATGTTGCAAATGCTATAATTGATGGTGCAGATGCTGTGATGCTATCTGGGGAAACTGCAGCTGGGAATTATCCTATCGAATCCGTTAAGATGATGAAGTCGGTTATTTCTGTTACTGAAAGTAGGTTGTTCGAGAGGATATCCGTTCATTACATGCCAGGTGGTACACCAGCTGAATCTGTAGCTTTAGGAGCTAAAGAGATAGCACAGAATGTGAAGGCAAAAGCCATAGTTGTACTTACAAGGACAGGTTTTACTCCTCTTGTTATTTCACGGATGAGACCAAGGGTACCTATATTTGCTTTTACACACAATAGAGAGACCTTTGCAAAGATGCATGCATATTGGGGTGTCGAACCTGTTCTAATGGAAGAGGATATTGAGTTGACCGATGAGAGCCTTTTGCCTTTTATAGATATAGTTCTGAGGGAAAAAGCTGGTTTGACAAAGAGGGATATAGTTGTCCTCGTTGCAAGTAGTCCCCTTTTAGGAAAGAGAAATATTATAAGACTGTATAGGCTAGGTGAGGCCCGTTCCAGAGCTGATTAGCACTTGCTGTATCCACAGACTTCACAGGTTAAACAACCCTCAATAGCTCTAAGGATGTTACCACAATCGGGACAAATTCCAGCTACACCTTCTTCGGATTCACTATATAGATCTATGTTTAGAGCCATTTTTATGGCCTTTGCTATGGCATCCGCACATGATAGAAGTTGTATACCCTCATCCCAGGATGGATTTGGACATCTTATTCCTGCTAGTTGTTTTATTACTGAATTTACATTTACACCACTTCTCAGTGATAGGGATATTAGTCTACTTATTGCTTCTAGCTGACTTGCTGCACAACCTCCCGCTTTCCCCAGCTGTGAGAACACCTCGAAAGGTCCAAAGACGTTCTCATTTACTGTCACATACATGTTACCACACCCGGTTCTTAACTTGATCGTTTTACCTTTTAGTATTCTGCTACGTTCCTTGGGTGTGATTGGTACTGTTATCTTTTCGGAATCCATACCAGCCTTTATTACCTGGTCCTGGTAACATCTATCCCTGAATACGGTTATTCCTTTACAGTTGTAGCTGTAACTTAGGAGATAGGCTCTTTCAACATCTTCTACAGTTGCTTCATAGGGTAAATTTATGGTTTTTGAAACGGCATTATCCACAAATTTCTGAATAACAGCCTGCATCCTTATATGCGCTTCTAGTGGGATCTCATAGGTTGTGAGAAACACCTCTCTCACTTTTCTTGGTAATCTTTCTATATCTGAGATTTTTCCCGTTTTGATAATCCTTTCCCTATCTTTTTCTGAAAGATCATATTTCTCCATGATTTCACTTACAAGGGGATGAATTATATCCGTTTCTTCGTCTAACATTACCCTCCTTACAGCGAAGGCAAATATTGGCTCTATTCCACTTGAGACACCTGCTATCAAGCTTATGGTACCTGTTGGCGCTACTGTCGTTGTTGTGGCGTTCCTTATCCCGTATTTGTGTATCCTCTCGACAAGTTCATCCCACGGTAGACTACTTACCGATGTATCATCGATATTTAAGAACCTGTAGATAGCCTCTTTGTCTTTGTATATACTGCCTTCAAATTCGGGAAAGGACCCTCTCTCTATGGCAAGATCTATAGAAGCCATCTTTGAGTGAAACTGTATGAATTCCATTAAGTTTGAGGCTATCTTATAGCTTTCCTCAGAGCCGTAGGGGATCCCAAGTTTCAGGAATAGATCCGCAAGTCCCATTATACCTAGACCTATTTTTCTTGTTTTCTTTGTCATCATCTCTATTTTTCTAATCGGGTAAACATTCACGTCTATAACATCATCCAGGAATCTAACCGCAAGATAAATCGTTTCCTTCAACGATTCCCAATCTATTCCACCATCTTTTATGAATTCCACTAAATTGATGCTACCTAGAACACAACTTTCATAGGGTAAAAGTGGTTGTTCACCGCAGGGATTTGTGCTTTCTATTTTGCCGAGTTGAGGTGTGGGGTTGTAAAAATTTATCCTGTCTATAAATATCATCCCAGGGTCCCCGGTTTTCCAGGCGGTTTCGACTATCATTCTGAATAGTTCGTAGGCCTTTATACTTTTTTCTCTCTCTCCTGTCCTCGGGTTTATTAGGGCTATTTCCCCCTTTGATTCTATAGCTTCCATGAATTCGTCAGTTGCTGCGACTGATATATTGAAGTTTTTAAGAACACCAGGTTTTGATTTCAAATTGACAAATTCTACTATATCTGGATGATTACAATTTAGAACTCCCATATTTGCGCCACGCCTTTTCCCTCCCTGTTTTATGGCTTCAGTTGCCGCATCGTAGACGATTAGGAAAGAAACAGGTCCACTGGAAATACCTTTCGTGCTCTTTACTATATCACCTTTGGGTCTAAGCCTGGAAAAGGAAAATCCAGTACCTCCACCACTTTTATGTATAAGTGCTGCATTTTTAAGTGTTTCAAATATACTTTCCATTGAATCTTCTATAGGGAGAACAAAACATGCTGCGAGCTGACCCATAGGTGTACCTGCATTCATAAGGCAAGGACTGTTGGGTAGAAATTTCAGATCCTCCATTATACTTTTGAATCTTTCTTTTATTGCTTGGTTTTCCTTTATACCCACTGAATAGGCAACTCTTTTGAAGAGCTCTTCTGGACTTTCTGTGATCTGCCCTTTTTCGTCTCTCTTTAGATATCGGGCTTCTAGTATCTTAAGAGCGATTTTGTTCAGTTTCATCACCTGCTTCTATTAAATTTAGAGCTTTACAACTTGGGCAACTCACTTTTTTTATATTCACGGTGAGAACTGGATGGTTATACCTTTTTAATACTTTGCCACATTTCCAACATTTCCCCTCTACCCAATAATCGCCGTTTGATTTAGTGACCTTTACCATGATAGCATCCTTTACACTACTTCTCGTTTTACCTAACACACCTCACCCCCCTTTTTTGACTACCTAAGGAGAAAACTCTCTAAGTATACTTCTATCCATGAGGCTATAAGCTTTTCTCACTATATCATAACCAGGCGTGTCTTTAAAGCCCCTCACTTCTACATATACCCTTTTTAGTTGTCTTAATAGGTCTACTCCTTGTCTTATGGCCGAAATGATATCACCTTCGTAGAAGCCAGTTCTTCTTGAAATTTCATGTATGTCTTCTCCCAGTGCCCATAGGTAAGCTGCTTCAGCTATATCCCAATTTATCTTTCCATGTCCTCTATAGCCAAGATGCTTGACTTCAGTTTCTCTTATAAGGTTTGATATACTTTCAACTTCGCTAACTATGTTCTTAGGTAGTACCTTAGTTTTTGATCTGCCTCTGGTCCTATCCTCATCCCTTCCTATACAACAGACAACCGTTGCCGCTACTATTGCGTCAACTTGATCGAAAAATCCTTCAAGGACCAGTTCTGAAGCGAGAAGTTCCTCTATATGTAATCTCCTTAAGACTTCAGCTGGGAACTTTGGATTCCATCCGCTATCTACGTATCCAAGTTCCTCGAGAACTTTGGTTTTACCTTCAAACTCCCTTACAAGGTAACTTTCTATAAATTTTATCTTTCCCTCTATCTCTTTTATCTTGGCCTGTATCTTTCTCTTTCTCTTTGTTGCTATCCTGCACTCTTTTCTGTTTTCGCAAAATTCGCAACACTCTAGTTGTATGTTTTTCAGATTCATTTCGGCAGTGATTATTGTGCTTACTATACTTTCTCTTTTACTCAGTAGTCTCTTTTTTTTCCTATCCGTGAGTTTATCATTTTCAAGTTCTCTATTTATACTCTCCAGCTTTTTCTTTTCCCTTTCTATAAGTTCTGTAAGTTCGTTTTTTCTAAATAGTAGTAGGTCTTCGTTGTATGTACACTTATACTCTGGTATTTCCTCTAACTTTTTCTTGAATTTTATAAGTTCCTTTTTAAGATCTTCCTTTATATCTTCGTGCTGGAAAGACCAGAAAGAGGAATTTAGGAAGTTGTAAATTCTCTCTTTTGGTTCCCTTGTTATGAGGTTTATTACCGAGTTGTATGAGAGTTTAAAAGTGCTCTCTATGTATTCTATCTTGTCTTCACTGTATAGCGGAACTTCTTCATGATCATATGGATCGAATCTAACTATCACAAATCCTTCCTTATCTATTCCCCTTCTACCAGCTCTACCTGCCTTCTGGAAGAATTCTATATTTTTTAGGGGTCTAAATTCTTTACCATCGAATTTCACTATACTGTCAAAACATACGGTTCTTGCTGGCATATTGACACCCAGGGCAAAAGTGGAAGTGCAGTATACAACTTTAAGGAGTTTCCTCTCAAATAGCATCTCCACGAGTCTCTTAACTTGTGGGATCAGTCCCGCATGGTGGTATCCGATTCCTTTCATTAGTACAGGTCTTATCTTTTCAACCAAAGGTTTGACTTCATCCTGAAGGGTTTCTACGAAGGAATTTATAAAGTGTCTTACCTCTCTTTTTTCGTTGTTTGTGAGGAAGTTCTTTATACCAGCTAGTTCCCTTGCAAAGCTTTCGACTTTCTTTCTATTAAACAAGAAATATAGGGCGGGTAACATATCCCTTGATTCGAGTTCTCCTATTATCTCTATATGACTTAGTGCGCGAAATCCTCTTTTACTGAGTTTTGCCCTTTCAACAAAGTTTCTCGCCTTGTTGAAAGAAACTATACCTGTTTCCTTTGTTATGCCGAGTATCCTTAGAGGTACCGCTCTTTCAGTGCACCTTATTACAACCGTTTCTCTCCCTTTGATAGTTTCTATCCAAAGAGCGAGTTCCTCCGCGTTTGGTATGGTTGCCGATAGTCCTATTATCTGTACTTCGGGAGGTAGAAGAACTATACTTTCTTCCCAGGCATGCCCCCTTTGTTCGTCCGCTATATAGTGGATTTCGTCAAATATAACGATCTTAGGTAGATTATCCAGTGTGTATTCCTGTAGCATGTTTTTCAGTACTTCGGTAGTCATGACGAGCATAGGAGCTCTTTCATTAATAACTTCATCACCTGTTATCAGACCTACGTTGTGTGAACCTATTAGGTTAGAAAAGTCTCTGAACTTTTGGTTACAAAGTGCCTTAATAGGACCTGTGTATATTACAATACTACCTTTAGGGATCTCATCGAACACTATATGGTCTATTATAGCGGTCTTTCCAGTTCCAGTTGGAGCGGATACTATTACGTTTTTACCTTCCCTTATCTTTTTAAGGGCCTCTTTCTGGAAGGTGTCCAATTTTTCAAATGGTATGAGCTTACTCATCTTACTTTTTTCATCACTCTTTCTAATTTGTTTTTCAGTTTTTCAATAATAGGAAGATCTACGCAAATAGCAAGTCTTATGTGGTTTTTTCTACCGAACCCCCTTCCTGGAACTGCAAGTACCAATTCTTCCCTTAAGAGGTTACAGAATTCTATATCGTCGATCGGGACCCTTGGAAATACGAATAAACCACCTTTTGGTTTTACAAACTCTATGCCCACTTCCTCAAGGATCTTACAGAGTAATTCCATTCTCTTTTTGTATACCTCCACTTTTACCTTACTATTTATGCAGTGTTTTACAATTATCTGTGATAAGTTCGGTGCATTTACAAAACCCAGTATCCTATTTGACAGTATAAGACCGTCCATAATCCTATCTAAGTCGTCGATTTCTGGATGTACAGCTACGTAACCTATCCTTTCTCCTGCAAGCGAAAGTTCCTTGGAGAAACTTGATACAACAAAGGTATATTCATATAGCTCCATTATTGAGGGTACTCTTTCATTTTCAAATATTATATTTCTGTAGGGCTCATCGCTTATTATGTATATTGGTCTTTTATTATCTTTATTTTTTAGTTTAAGAAGTTCTACGAGTTGCTGTATCGATTCTTTGCTGTATACCTGTCCTGTTGGGTTGTTTGGAGAATTGAGGATTATGGCCCTTGTGTTACTATCTATGAGTTTTTCAAAGTTTTCTGTGTTTAGCGTAAAATCCTCGTTTGTCTCTACAGGGCACGGAATACCTGAATGGTTCTCTACATAGAAGAAGTACTCAACAAAATAGGGGGAGGGAAATAACACTTTTTCCCCTTCATCTAGTATCGTTTTTAGTACTATATTGATTCCACCAGCTGCCCCGCAGGTAGCTATTATATTTTCAGGTGGTACTTTTAATCCTTGTTCTCTTGAAACCTTTTCCGCTACAGCTGTTCTAAAATCTTCCCTACCAGCATTTGGCATATAACCGTGTATCTTGGGATCGTAATTTTTTATCAGTTCTTCGAGAGCTTCCTTTACCTCAATGGGAGCTTCAAGATCCGGGTTACCAAGAGTAAAATCGAGCACTTCGTTATTACCGTAGAGTTTCTTTAGTCTTATACCTTCCTCAAACATCCTTCGTATCCAGCTACTATTTTCTATGTATCTACCTATCCTCTCAGATACACCCATCTCTACCTCCCTTTTATTTGATGAGTTACATAATATATGATACTATTAACCTTTAGCAACGTTGTTTTCAGGGAGGGATCTTGTGGTTGAGCGTAATAAGAAATTGGCATCTCTACTGGACAGGATAGCGGATTTTTTGGAGTTGAAGGGTGAGGTTGTATACAAGGTGAATGCTTACAGAAAGGCTGCAAGGGTGATCGAAGCTCTTACTGATGATATAGAAGAACTTGTGAAAAGTGGTGAAATAGACAGGGTACCAGGGATAGGGGAGAGTATAAAGGGTAAGATATTGGAGTTTTTGAGAACGGGTACCATAAAGAAGTATGAAGAGCTTAAGGCTGAGTTTCCAGAAGAGCTTGCAGAGTTACTCGTTATTTCCAATTTGGGTCCTAAGACTCTAAAAGTTGCCTATGAGAAACTCGGTGTTAGGAATCTCGATGATCTCATAAGAGTTATAGAAAACGGTTCTCTCGCAAAACTGCCCGGAATGGGTTGGAAAAAGGTTGATAATATAAGAAAGGGCATAGAGCTCTACCTTAAAGGTCAGAGAAGGATGTTTTTAGGTGAGGCCCTTGAAATTGCAAATTACGTTATAGAAAACCTAAAACCCTTTGCTACTAGTATAACCTATGCCGGTAGCCTGAGGAGGATGAAGGAAACGATCGGAGATATAGATATTTTGGCAACTGGTAACTGGATGGAGATAATGAACAGGTTCGTGAGTCTACACAGGGTAACGGATATTCTAGCAAAGGGTGAGACTAAATCGAGTGTAATGATAGGACCGGTTCAGGTAGATTTGAGGGTTGTAAAGGAGGATGAATGGGGTTCTGCTCTTCAGTACTTTACCGGTTCCAAGGAACATAACATACACCTCAGAGAAATAGCTAAGGAAAAAGGATTAAAACTTAGCGAGTATGGAGTTTTTAGAATAGCGGATAATAGCAAGATTGCTGGGAGGACAGAAGAAGATGTCTATGAGGCTATCGGTCTTTGTTGTATTCCACCTGAGTTGAGGGAGGATAGGGGAGAGATAGAACGAGCTATGGTAGGTGATCTGCCGAAGTTGGTAAAATATGATGAGATGAAAGGAGATTTTCACGTACATTCCAACTGGAGTGATGGGACCTCTTCTATTGAAGATATAGCAAAGATGGCAGAGGAATTAGGCTACGAGTATGTTGTTATATCTGACCATTCTAAGAGTATGAAAATAGCCCATGGTCTAGATGGGAAGAGGCTTTTAGAACAGGTAGAGTTCATAAAGAAACTTAATAAGAAGTTGAAGAATGTAAAGATACTGACTTCTATAGAGGTTGATATACTACCTGATGGGTCTTTAGATTTACCCGATGATGTGTTGAAGGAACTTGACTGGGTTACTGCAAGTGTGCACACCAGGTTTAACGAGGATGCCACTTTCAGGATAATTAGGGCTATAAGGAATCCCTATATTAATTCCATAGGTCATCCTACTGGTAGGCTTATCTTTCAGAGGGATTCTTATCCTGCGGATTGGGATAGGATATTCGAGGAGGCGAAAAAATACCATGTTTGTATGGAGATAAACGCCCAGCAGGACAGACTCGATTTACCCGATTATCTAGTTAAAAAGGCAAAGGACGATTATGATCTTAAGTTTGTGATAGGTACAGATGCTCATCACATAGGGCAGATGAGGAGTATTTTTCTGGGAGTTGCGGTTGCAAGAAGAGGATGGTTGGAAAGGGAAAACCTCTTGAATACCTGGTCTTTAGAAGAGGTGGAAAGATTTATAAAATCTGTAAGAGAAGAAAAGCTGAAACTGAAATTATGAAAGGCCTTTGACTACGCCTTCTATTCCGCGCCTTATAAAGGATACTCCAAACGCGGTAAGTAGTAGAAGGGATACCTTTGAGAGTCCCTTTATACCCCTTTCTCCCAATACCCTTATTATAAGATTACTATTTGAGAGAGTGAAATAGGTCAGTACTAAATTTGCTATGAAGCTGAGGATAGTAGCTGTATATCCGTAGAATTCTGTACATACAAGAAGTGCTGTTAATGTTGCAGGCCCGACTACAAGTGGTACCGCAAGTGGCACTATTGGATCTTCATTTAGATGATTTCTATCTTCTACATATCCCTTGGTACTTAGTAGATCCTTTATGGATAAAGCTATTAGTAGTATGCCACCTGCTATCTTTAGATCGTTTAACGTTATCCCTACTATTATAAGTATGCTCTTTCCTATAAAGATGAATAGGGATCCTATAACCAGAGCTACTATTATAGAGTTCTTTAGCGCTTGCTTTTTTTCAAAAAGCCCCATGCTCATGTATAGGGGTATTATTCCTATAGGATCTATTGCCAAAAATAGCGTTATAAAACTATTTATGTACTTTTCCATTTAGTCTCTCACATTATCAGGATCTATATGCACCAAGACATCTGTATCGGGATGTCTTCTTTTTATATTACTTTCAATTTTTTCGCATATTTTGTGGGCATCCTTTACAGTCATGTCGTCTGGTACGTTTATGTGAAGATCTATAAAACATTTTGTTCCCGCTTTTCTGCTTCTTAAATTGTGGTAGCGAAACTCTCTGTTTTTGCTCATTTCCTTCAGTGTTTCGTTTATTATATCTTCTATATCCCTTAATTTATCTTCATCCAACTTCCTGTCTATAAGTGAATCTGTCGATTCTTTTATTATTTTAAAGGCATGTAACGATGCATATAGGGCTAATATTATGGCGATTATAGGATCAAGGATAACCTTTCCCGTTTTTCTTATGATTATTATGCCTATTAGGACTCCTAAAGTTGTTAGTGCATCACTCAGTATATGATAACCATGGGTCTTAAGAATTTGGGAGTTTTTGGATTTTCCATGTTTTATGAGTAGTATGGCAAGTGTGGAATTTATAATTACTGTGGCTGATAGGAATAAAGTACCTTGCGTTATGTTTTCTATTGGTGCCTTATTTATCAACTTTTCTATAGCTTCCTTTATTACAAGTAACATAGCAAGGAGTATAAATGATGCCTCCAAAACGGAACTTAGATACTCTGCCTTTGTATGACCATAGGGATGCGATTTATCGGGTGGTTTTTTTGAGATTTTAAGTATAAATAAATCGGCTATCGCTGCTATGACATTTATTATCGATTCTAAAGCATCCGAAAGAACAGATAGAGAGTTTGTTATTAAGTAAGAGTAAAATTTTAGGATGCAGACTAAAATGCTAAGTATCAGACTAAGTTTTAGTAGATTGAGATCCACTTTCTTCTCTCCCTTTGATTTCAAGTGGATTCTTACAGTACCAGCATTTTATAGGTTCTCTATCTATGTGTTGTAGTCTCCTTTCAGAAATCAAGTTCATTTTTCCACAATTTTTACAGTAAACTATTACAGCTTTTTCTGCTCCCATTTCTCTAATATGAACACAAGAGAATCGTGTTGTCAATTGTAATATTTTCTCTTGTTACTATCATTGTTACATTTTTGATACTTGATTTTATATTTTTTTGGTGGTAATACTTAAAATAATTTTAGTAAAGCTAAAAAGGGAGGTGAATCTATGTTTAAGAAGGTGCTTGTAGCTAACAGAGGTGAAATAGCCTGTAGAGTTATAAGGGCTTGTAAGGAAATGGGTATAAGGACCGTAGCTATATATTCGGAAGCTGACAAAGAGGCGCTTCACGTTAAGATGGCAGATGAAGCCTATTTGGTGGGTCCTGCCCCTAGTGCTCAAAGCTATTTGAATATAGATAGGATTATAGAGGTTGCTAGGGAGTCTGGTAGCGAAGCTATCCATCCTGGTTATGGTTTTCTTGCTGAGAATCCTGCATTTATTGAAAGGGTTGAGCAAAATGGTATCGTATTTATAGGTCCTAATAGTGAAGCTGTGAAAGCCATGGGACTTAAAGTTGAGGCAAGGCGTATAATGAAGAGTGCAGGTGTACCTATAGTTCCAGGTACTGTTGATCCTATTTCCTCTCTTGATGAAGCTAAGAAGGTAGCAAGCGAGATAGGTTATCCTGTGATACTGAAGGCTTCTGCTGGTGGCGGTGGGATAGGTATGCAGATTGCAAGGGATGAAGCTGAATTAGAACAGGCTTTTAATATGTGTCAAAAGAGAGCTCAAGCTTACTTTGGTGATCCTACGGTTTATATAGAAAAATACATAGAAAAGCCTAGGCATATAGAGATTCAAGTTCTTGCCGATAAACATGGTAATGTAATCCATGTTAATGAGAGGGAATGTTCTATACAGAGGAGGCATCAGAAGGTTATAGAGGAAGCTCCATCTACTGTTGTAACTCCAGAGTTAAGGAAGAGGATGGGGGAGGCTGCAGTAGCAGCGGCTCGTTCTATAAATTACGATAATGCAGGAACAGTCGAATTTATAGTTGATCCTAATCTCAATTTCTATTTCTTGGAAATGAACACCAGAATTCAGGTCGAACATCCAGTTACAGAGATGACAACAGGGATTGACCTTGTTAAGTGGCAGATAAGGATAGCTTATGGTGAGAAACTTGCACTTAGACAGGAGGATGTTGTAATAAATGGGCATGCCATAGAGTGCAGGATATATGCGGAGGATCCTGACAAGAATTTTATGCCCTCACCTGGTAAAATTACGAAGCTTGTGTGGCCACAAGGTGAGGGTATAAGGATCGATGCTGGTGTGTATGAGGGATGGAGTGTGACGCCTTATTATGATCCTTTACTTGCCAAGATGATAGCATGGGGTAAGGATAGAGAAGAAGCCCGTATAAGAATGATAAATGCTTTACGTTCAACGGTTATAGAGGGTATAAAGACGAATATAGGTTTCCATATAGGGGCCCTTTCGCATCCCCTTTTCATAGAGGGTAAGACCTATACTACTTTTGTAGAAGATATGAAAAACTACAAATAAGGAGGATAAGATGGCGGAAATAATATCACCTATGGCTGGAGTTGTAGCAGAGATCAAAGTTTCTGTGGGTGATGAGGTTTCTCCTGGACAGGAGATAGTGATAATGGAATCTATGAAGATGATGATTCCCATTGAGGCTGATAAGGGAGGGAAGGTAAAGGAGATTCTCGTTAATGTAGGTGACTTCGTTAACGAAGGAGATGTGATAGTTGTGTTGGAGAATTAGTGGAGAGGAACGATGAGGCACCTTATTGTTGATGAAAGGAATAATATACTTTTGGTTACACTTAATAGGCCCGAGGTTCATAATGCGATCTGTTTAGGTATGTTACATGAACTTAGCGATGTTCTTGAGAAGTACTGGTTTGATAAAAAAGTGAGAGCACTTATCATCACGGGCAGTGGTGAAAAGGCTTTTTGTGCAGGTGCGGACCTTAAAGAGCGGATATCCATGAGTGAAGATGAGGTTAGGGTTTTTATAAGGACCATAAGGGACACCTTTACTAAGATCGAGGATATTCCAAAACCTGTTATATGCGCCATGAATGGCGTTGCCTTTGGTGGGGGGCTTGAGCTTGCTCTTGCCTGTGATCTGAGAATAGCAGCAAAAGGAGTTCTTATGGGCCTTACCGAAACTAGTTTGGCTATAATTCCAGGTGCCGGTGGTACTCAGAGGTTACCCAGGATAGTTGGTATTTCTAAGGCGAAGGAATTGATCTATCTAGCCAAAAGGATAACAGCGGAAGAAGCTATGGTAATTGGTCTAGTAAATGAGGTTGTGGAAAGGGAAAGACTTCTCGATAGGGCTTTTGAGATAGCTAGAGAAATAGCTAAAAAGGGTCCTATAGCAATATCACAAGCTAAATACGCTATTAACAGGGGTTACGAGGTGGACATAAAGAGTGGTCTGGAGATTGAAACCAAGGCCTATGAGGTTCTTATACCCACTAAGGATAGGTTGGAAGGTTTAAAGGCATTTATGGAAAAAAGAGAGCCCAATTATAAAGGTGAATAGGGGGTTTTAAGATGGAGGAGAAAAAAACTAAGGGACAGATCCTTTGGGAGCTTAGAGAAAAAGTAAGGCAGATGGGACCGGAAAGGCACAAGAAGAGAATAAAGGAACAGGGGAAGCTACTTTGTAGAGAGAGGCTCAAACTTCTTCTTGATCCTGAACCTATAGTTGAGGATGGTTTGTTGGCTAACTGCCTTGAAGAAGAGCTTCCCGCTGATGGTGTTGTGACTGTCCTTGGTAAGATAAACGGTAGAGATGTCTGTGTTATGGCTAATGACTTTTCCGTTAAGGCTGGATCATGGGGCGAAAGGACTGTTGAAAAGATAATAAGGATCCAAGAGACTGCCATGAGGTTACACATTCCTATGATTTATCTCGTAGATTCTGCCGGTCTTAGGATAACAGATCAGATATACTGCTTCCCTGGTAGAAGGCATGCTGGTAGGATTTTCCATCTTCAGGCTCTTATGTCTGGTTTAGTACCTCAGATATGTTTACTATCTGGTCCTAGTGCTGCAGGTGGTGCATATATTCCTACGTTCTGTGATGTAATAATATGTGTTGATAAACTCGGCGCCATGTACCTTGGTTCTCCAAGGATGGCTGAGGTGACTATTGGCGAAAAGGTTACCATCGAAGAGATGGGCGGATCCAGAATGCATTGTGAAGTTTCAGGTGTAGGCGATGTGTTAGTAAGTACAGAAGAGGAGGGAATCGAGGCTATAAAAAAGTACTTATCCTACTTCCCTCAGAACTGCTGGCAGAAACCACCGTATGCTGAACCTAGGGATCCTGAGAAGGATCCAAGAGAGTTGGAAAAAATAATACCGGAAAACCAGAATATCCCCTTTGATATGTACGAGGTGATTTTCAGGATCATAGATGAAGGTAGTTGGTTTGAAATGAAAGCCCTGTGGGCGAGGGAAATTATAACAGGTTTTGGTCGTATTAACGGTATGCCCGTTGGTATCATAGCTAATCAACCCAAAGTAAAAGGTGGTGTTCTTTTTGTTGATTCTGCAGATAAGGCTTGTAGGTTCATAAGGTTGTGTGATGCCTTTAATATCCCTATCCTCTTTCTGATGGATGTTCCTGGTTTCATGATCGGAACTGCAGTGGAGAGACAGGGTATACTTAGACATGGTTGTAAGATGCTCTATGCTGTGAGTGAAGCTACTGTTCCCAAAATTTCGGTAGTTGTAAGGAAGGCTTACGGAGCTGGACTTTATGCTATGTGTGGACCATCACATGAGCCGGATGCTTGTATAGCGCTTCCTACAGCCCTTATCGCAGTTATGGGTCCTGAGGCTGCTGTGAATGCTGTATTTTATAATGAAATTCAGGCTATCGAGGATCCTAAAGAAAGGATGAAATTCGTAAGAGAGAAACAAGAGGAGTATAGAGAACAGGTGGACATATATAAGCTCGCGGCAAACCTTGTGGTTGATGACGTCATACCTGCATGGACTCTAAGGGATGAGCTAATAAAGAGGTTTACTTTCTACCAGAATAAGCCCGGTGAATTGAGGTATCCAAAGAAGCATGGTGTTATGCAGGTCTAACTTTGGGTTTGTCTATTCGGAATGTAATCTTAGTTTTAATGAAATTATATTGATATATTGAAAAAATTTGTAAAGTGTGGTAAGCTGTTTTAGAACAATAAGATTGGAGGTGGGGTTATGAAGGTTGGGATAGTTGGGTATGGGGCTTATATCCCCCGGTATAGGATCAAGGCTGAGGAAATAGCGAAGCAGTGGGGTGATGATCCCGAGGCGATCAAGAATGGTCTTGATCTTTATGAAAAATCTGTGCCGGGTATGGATGAAGATACGATAACCATTTCCTATATGGCAGCCAAGTATGCTCTTCAAAGAGCTGGAATTGATCCCAAAGAGATAGGTGCACTCTATATTGGAAGTGAATCACATCCCTATGCGGTAAAGCCTTCAGGTACTGTTGTTGCTGAGGCTCTTGGGATAACTCCTGATGTACACGTAGCTGATTTTGAATTTGCTTGTAAGGCTGGTAGCGAGGCTATGTTTGTAGCTTATTCCCACGTTAAGGCTGGTAATATGAAATACGCCATGGGTATAGGTGCTGATACTTCCCAGGGTGCTCCTGGCGATGCGCTTGAGTATTCTGCTGCTGCAGGTGGAGCAGCTTTTATATTCGGAACCGAGAACATCGTTGCTGAAGTTGAGTATACCTATTCCTTTACCACGGATACACCAGACTTTTGGAGAAGGGAGCATGAATTTTATCCACAACATGCTGGTAGATTTACAGGTGAGCCAGCCTATTTCAAACATGTGCTTTCCTGTGCCAGGGAACTCATGAAGATGGCTGGTGCAACTCCGCAGGATTTTGCCTACGCCGTGTTTCACATGCCAAATGGTAAGTTTCCTGTGAGAGCCGGTAGTATCCTTGGATTCAAGAAAGAACAGCTCCTTACAGGATTGGTAGTTCCTTGGATGGGTAATACTTATTCTGGTTCATCTCCTACAGGATTAACTGCCATTTTAGATGAAGCGAAGCCTGGTGATAGGATTCTGATGGTATCCTTTGGTTCTGGTGCTGGTTCTGATGGTTTCATCTTTAGGGTTACCGATAGGATTCTTGAGGTTAGGGATAAGGCACCAAAAACATGGGAGCAGATAAAGTCGGATAAGAGGATGTATCTAGATTATGGGTTGTACGCTAAGTTCCGTGGTAAGATAATTTTGAGACCCGAATTATAATTGGAGGTGAAGTAATGAGAGAGGTAGCCGTAATCGGTGTAGGTATGACAAAATTTGGTGAGTTATGGAATACCAACCTCAGGAGTCTTTTTGTTGAAGCTGCTCTTAAAGCTCTCAAGGATGCTGGTGTAGATAGGCTAGATTCTATGTACGTTGGTTGTATGACAAGTGGTCTTTTTGCTCACCAGGAACATTTAGGTGCTCTTATGGCGGATTATCTTGGTCAAAAGCATCTTCCTGCTTATAGAATTGAATCTGCTTGTGCAAGTGGTGGTCTTGCTTTTAGGCTTGGTTTTATAGAAGTTGCTTCTGGTATGAGTGATATAGTTCTAGTTGGTGGAGTTGAGAAGATGCATACTGGTGCTGATGTTACCGATGCCCTTTCGACTGCTAGTGATAGTGAATATGAGGCTTTCTTGGGTATAACATTCCCTGGACTATATGCCATGATAGCTAACGCCTATATGCATAAGTATAGAATTCCCTACAAGGAATTTAGAGAAAAACTTGCCCATGTGGCTGTGAAAAATCACGAACATGGCTCGAAAAATCCCAATGCTCAATTCAGGATGAAGATCACCGTGGATACAGTTTTGAACTCCACTCTTGTAGCCGATCCTCTAAGATTGATGGACTGTTCTCCTGTAACAGATGGTGCGGCCTGTGTTGTTCTTGCACCAGTTGAGATTGCCAAAAAACTTGGAAAACCGGTTGTAAAGGTTATAGGTAGTGGTGCTGCTACAAGTGCTATAGCACTTGCTCAACGTGATGATATAGCTTGGCTAGATGTTGTAGAGGCAGCTGCGAAAAGGGCTTACGATATGGCCAAAATTACACCTAAGGATATAGATCTTGTAGAGTTGCATGATTGCTTTACTATAGCTGAGGTATGTGTGCTTGAGGCTTTAGGATTCTATGAACCTGGTGGAGCTATAAACGCTGCCTATAATGGTGATACATATATAGGTGGTAAGTTACCTGTTAATACTAGTGGTGGTTTAAAGGCTAAGGGACATCCAGTTGGTGCAACGGGAGTAGCTCAGATTGTCGAAATTGTTGAACAGCTTAGGGGTAATGCGGGTGAAAGACAGGTTAAAGGTGCAAAGAGAGGTCTTGCCCAGAATATGGGCGGTTCTGGAGCAAGTAGTGTAGTACATATACTGGAGGTGGAGTGATGCTTACGCCAAGGGTTTATACGGAAATACCCCAGAGATATAGATTAGAGGCAAACAAATGCAAAGCTTGTGGTAAGGTGTTTTTCCCACCTAGACTCGTCTGTACTTGTGGTTCTCAGGATTTTGAACCTTACAGATTACCTACAAGAG
This sequence comes from Thermosulfidibacter sp., assembly GCA_023269715.1. GTDB lineage: Bacteria > Thermosulfidibacterota > Thermosulfidibacteria > Thermosulfidibacterales > Thermosulfidibacteraceae > JAGDVO01. Next base: position 103,658 of record JAGDVO010000008.1, read on the forward strand.
GTAAGATCGTTACTTATACGGTTGTTAGAACTCCTGGTTTCGTTTTTAAACTTCAAAAACCGATAGTTTTGGCTATAGTTGAACTTGAGGATGGAACCAGGATAATGGCTCAAGTTACTGACTTACCACCTGTAGTTGAAGATTACAGTGAGATAATCAAAATCGGAGCAGAGGTAGAACTTGTTTTTAGGAAGATATTCTCGGAACAGGAAGCTGGTATCCACGTTTACGGTTATAAGTGTAGACTTATATAACCTGTCTTTGAGGTAAAAGGGAGGGTTTACATCCTCCCTTTCAAATTTTTAAGAGTTTTAAATAACACTTATTTTGTTTTTGCCTTGTCTTTTTGATGTATAAAGTGCGTTATCTACCCTTTTCAAGGTTTCTTCTACACTCTCGCCACGCTTATATTCCGTTATGCCTACACTTATATTTATTTTTATCGGACCATCTGGTGTTTCAATTGGATGCTTAGCTAGGTTCTTTTTTATTCTTTCTGCTATTTTTACTGCTCTACTCTTAGGTGTGTATGGTAGTAGTATTATAATTTCATCACCGCCATAACGAACTGGTATGTCCACTTTTCTTATATTTTCTACTATTGTTTTGCTTAGTTCTTTTAGAACTATATCACCTATTATATGTCCATAGATATCGTTTATTTTCTTGAAGTCGTCTATGTCTAACATTATTAAACTCAAAGGATAGTTGTATCTATTAGCTTTTAAAAATTCTTTCTTTGCATCTGTTTCGAAGAAATTTCTGTTATATAGACGCGTTAACTTGCATCTTGTTGCCATCTCTACGAGATCTTCCCTTTCTTTTATACATGCTAATTCTTTTACTTTACTTGTTAATATATATTCAAGATCTTTTATTATACTTTCTACTATAGCTATTTTGTCAGTCTCAATATCTTTTTGTAGGTTATGTAAAACTACAACTATAATCTCTCCTGTTTGTTTTATAATAGGTATTGAAAGCACTCTTGGTTCAAGCTCTTTACCAAAAATCGTTATCTTCTCTTCTAATATTCTGAATTTTAAAAGTGTATTAAAAGTTATAATATCTTTGTAATTATTTATCTCTTCTACTTTAATATGAGACTCTTCTATTATGATAACGTTATTTGTTGTTTTAGCGTATATTACAATATCAAGGGAGTTTCCTGTGAGTTCTGAGATGTTCTTTTTTATTATGGATACAAAGCTTAATCTTTTCTCGTCATAGCTTGGATAATAGTTTATCCCTGTTGACTTTGATAGATCTCTTATTATAGATGACGTTATTTTTACAAATTCTAGATTTGGATTATCAGTACTGATTTTATAGTAAGTACTATAATATAATCTGAACACATCTTCTATGAGATCCTTGCCGATGATTTTTCCGTGATGAGGGCATATCCATTCTATATCCAATTTTAATAGTCTATCTAGTATTCTCGATACTTCAAATCTGTCTTGGAAGTATGCGTTAATGAATTTTTCAACTTCCACTAAGTATTCTCTATCTTCTGCAAAAAGCGAGCCACCTCTGTAGAATCCGGAAAATAGATCAAATGAAAATATACATTTATTGTCGTAGCAGTAAACTATAAAGCTACCAGGTGTATGGACATTAGGCGTAGGTACAAACAGTAATCTAATGTCATTGAGATTATACTCACATTCCTCTTTTATTATATTAATCTTGGGTAACCTTTGGATGAATGTTTTAAGGAGTGGGAGATTTATCTCTGTAGTTACAATGGTTATATCCTTATTTATCTCTATTAGTTCATTTATAAATCCTATGACATCGATATCAGGATGGGAGAGAACTACGTAATTTATACCTTTTGGGTCTATTATCTTTCTTACATTTTCTATCGTTTTATGCCTTTTTGTATATGGGCCAAGATCGAAGAGTATCCCTTTACTCCTCTTCTTGTCTAGAAGGAGGTAGGCATACGCTTGGATTTCTCTCACGTATTCATCGTCGAGATAGGGGCTTATCATATAAACGTCGTCCGTGATTTTAATAGGGGTATTTATTCTTTCCTGAAGAGACATAGCTCAGACTCCTCGTATCTACAACAGAATAGAATTTCACCCTCCAAATTTTTTTGTCCTCTTGTTATTACAAATCCTTTAACTCCTGGTTTATATTTTTTTAATTCTCTCATATCAAGATAGTAGAGTTCGTTTGCTCTCTCAGAACCGTGCATATAAGTAGGTTTGGTGTCAATAACCTTTTTTATCCTCTCTGCACATATTTTTGCAGAGTGGTAACTTCTATCTGCTAGAGGTTGATAAACCAATATGTAATTTATAGTGAATAAAATAGAAAGAATGAATGGGAATGACTTTTTGTTTAATGACTTTACAAGTATTGATATTAAGACAATACCGATTATAAATGATATTATAGCGTAATTATAGCTTTCCCATAGTATTAATTTTATGGTTGTATAGAGTATGAAAAGAGCAGAAAGTACTATACTCATTTTTTTTGATAGTTCTATTAAATTTTTGTTTTTGATATTTTCTATGGAATATGCGGTTATTATTGAAAGTGCAGGATAACTAGCTAAGATGTAAGAAGATCTTTTTGTTACAGAAAGCGAAAAGAATATAAAAATGGTAAAAAACCATGATATAAAGAAAAGTGCCTCTTTGTCTTTTTCTTCTCTAAATTTTGCAAGTATTATAGGTAAGAATGCGGACCAGGGACTGTATTTGATCAACAGGTTTGGTATGTAATAGAAGGTTGAAGATTCCCAGCTATAGTTTGATGAAAATCTCCTGATATTTTCCTCTAGTATAACCTCTCTAAAAAACTCCTTTATACCTACTTTAATGGGCCAAATTAGGGATAGCAATGTACTTATTAGTATAGATATTCCAAGGTATATTAGAGTTCTTTTATCGGTTTCGAGTTTTACGATTAGGTAGTAGCATAGTATTACCATTACTGGAACTATGATCCCAGGTGGTCCCTTCGTCAGGAAACCGAGTGTCATTGGTATTGATGATAGAATTATACAATTGTAATTTTTTTCCTCGAATCCTATAAACAGTATATATATGGAGATAACTGTAAAGGTAAGCAAAGTCATATCTGTTATTGGGCTTCTAGAATAATAGAGGAATATATTACAGCTTGCTAGAATAATGACTGCTAGGGTAGCTACCTTTTCGTCGAATTTTTTCCTTGCGGTTATATATGTAATAAGGAGAGTGATAATACTAAGGAAGATTATGGGCACTCTTGCAGTCCATTCTTTGACCACACCGCCATTGAGGATTATCGAGGAAATGGCGATTATCCAAGTAACAAGGGGTGGTTTAGTTATTCTTGGTTCTCCGTTATATTCAGGAACTATCCATTTTCCATATTCTATAGCGTTTTTTGCTGGAATTAAATACCTACCTTCATCTATATCCCAGAGTGAGATGTTGTTTATTCCTATGATCTGTATTAGAATATAAATAGCAAGAAATACTATAAGTGTTCTCTTATTTTTGGTATTGTCTTTTTCCATAGATTTTGTAAATATTGGATTATTGGTTCCTAGTCAACCTTTATGGAGGTTACCTGTGAGAGCTGCTAAAATAAGTAGAGTAACAAAGGAAACAGATGTTGAAATATCCCTCGTGCTGGATGGTAGTGGTAAGTTTTTGGGGACGACGGGGATAGGTTTTATGGATCATATGATGGAGCTACTCGCGAAACACTCGCAATTTGACATCGATGTGAGGGCAAAGGGAGATACACAAGTAGATTATCACCATTTGATAGAGGATCTCGGTATAGTTTTTGGCATAGCTTTTAAAGAAGCTCTCGGTGATAAGAGGGGTATAAGAAGGTATGGACACTCTATTATTCCAATGGATGAAGCCCTCGTTTTTACCGCTATAGATATATCCGGTAGATCTGGCTATTATATGAAGAGCTCTATAGACACTTTGAAAATGGCTGTAAGTGGTATTCCATTTGCGGATCTGGAAGAGTTTTTTAAAGCTTTTACAAGAAGTGCAGATGTTACCTTACATATAAGGATACTTGAGGGTGTAAATGTTCATCATATAGTTGAGGCTATGTTTAAGTCCTTTGCCGTTAGTCTTCTTGAAGCTACAGGAATTGTAAGAGAGGACATCCCGAGTAGTAAGGGGGTGATATGATAACGATTTTAGACTATGGAGCTAGTAATATTGGGAGTGTTTTTAATGCCTTCAAGCGTTTTGTGGATAGAATTTTAATAACCTCTGATCCCGATCTGGTTGCTAGATCCGATAAGCTAGTTGTTCCTGGTGTTGGTTCTTTTGGGGACTGTGTTAGAAAACTTAGGAAAAATGGATTAGAGGAGGCCTTATTGGAATTTATCAAGACTGGGAAACCTCTACTTGGGATATGTGTAGGATTACATGTGTTTCTTGAAGAGAGTGAAGAAGCACCTAGGGTAAAGGGGCTTGGTGTACTTAAGGGTAGAGTTCTCAGATTTCCAAGGGGACTCAAGGTTCCTCATATGGGATGGAACACAGTTAGGATAATAAATAGGTGCGATCTTTTGAGAGATGTAAAAGATGAGGAGTTTTTCTACTTTGTACACTCCTATTATGCCAAGTTGGAGGAAGAGAAGTTTATAGTAGGAGTTACAAATTATGGTTTAGATTTTCCATCTGTGATAAAAAAAGATAACATCTACCTCTTTCAGTTTCACCCTGAAAAGAGCTACATTCCTGGATTGAAAATATTAGAAAACTTTTGTAAAATTCTATAGAGGGTTGTTATGGAAATACATTCAGAATGTTACCCATGCCTTGTTAAACAAGCTCTTGATACTTTAAAAATTATAGGAATCGATGAAGAATTGAAAAAAAGTATAATCGTGGAAGTGTTGGTGCAACTAGCCTCTTCTCCGACTAACTATCCTCCTCCCTATGTATCCCGCAGGATCTATTCTATTTGTGCTTCTCGTACAGGAATTAGAGATCCCTATCATGAGATAAAGAAAAAATCGAATCTAATGGTCTTCGGATTGTTGTCCCTTTTGAGGGATAAAGTCAAGCAGTCAGAGGACCCTGTATTTGAAGCTCTAAGGATGACCATAGTTGGTAATATAATAGATTATGGAGCTGGTAGGAGCTTTACCCTTGAGGATGTCTCACTTTTCGATAGAATTCCCATTGCCATAAACCATTACGACTACTTTATTGAAGATTTAGAAAATTCTAGCACCATACTGTACATAGGAGATAATGCCGGTGAAATAGTTTTTGATAGACTCTTTATAGAAGTTTTGTCGAATCTGAATAAAAAGGTTTACTTTGCCGTTAGGGGCAAGCCCATAATTAACGATATTACTATGGAGGATGCTATTTTTGTTGGTATTGATAGATATGCCGAGATCGTGGATAGCGGTTCGGATGCTCCTGGAGTTGCATTGGATGTTGCAACACCCAGATTTAAGTCACTTTTAGATAAAGCAGATCTTGTAATTTCAAAGGGACAGGGTAATTTTGAAACACTCGAGAATTATAAGAGGGATAGGCTTTACTTTTTGCTCAGGGTGAAGTGTGAGGTGGTTGCAAAGATACTTAAAGCAAAAATAGGAGATATAATCATAGCAAGGAGTGACAAGATATGAATCCCTGGCCAAGGATGGTCATAGGTGAATTCGAAATTGAGCATCCGATAATTCAGGGCGGAATGGCAGTAGGAGTATCCCTTCATAGACTTGCGGGTAGCGTTAGTAGATTGGGTGCTCTTGGGGTTGTTGCTGGTAGTGCTATAGGTCTACTTGGCATTGGAAGATTCAAGAACCTGTTTCAAGCTGATGTAGAGATATTGAAGGAAGAAATAAGGTTAGCAAAGGAAATATCGGAAGGAAGGCCTGTAGGTGTTAATATAATGGTTGCTGTAAATAGATACGAAGAGAAGGTCATTGCTTCAATCGAGGCAGGTGCTGACTTTATAATAACAGGTGCCGGTTTGCCTCTTAATCTGCCAGAACTTGCTAAGGGTAAGAAGGTAGCACTTCTGCCAATTGTTTCCAGTTTAAGGGCTGCTGACATTATAGTGAAGAGGTGGTGGGAAAGGTATAGGAGACTTCCGGATGCTTTTGTTCTAGAAGGTCCTCTTGCGGGTGGCCATCTTGGTTTTAGTGAAGAGGATCTCGTTAGAGAAAATGGACCAAGTATATACAAGTTAACTGAAGAGTTAGCGAGTTTTTCGGAAAAGTTAAGGGTCAAGTATGGGTACAAGATCCCGGTTATATCTGCAGGTGGGATATTTAGAGGTTGGGAGATAAGGAAAATAATAGAGGAATATGGGGCAAGCGGTGTTCAAATGGCAACTCGTTTTGTTGCTACCCATGAGTGTGATGTCCATGAGAATTTTAAAAGACTCTATGTAAAAGCCAAGAAAGAGGATGTTACTATAATAAAGAGTCCGGTTGGAATGCCAGCGAGAGCTATAAAAACTGTATTTGTTGAAAGAATAATGAGAGGTGAAGCAAGGCCTATAAATTGCCGCTATCTCTGTTTAAAACCCTGTGATCCAAAGAAGGTACCTTACTGCATAGCTGAGGCTCTTCTTAACGCTCAGCGTGGTGATTTGGAAAGTGGACTTTTCTTCTGTGGTGAAAGGGTATATGAAGTTGATAGAATAGTGAGTGTAGGTGAGCTTTTGGAAGAGCTAAAAAGGGAGTATATGAAGCAATGAGGTTCGTTTTTGGTCCTGTTCCTTCGAGGCGTCTTGGACTATCGCTTGGTGTTGATATAGTTCCACACAAAACATGTACTTTGGATTGCTTGTACTGTGAGTGTGGTCCTACAACCATACATACTATGGAGAGAAGGGAATTTTTTGATCCTGAATACATAGTGGATGAAGTTAGGAGATTATTGGATGAAAAGATTACCTTTGATTGGCTTACCTTTTCGGGTAGTGGTGAACCTCTCCTAAATTCCAAATTTGGTTATATTGCTAGTAGATTGAAAGATCTTGTGGGCGACAGGATTGCACTTCTTACGAATAGCACTTTGTTATTTTTCGATGAGATCAGGAAAGAGGCGGGTTACTGCAATCTTGTACTTCCATCTCTTGATACCGCTATTGAGGAAACCTTTTTGTTTTTGAATAGACCTACTGAAGGTATTACTGTAAAGGATGTAATAAGAGGGCTCCATCTTTTCAAGAAAGAGTATCCAGAGGTAAAGATGTTCCTTGAGGTTCTCTTCGTTAGGGATGTAAATGATAAAGAGGAAGAACTTGTCGAACTTAGAAGGGCAATAGAGTATATAGAACCTGATGAGATTCATCTTAACACGGTTACAAGACCACCAAGTTACAAGGTTGATCCTGTGGATTATAGCTTTATGTTAGAGGCTAAGAATTTCCTGGGTTTTAAAAATATAACTATAATAGGAAAATTTAGAGGTACTAGTACAGATCGCCTCTACGAGGAAACTCTAGTAGAGTCACTGAGGAGAAGACCGCTGACTCTTGAGGGGTTGGCAGAGGTCATAGGTGACAGGTCTATAGCTGATGAATTGATAAAGAATCTTATTTTGAAAGGTGCTGTAGAAATTATCTCTTATGGAGGCAAGCTCTTCTATAGATTGAAGGATTCCTGAGAAAGGGGGTTGTAATATGAGGAGAGTATATATTCTTATTGTTCTGTTATTGATGATTTTTTTTGAGGCTACTAGTTACAGTCAAAGTGCAAAAAGGGTTTTGGTGGTGATAGCTCCTGTTAACTTTAGGGACGAGGAGTTTTTCGAAACGAAGAAGGAACTTACTGCTTGTGGGGCGAAGGTTGATGTAGCGTCACTTACCAAGGGTATTGCTAGGGGTATGTTAGGTGGGACTTATAATGTGGATCTTTCGGTAAATGAGGTTGATGTTGAGGATTATGATGCTGTAGTTTTTATCGGTGGTGTAGGGGCTCGGAGTCTTATTGAGAGCCCCACCGTCATAAATCTTGCAAAACAGGCCTATAAAGATGGGAAAATCATAGGGGCTATATGCATAGCTCCTACCATACTATCTAGAGCTGGAGTCTTGTATGGTAAAAAGGCTACCATTTGGGCTTCTATGGCTCATGAGATTAAAAAGGGAGGGGGTATATACACTGGTAGGAGTGTCGAGGTCGATGGTAGAATCGTCACAGCCAATGGCCCGTGGGCTGCAAGGAACTTTGGTAGTGCTATATGCAAACTTTTAGGGTATCGTTTGTAGGAAAGATAAAAAGGACCATTGAAAGGTTTGGTTTAATTGAAAAGGGAGACCGTATTATAACTGCTGTTTCTGGAGGACCAGATTCTGTTGCTCTTTTGCTATCTCTGTATGAGTTGAGAGAAAAGATAGGTTTTGAGTTAGCCTTGTGTCATTTTAGGCATGGTGTAAGGCCGAATGATTTTAGGGATGTTGAGTTTACCAGGGATCTAGCTAGCAAGTTCAATTTACCTTTCTTCCTTGGCGAGGGAGATGCTTCTAGCTTTGCTAAAGAGAGGGGGATGAGTTTAGAAGAGGCCTGCAGGTTTCTGAGGTATTCTTATTTTGAAGAACTCTTAAAAAGGGAAGGGTATGACAAAGTAGCTCTTGGGCATACCCTGAGTGATAATGTGGAAACTTTTTTTATGAGGATCTTGAAGGGCTCTTCTCTTTCAGGGCTAAAGGGTATTCCCCCAAAGAGGGGTTTTTACATAAGACCGCTAATAGAAGTTACGAGAGAAGATGTATTGGATTTTCTAAAAGAGGTGGGTGTCAATTTTATCGTTGATGAAACGAATTTTAGTGAGAGATTTTTTAGAAACTGGGTTAGATTGAGGTTGATACCATTTTTAACAGGGAAGGTACCGTCTCTTAATAGGATCGTTGGAAGGGTAATAGAGCTTCTGAGGGAAGATGAGGATTATATGAGTAATATAGCTTCTAAAGTCATAAAAGCTCTACCTATAGAAAAGCGTGGAAAGAATATATATTTTAAAATTGATGAGAATTTTATCCAGTTACATCCTGCCATAAAAAGGAGGGTTATCGCGGGTATACTTTACGAGAATTTCTACAGAGGGGAACCTGAGAGGTTGATGAGTGAGAAGATGAGTAAACTATTGAAAATATTTGGAAGTATGGAAGGTAGTAAGGAGTTTAAACTCTCAGGTGGTATAGTCCTACGAAGGGAATACGAGAAAGTTTTTATAGGCTATCCTGAATCTAGAAATGCTGAGAAAAAAGAAGTTCTTGTAGTAGGTAGTGGTGTTTATCATATCGGTGACTGGATATTCAACGTGAGAGATGCTATCATGACAGAAGAGAATTTACTAAATGTGGGTAAATTTGTGGCGGTTTTCTCTAAGGAGAAAGTTAGGTTTCCCTTAATTTTTAGAATGAGGAAGGAAGGGGATAGGATAATGATTAGGGAAGGTTTAACTAAAAAAGTTAAGGAGTTTTTTATAGACAAAAAGGTCCCTTATAGTGTAAGAGATAAGATACCCTTACTTGTGGATAGTGAAGGGAGAGTTATTTGGATAGTAGGGTACATTCAAAATATGGAACTTCTACCTAAAAAGGATGAGGAGGTTATAATCTTTGAGGCGAGAAGATATGAAGGTGCTGATAGATGAGGAGAGGATAAAGAGAAGGGTAAGAGAACTAGCTGAAGAGATAAGAAATAACTACAGGGGTAATAGACTTATCATAATAGTTGTTCTGAAAGGATCCTTTGTTTTTGGGGCTGATCTTATAAGGGAATTAGGCGATATGGATATCGTTGTGGACTTTATAAGC
>JAGDVO010000006.1:0-14171 GCA_023269715.1 Thermosulfidibacter sp.
TATATTGTGCAATTTCCAGTTGGGGACATTTTGGATGCGAGGCGGAAAAACATGCCAATCAGCCGTCTTATGATCTTACCGATCAGGCAAAGGGAGTCATAATGTCTATAACCGGCGAACCTGAATTGGATCCGGAAGTGCCACAGGAGTACAAAAAACCCCTTAAATCTGGGAACTGGATGGGTTGGTATGTAGGCGGAGCTTTTGCTACTTTAGGAATTACACTTGCACTTTTTTATAGGAGAAGAACTAGAAAAGGACAGTTTATCGATTGTGCACCCTGCGAGGGCCTATTCTCTATAGCAAATTACCTATTCCAATTTTACCACATGACCGGTAGAAAGATGATCAGAGCTGGTAACTACGACTATGCAGTTTTCCCTTACTCCTATTTCAAATGCAAAGACGGCTATACCTTTATTTCTGGATTTACAGATCCAAATTGGAGCGCACTTTGCGAAATAATGGGTAGAGAGGACCTAAGACAGATGTTTCCAACTATAAAGGAAAGACTAACTCCCGAAAATCAACCAAAAATACAGCATGAGATAGAGAAGTGGTCTTCCAGTTATACCAGCGATGAAATACTTCAGATAGTTACTGAATATAGTAGAAGACCTGATAGAAAAGGAGTTGTAGTTACGGGCAGACTAGAGGAGCCCATTGATGTTTTAAAGAGGGAACACTGGCATATTAGAAAAACATTTGTTGAAATTGATGATCCTTATTATGGAAAAGTTTTGGTTCAAAATTCCTCTCTAAAAGGTATGAGTGAGACACCTGGAAGAATAAAATGGGTTTGTAGACCAATTGGTGCGGATAATGAATTTATTTTCAAGAAATATTTAGGAATGGGTAGGACTGACCTTAAAAAATTGAAATCTAAAGGTGTTATTTAAAAATCTTTGGGAGTTGATTTTCCTATGGTTTGTATGGTATTTTAGTTAAGTGTTTGTAAACAGATTAACATTTTATCAAACTCGGGGGGAGATATGGGAAGAGAAGATTTTGTCAAATGGGCGGAGAAGGAGTTTGATATTAAAAAAGTCTTTGAAAAACCAGAAGCTCTTGAAGGTATTGTTGTAATTGAATTTTGTACACTTATACTTGGTCCTGCAACTCCTAGTTATCTTTCGGAGTTTGGTGCTACTATAATAAAACTGGAATTGCCGGGCATGGGTGACACGATGAGATCCCTTACCCCATGGGGTAGGTTCCCTCCAGATGGTGCCCATGCTATGGGATATCTTAAAGAGTCTAGAAATAAATATTCTGTTGGCATTGATTTACACCATCCCGAGGCGAAAGAAGTATTCAAGAGGTTGATCAAACGTGCAGATGTTTTTATTGAAAATTTAAGAGCTGGTACTTTGGATAGATGGGGTATAGGTTATAGAGATCTAGTAGAGATAAATCCAAGACTTATATACATTGCCAACAATGGTTTTGGACAATGGGGTCCGTATGTAGAGAGACCATCTTACGATGCAATAGCACAATCGGAATCTGGAATAGCCTGGATTACTGGTTTTCCAAATGAGTTACCATTAAAGGCAGGTATATGGTTAGCTGATTATTATGGAGCTCTTGTTTCCGCAGTTGCTGTCCTTGCTGCTTTGTACTGGAGGAATAGAACTGGAGAAGGTCAGTATATAGAGTTTTCACAGGCTGAGAACATGATAAGAGCTTTGGACTGGACATGGATATATCAATGTTTGACTGGTAAGGGTAGAGAGAGGTACGGTAATAGGGATGTTGCCATATGTCCAAGTGATGTATTTGTGAGTAAGGATAAAGAGTATGTTGCTATAGGATGCGCAACTGATGAGGAGTTTAAAGGTTTGTGTAAGGCTATGGGTAGAACAGATTTAGCCGAGGATCCGAGATTCAGCACACATCTTGAGAGACTAAAGCCCGAGAATCAAGAGGCTCTCTATCCTATTATAAAAGAGTGGGTAGCAAACACAAGTTGGCCCGAAATAGATAAACTCGCATCCCAGTATGGATTTGGTGCGGAAAAGGTACATTGTGCTAAGGATATGTACACCGACCCCCATTTTGAAGTTCGTGGCTTTAAGTGGACAGTCGATGATCCTGTAAGTGGCAAGGTAGTTGTAGAGGGTATAGCACCAAAGTTGAATAAGACGCCTGGTAGGATAAAGTGGATTGGTAGGCCTGTTGGGGTCGATACTTACTATGTGCTTACAAAGTATGCTGACCTTACTTGGAAAGAGATCAGGGAGCTTGAAGAAAAGGGAGTGATAGGTAGCAAGTGGAAGGATATGCCTGGAAGAAGACCACCAAAGACATGGGATGGTCAAAGTGGAATAGTATATCCGTAGTGTAATGTAAATAAAAAAATTAAGAATAGAAGGAGGTTGAGAAAATGATTGAAAAGAAGATGGATAATACAGTACCTTGGGATGAGTGGATAAGAGCTCTTGACGACCCGAAGTATACACCAGGCAAGCCTGAAGCCCTCTCGGATCTATGGGTTATAGATGTTTCTTATGCTAACATGGCTGGTGCCTACGCTTCCAGTATTCTTTCAGAGTTTGGTGCTAATGTTATAAAGATAGAACCACCGACAGGTGATCCAGCAAGGACTTTTACCCCCTTTGGTATAACTCATAAAGGGGAAGGTCTTGGTTATTTAAATGAGGGTAGAAACAAGTACCACATAACTCTAAACTTGAATACTAAGGAAGGTAAGGAAATATTCAAAAAATTGGCTAAAAAGGTTGATGTTATAATAGAGTCCTTTAAACCCGGTGTTATGGATGAGCTCGGTATAGGCTATAGGCAGCTTTCGGTTGAAAATCCACGCTTGGTATATTGTGCTATATACACCTATGGTCAGTATGGTCCCCGAGCTCTTTGTAATAAGGCTGATGTAGATATTATTAATCAGGTTATGAGTGGTGTAACCTATGTTACAGGTGAATATGTCAAGGATCCTAATAATCCTAAGGAGAGTGAGGTTCCAACCAAAGAGGGGAATTGGATGGGTTGGTATGCAGGAGGTGCCTGGGCTGCTTTTGCAATACTTACTGCCCTTATCTGGAGAGATAAGTCTGGAGAAGGCCAGTTTATAGATGTTTCACCCGCTGAGGCTTTAGGTAGGTGCATAAACTATGCTCTTACAAACTATCAGTTTTATGAAGACAATGTTGAAAGGGTTGGTAATCTCGATGCAGGTGTGTTCTGCTATACTTACTTTAGGTGCAAGGATGGTTATTGTTTCTTGAGCGGTTTTGCAGATCCCAATTGGAGTCTCTTGTGCGAGATAATTGAAAGACCGGATCTCAGAGATAAATATCCTACAGTATTTGAAAGGCTCAATTTTGAAAACCAAAAGGCAGCATATAAGGAGATTGAAAAGTGGACTATCGATAAAACCTACAATGAAATATTTGAAATAGTAATGGAAGCCAATAGAAAGGCAAAAGAATCTGGAAAAGGTGGTGTGGTAGTTCCTGGTAAAGTAGTGTCGCCCCAGGAAGTTATGCATACTGAAAACTGGTGGATTAGAGGTACTTTTGTTAAGTTTGAAGATCCCATATATGGTGAGTTAATAATAGCCAATCAACCATGGAAAATGACCAAGACTCCACCAAGAGTGAAGTGGTTATGTAGACCTGTTGGTAGGGATAATATGTATATCTATCAGAAGTTGCTAGGTTTTGGTGCTGAGGATATAAAGAACCTCAAGGAGAAAGGTGTCATTTAAAGAACATTTCCTAACATTTTACAGCATGGGGAGACTTGATACTCCCCATGCTTTTTGTTATTTATCTAGGGCTATGGAACCAAAAGATAATCTTAATAGAATAATGGTTTTCGCAGGATCAGGGGGACAGGGTATAGTTCTTTTAACAAGGACCCTTGGGGAATTACTCGTTCAAAGGGGTTGTAATGTGATTTCTACAGAAACACATGGCATGGCTACAAGAGGTGGTAGCGTTGTTAGTTTTATGAAAATCGGGAAATATATGAGTCCTTATGTTCTCTATGGAAGCTGTGATATAGGTGTGGTGCTCGATGATGATGAACTTCAAAGAGTTCAACCCTATTTAAAGGATAATGCTCTCCTTATAGCTTATAGTAAGGGTGACATAAAATTGGAGGCTATAAAAAAGAAATATTCATTGCCCTATAGAGCGCTTAACATGATATCCTATGGTTTACTTGCAAGGTATTTTTCCTTCGAGAAAGAGGATGCCATTTTAGCTTTGAGAGATATCGGGAAATGTACGGACGAGAATCTACAGGCTCTTATAGCTGGGTATGAAGAAGGAGGGTCGCTATGTATCAACAGAGACTAGAAACCATGGATAGGGAAAGTCTGTATCTTTTGCAGCTTAAAAGGCTAAAGGATACTATAAGACATATAAAAGATAACAATAAGTTTTATTGGAATAAGATAGGAATGCCTGAACCTGAAGATATAGAAAGTTTAGATGATTTAAAAAGGCTACCTTTTTTGACTAAAGACGATCTGAGAGAGGGTTATCCATTTAAGTATACCTGTGCTCCAAGGGAATCTTTTGTCAGATTCCATATGTCAAGTGGAACCACAGGGACTCCTATAGTTAACTTTTACACAGTGTCTGATGTTGAGCAGTGGTCAGAGATAATGGCGAGGTGTCTTTCTTGTGCTGGGGTTACCTCTAGGGATGTGGTTCAAATTACTCCTTCCTTTGGGCTCTTCAACGGTGGATTTGGTTTCCACTACGGATGCGAAAGGATAGGTTGTATGGTTGTACCTATAGGTGCTGGAAGAAGTATGCTACAGCTGGAACTCATGAAAACTATGGGTACCACGGTCATATGTGCCATTGCAAGTTATCCCTTACGTTTGATTGAGGTCGCTAAGGAAGAGGGTTTTGACTTTATGAAAGATACGAAATTAAGGATAGGTATATTCGGGGCTGAGGTCTGGTCCGATGAGGTTAGAAAAAGAATAGAGAACATCATGGGAATAGATACCTATGATATAATAGGAATGACTGAAACTGGTGGTGTTGGTCTTGGTATAGATTGCAAATTTAAATGTGGGATACATGTTTGGGAGGACCATTATATAGTTGAGATAGTGGATCCCAATACGGGTGAAGTTTTACCCGACGGGGAAGAGGGAGAAATGGTCGTTACTACTCTTACGAGAGAGGGTCTTCCTTTAATAAGGTATAGGACTCGCGACATTACTAGAATAGTTTCAAGGGAACGCTGTGAGTGTGGTAGAACACATTTAAGAGTAGATAGAATAAAGGGTAGAACAGATGATATGCTAAAAGTTAAGGGGGTCAATTTCTACCCGTCACAGATAGAATCTATCTTGATGAGGCACAAAGAGGTTGGTAATGAGTATCAAATTGTCATAGATGAAGTCAAAGGGAAAACCAAAGTTAAAATAATACTTGAAGTAAAGGATTTTTCAAGAGTTGCAAATGGTGAATTAAAAGAACATCTTATGACACATCTATACGATTTTCTTGGGTTTAGGATGGATCTAGAGTTAGTGCCAGAGGGAACATTACCAAGGAGGCCTGGCAAAGCTCAAAGAGTTGTTGATCTTAGGAAAGAAAAGAAAGACTCTGGGGGTTAATTAATACTAGGAGTACATCCTCGCCCAACCTTCTTACACTATAAAGGTAAAGTTTCTTAACTTCGTCCATTTTGGATGCAATGGTAGTTTCAACTGCAGATATTCCTGAACCCATAACTTTAGGTGCTATTACTGTACTTATCTCGTCAAAGAGTTCTTCTTTAATAAAATGCCCGATTATCCTTCTTCCACCTTCAACGAGTACTTTAGTAATACCTTCTTGACCAAGTATCGAAAGAACTTCCTTGAGGTCTAGATTTCCTTCTCTTTCCTTTAAAATTGTAAATCTAACCCCCTTTTTGATGAGTAGTTCTTTGGATTCCTTGTCTATACTAGTTCCAAAAAACCATGTGTTATTTGGTTCATATGTAATTACATTAAAATCTCTCTTTATTTCTATTTTGTTGCATAGTATCACCCTTTTGGGGTTGTGACCTTTTACAAATCTCACTGTTAATTGAGGATCATCCTTATATAGTGTATTTTTACCTATAATAACGGCATCACAGAAAGCTCTTAAGCTGTGGGCATATCTAAGAGAAGATTCAGAACTTATCCATTTTGATTCACCATTGATGGTAGCTATTTTCCCGTCAACTGTTTGTGCCCACTTTATAATAACGTATGGAATACCAGACTGTATCCATTTTATAAAGCCTCTATTTAGGTACTTACATTCCTTTTCTAGTACTCCTACCCTTACCTCTATGCCTGCTTCTTTTAGTGTTTCAATACCTTTACCTCTGACTTTCGGATTCGGATCAGTCATTCCTATAATAACTCTACGTATTCCCGACTCTATTATAGCTTCCGTACAAGGTGGGGTTTTACCCCAATGGCAGCACGGCTCTAAATTTACGTATAGAGTTGCCCCTTCTGCTTGATAGTTTAATTTTGCTAGTGCCTCTCTTTCTGCATGTAGGTCTCCAAATTTTTTATGATAACCTTTCGAAATTATTCTACCATCTTTTACGACTACACAACCGACAAGGGGGTTAGGAGAAGTTCGGTTCCCTGATCTTTTTGCGAGATTAAGACAGGCTTTTATGTATTTCTCGTCAGTACCCAACTTCTACAAATGCTTCCTCTTCAACCTTTATTTCCACTATTTTGTTGTTGTCATCCACAAATACAACTTTTGGTTTCCAATTCCTTGCTAGACTATCCGGAACGTGTACATAGGAAGCTATTATTATCTTGTCACCTACAGCAACTTTCCTTGCCGCAGCACCATTAAGACAGATAACACCACTATCTTCCTCACCTTCTATAACGTAGGTACTGAATCTTTCTCCGTTTGTTATATTCCATATTTCTACGAATTCATAAGGCAGAATCCCCGATGCTTCTAAGAGTTTCTTATCCATTGTGATACTCCCTATGTAGTTCAAGTTAGCTTCAGTAACAGTTGCTCTATGTATCTTTGCAAGTAACATTCTCCTATAGAATTCCATCTCCTGCCTCCTACTATATTTTATCTACTCCAAGTTGTATATTATCGATCAATCTAGTGGGTCCTATTTTCACAGCAAGGGCAACAAGAGTTCCTTTTTCTACCCTTTCAACAGGTAAGAATTTTTCAGGATCGACTACTTCCACATAGTCTATTACCGCAAGTTTCTCGCTCTTAATGACCTTTTCTACTTCTTCCTCTATGACTTTAGCATCTCTTACACCATTTTCAAAAAGTTCCTGAGCCCTCTTCAAGGCTCTGTAAAGACAGGTTGCCGACTTTCTTTCTTCTTCGTTTAGATACGAATTTCTCGAGCTCATAGCCAATCCATCAGGTTCTCTAACTATCGGCATAGGAACAATTTCTATATCCATATTTAAATCTTTGACCATCCTCTTGATAACTACTAGTTGCTGAAAATCTTTCTTACCAAAGTAGGCACGGGCCGGTTTTACTATGTTAAATAGTTTACAGCATATGGTAGTGACACCTCTAAAATGCCCTGGCCTTGATCTCCCGCATAGTCTTTCAGTTATGTCTAATACCTCAACAAAAGTTTTGTAACCCTCTGGATACATTTCCTTAACTTCCGGATGAAACACAGCATCCACATTAAGTGGCATAAGTAGTGATAGATCTCTTTCTAAATCGCGCGGATATCTATCATAATCTTCATTTGGACCGAATTGCGTAGGGTTCACAAATATGCTGACTACCACTATATCATTTTCTTCGCGAGCTCTTCTTACCAAACTCAGATGCCCCTCATGTAAATAGCCCATAGTTGGTACAAACCCGATACTTTTACCATCTTTGATCCATCTTTTAGAAAGTTCCATCATCTCTCTAACCTTTTCCACCACTTTCATGTTACACTCCTATTTGTATGAATGATCTTTGTCAGGAAACACACGAGTTTTTACTTCCTCTTTATACTTTACAATCGCATCCTTTATAATGTCTCTTATCAGTGCATACCTTTTTACAAACTTTGGTTTAAAGTGCGTGTAAATACCAACTAGATCATGAAATACTAAAACCTGTCCATCACAGTAAGGACCTGCCCCTATTCCTATAGTAGGAATCGAAAGGTTTTCTGTTATTTCCTTCGCGAGATCCATTGGTACGGCCTCAAGTACTATAGAAAAACAACCAGCTTTTTCCAAATCTTTCGCATCAGAAATAAGCTTCTTCTTAGCTTCTTCTTCTCTTCCCTGAACTCTATAACCACCTATCTTATGGATTGACTGAGGAGTTAAACCTATATGTCCCATAACAGGAATGCCTATTTCTGTGAGTCTTTCTACAATGTTTAAGACTTCCCTACCTCCTTCCAATTTTACAGCATGAGCACCACATTCCTTTATAAACAGACAGGCATTTTTAATGGCATCTTCTACCGAAACTTGATAACTCATAAAGGGCATATCTGCAACGATCATAGCTCTTTTTGCTCCCCTCACTACTGCTTTTGTAAATATCATCATTTCTTCCATGGTTACAGGTAGGGTGTTTTCATAACCAAGGACCACCATACCCACCGAATCTCCCACAAGAATGATATCAACTCCCGCTTCGTCTGCTATTTGGCTAGTAGGATAGTCATAGGCTGTAATCATAACTATAGGTTCACCCTTTTTCTTCATTTCTTCAATCTCTTTTACTGTTATTCTTCCCATTTTATCCTCCTCTTCAATTAAAAAAGGCCTTTCGGACCGAGTCCGAAAGGCCTTTTAGTTTCAAACCTTTCCGTCTCGGTCCCTCTCTTTTAAAGGGATCCAAGCGGATTCTTTGTTCTAAATAAATAGCACTTTTTTTTAATTAAGGCAAGCTTATTCCCTCATCATCTTTAAAGACATCATACTTTAACATTTCGGCTTTTGCTACAGCTACTGCAGCAAGGTGGAATATCTCTCTAGAATTGGATCCTCTTTGTAAGACATGAACCGATTTAGAGAGACCCTGTAATATAGGTCCAATTACTGTTGCGTTACCTATCTTTGCGCATATCTTATAAGCTATGTTACCAGCATTAAGTGATGGGAATATTAGTACATTTGCCCTCTCTTTCAGCGATGAGAATGGATAGGTGTTTACAAGTATCTCTGGATCAAGGGCGGTATCGGCTTGCATTTCACCGTCTATTATTATATCAGGACGACGTTTTTTAACTATTTTCACCGCTTCCGCAACCTTTATGGCTTCTGGATGTTTTACACTACCAAAATTGGAGAAGGATAGCATTGCTACCTTCGGTTCAACTCCAAATTTCCTTGCTGTATCAGCAGTACATATAGCTATTTCAGCAAGTTCTTCAGCTGTAGGAAGTATGTTTACAGTAGTGTCAGCAAAGAAGAAAACTTCATCTTTCGCAATTACCATGTAAACGCCTGATGCTACCTTTATTCCTGGTTTAGGTTTTATAACTCTCAATATTGGTGAAAGTGCATCGGGATAGTGTCTATTTCTTCCTGCAATTAAGACGTCAGCATCGCCAGTATACACCATTAGAGCAGCTAGAGTTTCTGGATCAAACTCTACTAGTCTTTTTGCTTCCTCTTTTGTTACACCTTTTCTCTTTCTCAATTCGTATAGGATTTCTGCATACTTTTCTTTTTTGTCAAAGTTTAGGGGATCAATGATCTTTACTTCGTTACTTATGTCAAGGCCAACTTCCTCCATACTCCTTTTTATATGTTCTAGATTACCTATTAGTATGACTTCACCTATTCCCTCTTCCTTTATGGTATGGCTTGCCCTTATGATTTCCTTATCATAACCCTCAACGAACACAATCTTCTTAGGTGCTTTCCTTGCTTCATTTATAATTCTTCTTATAACCTCACCTGCTTTACCTCTTAACTTTCTCTCCAGCTGTATTTTATACTCTTCAAAGTCGTTAATGGGTTTCCTCGCTACCCCACTTTCCATTGCTGCCTTGGCAACTGCCGGTGCTACCCACAGTGGAACTCGAGGATCTAGAGGTTTTGGGATTATATAATCTCTTCCGAATTCCAATTTTTCTAGACCGTATGCTCTTAGGACAGATTCTGGAACTTCTTCTCTTGCTAATTCTGCTAGGGCAAGAGCTGCTGCCCTTTTCATTTCTTCGTTTATAGTTTTTGCTCTTACATCAAGAGCGCCCCTGAAGATAAATGGGAATCCAAGTACGTTGTTGACTTGATTTGGATAGTCTGATCTACCCGTAGCTACTATGGCATCTTTTCTAACTTCGAAGACTTCCTCCGGAAAGATTTCTGGATCAGGATTAGCACATGCAAATATTATAGGATTTGAAGCCATCTTCTTGATCATATCCTTGGTAAAAGCTCCCTTTACCGACATTCCTATAAGGATATCAGCTCCTTCTACAGCTTCTTCCAGTGTTCTGACCGGAAGGTCTGTTGCGAATTCTTCTTTGTATGGGTTCATACCTTTCGTTCTACCTTTGTATATAACGCCACTACTATCACAAAGAATCATGTTTTCTTTCTTTATACCTATTGTAAGAAGCATTTTGGCGCAAGCAATACCGCTTGCTCCAGCTCCGTTTATAACAACCCTTACATCTTCAGGTTTTTTATTTACTAAAAGAAGTGCATTTATTATGCCTGCAGTTGTTATTATAGCCGTTCCATGCTGGTCATCGTGGAAAACAGGGATGTTCAAGAGTTCCTTGAGTTTTTCCTCTATGTAGAAACATTCAGGAGCCTTAATATCCTCTAAATTAATCCCACCAAAGGTTGGTTCAAGGTTCTTGACAACGGTTATAAACTCGTCAGGATCCTGTGTATTCACTTCAAGATCTATAGCATCTACGTCTGCCAATGCTTTGAAGAGTAAACATTTACCTTCCATAACCGGTTTGCCCGCAAGAGCTCCGATGTTACCGAGACCTAAAACTGCAGTTCCATTCGATATAACTGCGACGAAGTTACCTTTCATCGTGTATTCATAGGCAAGTTCAGGATTAGCGTGTATTTCCTCACATGCATAGGCTACACCTGGAGAATAGGCTATAGAGAGATCCCTTTGTCTTGAATAGGGCTTGGTAACTATTATTTCCAGTTTCCCCGGTCTCCCTTTACTATGGTATTCAAGGACTTCTTCTTTTGTTATTTTTACCTTTCTCATCTCGTCGCCTCCCAGTTTTTTTAAAATTATACCAGTAAGATTAAACAAGTACAACTACAATCGCTGATTCACACCTTTAACCTTTTTGCAGTCGGGACTTGAGGCTTAAGGATGTTCCCAGTAATAGTAGCTGTTCCTAAGCTTATATTACTAAATCTTACAATTACCTGTCCTTCATTATAGTTCCATCTATTTTCAATATCTAAGCCTCTCATGAAAAGCACCAACTCTTCTTCGTTCAGTTCTACAACTCTCTTTTTAGCAAATCTACCGAAGAGTTGCCCTGTAAAAAAGGAGATTCTTATAGATTTATCTTTTAGAATATTACCGAAACGGAGCCCCTTTCTATTTGAATGGCTTACCTCTAAGTCTCTTATCTTTTTGCTATGGATCCAGATCACATCTTTTATGATTTCAAACTCAAAGTTTTTAAATATTTCTTCATCGATATCAAAATTTTCTACTATCTTTTTTATTATATCTATATTTTTCATCACAAGAAAAATCTTCTATCCAAAACCTTGCAAATAAGAGTTCCTTTTTGTAATTCAACTCTTATATTTGATCCCTCTTTTACTTTTGAAACATCTCTTATAACTTTTCCATCTTCTGTATAACATATTGCGTATCCTTTTTCAAGTATCCTTCTTGGAGATGAATTTTCTAAACTCATTTTTAGAAGGTGTAACTTTTCTTTGTAGAAACTAAGTTTATCATATAAAGTTATAATGTTAAGTTTAGACTTTAATATGTTAAGTTTATAGTTTATCCTAATAAATTTTTCATTTATAATCTTCTTTATTTTTTCACTTAATTCTGATAGCTTAATATTCTTATTTATTAACTCGACCTTTGGATTTTTCCTTTCGAGTCTATTCGTGAGCTCTTTTAACCTAATTTTTAAGTTTGATAATCTGTTTTTCACTACATACTGGATATTCCTTTTTAATTTTCCGAGCTTTTCTTGTATCTCTTCTTCTTTTTTGGTTAAAATTTCAGCTGCTGCAGTTGGTGTCTCTGCTCTTACATCTGCAACGAGGTCTACAAGGGTATAATCCACATGGTGTCCTACTGCTGAAACAACGGGTACAGTTGATTCAAATATAGTTCTAACAAGAGCTTCATCGTTAAAGGCATTCAGGTCTTCCTTTGAACCTCCTCCTCTTGTGATTACTATAACATCAACTTTTTCCCGTTCGTTAAAGAACTTTATACCTCCCATTAGCTCTCTAGATGCCTCTTCTCCTTGTACTTTTGAGTGGTACACTACTACATGTACGTTTCTGAACCTTCTTATTAACACATTTAAAAAATCATGGATAGCAGCCCCTTTTATTGACGTTACAACTCCAATTTTCCTGGGGAGTGTAGGAATAGGCTTTTTAAACTTCGTATCAAAAAGTCCTTCCCTCTCCAGCTTCTTTTTTAATTCAATGAATTTTACATAATCTTCTCCTAATCCTATTTCCTCTATATGGTTAACTTCTAGCGAAAGTTCTCCCCTCTCTTTGTAAATTTGAAGGTTAGCAGTTACCTTTACTTCTTTCCCTTCCTTTATAACATCCCTGTATCTTATGAATCTTCCTTTATACAATATGGCTCTTATACAATTTTTATTCTCTTTAAGGTAGAAGGTGGCATGACCACCAGGGGTTACTCTTACATCGAGAATTTCACCCTTTACCATTACTGTAAAAAATTCGTCTCTCAGAAGTGCATCAAGTTCGCTAAGTAACTCACTTACGGTAAAAACCTTTACTATACTATTTTCCTGTAACATTTCTTCTTGTATAACAATCTATAGTGTTTTCTATAAGCATAGCGATGGTGAGTGGTCCAACACCTCCTGGTACTGGGGTTATAGCAGAGGCATGTCCAATCATACTTTCAAAATCAACATCTCCTACAACCTTCCCATTAACTCTGGTTATTCCTACGTCTATTACAACAGCTCCTTCTTTGACCATTTCCCTTTTTATTAAGTGAGGCACACCCGTTGCTGATATCACTATATCCGCGTGCTTGGTATGTTTAGAAAGACATCTGGTTTTTATGTGGCATACTGTGACTGTGGCAAAAAGATTTATCAGAACGTTAGCAAGAGGTTTACCTGCTATATTACTAGCTCCAATTACAACACAATCCTTACCTTCTACATTTATATCGTAGTATCTCAGTAATTCCAGTATACCCTTTACCGTACAGGGCATTATTGCTCCCTCAATACCTATAGCCATGGATCCAAAATTGAATGGGGTGAAGCCATCCACATCTTTTTCGGGATTTATGATCCTTATCAGTTCCAAAGTCTTCTCTCTCAACGATCTTGGAAGAGGTAGTTGTAGAAGTATACCATCCACATTTTCATCTTCGTTTAACATCTTGATCTTTTCTCTGATTTCTTCAAAGCTTGTATTGGCTGGTAGTCTTATGTCAAGTGAGTTTATGCCTACTTCTTTGCAAGCTTCGTGTTTCCGTGCAACGTATATCTCACTTGCAGGGTCATCCCCCACAAGGATCACTGCTAAGGAAGGATTCCTCAATCCCTTTTTCTCAAATTCTTTTATTTTTTTTCGACTGTTTTCAAGTATTTTTTTTGATAGCTCTCTACCCGATAGGATTTTAGTTTCCACCATTTCCTTCTTTCCAGTTTATTCTCTCTATTTTTAGACACCTTCCTGTTTCTTTTTCGATTTCCAAAAAAACTCCATTTAGTTGGGTTTTTCCACTTGCAACATTAAATTTTATAGGTACTTGATAAATCAGCCTTTCTGTGGCCTCTTTTACCTCAACACCGATAGAAGAGTCAACAGCTCCACACATACCTACATCCGTTATATAACCTGTATAGTTTTCTATTATCCTTTCATCTGCTGTCTGAACGTGAGTATGGGTACCGAGAACCGCGCTTACCCTTTTTTTAAGGTAGTAACCCATACAAATTTTTTCAGCTGTTGCTTCTGCATGAAAGTCCAC
>JAGDVO010000006.1:14181-16675 GCA_023269715.1 Thermosulfidibacter sp.
CCTTTATTCCTGTGAGGTAGTTATTCAGGATCTCATCTACCTTTCTGAAAGGGCAGTCTATTGGGTCCATAAAAACTCTTCCCTGTAAGTTTATAACTGCTATCGGTACGTCTTTTAAGTTCCATATACCCCATCCTCTTCCCGGTACTCCAGGTGGATAGTTCGCCGGTCTAAGAACGTACTCTATGGTATCGATATGACGTACAAACTCCTTTTTATCCCAAATGTGGTTACCAGTTGTTATAACATCTATTCCAATCTCCTTTAGTTCCTTTGCCTTCTCTAAGGTTAGTCCGAATCCACCTGCAGCATTTTCACCGTTTGCTATTATAAAATCGGGCTTATAGATACTTTTAAGCTTTTCCCAGAAAGTGTAAACTGCCCTTCTACCCGGTCTGCCCATTATATCACCTAGAAAAACTATTCTTATGATATTCACCTAAGCAACCTCAACAGCCCTAGTTTCTCTTATCACGTGAACCTTTATGTTACCAGGATAGGTAAGTTCTTCCTGTAACCTTTTTGCTATATCCTTTGCTAGAAAATGCAATTCTTCGTCGCTAATCTCCTCTGGAATAACTATAACTCTTAACTCTCTACCAGCTTGTATCGCATAAGCTTTTTCAACACCTTTATATGAACTTGCTATTTCTTCCATCCTAGTTATCCTCTTTAGATATGCCTCTACTACTTCTCTTCTTGCTCCAGGTCTTGCCGCGGAAAGTGTATCTGCTGCTATGAGTAGAATTGCTTCTATAGACGTAGGCTCAACTTCGCCATGGTGACTTGCTATTGCGTTTACAACTTTTTCGTTTTCACCGTACTTTTTAGTAAGGTCAGCTCCTATTATAGCGTGCGATCCCTCTACCTCGTGGTTAACCGCTTTACCTATATCGTGAAGGAGACCTATCCTTTTCGCTAAAGAGGCATCGAGTCCAAGTTCAGCAGCCATTATACCACAGAAAACAGCTACCTCTTTGGAATGTTCAAGTATGTTTTGACCATAACTAGTCCTATACTTTAGGCGCCCTATAAGTTTTACAAGTTCTGGATGGATATTGCCGATGCCTAGCTCAAATACAACAGACTCACCTACCTCTTTTATATGGGCTTCCACTTCGAGCTCCTTCTTCTTGACAACTTCTTCAATCCTTGCTGGATGTATTCTTCCATCTTTAATTAGGGCTTCCAGTGCTCTTTTTGCTATTTCTCTCCTTATCGGATCATGACAGGATAGAACTACCACTTCGGGAGTATCATCTATTATAAGATCGACACCGGTTATTGATTCAAAAGCTCTTATGTTTCGACCCTCTCTTCCGATTATCCTACCCTTCATTTCATCTGATGGCAAATAGACTACAGAAACTGTGTTTTCTATTACTTCATCTGCAGAGTATCTTTGAATAGCTGTAGCTATTATTTCCTTTGCTTTCTTTTCTGCTTTTTCTTTAGCTTCCTCTTCTATTATTCTTACCATTTCATATGCCTCTTTTCTTGCCTCATCCAGGACTTGCTGTTTTATTATTTCTTTAGCTTCTTCTTCTGTTAATTTTGCTATTTCTTCGAGTTTTTTCTTTAGGCTTATTTTGATATTTTCTATCTCTTCTTCTTTTGCTTTTAGTTCTACACTCACTTTTTCTATATTTTCTTTTTCTTTTTTGATGCTTTCTTCAAGTTCTTTAAGTTCCTTTTCTTTTTGCTCTAATTGCTTTGATTTTAGTTCAATTAGTTCTTCTTTTTGTGATATTTTTGTCTCTATTTTTTCTAGTTCTATTCTTTTTGCATTTATTTTTTCTTCTAATTCTCTTTTTTCCCTGTATAATTCTTCTTTAGCCTGAAGTAAGATTTCTTTCTTTTCATTTTCAGCTTCTTTTAGTATGCTTTCAGCTTTCCTTTCAGCTTCTTCTATGATTCTTTTTACCTCTTCATTTAAATTTTTTATTTGGGTTTCATATATATTTTTTCTATATATGTATCCTAAAATTATTCCTATAGCTAATCCCACCAATCCTATAACGAAATTCATCTTTCCCCTCCTTTATAAGTGTATGATTTTTTGAATGTTAGATTTGACCCTCGTGTTTATTGTTGTCTTTTCTGTTACTACTAGATCCACACTCATATCCCACTTTGAAGTTTCAATTTTTTCTATCAACTGGAATTCGAAGCATACACCAATTGCGTACTGGTTTATCCTTTTCTTTGATAGAAGTCTATCGTAGTAACCACCTCCATATCCTATTCTGTGTCCATTAATGTCGAATGCTATCGCAGGTACAAATATCAACTCGATTTCATCAAAGTTAAAATCAGCTAACCTTGGTTCCATTATTCCAAATTTACCCGGAATCATGTCGTTTAGATCTCTAACAGTTCCAAAATCCAGAAACTTACCGTTTACCTTTGGAAATACAAAAATTTTAGAAGTCTTGTATTTCTCAAAAATACTGATCAAACTAACCTCGTTTTTTATGGGGTAGTATAGAGCAAT
>JAGDVO010000006.1:16685-19699 GCA_023269715.1 Thermosulfidibacter sp.
GAGCAATAGTGCTTGCCTTTTTGAATTCCCTTAGATTTTCTATTTTTTCAGCTATTATCACCTCCTTTCTCTCTTTGATATTTTGATCCATATGTTCTCTTATTTTCATTATGTTTCTTCTAACTGTATCTTTCACCCCATAACTCCTTCAATATCCTTTTGATGTTCTTTTCCTTTCCTATTTCTTTTGGGTGATAGAATTTGTAATTTCCAGGCATATAGCTTTGTTTTACAAAGCAATCAGGATAATCGTGGGGGTATAAGTACTTTGCTTTTTCCTTTATTTTCTCCCAATCACAGGAATCTCTAAGGTGAAGTGGTACCTCTTTAACTCCTTCTTTTTTTATAATTTCAGAAGCCTTGTTAATTGCGACATAAGCAGAATTACTCTTTGGAGATACCGCAAGGTATATTGTTGCCATTGCCAGTATCAAAGCTCCTTCTGGCATACCCACATGGGATACGGCGTGATGTGCGCTCACAGCTATACTAAGAGCTTGTGGATTAGCTAAACCGATATCTTCTGCAGCGAGTATTATCAGTCTCCTAGTTATGTAAAGTGGATCTTCACCCATTTCTAACATCGCGGAAAGCCAGTATAATGCCGCATCTGGATCTGAACCTCTAACGCTTTTTATAAAAGCTGATATGATATTGTACCTATCATCCTCATCGTACCTTAAGTTAACACCTAATGAATTCAGAATACCCTCTGCTTCCTTTAATGTGATCAGTTCTTTATCTTTTAGACTATTCAAAATCAGTTCGAGTATTACAAGTGCCCTTCTCGCATCTCCGTTAGAGTTTATAGCTATAGCTTTTATAAGGGAATCATCAATCTTTTTATCTATGTTCAGCTTATCTATTGCCCTTCTAATGATCTTTTTTATGTGTTCTACAGTGAGTGGCTCAAATTTCAGAACAATCATCCTCGAAAGTAATGCTTTGTTTATCGCAAATATGGGATTTTCAGTAGAAGCTCCTATTACTATGATCGTCCCGTCTTCTATAAAAGGTAGCAGAAAATCCTGTTGAAGCTTGTTATACTTGTGAATTTCATCTATAAACACAATGGTATTCTTACCCCTTGTTTTTATTCTTTTAGCTTCTTCAGCTATCTCCTTAAGTTCTTTTATTCCTGTGGTTACCGCCGAGATCCTTATAAAATTAGCAGTTATTTTTTTCGCTATTATTTCTGCGACCAGTGTTTTACCAACTCCTGGTGGACCGTAAAAAAGCATTGAACTTATCTTTTCAGACTCTAGCAGAGATCGTAAAACACCACCTTTACCAACAAGGTGCTCTTGTCCTACAACTTCCTCTATATCTGAAGGTCTTATTTTTCTATATAGCGGTTCGTTCATATTTTATTTTACAGGTTTATTCCTTCTTTAAAACTCTATCTATAATTTCTTCGCAATTCTTTGCTATTAATTTTAGTTTATAATAATCCTTTAGTAGCTTCAATACAACCCCTAGTATCTCTCTGTCGTTCATTATCTTGTATGCTACTATATTCTTTCTATCGGGCCCCGCTTGCTCTTCGATTATTCTTTCGAGGATGGATGCTATTTCATCAGCCTCAACCTGGCTTTTTATCCCTTTTATTTTTACCCTGTTGTCGAATAGTTTAAATACGATCATATCTTTCCTGACTCAATTAGATCGATGTAAGATTCTATCTTTTTTATTACTTCTCTTACCTTGCTTTCTATAGTTTCCAATTTCTTCCTTAGTACCTTTAATGTTTCTTCTTTTTTCCAAATTTCATTTTTAAGTTTGATATTCTCCTCTCTAATCTCTTCTAGCAAATTGATAAGTTCAGAGACTTTCCTACTCAGGTTATCTTCTTTCATGCTCTTAATTCTAGGAATATCTTGACGAGGAATGCTTTATCCTTCTGTAGGTATATATTAGCTCCACTTGGGGGTATAATATCCTTCTTAATATGAGGATTTAACATCTTTACCTCTTCGTAACTCATCCCAGTAATTTTAGAGACTTCGGATAACCTTATACCTCCTGGTAGTTCTATTTTTTCTATATCTATAGGTTCGCCTAGCTTTACCTCACCTCTATTTATAATAGTGGTTATAGCGTAAAATTTTGCAACAAATTCCTTGGTTTCCTTTCTTATGTACCCTTTAGCTACAAGTTCCCAAAAGTTCCTTGTTTTAGCTTTCCTTATTACATTTTCTAGGTTTATCCTGCCCATATTATAAGCGGCAATCACAAGATCCCAATCACCTAGTTCTTTATATAAAAACTTTAGGTATTTGCAGGCAGCTCTCGTTGACTTTTCTATGTCCTGTCTTTCGTCTATGTATTGGTTCTTCTCTATCCCGAATAAAACTGCCGTTCCATACTTGAATTGCCAAAAACCAACCGCCCTGTGTTTTGATATAGCGTTACCATTGTAGTTGCTTTCTACTATAGGTATATAGGCGATCTCCTTTGGTAAACCCTCTTCCTCTATTACGCTTTCGACAATTTTACGGAAGTATCTATATCTTTCTAAGGATACTTCAAGAGTCTTTTTGCCTCTT
This sequence comes from Thermosulfidibacter sp., assembly GCA_023269715.1. GTDB lineage: Bacteria > Thermosulfidibacterota > Thermosulfidibacteria > Thermosulfidibacterales > Thermosulfidibacteraceae > JAGDVO01. The sequence continues at coordinate 19,232 of JAGDVO010000006.1, forward strand.
GTTTTGTAGTAGTCTACAAAATATTCTACTGTTTTATTTTTCTTGATCTCAAGTGGACCCATTTCTGATGCAATCAGACTACTTACGAGCATATATACGATTAGAAGAACTACTGCTATTTGTTGTGCAAATACCACCATTTAACTTAGTGTAGCATATTGAGTATATATTTGTCAACTATTGATTTAATGTTTGATCCTATGTTAATAATCGTGAAACAAAAGACTAAATATGGAGAGGGGCAGGATGTATAAGATAGTGGAGAAACAGGATCTGTGTCCAACTGTATGTTCCATGTGGATTGAAGCACCAAGGATAGCTAAAAAACACAGACCAGGACAATTTGTTATGATAAGAGCTCATGAAAAGGGTGAGAGGATTCCTCTTACTGTTGTTGATAAGCGTCCCGATGAAGGCACCATTAGAATAATATTTCAAAAGGTTGGTAAAAGTACGTGGGAGATGGGT
>JAGDVO010000006.1:19709-22958 GCA_023269715.1 Thermosulfidibacter sp.
TATAATGTTGGTGATTATTTTCTTGATGTTGCAGGACCCTTGGGCCAGCCAACCCATATCGAGAAGTTTGGTACTGTTGTCGGAATTGGAGGTGGTGTAGGAATTGCACCACTTTATCCCATACTTAAGGGGATGAAAGAAGCAGGTAATAGACTGATAACCATCCTTGGTGCTAGAACTAAGGAATTACTGATACTCGAAGATGAAATGAAAGCTATATCGGAAGAAGTTATAATTACTACCGATGACGGTTCGTATGGGAAAAAGGGATTGGTCACGGATGCTCTGAAAGAACTCCTTAATAGTGGTATTAAAATTGACCAAGTTGTCACTATTGGTCCCGCGATAATGATGAAGTTCGTGGTAAAGGTGCTTGAGCCCTACCAGATACCCTGTATAGCGTCTCTTAACGCAATGATGCTTGATGCGACAGGTATGTGCGGTGTATGTAGAGTGACTGTAGGGGGGAAGGTGAAATTCGTATGCGTCGATGGACCGGAGTTTGACGGATATCAGGTGGATTTTGACGAGTTGATGAATAGGCTTACGATCTACAAAGAAGAGGAAGCTCTTGCGTTTGAACTGTTTAAAAAGAAACATCCTGAGCTTTTCAAAAATATATAAACAAGGAGTAGAGCTATGGCCAAGCAGTTAGATTTAAATAGGGTTGAAATGCCGAAACAGGATCCAAAGGAAAGGATAAAGAACTTTAACGAGGTTGCCCTCGGTTATACTGAAGAGATGGCAATCAGAGAGGCAAGTAGATGTCTCTTATGTAAAAATCCTCTCTGTGTAAAGGGATGTCCTGCAGAGGTTAAGATACCCGAGTTCATAGCCCTTATAAAGGAAGGTAAGTTTGTAGAGGCCTCTAAAAAAATAAAAGAAACTAATGCCCTTCCAGCGATATGTGGAAGAGTTTGTCCACAGGAGGAACAATGTGAGTTGACCTGTGTTCTAAATAAGAAGGGGGCTCCAATAGCTATAGGTAGGCTTGAGAGGTTCGTTGCGGATTATGAAGCTTCTCTGGGAATTGTGGAAAAGCCTGAAATAGCATCAAAAAGTGGTAAAAGAGTGGCGGTTGTCGGAAGTGGTCCTGCGGGTCTCACTGTCGCAGCTGATCTCGCCATTATGGGCCATGAAGTGGTAGTTTTTGAGGCACTTCATAAACCTGGTGGTGTTCTTGTCTATGGTATCCCTGAATTCAGGTTGCCAAAAGTTATTGTTGAAAGAGAGGTAAAGTACATTGAATCCCTTGGTGTTAAATTCGAATGTAACGTTGTTGTTGGTCGTACCGTCACTGTAGATGAACTTATGGAAAAGGAAGGTTTTGATGCGGTCTTTATAGGAGTAGGTGCTGGTGCTCCTATATTCATGGGAATCCCAGGTGAAACGCTAAAGGGTGTTTATTCTGCGAATGAGTTTCTAACTAGGAACAATCTTATGAAAGCTTATCTATTCCCTAACTATGATACACCTATAAAAGTGGGTAAAAGGGTTGCAGTCATAGGTGGTGGTAATGTAGCTATGGATGCAGTAAGAACAGCTTTAAGACTCGGAGCCGAGGAGGCCCATATTATATATAGAAGAACAAGAGCAGAAATGCCTGCAAGAGCTGAAGAAATCGAAAATGCCGAGGAGGAAGGTGTCATATTTAATTTCTTGGTTAACCCTGTTGAGATCATAGGGGATGAGAATGGATGGGTAAAAGGTATGAAACTTATAAGGATGGAACTAGGTGAACCTGATAGTTCGGGTAGGAGGAGACCTGTCCCTGTACCTGGTAGTGAGTTTATAATGGAAGTTGATACAGTTATCGTAGCTATAGGGACACAGGCAAATCCTGTTATTCAAAAGACTACACCAGGTTTAGAAACAAACAAATGGGGATACATAGTTGCAGACCCAGAAACTTGTAAGACATCAAAGAAAGGTGTCTTTGCAGGTGGTGATATAATAAGAGGAGCTGCTACAGTGATACTAGCCGTTGGAGATGCTAAAAAGGCGGCAAGGGCGATAGATCGTTACTTAAAAACGGGGGAATGGTAATGGCTTTTGAATGGGCTGAGAGACTAAAAAAACTCCCACCTTATCTTTTTGCTGCTATTGATGAGGCAAAGAAAAGAAAGGTTGCCGAAGGTTGCGATGTTATAGATTTGGGGGTTGGCGATCCTGATATGCCAACTCCCCGTGCGATTGTAGAGGCTATGAAAAGGGCTCTGGAAAATCCAGCTTATCATAGATACCCCTCGTATGAAGGTATGCTAAGATTTAGACAAGCTGTTGCCGATTGGTATAAAAGGAGGTTTAATGTAGAACTTGATCCAACTAGTGAGGTAACAAGTCTCATAGGTTCCAAAGAAGGTATAGCCCATTTACCCTTTGCTTTTGTTAATCCTGGGGATTATGTGATAGTTCCAGATCCAGGTTACCCAGTTTATCATGGATCTACTGTTCTTGCTGGTGGAATACCCTACCATGTGCCTTTGAAAATGGAGAACAGTTTTCTGCCGGATTTAGAAAGTATACCAGAGGAAGTTTTAAAAAAGACAAGGATATTTTTTGTTAACTATCCCAACAATCCAACAAGTAGTCTTGCAAATAGAGAGTTCTTTGAAGGTTTGATAAAACTTGCAAAGGATTATGGATTTATAGTAGCGCACGATGCTGCCTATAGTGAGATTTATTACGAAAATCCCCCGATCAGTGTACTTGAAATCGATGGAGCAAAAGATGTTGCTGTTGAGTTTCATTCCCTTTCTAAAACTTTCAACATGACTGGGTGGCGAATTGGAATGGCCGTTGGTAATCCCGATGTCATAAGAGGTTTGATAAAGGTAAAAACTAATATAGATTCTGGTGTGTTCGAAGCTATACAGGAAGCGGCTATCTATGCTCTTGAAAATGAGCCCGAAACTGATGAGATAAGACTTAGATACAAGAGAAGAAGAGATGTATTTATAGAAGTTCTTAAAAAAAATGGCTTTGATGTTAAACCACCGAAGGCTACTTTTTACATATGGACACCTGTACCAGAGGGTTATGATTCTATAAGTTTTGCAAAGAGGGTTCTCGAAGAGGCGAATGTAGTTATAACTCCTGGTGTAGGTTTTGGTAAGTTTGGAGAGGGCTACTTTAGAATGACTCTATGTATTTCTGAAGAGAGATTGGAAGAAGCTGCAAATAGGATAGCTAAGGTGTTATAGTTTTATTTGATACGCAGTATTATATTTAATATAATTGTAAGTACTA
>JAGDVO010000009.1 GCA_023269715.1 Thermosulfidibacter sp.
TACCACTACTGAATGAAGCCTTCATAATAGTTCACAGAGGATTGGACGATATAGAAAAATTGAAGGAATCGAGAAGTAGGGGACATATAAGACTTATATTTGATGAATTCTTTCTGCCCCAAGTCGCCATAAACTACACAAAAAAACTAATAAAAGGGAGAAAGGGTATCGCATTCAACACCAATAGTAAACTAGCTGAGGAATTCTTAAAAAACCTACCTTTTGAGCTCACCAACGCTCAAAAGCGAGTAATAGAGGAAATCAAAAGGGATATGGCCTCTCCAAAGATGATGAACAGACTCCTACAGGGAGATGTGGGATCTGGAAAAACGGTAGTAGCCATTTATAGTGCTCTAATTGCAGTTGAAAATGGGTATCAGGTAGCTTTCATGGCTCCCACTGAGATACTTGCGGAACAGCATTTTTACAATATCAGAGAGTATACAAAAGGGCTAAAGCTAAGAATAGCCCTCCTCACCTCGAGCACCTCAAAAAATGAAAGAGAAATAATACAGAGAAGCTTAAAACATGGTGCCATAAATATAATAATAGGTACGCACTCCCTGATCCAAGAAAGAGTTGAGTTCAAAAGGCTAGGACTGGTTATAATAGACGAACAGCATAGGTTTGGGGTAGTCCAGAGGAAAATGTTGAGGGAAAAAGGTGAAAACCCTGATCTCCTCGTTATGACAGCAACTCCAATTCCTAGAACACTAGCCCTTACAGTGTATGGAGACCTAGATATATCAACAATAGATGAATTACCAGCCGGAAGAAAACCCATCACTACAAGGGTAATTACAGAAAAGGATAGAATAAAAGCCTATTCTTTTATAGAATCCCAGCTGAGAAAAGGTAGACAGGCTTACATAGTTTATCCGATCATAGAGGAATCCGAAAAGCTAGATCTACCCGCTGTAACAGAAGCCTATCCAGAAATCCAAAAATTCTTCAAGGACTTTAACGTAGGAATGTTACATGGCAGAATGAGTTGGAATGAAAAAGAAAGGGTTATGAACAAATTCAAAAGCGGTGAGATACAACTACTAGTTTGTACACCCGTAATCGAAGTGGGAATAGATGTACCCAATGCAACCGTAATGCTTGTAGAAGGGGCGGAAAGATTTGGTCTTTCGCAATTACATCAATTGAGAGGAAGGGTTGGTAGAGGGCCCTACAAATCGTACTGTCTACTCGTAATACCAGGGGATAGGTTAAGTGGAAACAGTTACTTAAGATTAAAAATCCTCGAAGAAACTATGGACGGATTTAAAATCGCGGAAGAAGATTTAAACATAAGAGGACCTGGAGAATTCTTCGGCACGAGACAATCGGGAATCTCAGAACTAAAGGTCGCTGACATATTCAGAGATAGAGATTTGCTTGAGCTCGCAAGGGAAATGGCAACAAAGCTCATTGAGATGGACCCCTATCTTAGGAAAGAGGAACACATCTACATCAAAAAGACTTTAGAAGAAAGAAAACTCTTAGAAACTGTCCACTATCTAGATAGCGGATAAATCTTCTACAACTATCCTATTTCTCTTACAGTAGTCACCAAGAGCGCAGAAGATCTCATAAGTTACGGTCTGAGCCTTTTCTGCTAGTTCAAAAACGCTTATCCTTTCGGACTTACCACCCATTATATATACATAATCCCCAATATCCGCATCGGGTACCTTATCAAGGTCAACCACAAAAAGATCCATGCATATCACTCCAACTACAGGTACTCTTCTATCGCGCACAACAACCTCCAATCCCGGATAGAACCTCCTCCAAAGCCCTAGAGAATACCCACAGGAGGCTATGCCTATTCTCTTCCTCTTTTCAGTCTTGTAAGTCCTACCATAGCTTATAAACCAGTTTTCTGGTACCTCTTTTATCTCAACTAACCTTGTCCTAACATGCATAACCTCCCTCAATCCAGGATACTTTATACCCCCGTAGATGGCTATACCAACCCTCACTGCATCAAAAAGGGCATTGTGAAAGAGAAGACCAGCGGAATTAGATATATGCCTCACAACCCCTGGAAAGTACCTAGTTATCCCTTTAAAAATCTCAATCTGTCGATTAGTATAAGAGATGGAATCCTCATCCATATAATCGGCAACGGAAAAATGACTCATGATTCCAGTAACCTTCAAAAAGGACATACCCTTTATAAGCTCCTTTACCCTGACGACTTCAGACGGTAAAAAGCCTGTCCTACCCATACCGGTATCAAATTCTAGATGAATCTCAAAGGGTCTATCGATAATTTTCCCCCTAAAGAACTCACCTATATAGGAAAGCTGTTCAAAGTTGGAAACAACAGGAGTAACTCTCCTACCAAAAATTTCCTCAACCTCCTTTTTTACAAACCCTCCTATTAAAAGAACAGAATTACAATCGACCTTTTCTCTGAGCTCAACAGCCTCATCTATGGTAGCAACAGCAAAATTCTCTACACCTTCCTTTTTAATGATCCTGGCACAATCCACCATTCCATGACCATAGGCATTTGACTTTATCACAGCAAAGACCTTTCTTCCACTTGCTCTTTCCCTTATCAGTCTCACATTGTTCCTTAAAGAACTCTCATCTATAACTACTTCACTCCATCCCATGATTTTAGTTATATAAAAAGAGCCAATTTTTTCCAATAAAGCAAACTTTAAACTTGACACCCTCAACAAATAAAAGTTAAACTCTAAGTGACAGAACCTTGTATGATTAAGGTTATTGTTTTATAAGAATACAATAATATGTTAATAGAGGTGCTAAGATGAGGAGAGTATTATTGTGTGCTTTTCTTTGTACTCTTTTATTGAGGGCTTACGCTGGTGAAGTCGTGGGAAACAACCTAAATGGCTTTGTAGAAAAAGCCCTGAAATACAATGAGTTTCTAAAGTCAGTATACTATATGCGTGAAATCTCGAAAGAGGAGAAAGAGGTTGTCAAAGGGGCACTTTTCCCAAAACTTTACCTCGAAGAAGAATTCACTAGAAGCAACTATCCACCAGCTGTATGGATGAGTAAGATGGCAAGAGGGGATGTAACTCCATCGATGATGAACCTTAGAGGATTCAATGACCCAGACAGAACAAGCGTTTTTAGAAGTTCTCTTATAATGAGGTACCCTGTATTTTACGGTTTTGAAATTGTATCCAGGGTAAGAGCAAAAGAACTGGAATCCCAGATAATGGAAGAATACCTTAAACTTACAAAGGAAGATATAGCTCTAAAAACCATAAAAGCTTATCTCGATGTCTGTTATGCAAAATCGAAGATAGAGGCAAGTAAAAAAGACGTGGAAACTGCAGAAAAACACGTGGAACTTGCAGAAGCTAGACACAAGAGGGGAATCGCCCTTCTTGCAGATGTACTAAAGGCAAAAGTTTACCTTGCAAGTGCAAAAGACAAGCTGGCCCAGGCAAACACCTATTACGAAGTATCACTATCCCGCCTCGCTATGTTAACAGGAGATGATCCAAAGATTAAACCTGAAGTAAACTGTACTGTAGAAGAATTATACAACAAACTGAAAAATTACAGTTTTCTAGACATTAACAACCTAGTATCAAAGGGACTAAACAACAGAAAGGATATAATGATGGCAAAAAGGGAAACAGAGATTAGTCAGGAAAGGTTAAGAGAAGCCAAATCCAATTACTACCCAAAGATAGATCTATACGCAAGTTATGATTGGTACGGTGCAAACTATCCATTCCAGAGCGATAAGTCATCAAACACAATAGGTGTTGTAATGAGATTAAACATATTTGACGGATTCGCGAGAGAAAAGCAAATAAAAGCTAGCGAACTCGCCATATTAAGAAGCAAAGAACTACTTAGCTCAAAGGAAAAAGAAGCAGCAACTGAAATAATAGGAAATGTCCTTAAGATAAAAGAGGCTATAGAAAGGATAAATCTTGCCCAAAGTGCTGTTAGAGAAGCTGAAGAAACACTCAGAACATTAGAGGCAAGGTACAAGGAAGGCCTTTCCACAATAACCGAACTAACCGATAGTCAGGCCTACCTATTCAACGCGAGAAGCAATTTAATAGGAGCTTACTATGATTATGTATACTCAGTATACCAGACAGAATTTTCAACAGGAACCCTTCTTGAGTTCCTAGGGCTCAAATAAAGAACAAGGAGGTAATGCTTATGAAAGCAAGAAAGAAGGCGATTATTATAGGTGTCATTATAATTTTATTACCGATATTTCTCTTCCTCCTAAGAAGTAAACACAAAGAAACTGGTAAAGAGAATCAAAGGACTGTAAGAGTAGAAACCTACAAAGTTACACCTTTTGAGGCGATAGATGTAGAAGTGTTTTCCGGTAGATTTGAAGCAAAGGATGTAGCTACACTGGCTAGTAAAGTACCTGGATTCGTAACAAGTGTTAGAGTAAAGGAAGGAGACTACGTAAAGAGAGGAACTATCCTTGCTACGATAGACGATAGGGAAATTAGACAGAACATCGGCTCACTGAAAATGACAGAGGAAAGCATATACAGAGAAATGGAAGCCCTAAAGGCAAGGGAAGAATACGCAAGAAGTAACTACAACAGATACAAACAGCTCCTTGCCGAAAATGCTGTAACTCAGGAAGAGTTTGAAAGGGTAAAAGCAGAATATGAAGCCATTAAAAATCAGATAAACGCCCTTAAAAACAGGGCAAGTAGTGTAAAAGAGCAGATGGCAAGTCTTTCCTCCACTCTCGCTTACACAACAATAAGAGCACCTTTTGATGGATACGTAATAACAAAACATGTTGATACAGGTACATTTGTAGGTCCAGGAACACCCATAGTAACAATAGTCTCAGGGGGGAACGAATTTGATCTCACTGTAGAAGTTCCAGAAAAATTCCTGCTAAACATGAAAAATCTAGAAGAGGTGCCGATTTATGTGGATGCCCTGAACAAAATCGTCATTGGCAAGATAGGTGCCATATCGCCTTCTGTTAATCCCCAGACTAACTCTTTTCTTGTTAAAGTAAGGGTCTATTCCTCGGAGATAAAAAACGGTATGTTCGGTAAACTCATACTACCCAAGGAAAAAGTCTCTAAGATTTTAATCCCTGAGAACATGATAGTTTCAAGAGGCAACATAAAAGCTGTCTACAAAGTGGATAACAACAGAATCGTACATTTCCAGGTAATAAGAACTGGGAACCCCTACGTAAAAACCGAGATAGGACTTGTACCAGAAAGTGCAGTGACCACAGGAGAAAGTAAAGATAAGCTGATAGAGGTAACAGGTGGACTAAACGAAGGAGATATAATCGTAAAAGATATAGACAAAGTTAGAGAGGGAGACCGCCTTGAGTAGAAGAGAGGGTTTACTTTCAAAGATAACCGAAACCTTTGTGGATTCTAAACTTGTGCCTATAATTATAGCTTTCTGTCTCTTCCTGGGTATAATTGCCCTTACCAAAACACCAAGCGAAGAGGAACCACAGATAGTAGTTCCTATGATAGACATCTTCGTCAGTATGCCCGGTGCCTCCCCAAAGGAGATCGAACAGTACGTAATAGGTCCTATGGAAAAGTTAATCTGGGAAATACCAGGAGTAGAGTATGTCTATTCAACGGCCGAAAGGGGACACGCCCTAACAGTCGTTAGATACTACGTTGGAGAGGATCCAGAAAGAAGCCTTGTTAAAACCTACGATAAACTTTATTCCCATTTTAACTGGATACCGCCAGGTTGTAGCAAGCCTCTACTTAAGTCTAGAACGATAGACGATGTACCGATAGTAGTACTAACATTCTGGAGCCCAGATTACGATGAATACACGATAAGAAGGATAGTAGCCAGGGTAAATGATGAAATAAGAGCTATACCAGGAATATCGGAAACCCACATAACAGGCGGTTATAAGAGAGAGATAAAGGTAGAACTAGACCCGGAAAAACTGGCTAGTGTTGGTCTAGATATTAGAGATGTAAAAGAGATGATACTTGGACAAAATCAGGCAGGCTATAGTGGATCCCTTACAGAAAACGACACCGAAATAAAAATAAAAGTGGATAACTTCTTTAAAAGTGTAAAGGATGTAGAAAATGTGGTTCTAAAAAGCTTTAACGGAAAACTCGTATACCTCAAGGATGTCGCCAAGGTTATAGACGGTCCAGAAGAACCCAATAGCTATGTCTTTTTTGGGGTAGGACCAGCTGGAAAAGAAAAGGGTATAAATGAAGCTTCTGGCAAATTATACCCAGCCGTATCACTTGCTATAGCTAAAAAGAAAGGTGAAAATGCCTATTTCTTAGCAAACAAAATTATAGAGAAGGTCAACTCCCTCAAAGGCTTCATAATACCAACGAACTTAAATGTAACTATTACAAGGAACTACGGTGAAACTGCGAAGGAAAAAACAAACGAACTCATAGAACATCTACTTATAGCAACCTTTGCGGTAGTTCTACTTGTTGGCTTGTTCTTGGGCGCAAGAGCTGCATTCGTCGTTGGAATTGCAGTACCTGTAACCCTTGCAATCACACTATTCATCTACTATATGTTTGGCTACACGTTAAACAGAGTTACTCTTTTTGCCCTCATATTCTGCATAGGTCTACTCGTCGATGACCCTATTGTTGACGTAGAAAACATAGTGCGCCACCTGGAACTACCAGAAAATAAAGACAAAGATTTCAGGGATCTAATAGTAGATGCTGTGAATGAAGTGAGAGCTCCGCTTGTCCTCGCTACATTCACCGTTATTGCTGCAATCTTCCCCATGGCCTTCGTTAGAGGACTGATGGGTCCCTACATGAAACCCATGCCAATAGGTGCATCCCTTGCTATGCTGATGTCTCTTGTTGTAGCTCTAACAATAACGCCCTGGAGTAGCTACCATTTCTTAGGTAGGAAACACAAGCATGAACATAAAGAGGACATATTCACTAGATGGTACAGATGGACAATGGGGCACCTCATTAGGGATGCAAAATGGAGAGTCACATTCCTATTAGCTGTACTCGCTCTATTTGTGGTCTCTATTTCGCTATTCTTCTTTAAGCTGGTGTACGTCAAGATGCTGCCTTTTGACAATAAAAGTGAGTTCCAGGTCATAGTGGATATGCCTGAAGGAACGTCTCTTGAAAAAACCGCTAGGGTTGCAGAGGATATAGCGAGGAATCTACTTACACGTAAGGAAATAACAGATTTCCAGCTTTATATAGGAACTGCCGCTCCCTTCAATTTCAATGGACTTATAAGACATTACTACCTGAGAAGTGGTGCAAATTTAGCTGATATCCAGGTTAACCTGTTACCCAAGAACAAAAGAGACAAACAGAGCCATGACATAGCAAAAGAGGTAAGACTAATAGTTCAGGAAGTAGCCAAGAAGCACGGTGCCAAGGTAAAAGTAGTTGAGATCCCACCTGGACCTCCTGTTCTTTCCACACTAGTCACAGAGGTATACGGACCAAATTATGAAGAGAGCATAAAGATAGCTAAGAAGATACTTGACATCTACAACAGAACTCCTGGTGTTGTGGATACTGATTGGTATATGACAGCCCCTCAGAAAGAGTACAAAGTAGTTGTAGACAGGGATAAAGCCCTTTCACTGGGTATAGTCCCAGAAAGGGTGGTAGATGTTATAAACACTGTAGTGTCAGGTAGTAAAATTTCACTACTACACGACCCTGAAGAGAGAGAATGGGTATACATAAACGTAAAGGTACCAAGAAACCTTAGGGAAAACAAGTCTATGCTTGAATCCATAAAGATAAGAAGTGATTCTGGCAAGATAGTACCCCTTTCAGCTATAGCAAGAGTTGAAGAGACGGTTAGAGAACACCCAATATACCACAAGAACCTAAAGCCTGTAGTATACGTGATCGGTGATGTAGCTGGAAAAGAAGAAAGTCCAGTATACGCCATGTTAAAGATAAACAAAGAGTTAGATAAGATAGAACCAAAAATGGATAGGTACTACACCCACGTACCCGACGATACAACAAAACCTGTCCTAAAATGGGATGGAGAATGGCAGATTACCTATGAAGTTTTTAGAGATCTTGGAATATCCTTCAGTGTAGTTATGATACTGATATATATGATGAGTGTGGCATGGTTCAAATCTTACTCTATACCTATAGTTATAATGGCACCAATACCTCTTTCACTTATCGGAATAGTACCAGCTCACGCAATAGCAGGAGCATTCTTCACCGCAACGAGTATGATCGGCTTCATAGCAGGAGCCGGTATAGTTGTAAGAAACTCCATAATACTAGTGGACTTTATAGAACATAAACTTAGAGAGGGATTTTCCCTTGAAGATGCGGTGATCGAAGCTGGAGCTATAAGATTCAGGCCTATGCTTCTTACCGCACTAAGTGTAGTTGTCGGTTCAAGCGTGATACTTATGGACCCAATATTTAACGGGTTAGCTATCTCATTAATGTCAGGCGAAGTAGCAAGTACCCTATTTTCAAGAATGGTTATTCCAATTCTATACTACATAGACCACAGGATAAAAGCCGAAAAAAAGCTGGTTATATAGTGTGAGGAATTATGGAGAAAAATGGACGGGAAAGACCATAAAAGCTGATTCACTATTGACGTAAGTTAACTTAGAACAGAAACTCACCAGCCACATCTATTCCTACCTCTTCTCTTTTTCCCAAAACCACCTCCTCTCCCTCTACCACAACCCCCACCTCTCCAACCATAACTCTCAGCAAGGCGAACATGCGTAGAAGTGTACTCAATAGAGAGAGCTTTAGTAGGACAAACTTGAACGCATTTACCGCACTCACTACACAAATCCCTATTCAAAACAGCCTTCTTATCAACAACCTTTATAGCTCCATTCGGACAAGTCCTTTCGCATTTACCACAGCCTACGCATTTTTCCAAATCTACAACAACCATTTTTAGACTCCAAATACATTTCTTCTATAGTACCCTGAATACAATGCTCCCACAGGATTATGAGCAAGTACACGATCCTTAACTACAACAGTTGTAGTAGGAGCACTAGAGTACTGTGAAAAGAGGATATCATGTCCTACACATAAACCAACTATCAAATTTAAATCAGTACAGGCTCTATTAAGAAGCATCGCCTGAGCTATAGAATTACATATGGCTTCCTTCCTTTCAGGCCTAATTTTCTTGAAACCTAACTCTTCTTTCATAATACCACCAACCTTACAACATACCGAAACTACCTCAAAGCCTTCTTTTTCCAGGATAGTACACAGAGCTTCAGCCTCTTTGGCCATGCCTATACAGAAAGCAATCCCAATTCGCTTATAACCCATACGTTTGATAAACTCTATAACCTCACAAACCCTACACCATTTCATGTAACCTTCGCTTTCAATAGATGTAGCAACATCAGCCATAACTCTAACGCTATCCTCTTTCTTATAAACCTCCAGAGTATCATCCCGTATCTCAAAGCAATCCGTTCCTTCATAACATACCTTGTTATTACAGTAGGCACATCTCATATTTCAGCCTCCAGATTCTTCAAAACCTCATCGACCACATTTCTAAAAACCTTAAAAAAGGGAGATGGACTATCCATAAATTCTGTAGATAACCTTCCAGAGTCTTCAACTTCCACCATCTTTGGATCTATCGGTATCCTACCGAGGAAGGGAACACCATACTCCTTAGCCACCTTCTCACCTCCACCTTTTTTAAAAAGATCCACCTCAAAACCACAATTAGGACATACAAAACCACTCATATTCTCCACAACACCAAGAACCTTAACACCTAGCCTCTTAGCAAAGTTTAAACTCTTAACAGAGTCTAAAAGCGAAACCTCCTGGGGAGTGGTAACAACAATGGCTCCATCAATACCCTTTATAAGCTGAGCAATACTCAAAGGTTCATCCCCAGTCCCAGGGGGAAGATCAACAACAAGAAAGTCAAGCTCACCCCAATTAACATCACTCAAGAATTGCCTTATTACACCTGCTTTTAAAGGACCCCTCCATATTACAGGTGTATCACGGCTTTCAAGTAAAAAGCCTATGGATACAACCTTTAAACTACCCTTCCCAATTTTGACACTTATAGGTTCGATAGTACCTCCTCCATAGGTAGTGAGAGTATTCCCCTCAAGACCAAGCATAAGAGGAACATTCGGACCATGAATATCAGCGTCTAATAGACCAACCGAATAACCTTTAGCACAAAGCTGTAAAGCCAAATTTACACTAATGGTGGTTTTGCCCACTCCCCCTTTACCACTTATAACCATTATCTTCTTCCTTATCCTAGAGAGTCTCTCTGCTATTTTATCCTCTTGAGCTCTAAAATCCATTTTTCCTGTTCTATCCATCTATTATCGCCTCCTCTAATACCCTCTAAATTCCAATCACCCCAAACCTTTCTCAAGCTTCTTCAACTTTTCCTCTAACTTGCCAATCCTATTCCTTATCTCCTCAAATTCCTTTTTGAGCTCAGCTAAACTATCTCCTGAAATTTCCCCATTCCTCCCTTCCCTGAGAACACCTTTTACAAACTTTTCAATAGCATCCCTTACGCTTATCCCCTCAACACCAGTTATAATGCTGATCCCAGCAGACTCCAGAGTCTTTTGTGCACCTGGCCCAACATGCCCCGTTATTACAACCCTACAACCTTTCTCAATCACCAACTGGGCAGACTGTGTACCTGTGCCTCCAACAATATCCAAATTGGGATTTGGTATGCTTTCACACGACATATCCTCTGTCTCAACGATCACAAAATACTGGGCTCTTCCAAATCTAGGATCAACCTCAGCATCCAATCCAGCACTGGTAGCAGTAACACATACCTTCATCGCTCTCCCCTCCTATTACAATTTTTCTCGACCCCGTCATTATGAACACAGGGTTCGGCTTCGAATTTCTCCCCTCTTAGAAGTTTCTGTAAAACTTCGAAGATAGTGCCTTTAGCTCCAACTACAACATCAACACCCTCAGATTCAAGAATCATCTGCGCCCTCTGACCCATACTACCAGCAATAACAACATCAGGTTTAAGATCTAAAATAAAACCTGGAACAACCCCGGGAGCGTGTATTTCTGTATAAGGATTTTCAACACACTCGCAACTAATTATCTCTCCATCCTCGTCAAGATCAACCACAACAAAGTAGGGAGACCGCCTAAAATGCTTAGACACCAACGAATTAAGACCTTGGTAACTCTCAACAGCAAAAACTATCTTCATCTTCAATCCCTCTCTATAGTGTGCACAATCTTCCCTTTTCTTCGCTGGACAGTTGATTACTCTCCAACAAGGAACAAGAGCAAAAAGCCTCTTTACACCCTTTATGTTAACCCCCTCTTCTAAAAGTAACCTGATACATCTCAATTTTTGCAGATCGCTATAAGAATAATACCTCTTACCACCTATTCTCACAGGATTAACCAAACCCTCCCTTTCGTAGATCCTTAGCATCCTAGGATGAACACTCAAAAGCCTGCTCACAATACCTATCGGATACAAACCCCTGTTCTTCATCATATTAATTTTTAAATCACTTGACAATCAAATTGTCAAGTAACATTTAAATAATTAGGTTAAAAAATAAAAACAAGGAGGTTCAACATGTGGGGTGGAGGAGGTAGGAAATGGGGTTGGAGTAATCTTGAGAGGGTACAATCCAGATTAGGAAAGTACACTTATGTAGGACCTTGTCGCTGTGGTTTCGGACCGCATGCCTATTACATGGATGAAAAGGGAAGAATTGTGCACGCCCGTTTTGTAGTGGGAGGACCAGTACATACACTTAGTGAGGCAGAAGAACTATTTGCAGAAAAGGAACAGCTCGAAAGGAGATTACAGGAAATCGAAAAACGCATAAGGGAGCTAGAAAAGAAGGAATAACAGAGTAAGGTATATAGGCGATCCAAAGAGAAACTAAAAAATTAAAAGAAAAAGCTAGAAGGAAGGGGAGGTGAGAATTAGTTGAGATAAGCCTATCTTTATCGTAATCTTATAAGTATGGAAAAGATCACACCTATGGGTGAAGAGTGCTATTCTATAAAAAGCGGAACTTTATAGTGAAGGTAAAACCAGTAGGATTGCGGTTACCAACGTAAGGAGAGGAGCTATCAGCTACATGGAAGAAAAGAGAGAAAGGTTTTTTCAGAGCTTTCCAAATTAGGCACATCAACGCTAATACTACCAGTAGAAGAAGAGATAAATTTAGAAGATAGCATATTTATAGAAGGCTAGATAGAGAAATCTTCAAACTAGAACCAGCCAAACTTTATCTAGAAAGCCATTCTTCCAGTGACATCCTTTGCCCTTAAAGAAACACCACTTGCAGGCATATCAGTAGGAGTAACACTTTACTACCTAAAGGAATCCTGCTCTTACCTACTGAACATCTACCGACACTCAATCCGTTAGATCTCTCTGAAAACATATTGGACGAAAATGCCATAAGACACTTGAACTCATAGCAAACCTAAGGGATAAATCAAAAAGGATACACTTCTTGCCACACTGGATAGGACAGAAACTCCTCAGGGTAAAGCCTTACCTAAAGGAATTCATCCTAAACCCACTCATCAATGAAAGAGAAATATTGGAAGAAAAGATCCTCAGTGCTCAGGGTAAAATAGAAGAGATAGAAAGGGAACTGTATAACGAAGATACTATTGAAAATATCACACTTTCATGATGACATTGTAAGATTGGGTAGGATTATAGCCTTACTTGAGGTTCTAAGCCATAATAACTGGATCAAACATGAGCGGAAAATCGACATATATCCGGTAGGTAGCCTTAATATTGTTATTAAGCCAAATAGGATCTTTTGTGCCCGCAAAAGAAGTTTTCATAACTCCTATTGATAGAATTCTCACAAGGATAGGCGCAGCAGATTATTTAGTTAAAGGACTCTCAACCTTTATGGTGGAAATAGTAGAAACAGCAAATATCTTCAAAAAGGCAACGAGTAAATCGCCGGTAATTCTAGGTGAAGTTGGTAGAGGAACCAGTACCTACGATGGACTATCCATAGCATGGGCTGTTTTGGAGCACCTCAGAAACGAAACAAGGACAAAGGTACTTTTGCAACTCACTACCATGAGTTAAGAGATCTCTCCGACATTTACCCCAAAACTCTAAACTACCATGTGGAAGTAAAAGAGTATAGGGAGAAGGTATACACATAAAGTTAAACCTGAAAGAATAACAAAAAGCAACGGAATCTACGTAGCAAAAATCGCTGAAATACCGGAAGCGGTGATAAAGAGGGTTAATGAAATTCTAGAAGAACTTTAAAGTAAGAGAAAAAGGAAGCCTCCTCTCTTCTTTTTTTGAAGAAGAAATTATAGCTAAACTGAAAAGCATAAATGTGAAAAAAGCAACTCCTTTGAAGCTCTTATAATACTTCAAGAAATATCCAGTCCACTCACTCGGAAAGGAAACTAAAGTCTATAGTAGCAAGAACCTCTTCAATCTTGGATAAGGCTGTATAAAAATCATCCTCTATCACTCTAACCCTCTGACCATAAACCTCATGTATAGCCTTTCTTATAACTGTTTGTCTACTTAGGGGATCGTTTATGTTATACTTCTCATAAGTCTCAATAGCAGTTATGTTAACCTGATTAAGCCTTATCGCCCTTTTTTTTCTTTCCTCAAGGGCATCCACCATAGGAAGATCCAGGAAATTATCAACTTTTTCTATTAAATCGTCCCAGTACCCCGCAGGAAACTTTGGATTGACCTCCTCCAAGAGACAACCTATAGTCACAAAGTGAGGTGACTGGAGTTTGCCCGAAAATTCTATCTCCTTTGCCCTACCCGCTTCATCACCGAGATCCTCGATTATCGAAAGATAAAGTCTATAAGCTTGCTTCGCTTTGTCCCTTATAGTAGGGGGTTTCTCGGTGTTAAAATCTAGTATCTGAAAATAGAGCTCCTCTGGTACTTCTATAGCTAATACCTTATCGTATCCTAAAGCCTTCAAAGCTTCTATCCTGTGCATACCATCGACAACATAGATATAACCATCAGGTGCCCTACAAACTATCACAGGAACCAAAAAACCCATCTTCTCAATAGAAACCATAAGATGATTCACCAGAGTCTTTGAAAGATCCCTCTGAAACTTTGGGATCCTTATTTCATCTATACTCATTACCTTCAGCTCGAGCGGATAACCCTTAACAGGATCCTCGAAAGTGGTCAGTTTTTTCATAACTCTACTCCTTCTTAACTTTTATAGGATTATAATTATAGATGTGAATTTTACCTAAATTAAAATATAATTATAAATAACCGATTTTGTAAAGTACCTAAAAATACTCAACTACAGTGAAATATAGATAAACCTTGACTCCTCTGAACTCTTCGCTCTCTGCTTTTATGTCTCTATTATGTAACTTCATTATCTCTTTGCAAATGCTAAGACCCAACTCAACACCACCTGTTCCCTTCGAACGGCATTGATCCACCCTGTAAAATCTACTGAACACCTTCTCCAAATTATCCCTAAAAATCCCAAAACCTGCGTCTTCCACGGTTACGACTACCCTATCACCTTTTCTAAAAGCTTTGATATAGATACTCCCTCCATTCATGTGAAGCATCGGCAATAAACCATCTTTGTCTTTCAAAAGCTTCCCACAGCAAACCCCTCAAGTCCTTTCTTCAAAATTCGCCTGAGAACCACCCACATTAAAATAAACCTTACCCTTAAACCTGAAACCTTTCTTCAACAACCCTCGCTATCTCAAAGATAGAAGGAACAGTACTTAGACTCAAGTTCCAATAGTTCTCTCTCCGTCATATCCTCCTCCCTTCTCTAACTATTCTATCTATATACAACAAGCTCTAAACGTAAACCTAAAATGAACAGAAGATTAAATTTCCATTAATTTTTTATTTTAGTTTTGATAAAAAATTTTTTCTCATTTAAGTAAAACAGAAAGATATTAAATAACTTAGAGTTATTGACGAGAATCATCCTGCTAAATTAATATTTATCCAATATATCTAGGAGGTGGAAAAATTGATAAAGCGTCTACTTGTAGCAAATAGAGGTGAAATAGCGATAAGGATATTTAGAGCCTGCACAGAACTTGGTATAACAACAGTTGGAATATACGCCTATGAAGACAGATACTCCCTTCATAGGTACAAGTGTGATGAATCATATCTAGTAGGGAAAGATAGAGGTCCTGTAGGAGCTTACCTTGCGATAGATGAAATCGTTGAACTCGCAAAGGAAAAGAAAATAGATGCCATTCACCCTGGTTACGGCTTTCTATCCGAAAACCCTGAATTTTCAAGGGCCTGTGAGGAAGCAGGGATAATATTTATCGGACCACATTGGACTCACATTGAGCTATTTGGAGACAAACTCAAGGCAAAAAAATACGCCCAAAAACTTGGTATACCAACTATACCAGGTAGTGATAACATACGAACCATAGACGATGTTAGAGACTTTGCTAGAAAAAACGGTTATCCGATAATGATAAAGGCAACAAAAGGTGGTGGAGGAAGAGGAATCAGAATAGTCAAAAGCGAAAGTGAACTTGAAACAGAGTACATACTCGCAAAACAGGAAACCTTAAAGGCTTTTCATAGCGATGAGATAATAGTAGAAAAGGTTATAGAAAGACCAAAACATATAGAGGTTCAGATATTAGGAGATAAACACGGTAACGTGATCCACCTTTTCGAAAGGGACTGCTCCATTCAAAGGAGACACCAGAAGATAACCGAAATAGCTCCTTCAATCTCGGTTCCGAAAGAGATACTAGAAGCTCTCTATGAGGATTCAATACGATTCGCAAGAGAAGTAGGACTATATAATGCCGCAACCTTTGAATACCTTGTAGATGTAGACAACAACAGATACTATTTCCTCGAGGTAAACCCAAGGATCCAAGTAGAACACACTGTAACAGAAATGATAACGGGCATAGATATAGTACAAAGCCAAATAAAGATAGCAGAAGGTAAGAAAATAACCGATTTTATTGGAACTCAAAAGAATATAGTAAAGAGAGGATTTTCCATTCAATGTCGTATAACTACCGAAGATCCAGAAAACAACTTTATGCCCGACACAGGCAAGATAGAAGCTTATAGAAGCGCTGTCGGCTTCGGTATAAGACTAGACGCCGGTAACGCATATGTGGGTGCCACTATTACACCCTATTATGACTCACTCCTCGTGAAGGTAACTTCATGGGGACTAACGTTCGAAGATTCAGCAATGAAGATGCTAAGAGCTCTTAAAGAATTCAGAATAAGGGGAGTAAAAACGAACCTGAGATTCCTGGAAAACCTGGTAAGTCATCCGGCTTTCTTAAAAGGTGATTTCAGAACCAACTTTCTCGAGGAGCACCCAGAAATTATAAACATAAAGCCTCCAAGGGATAGGATAAGTAAAATCCTCAGATTCCTAGGAAACAACATAGTCAACAAGCCTTATGGTGACATTCAAATCTCAGATCTTCCAACCATCACAGTTCCAAAGGTAGAAAAATCCGAAAAAAATGGACTTAAGAACATACTCGATTCTAAAGGTCCAAAAGGTGTAATCGAAGCTCTATTATCCGAAGGTAACAGAATCTGGTTTACAGATACCACCATGAGAGACGCTCACCAATCACTATTCGCAACTAGAATGAGAACGAAGGATATGATAGAAATCGCTCCCTTCTATGCAGCTAGACTGAATGAACTATTCTCAATAGAAATGTGGGGTGGAGCCACCTTTGATGTGGCCTACAGATTCCTAAAGGAAGATCCATGGGAAAGACTGGCTCTCCTGAGAGAGAAGGTACCCAACATCCTCTTCCAAATGCTCTTTAGAGGATCAAACGCTGTAGGTTACAGCAACTATCCGGATAACGTTATAAAGGCCTTCGTAAGAGAAGCAGCGAGAAGCGGAATAGATGTCTTCAGAATATTCGACTGTTTCAACTGGTTAACTCAAATAAAGATCCCACTTGAGGAAGTTAAAAAAGAAGGAAAGATAGCAGAAGTAGCCATATGTTACACAGGTGACATCCTAGATCCAAAGGAAGACAAATATACCCTCAAATACTATGTCGATCTTGCCAAGGAAATAGAAAGGATGGGAGCTGATATAATAGCCATAAAAGATATGGCAGGCCTATTAAAACCCTTCGCAAGTTACAAACTTTTCAAAACCCTCAGCGAAGAGGTAAGAGTGCCTCTACACTTCCATACCCATGACACCGCAGGTTGCGGCGTCGCAAGCGTCCTGATGGCGATAGAAGGAGGTGCAAAGATCGTTGATGGTGCCCTAAGCTCTATGAGTGGACTTACAAGTCAACCATCTCTGAATACTATAGTCGAAGCACTCGAAAAAAGCGGTAAGTATAAAACATACCTAGATATCAGCGCCTTAAATGAAGCCTCAGCCTACTTCGAAAAGGTAAGAACTTATTACTATCAATTCGAAAGTGACCTTAAAGCACCTACAGCCGAAGTTTATGAACATGAAATACCAGGAGGACAGTACACAAATCTAAGAGCCCAGGTAAAAAGCGTTGGTCTTATAGATAAGTGGGATAAAGTTAAGGAGATGTACAAAGAAGTCGATAAACTCCTGGGAAGAATAATAAAAGTCACACCATCGTCAAAAGTTGTAGGTGATCTTGCCCTATTTCTAGTAAGAAACGATCTTTCCATTGAAGAGTTCGTAGAAAAAGCTGATGCACTATCTTTACCCAATAGTGTTGTAGAATTCTTTATGGGTCTAATGGGGCAACCCTACGGTGGTTTTAACGAAGAATTACAGAGGAAAATCTTGAAAGGAAAGGAACCACTAAGGGTAAGACCAGGAAAATTACTGGAAGATTACAACTTCGAAAGCGCAAAGGAAAAACTTAAGAGTATAACAAGAAAACCTATAAAGCTTAAAGATATTATATCCTATGCCCTTTACGATAAAGTGGTAGAAGATTACTTCAGGCATAAAGAAGAATACGGTGATGTTTGGGTTCTATCAACGAAGGATTTCTTCTTCCCACTAAGGATAGGAGAAGAAACTACTGTAAACTTAGAAGAGGGAAAGACCATTTATATAAAGCTAATATCGATAGGCGATGCCGACAGCAAAGGTTATCGTACACTTGTATTTGAGGTAAACGGTGAAACTAGACTTGTAAGAATCCTCGATAAGAGCATGGTAGCTAAAATATCAGCCAATATAAAGGGCGATAGAAACAACCCCAACCATGTAATAGCTCCAATGCCCGGTAAACTCGTCAAAATACTCGTTAAAGAAGGAGACTATGTAACCAAGAATCAAGTTTTGGCAATAACTGAAGCCATGAAAATAGAAACGAAGATAATAGCTCCTCATGATGGTATAGTAAAAAATATAGTCCTTAAGGAAGGTTCAGAAATAGAAGAAGGTGACCTTATAATTGAAATGACCTAGCTAACAAAAAATAACACGTTTTAATACGCTCTTTTAATGCCTCCAATTTTTGTAGATATTAGATATAAAGAAAGTAACAAATAAAAGGGAGAGCCTAAGATGAAAGA
Source organism: Thermosulfidibacter sp. (assembly GCA_023269715.1). Taxonomy (GTDB): domain Bacteria; phylum Thermosulfidibacterota; class Thermosulfidibacteria; order Thermosulfidibacterales; family Thermosulfidibacteraceae; genus JAGDVO01. Next base: position 18,517 of record JAGDVO010000009.1, read on the forward strand.
TTTAAGTACTTTGATAAGCTCTTTAACTTTAATATCTGGGATAAGTTGGTTTTTCTTTTCTAAAGATAAAAAGAAAGACGAGGAAAGCAGTCAATCTGGAGAGTTTGAAAAATTGGAAGTTAATATTTCTGGTATGCACTGTGCAGGATGTGCAGCCGGTATAGAAGCTACCATGAAGTTAATGGAAGGAGTAAAGTCTGCTTCTGTTAACTTTGCGACATCAAAAGGAGAGTTTGTATACGACCCATCAAAAGTAAAAAAAGATGACATAATAGCTAAGATAAAAGAACTTGGTTACGACGCTTCTATAGACTTAGAAAGTTTCGAAAAAAAAGTTAGAGGAATTAAACAATCTCAGAAAAAAAGTAATCGTTTCTATCGTTCTTTTTATACCCATACTTTTATCTATGTTTATCCATTTCGAGTATCATGAGTATATTCAGTTTATCCTTGCTACTATAATCCAGTTTTACGATGGTCAGGAGTTTTATAAATCTTCTTTAAAATTTTTGAAAAACAGAATAGCAGATATGAACCTTTTAGTAACTATAGGAACTTTTGCAGCATACTTTTATTCCTTTGCTGTTTTAATTTTCGGAGATTTCTTCCCGCCAGATATGAGAAACGTTTATTTTGAAGGTTCGTCTGCAGTTATAACTTTTGTTTTACTTGGAAGATACTTAGAGTTAAAAACAAGACAAAATGCAACTGAATTTATGAAAAAGCTACTATCCTTAAAACCTGATAAAGCAATAAAAATAGTTGATGGAAAAGAAGAAATCGTAGATGCAATCTCAATTAAAAAGTCAGATATAGTTTTAGTTAGACCCGGTGATAAAATACCGGTTGATGGTGTTATTATAGAAGGTCAAACTGAGGTAGACCAGTCATTTCTAACTGGTGAGTCAAAGCTGATTTATAAAAATGTTGGTGATGAAGTTTTAAGTGGTAGTGTAAACAAGGTTGGAGTAATAAAAGTAAAAGCTACTAAAGATGCAAAGGATAGTGTTTTAAATCAAGTGATAAAACTACTTCTGGAAGCTCAGTCTAAAAAGCCACAGATAGGAAGGCTTGCAGATAAAATCACGGCTTACTTTGTTCCAGCGGTTTTGATATTTTCAATAGTTGTTTTTGATTTATGGTACTTTCTTGGTTATCCTTTAAATTTTTCTATTACGACTGCTATAGCAGTTCTTGTTATAGCATGTCCTTGTGCCCTTGGACTTGCAACTCCAATAACGATAGTAAACGTAGTTGGTAGAGGTGCAAAGGAAGGAATCCTGTTTAAAAATCCAGAAGTTATAGAAAAATCTGAAAAGATAGACTACGTAGTTTTTGATAAAACTGGAACTTTAACGCAAGGCAACATGAAAGTAGAAGATTACATAACAAAAGATAAAACCTATTTTCCTGCTCTTTTAGCTTTGGAAAAAGGTATAAACCATCCTATAGCTTTTGCCCTTCTCAGTCTGGAAAGTATGCCAACTGATATACCAGTAGAAAGTAAAACAGTGGTGGTAGGTAAAGGTGTAATAGGATACTACTATAACAAAAAGATTGTGATGTGTAACTTCCAGTTTTTAAAAGAAAACGGTATTTCCTTAGATAAAGAGTTTTTAGAGTTTTATGAAAAAA
>JAGDVO010000010.1 GCA_023269715.1 Thermosulfidibacter sp.
TATAATAAAAGTTTGGATCAAAGAAAAGAAATAGAAAATGCTTTTAAAAATAATCTTTTTTTCTGCCATCTCGAGGACAAATACATAAGGATGCTATCTGGTATTACAACAGTAAAAAGCTTTAAAAAGGGCGAAACAATAATCAAGGAAGGCGAAAAGGCAATGGGTTTATATATAGTTATAGAGGGAATTGTAAAAATCTATAAAATATCAAAGGATGGAAAGGAACATATAATACATATATTCGGTGAAGGAGAAATTTTCGCAGAAGTTTCCCTTGCAGAAAACCAAACATATCCAGCATGGGCAGAAGCTCTAACAGACGTGAAAATAGGCTTCATACCAAGAGATCTTATCCTAGCCAACTTAAGAAAGGACCCTACGCTAGCACTAGCTATGATCGGTGTATGTATATTGAGATTGAAAAATCTAGTCCTCTCGATAGAAAACATAAAAATGAAAAACGCAAGAGAAAGGACACTCTTCTTCCTCTGGGAGATGACAGAAAAGGGCAAAAAATCAGAAGTAACGTTTTCCATAACACAGAATCAGTTGTCTCTACTTTTGGGAATAACTCCAGAAACGTTTTCAAGGATCATTAAGAAACTCAAAGAAGAGAATATCATACTAAAAACATCAGGGAATAGAAAATTCATACTGGCAATAGACAAACTAAAAGAATCACTGAAAAGATGATAAATATAAAAGATACAATTTTAGTAGTTTCTCCCGAGGAAAAACTCGAAGATTTGGAAGAGCTCAAAAGTAAATATAAAATCCTATGGATAAAAAAAGGGGCCTTCGGCTCAGGAGAACACGAAACTACGAGATCCTGCCTAGAGGTTATGTGTGAATTAGATTTCAAAAACAAAAATGTCCTAGATATAGGCTGTGGTACAGGAATATTGGGGATCGCTTCTGTACTATTGGGAGCAAGAGAAGTGATAGCAATCGATATAGCAAAAGAGGCAATCGAAACGACTATGGTTAACATAAAAATAAACGGAGTTGAAGATAAACTAAGGGTTTATCCGGTACCAATAGAAGCACTGAAGGAAAGCGGAAAATTTGATATAATACTCGCAAACATTTATGGCGATGTAATCAAGAGGATAGTAACCCATATAGACAGTAGAACAGTCGATAGAGGTTTCGTGCTACTATCAGGAATAACTTACGACCAGAACTTCGAAATAATCCACTCCTTCAAGAAATTGGGGTACCAGTTAATAAAAAACCTTTATTTGGAGGAATATACAACGGTCTTATTACAAAAACACACACCCTATTGATTAACCCATTGGCGGTTTGGTATATTTAGAAACCAGCATGCAACGAAAGGCTATACTACTACTAAAAGATGGCACCTTTTTTGAAGGTTTCTCCTTCGGTTCAGAAGGAGAAGCTATTGGAGAAGTCGTTTTTAACACATCCATTACAGGTTACCAGGAAATCTTAACGGATCCTTCCTATAAAGGTCAGATTATTGTTATGACCTATACCGAAATTGGCAACTATGGTACAAATGAAGAAGATGTGGAATCTGAAAAACCTCAAGTCGAAGGCTTCGTCGTCAGAAACTACCAAGACTATCCAAGCAACTGGCGATGCCAAAAAAGCCTAGATGAGTACTTAAAAGAACACAGAATAGTTGGAATAACTGGAATAGACACGAGAGCTCTTACAAAACATATAAGGAATCACGGAAGCCAGATGGGTATAATATCAACTATAGACTTCGATCTTGAGAGCCTGATGAAAAAACTCAGAAACCATCCTGACATTTCGGAAATGGACTTAGTAAGCAAGGTTACGGTGAAAGAACCTATTGTATACTACCACGAAGAGGGTAGGCCCCTCTGTGTACTTTACGACTTTGGTGTAAAAAAAAGCATTCTTGAAAACCTTGTAAGAGTTGGATTTTCGGTGATAAGGGTTCCTGCAAATTATCCTGCAGAAAAAGCCCTAGAAATGGATCCAGACTGTATACTCCTGAGCAACGGACCTGGTGACCCGAGGATATTGGACGATGTAGTAGAAAACATAGCAAAACTGATAGACAAAAAACCGATATTTGGTATATGCCTAGGACATCAGATAATAGGAAGGATACTTGGTTGTGAAATATACAAGCTCAAATTCGGTCACCATGGTGGTAACCACCCGGTAAAGGACCTTAAAACGGGAATGATAATTATAACCAGCCAAAACCACAACTACTGTGTAAAAATAGACAAACTAAAGGATACTTTAGAATTAACCTATCTAAACCTATATGACAAAACTGAAGAAGGCATGAAACACAAAAGATACCCAATATATTCTGTACAATTTCATCCAGAAGCTGGACCAGGCCCAAACGATGCACTATTCATATTTGAGAGGTTTATGGAGATATGCCAAAAAGGAACGATATAAAAAAAATATTGATTATAGGTTCTGGCCCAATAATAATTGGACAGGCATGCGAATTTGACTATTCTGGTACACAAGCCTGTAAAGCCCTGAAACAAGAAGGATACGAAATAGTACTCGTAAACTCAAACCCTGCAACTATAATGACAGATCCTATGATGGCGGATAGGACCTACATTGAACCTCTCACAGTTGAAAGTCTCGCCAAAATAATAGAAAGGGAAAGACCAGATGCTCTACTACCAACACTAGGAGGGCAGACAGCACTTAATCTTACGGTAATGTTACATGAAGAAGGGGTTTTGGAAAAGTACTCTGTAGAGGTTATTGGAGCCAATATAGATGCTATAAAGAAAGCTGAGGACCGAGAATTATTCAAACAATCTATGATTAAGATAGGATTAGATGTACCCAGATCAAGAACTGTCCACTCTATGAAAGAAGGACTTGAAGCTATAAAATACGTAGGCTTTCCAGCAATTTTAAGACCTGCATTTACACTAGGTGGTACTGGTGGTGGCGTAGCGTACAACATAGAAGAGTTTAAAGAACTCTTAGAAAGAGGTCTCAAATTAAGTCCAATAAGTGAAGTTCTTATTGAGGAGAGCTTACTTGGCTGGAAGGAATTTGAGCTGGAGGTTATGAGAGATAAGAAAGATAACGTTATTATAATTTGTTCCATAGAAAACTTTGATCCTATGGGAGTACATACAGGAGATTCTATAACCGTAGCACCCGCGCAGACACTCACAGACGTAGAATACCAGATAATGAGAGATGCAGCTATAAAAGCTATAAGAGAGATAGGAGTTGATACTGGTGGTAGCAATATCCAATTTGCAGTAAATCCGGAAAACGGTAGAATGGTAATAATAGAAATGAACCCAAGAGTATCTAGAAGCTCAGCTCTGGCATCAAAGGCGACTGGATTTCCGATAGCCAAAATAGCCGCAAAGCTGGCAGTTGGATATACACTCGATGAAATTCCAAACGATATAACAAAATATACTCCAGCAAGCTTTGAACCTGTCTTGGATTACGTAGTTGTAAAAATTCCAAGGTTTACCTTTGAAAAGTTCCCAGAAGCCAATCCCATACTCACAACACAGATGAAATCTGTTGGCGAAGTTATGGCAATAGGAAGAACCTTTAAAGAGGCACTTGGGAAGGCGATAAGATCACTTGAAATAGGATCCTATGGTTTCGAAGAATTGCAAAACGCAACGGAAGAGGAAATAAGATGGAACCTAAGAAACCCAACATCTAAGAGGATATGGTACATAGGAGAGGCAATAAGAAGAGGGTATTCCATAGATGAGATATATGAACTATCGAAAATAGATAGATGGTTCCTAAAAAACATAGCCGATATCATAGATGTAGAGGAGAGGCTCAAAAAAGAACCACTCACAAAAGAACTTCTATTCGAGGCTAAGCAAAGCGGAATATCGGACGTAAGAATAGCCCAACTGACCAAAAAAACCGAAGAAGAAATAAGAGGAATAAGATACAAGTGGACCATAAAACCCACATATAAAATAGTAGATACATGTGCAGGCGAATTCGAAGCGTATACCCCCTACATGTATTCAACTTACGAAAAACCCTTCGGAAGAATAAAAGAAGACAGATCTATTGAACACATAGTAGATGAAGACTTCCCACCTACAAGTAACAAGAACAAGGTAATAATACTTGGTAGTGGTCCAAATAGAATAGGTCAAGGTATTGAATTTGACTATTGCTGTGTACACTCAGTATTTGGGCTAAAAGAAATAGGATTTGAAACAATAATGATTAACTGTAATCCCGAAACTGTAAGTACTGACTATGATACAGCCGATAGGTTGTACTTTGAACCCTTAACATTGGAAGATGTTTTACATGTAATAGAAAGGGAAAAACCAATTGGCATCATACTACAATTCGGTGGGCAAACACCACTAAAGCTAGCAAAAGCTTTAGAAGAATTGGGAGTAAGGATCCTCGGAACCAAAGCTACCGCCATAGATATAGCGGAAGATAGAGAAAAGTTTAAAGAACTAGTTGATAAACTTAACCTAATGCAACCGCCAAGTGGAACAGCTAGATCATTAGAAGAGGCGATAAGAGTAGCAGAGGAAATAGGATATCCAGTTCTTGTTAGACCATCGTATGTCCTTGGTGGAAGAGCAATGGAGATAGTCTACGATAGAAATAGTCTAGAAAGATACATAAAAGAGGCTGTAGAGGCTTCTGAAGACAGACCTGTACTAATCGATAGATTTCTAGAGGATGCTATTGAGGTAGATGTTGATGCTATATCGGATGGAAGAAACGTAGTTGTTGCTGGTATAATGGAGCATATAGAAGAGGCTGGAATTCACTCGGGAGATTCAGCCTGTTCTCTACCACCATGCTCCCTGGACGAGAAGACAATAAAAGAGATAAAAGATATCACTATGAAAATAGCAAAAGAGCTTGGTGTAGTTGGACTAATGAATGTTCAGTATGCAGTGAAAAATGGTCATGTTTACGTACTAGAAGTCAATCCGAGAGCTTCAAGAACAGTACCATTCGTCAGTAAAAGCATAGGTAAACCGCTTGCAATGCTAGCCTCAAAAATTATGGTTGGATATACCCTAGAAAATCTCAATTTTATAGAGGAAATAATACCACCTTATGTCTCGGTAAAGGAAGTAGTTTTCCCCTTCGACAAGTTCCCTGAAGTTGATGTAATTCTTGGACCAGAGATGAAATCAACGGGTGAGGTAATGGGCATAGATTTCGAGTTTGGTCATGCTTATGGCAAGGCCCAAATCTCAGCAATGGGAAGAATCCCAAAAATAGGCGAAGGGAAGATATTCATAAGTGTAAAGGATAAGGATAAGATCCACATAGTTGACATAGCAAAAGAGTTGGTAGAACTTGGATTTGAAGTAATAGCCACGAGGGGTACAGCTCTATTCCTCAAAAATAAAGGAATAAACGTAGGTATAATAAATAAGCTACATGAGGGTAGACCAAATGTACTCGATCTCATCAAAAACGGTGAGATTTGCTATATAATAAATACCGTAGCTGATAAGAAATCACAAAAGGATTCCCTCTATATCAGAAGAGGAGCTATAAATTACAAAATACCCTATTCAACTACAATAGCAGGCGCAAAAGCTATGGTTGAAGCTATTAAAAGTGCTATGAAAAAACCTTTTAGTGTGATGACAATTCAGGAATACCACAGTCTGCTAAAGTAGCATTACCTATAATCTCTTACTAATCCTCTAGTACCCGCAATACCCTCCACATCAACCGAAAATCCTCTAGCTTCAGCTTCCTTGGTAAAGGGACCTATCAGAACTCTATAAAAGATTCTATTATCAACAACAACCGCTATAACCTCTCCATCCTTTCCAAAAGTCATCTTGATAAGATCCCTTAGATTATAAGCTCGATTTTTATCCAGAAAAGCACCAACCTGAACATAATAACCGTAGAAAGTTCTATTTAAATTACCCTTGGGCTTAGCCTCAAAACCTATAACTCTTATCTCAACAGGAACAATCCCATCTTCAAGCATATCTATTCTTTTAGCAGCAAGATAGGAAAGATCTATTATCCTTCCTGCTATAAAAGGTCCCCTATCGTTTATCCTAACCACCACTTTTTTATCATTTTTTAGATTAGTGACCTCTACCAAACTCCCAAAAGGCAGTCTCCTATGGGCAGCAGTATAATCGAACATATTAAAGGGTTCACCACTTGCTGTTGGTTTGCCATGCTCCTCAATACCATACCAGGAAGCTAATCCCTTCTCCCTATAACCCGCTCTGAACCTTTCCGTCTCCCTAATCCCAAATAGACTACAACCTACTTCTATAAATAAAACAATGACAACAAAAAACTCCAAAAACCTAAGCTTCACAAGCCCCATAATAAAATATTAACAACAATTATTTAAAATAAAAAACTCCCTCTAGCTAGGAGAGGTTAGATGCTAAATGGATAGAAAATATGGCAACTGGAACAGTTAATTCCACTTCTCAAATGATCAATGTTACTCCAAAAAGCCAACCTTAGAATTTTCGTGACAGTTGAAGTACATCTTGCTTTTTAGATCCGCTGAGACTTTTTACTACTAAAAGCACAACAAAACCACCAATTTTTTACCACCACCTTTTGCCATATGTTCGCTTCCAACTCCATGACAATACCCGAATCCTTGAATGCTAGTAGGTGAACCAGAAACATTAGCCTTACCATGAATAGTTTTTTGACTCCATCAGCCTTATCGGCATGACAGAGTATACAGGAATCCTGACCAACATGAGTCTTACCACTAAAAATAGCCTTCTCATCCTTAACCCCAGTAAAACCACTATAGACCAAACCCAATGAAACCAGAAACACCAAAACCGAACCAACAAGATAGAACCTTCTCATATAGCACCTTCTGTATCATTATCACATAATGTTGCTTATTAGAATTTTCTCTTTCGTATTATACAACTTAGTATTGACATAAAAGCTATTCTTCATAATAGACCTATCATAAACCCCTGGAGAGTATAAATGACACTCTCAGGAAACTCTAGGTCCAAAGAACCAAGATTCATTTTGGATTCAATGCTAGGAAAACTAGCAAGATTCTTAAGAATAATGGGGTACGATTCCCTTTACTTTAAAGATGCTGAGGATAGCTTTTTGATATACATAGCCTTGGAAGAAGGAGATAGAATCTTACTTACAAAGGATGTGAAGCTTATAGAAGAGGCAAATAGATTGAAAATAAAAGCTAAACTGATAAGATCCAATCATGTTGAAGAACAGTTGAAAGAACTCGAAGAATTAATAAGCTTCAGAATGGGTAATTCTAGATGCCCGATCTGTAACGGTTACCTATACAGGGTTGAAAAAGAAGAAATACAAGGTGAAATACCAGACTTTGTATGGTATACTAACAACGAATTCTATAGATGCACAAATTGTAAAAAAATTTACTGGAAAGGTAGTCACATCCCGAAACTAAAAGAAAGGATAGAGGGAATAGAATGAAAGATGTCCAGAACGAAAGAGACGAGAGAAACGTAACATTAGACAGGGTTGGAATAAAGGGATTAAAATATCCAATAACAGTTCTCGATAGAAACTTCAAAGAACAACCCACAGTTGCAACTATCAACATGATGGTGGAATTACCAAAAGAATATCGCGGAACCCATATGAGTAGGTTTATAGAAATAATAAACAGATATAGATGGAGAATACACATAAACAACATAAAAGATATCCTAAAAAGTATGCTAGAAAAACTACCGTCTCACTCCGCCTATATAGAAGTTGAATTCCCCTACTTTATCAAAAAGAGCGCTCCTATCAGTAAAGAGGAATCCCTAATGTGCTACGAGGTAAAAGTAATAGCAACCCTGAGAGAAAAGGAAGAAAGATTCGATAGAGTCCTTATAGTAAAAGTACCCATTATGACATTATGCCCCTGTTCCAAAGAGATAAGTGAAAAATCAGCACACAACCAAAGAGCCTTTGTAACGGTAGAAGCAGAGTTAAACGATATGGTGTGGATAGAGGAGATAATCGAAATTATAGAAAGTAAGGCAAGTTCAAGTCTCTACTCCTTATTAAAAAGAGAGGATGAAAAATTTGTAACGGAATGGGCGTACGAACACCCAACATTTGTAGAGGATGTGGCAAGAGAGGTATATCTCGCCCTGAAAGAAGATAGAAGGATAAAAAACTTCAAAGTGGAGGTAGAATCGCTAGAAAGTATCCACAACCACAACGCCTATGCTATGGTAAGTTCTAAAAGGTAAATAAAAACCTATACTACTCTAAAGCCATCTTACATAGCTCTATCAGCATAAGTGGCTTTTTACCTAAATCAAGCACTATACCCTCAAGAGTACTCTTACACATGGGACAGTTGAAAATAACCCAGGAAGTATCGAATTTAAACATATCTTCCTTCTGCTTGTCTCTATAGTAAGCCACCTTATCCTGCTCCTTAGAAAGGACAAAACTCGCACCGCAACAAAGCGCTCTATCCCTATCGTAATACCTATTAACCCTCCTCACACCTATCAGTTCAAAGACCTCATCCACAACCTTATCTATATGTGGACTCAAACGGTTCGAACACGGCCTCTGATATATAACATCGATATCCAGCTTTTTGGGAGAGTTAGCCTTAAGAAAATCCCTTAGATATTCGAATAGATGAACATACCTAAAGGGAACTTCTACGCCATAAGCTCTAAGCAGAGAATTATAAAAACCATAACACTCATCATGAAAGAAAACAAAAATCTCTGCCTCCAACTTTTTCATGTTTTCTATTATAACCGGAATCCTCTCCTTTATCACAGAAATCATGCCGTAATGCAGATAAACCACATTACAGAAAAGATGCCTACCCCTTACAACCTCAAATCCATCAAAAAATCCCTTATATACAAGATCTTTCAAATGTGGGAATAAACATATGTGAACAAATTTACCACCTACGCTCTTTGGAACGAATTCACCCTCCGGTTCATAACGCTTTATAAGCTCTTCCCTAACACTATCTGAGACCTTCCTGACATCGAATTTTTCCTGGAGTTCAACTATCCTGTAAAACATATGATTATCATAAGGACAGTTTTCCTCACACCCATAACAGTTCGTACAGTCATCAAGAACACTACTATACTCACCATTTGCAAGCTTCTTTATCTCCTCTTTAATCCTAGCATCATTATAGTTTAGATGTATACACTTTTTCAAACAACTCATGCTTTCACAGGCTAAACATTTTTCAGGATCAAAGCTTAACTGAAGCATGTTAACCTCCTTGACTTTTCACAAAAGATGTTTTATTTTACTACCAACTAACTTATTCTAACTCATTTTAAAAAAAATAAAAACAAAAGCAAGGGGAGAAATGATAACGAAGGAAAGGATAAGGGAAGTTCAAAAAAGATGGGCAGATGGTATAATAAAAATAGGGCAACTATATAAAGAAAAAGGGGATTATGTATCCTTCGCCAAGGAATTCTTAAAGGAATTATACAATTATGATGAAGGGCCTGTTCTATTCAAACCGACAAAGGCAAAAGAAAAGCAGTTCAGACTGACTTTTGACGAAGCCCTTTCCTACTTTATCGGTGGTATGATCGGGGAAGATAAAGGTTTTGCGCTGGAGCCATGGGAAAACATAGAATTTGAAGTAACAGACGACATAATAGTTGAAAATATAGCCATAAGCCAGGGGAACTACTATTTTACGAGTGGTAAAACTGGTGAGAAAATCAAAGTGGAATTTACCTTTGTCTATAAACTCAAAGATAACAAACTAAAGATAATAGCCCATCATTCTTCCATACCTTTTAGCGAAAGTAGATAGCTGTAAAGCTCCTTTCTCCCCACACCGAAAACTTCGCGAACTACTGGTTCCATATCCTTAAAAGAACAGCCGCTTTTCATCAGTAGCTCAACAATCTTCTTCCATCCTCCCTTTTCCCTAGAAACCCTATCTCCAATGGATTTCTTACCCTCCACAACTATTACAACCTCTCCCTTCAATTCTCCTCTACTTTCAATTAGACCTATCACCTGATCCAAACTGCCCCTTATAAATTCCTCATTAGCCTTGGTTATCTCCCTCGCAACGCATACCTTCCTATCACCAAAAATGTCCCTCATAACCCTAAGAGTACTTAGGATCCTCTTTGGAGACTCGAAAAAAATCATCGTATCCTCTCTATCCTTCAATCTCTTCAAAAACTCTCCGCATTCCCTACCCCTTGGGAAGAATCCCCAGAAGGAAAAAGGATAGGGTTTTATACCAGAAGCCACAAGAGCCGCCAAAATCGAAGAAGCCCCTGGGATAGGAATAACATCTATACCCTCACTAAGAGCACATTCCACCAAGGTATAACCAGGATCAGATAAAAGCGGAGTACCCGCATCGGATACAAGAGCTATACTCTTCCCTTCCTTCAGAAGTTTGATAAGATTTCGAGTCCTCCCTTCTTCTTTGGGTTTAAATACAGCTACTAGCGGTTTGGAAATACCGTAATAGTTCAGCAACTTAAGAGTTACCCTAGTATCCTCGCAGGCTATAAGATCCACACTTTTTAAGACCTCAATAGCTCTTATAGTTATGTCCTTGAGATTTCCTATGGGCGTAGATACTATGTACAAAACACCCTTCATGGTTTATTAAATAAACCATTATAAGGAGGAAGGAAATGGAAGAAAGGATATTAAAGTTACCCCATTATAAAACATGTTTTGGTTGTGGACTCGAAAATCCTATAGGTCTGAAGCTTGAAAGGTACTGGGATAAAAATGAAAAGAAGGTATTTGCAAATTTCAAACTAGATAGATTCTATAATGGTTTTGAAAATATAGCTCATGGGGGGATCCTTGCTGTAATAGCAGATGAAGTTCTATGGTGGAGTGTATTTATGACAACTAAAAAGGTTACTGTAACATATAAACTCGACTTAACCTTCTTAAAACCGATAATCGTAGGAGAGAACTATGCCGCAGTTGCTAGGGTTTCCGATGAAAAAGGAAAAAGAATAATGGCAGAGGCAGAGATAGTCGATAACAACGCTACCACCTATCTAAAAGCACAGGGCCTCTTCGTAGAAATAAAAGAAAAGGAATCTCAGAAATTCCTAAAGGATTATGAATATCTGTTCAACAAGTAACCAAGGGTGCATAGAAAGAATAAACGAAAAACTGTCACAATTCCTGATTATATTAATACCACTTTCATTCTTTGTAGGTCACTCTCTCAGAGGCTGGGGACTCAAACACAAGTGGACTGCATATCCAGTCTTATTTTCGATAATGTTCGCCTCTAGCTATGGTCTAAAAATAAAGAACTTTCTGGAAGTAAAAAACTACAAAAAGTCATTCTTAGTTTCCCTTTTTGCACAGCTATTTATACTACCAATAACGAGTATAATAGTTACAAGTTTATTTTACAAATCTCGCTTCAACTTTACCTATGGACATTACGCCTTGGCTCTCGCTCCAAGTGCAATTTCAACCATAATATGGAGTAGGATAAGTAACGGCAACATTCCACTTGCAACAACCTTAGTCGGTGCCCATGCCATAATAGTACCATACTTTACACCGATAGCACTGAAGATACTCACAGGAAAAACACTAAAATTCAGCGCTCAAAAACTCTTCTTAGACCTTTTTGTTACCGTATTTGCACCAACGGTTCTAGCTATACTGACCTATAACCCGAAGGTTGAAGTAAAAACAAAAAGTGTATTCGGAGTATGGTCTAAAATCGGTCTTTTATATATGATCATTCTTAATACCGCTATCGCCTTTGATGTAGTACCCATAAATCTAACCCTACTTAAAGTATTCTTGGTAACCGGTATTCAAATAATGCTATCCTTCTTTGTAGGATACTTGATAGGAAAGATCTTAAAACTCGATGAACCATCAAAGATCACAATCACTTACTATATGGGTATGAAGAATAACGGTGCAGGCTTTGTTATAATATTCGCAGGATTTCCACATGAAGCTATATTTCCCCTTGCAGCAGCTATGATGTGGCAACAACCCCTTGCAAGTATAATAAACGCATTAAAAGGAAAAAATGAAAAAGGTAGTATTAATAGTTGCAACAGAAGATGAAGTGAGACCACTTTTAAAAGAACTCAATCCCCAACTGATCAGAGAAAAACCTTGGAGGTGTTATCTACTCGATGACAGAATAATCACAATTTCTGGTATAGGTAAAAGCTTGGCAGGTTCAGCAACTACCTATAGTATATTGGAGTTTAAACCAGCATATATAATAAACATGGGAATAGCAGGATGCTACCCTGATAGCGGATTGAAAATAGGGGACCTGGCTTTTGCAACTGAAGAGGTATTTGGAGACGAACCTTTCCAGAATGACCCCCTAAAGCTTTACACTCCCAAATTTCTCGAAGAATCCGGTATAAGGGGTGGGAGGTTTGTAACCCTATCTAAAATACCGACTACGGTGGAAGAGGCTCGTAAAATCGGGAAAGAGCTTGGTGCAATATGTGAAAACATGGAAGGAGCCAGTGTAGCTGAAATCTCAAAGCTATTTGACATAAAATGTAGTGAAATTAGATCTATAAGTAATATAGCAGGTGTAAGGAACAAGAAATTGTGGAATATAGAATTGGCTGTAAATAACCTATGCAATTTCCTAAAAAAGTACTGGAGGAAACTAGATGAAGATAAAAATAGCCTTTAGTCCATGTCCCAACGATCTTTTCATATTTTATAGGTTCCTGACAGAAGATAGAGAAAAATGGGATATAAAAATTGGCGAGATGGAAGAACTAAACCAAATGGCTCTAAATGAAAATGTAGATGTAGTAAAAGTATCAGCTGGTATCTATCCACTAATCAAGGGTAGGTATGAAATCTTAGGAGTGGGTAACGCCTTCGGTATAGAGGATGGACCGATATTAGTAGCAAAAAACAAAATGGACCCTAAAGATATAAAAAAACTCGGAATTCCAGGTAAGACGACAACAGCTTACCTTCTATTTAAAAAATTCTTCGGAGAACCTGAAGAGGTTGTAGTGATGAACTACGACGAAATAATACCCTCAATTCTAGAGGATAAGGTAGACGCCGGAATCTTAATACACGAAGGTAGGCTCATATACAAAAACTTTAACCTAACGCTCGTAGCTGATCTACTGGAACTATGGCAAAATAAACATGGACAAAGATGCCCTTTGCCCCTTGGACTGATAGTTATAAGACATGAAATTAGAGAACTGAAAGGATGCATAGAGGAAGAGATAAAAAACAGTCTCTTACATTCCGAAAACAACTATGATAGAGTAATCGAATTCATATTAAACCAGCACCCCATACTCACAAAGAAGATGGTAGAAGAATACATTAGAAAATTCGTAAATAGATACACCTACCACTTACCTAAAGAGGGTCTAAAATCGCTATTTCTGCTATTTGAAGAACTATCGGAATAACTTATAAACTGCAGAAAAATCCAAATTTCCCCACCCCTCTTTCTTACATAGAGCGTAAAGCTCTTTTATCAACCCTATAGCTGGTAATATACCCTTATTTTCGTAGGCAAGTTTTTCCGCATAATAAAGATCCTTGTAAATCAAGTCTACACTAAAATGTGTCTCAAAATCCTCTTTAATAAGCTTTTCCCTCTTCACATCTAATATCATCGACTTACCCGCGCCATTCGCCAAAACTTCAAGGACAAGTTCCCTATTTATACCAACCTTCTCGCCGAAGGCAACCGCTTCCGCAAGAACCTCCATAAAACCACCGAGCACAACATTATTTACAAGCTTCAGTTTGGTAGCATTACCTATATCACCCACGTGTATTATAGTCTTTGCGAATTTTTGAAACACAGGGTATAACTCATTAAACTTTTCTTTATCTCCACCAACAAGCAAAGTTAACTTACCTTCCCTGGCAGGTATCACACTACCAAGTATAGGAGCATCAAGATAGGTAACACCAACATACTTTAGCCCCCTACCCGTTTCGATGACATAATCAACCTCATTGGTGGTCATATCAACTATGGTCTTTCCCTTTATACTACCTCCTAATAAACCCTCCTTACCAAAGATAATCTCTTTTGAAGCTTTGCTATCAAACACTATAACGAATATGACATCGACTAAATCGGCAAGCTCCCTAGGACTTTTCACCGCATCAAAGCCAAGTTCAATAGCCTTATCTATAGTCCTATTCCAAACTAAGAGTTCAAAACCCGAATCCTTTAACCTCTTCGCAATCTCTCTACCAAGTGTACCAAGACCTATAAATCCTATCTTCATCTAATCCCCCTTATATAGCTTTATATACCCCATTTCAGTTTTGTCCTTAGAACTTCAAAAAATGTTTTATACGGGTTTTTCACCAGTTTTATCGTAGAAGGAGCCTTCTTTATACTGACCCTATCTTTGACCCTTAACGCAAAACCTTCCTGCCCATCGAGAGTAACAAAAACATCCTCATTTTCCGTAACGAGAACCACATCAACAGTAACCGTATCCTTGAGAACTATAGCTCTCTGTGAAAGTGTAAAGGGACAGATAGGATTAAGGATAATGGCATCCATAATAGGATAAAGTATGGGACCACCAGCAGCGAGGGAATAGGCTGTCGATCCGGTGGGAGTAGCTACTATCAAACCATCAGCCCTGTATGTGGCCAAAAAATCCTCATCAACATAGGTTTCAAGTTCTATTATCCTTGCAAGGGTACCTTTGTGAATTACAACATCGTTTAATGTACGGTAAGTAGCGACTTTAGCCCCCTGCCTGTAAATAGTGGCCTCAAGAAGGCTACGCTCTTCCAATTGATAATTTCCTGCTATTATACTATCTAGAATCGGTATCATTTCGTCTATTGTGAATTCCGTCAAAAAACCAAGACTACCAAGGTTAACTCCAAGAATCGGGACATCCCGCCCATAAGCCAGCCTCGCAGCAGATAAAAGTGTACCATCACCACCAAGAACAACAACAATATCCGCTTTCTCAACTACGTCTACCCTTTTTAGATTCGACTCGATATCAACTAAAGAGGCGCTCTCAGAATCTATTATGTACTCCATTTTTTTGTCATTACACCATCTGATCAGACTGTTTATTACAGTACCAGCTTGTTTTTTAGGCTTCGCTATTATCCCTATCTTCAACCAATCTCCTCCACCTTCCCTTTAACTCCGACATAAAACTAACGATCGGATTCCTTTTCCAGTCCTTTATTTCATACACCAACTCCAATAACTGCTTTTCTAGAGAAGTCTTATCTAGACCTCTATAAAGCTTACCATCAACCGCTACAGATATTATACCAGTTTCCTCCGAAACAACAACAGCAACAGCATCAGTCTCTGTAGAAATCCCAAGAGCTGCCCTATGCCTTGTTCCAAACTGCTTAGAAATGGTAGGATCTATAGAAAGAGGTAAAAGACAGCTAGCTGCAGCAACCCTGTCTCCTCTTATTATAACTGCGCCATCGTGTAAAGGTGAATATGGTATGAATATGGTTACTAGAAGCTCTTCACTTATAACAGCATCAAGTATAATACCAGACTCTATATAATTCTTAAGACCGGCATTTCTTTCAAAAACTATAAGGGCTCCTATCCTCTTCCTTGCAAGAAACTCGCAGGCATTACTTACCGCTTCAATTATCAACAGCTCTTTAACACTTGCCCTTCTATAAATACTCCCAACTTCTGCCAATCCCCTTCTAAGTTCGGGCTGGAATATCACAATAACAGCAAACACACCTACATGCCAAAAGTTCTGGAATAACCACATAAGAGATTTTAACTCTAAAACTTTAGCTGCAATAGAAAAAAGGATCAAAACCACAATACCTAATAGTATCCTGAAGGCATTGGTACCCCTTATTATCCTTATAAGTTGATACACAATGGTGGAAACTATCAGTATATCAAGGACATCCTTCCAGGTTACAGTCCTTTTTATTAGCAACTCATCCAGTGCCTTTAAAATATTAGGCATTTCCCTTCACCAAAGCCCAGCTTACCTTTACAGCCCTCAAAGCTTCCTTTACATCATGGACCCTAACTATTCTAGCACCAAGAAAAACACTTACAGCAACCACAGCTAAAGTACCTTCAAGTCTCTCTTCCGGTGGTAATCCATCAAGTATAGCACCTATAAAAGATTTCCTCGAAGGACCTATAAGAACAGGGGCAATTTTACCAAATTCGGGAATAGCTCTAATAAGTAGCAAATTATCCATCAACCTTTTACCAAAACCTATACCAGGATCAACCACCACATTCTCAACTGGAAAACCAGCATCTAAAAGTATCTTCGCTCTTTCCATGAGAAAACTTTTTACCTCCTCTACAACATCATCGTAATGTGGATTTACCTGCATATCCTTCGGTGTCCCCTTCATATGCATAAGTACATATATAGGCTTATAAGTCACAATCACATCATAGAGCTTTTCATCGAATCTAAAAGCACTTACATCATTTATAATTTCGACACCGACTTCCAAAGATCGCTTCGCCACTTCAGATTTATAGGTATCAACACTAATAGGTAATTCAGGATACCTCTTCTTTACCTCTTCAACTATAGGAATAACCCTCCTCAACTCTTCATCAACACTTATAGGATCAG
Source organism: Thermosulfidibacter sp. (assembly GCA_023269715.1). GTDB lineage: Bacteria > Thermosulfidibacterota > Thermosulfidibacteria > Thermosulfidibacterales > Thermosulfidibacteraceae > JAGDVO01. The sequence continues at coordinate 16,590 of JAGDVO010000010.1, forward strand.
CTCCTGGTCTTGTAGATTCACCTCCTATATCGACAATATCTACACCACATTCTACCATTCTCTCTATAGAAGATATGGCACTATCAAATGTAACCGCCCTTGAAAGAGAATAGAAAGAATCATCCGTTACATTCAAAATTCCCATAACGAGAGGTCTCTCATTTAAGTCCCTAATCCTTCTTATCAATTCTTCCTTCATCACAATTAACTCTCCTAGAGTTATCTACCTTTCCAAACTTTCTACTATAGACTAGTTCGTATTTTGAAAGAATATCATCTATATCTTCACCACTTAACACCTCTTTCTCCAGCAGTTTCTTTGCAATCTCATCAAGCACCCTCCTGTTATTCGTAAGAAGATATTTTGCCTCCTCATAGCACTCGTAAACTATCCTTTTGACCTCGTCATCTATCTCCTGGGCGGTCCTTTCGCTATAATCCTTTGCTATTGCTATATCTCTACCTAAAAACACAAGCTCATCTTTCTTCCCAAAAGATAGGGGACCCAGTTTTTCACTCATACCAAAAGCACATACCATCTTCCTTGCTATTTCGGATGCCCTCTCAAGATCATTTGAAGCGCCTGTAGTCTGGACACCGAATACTACTTCTTCCGCCGCTCTACCTCCAAGTAGAGTCGTTACATGTTTCAAAAGGTAATCCTTTGTATGTATATGTCTATCCTCCTCCGGTAACTGCTGGGTAACTCCCAGTGCTAGACCTCTAGGTATAATGGTAACCTTATGTATAGGATCAGCTCCAGGAATCAGCTTAGCAACAAGTGCATGCCCAGCTTCATGATAGGCTATAAGCTCCTTCTCTTCCTCACTTATCACCATGCTTTTCCTTGCAACACCCATCAGAACTTTATCTTTAGCTTCTTCAAAATCCTCCATATCTATCCTGTCCTTGCCCTTCCTTGCAGCAATAAGAGCAGCTTCATTGACGAGATTCGCCAGATCCGCCCCAGAAAAACCAGGGGTTCCTCTTGCGATTACACTTAAATCTATATCCGAAGCAAGTGGTTTGTTCCTGGTATGAACTTTGAGTATCTCCAACCTACCCTTAACATCAGGATTGGGTAAAACTATCCTCCTATCAAACCTACCCGGTCTAAGCAAAGCAGGATCAAGAATATCTGGTCTATTGGTAGCAGCTAGAATTATTACACCCTCTGAGGTATCAAAACCGTCCATTTCAACAAGTAGCTGGTTTAACGTTTGTTCTCTCTCATCATGTCCACCACCTATACCAGCACCCCTCATCCTACCCACAGCATCTATCTCATCTATAAAAACTATACAGGGAGCGTAACGTTTTGCCGTTTCGAATAGATCCCTCACCCTTGCAGCACCTACTCCTACAAACATCTCAACAAATTCACTGCCAGAGATACTTATAAAGGGAACACCAGCTTCACCAGCTATAGCTTTTGCAAGCAAAGTCTTACCTGTACCTGGCGGGCCGACAAGCAGAACACCCTTCGGCATCTTTCCACCAAGTCTCTGGAACCTTTTTGGATCCCTCAAAAACTCTATTATCTCTTTGACTTCCTCCTTAGCCTCCTCCATATCAGCAACATCATCAAATGTAGTCTTTTTTGACTCATCAACTACTATGCGGGCTCTACTTTTACCAAAGGTAAAGGCCCTGCTGCTTCCAGCCTGCATCTGTTTCATGAAGAATACCCAAAAACCTATAAGAACTATTATAGGGAGCCAGGAATTTAGGAAGTTTACAAACCAGCTCTGTTTCTCAGGAGGAGCAACATAGATGTCTATCTTCTTTTCCTTTAAAAGTCTCATCAAATCAGGATCATCTGGTATATTAACCTTTATCCTTACCCTCTTACTTTTCATGATATTCCTTTCTATACTGAGAATACCCTTTGTCTCGCCTATGTAAGGCTTTATATCATCGTACTCCGCATCAAAATAGAGAGTATACTCCTTTATGACTACGGATTTTACAGCACCCTTATTCACAAGATTGAGGAACTGAGTATAGCTTATTTCATAGGCAAATTCGTGTGATCCACTTATCAAATTAAACATAAGTATAACCACAAGCCCTATAAGAGACCATATAAATAGGGCTCTAAAAAACTCAGAATTGTACTTTTTTCTCATTCACTCCTCCAAAAGATCTTCTACTATTTCTTGTATTACCAAGTTTACGTTATTTGCAATAGAACTTAGCCTCTCCAACAACTTAGTCCAATCTACAGGCTTATCACTCAACCTTTCTACCGTCTCTAGTATTTCCAAGGGGCTATCAACAATATAGATAAAATCCTTCATATATTCTACTATATCCCTAAAGTTATTATAGTATGGACCCATTATAACAGGCACGGAAAAACATAGAGGCTCCAACGGGTTATGACCACCCACAGGAACAAAGGTTCCGCCTATAACAGCAAACTTGGATATGGAATACAGTTTTAAAAGCTCTCCTATAGTATCTACAACAAGAACGTCACCTTTAAAGGCTCCTTTTGATCTTAATGAAACTTCTAGCTCGGCTCCAGCTATCAAATTAAACACTTCCATCGCCCTTTCGGGATGTCTTGGTGCAACGATTACCTTATAACCTCTCTTAACAAGCTCCTTGATTACCCATACCACAATCTCTTCTTCACCAGGATGGGTAGAACCAAAGATGACTATTTTCTCTTTCTCATCTATCATAAGCTCATCTCTCACAATAGCACTTCTAACATTAGAAGCTTGAATTAGTGTGGAATAGTACTTCAGGTTGCCCGTGACCGTTATCCTACCCTCATCCATGCCTAATACCATAAGTCTAACCTTGTCAGAGAGTGATCTAACAAACGCTCTCTTATAGAAATTTAAAAAGGGCTTGAAAAAGAAGGAAAGCATAAGGTACCTACCGAAGGATCTATCAGAAATACGCCCATTTACCAAGTAGACCCTCTTTTTTTTTCTTGCAGCTTCATACAGCAAAGAAGGCCATATCTCTGTTTCAACCACCATTATAACATCAGGGTTCAGCTTACTAAAAAGCCTATACACAAAGGGATAGAAATCAATAGGAAAATAAAAGACCCTCTCAACACAGGAAGCTAATCTTTCCTTCGCAACTTTATTACCCGTATAAGTGGTGGTAGAAAAATATATCTTTACCTTCTCTCCAACAATTTCCTTTATTTTAGCCACAATAGGTACAATAAGAATAGTCTCCCCTACACTTACCGCATGAACCCAAAGGACCTTTCCCTCCACTCTCTCAGGAACTTCGATAGTTAACTTTTCTTTCCATCCCTTTCTATACTTCCCGTTTTTGATAGCACCATAGAAAACATATATTAAAATAAAGGGAAAAAGGACTAAATAGAGGAAGTTGTATATCAGTGTGTAGATGAATACCCTTCGCATAATTCAAGAAGCACTCCATTTGTAGACTTTGGATGAATAAAGGCTATCCTGGTGCTGTGAGCCCCTTTTCTCGGTTCTTTATCTATCAGTTCAAGTCCACTTTCAGCAAGTAACCTCAACGTACCTTCCAGATCCTCAACCTCAAGAGCTATATGGTGAATCCCTTCCCCTCTCTTCTCTATGAATTTCATAACAGGGGAGTCATCGCTCGTCGGCTCAAGCAATTCTATCCTTGTCTCCCCAACCTGAATAAAGGCAATCTTAACACGCTGATCCTCAACCACTTCTTCTCCACTTACCTCCAATCCTAGTAGTTTATACAGCTTTTTAGCTTTCTCTATATTCCTTACCGCAATACCGATGTGATCTATCTTCTTAATCATGATCACCTCCCTCAAAAGGGTTATAAACCTTTACTCTCAAGGTCTTATAATCAGTATATAAAACCCTTCCCAATATTCTACCTAACCTTTTTACATTTTTAACAAAGGTATAATCAACATCCCCCTTCAAGGTATCCCTTAATTTACTGAAGTAAAGAGCAATTCCAGCAACCCTCTCTATATCCGATTCTTCGACTTTGTCAAAACATTTCATTACAACATGGGCACCAGGATAATCCTTAACATGAAACCACAAATCTTCGCCAACAGCAAGTCTAAAGGTAACATAATCGTTACCCTTTGAATTCTTCCCCACAAATACCTTATACCTTCCAAAATCGAAAGTATAGTAGAGAGAACAAGGAGTTACCTCTCTTTTAACTCTACTACATTTAATCAATCCTAGATCTCCCAATATCTCCTCTATTGGATATATATCCTGTATAGAACTTACATTCTCAACCTGCCAAATTAAATCCTCAAGATAACCAAGCTCTTCTCGTTTCTCCTCCAACCTCTTCCTTGCTGCTTCCAGACTTCTTTTAGATGTGGAGTGTTTTGTAAAATAGTAATTGGCAAGTCTCACTGGATCCATATCGTCGACTATAGGTATTTCTATAATCTCACCTGTGTAGGGATTGGGCAACTTGTATTTTCCATTCGTATATTCTACTACATTATTAGCATAGGTGAGAAGGGCTGTACCAAATAGGTGATACCTTTCCACCTCCTCTTCTTTTGGCATATTCTTACTTATCTTTTCTACATCACTTTTCAATTTTTTCATCCTCCCTTTTAGAAGGCTTATAATTCCAGCCTTTCTATCCCTCAATTCCCTGTCTTCCATATATTTCAGAAAATCTTTTAAAAAGTGTTCCAAAACATCACCCTCAAACCTCTTAGCCATACCTCCTACGTTATATGGATAGATCTTGCCGTCATAAACCCAAAAGTTGCTCGAAAACAACTCTTCTTTTATCGCCTCTAAACCCCTCTTATTAATTTCCTCAGCAATGGCATTATTAACAAAGGGAAGATTAAAGGAATTACTAAAAACCCTTTTAGGTTCAAAGTATTTTCTGCCAGGAACGACAACTCTATTCTCGGTCTCCATCCCCCTTCTCGCAAGCTTTATAATCCCTTCTTCAATAAGTATGAGATTCAAAAATCTACCTAAAATCTCGTATACCAAAACTAAGGATTTCTGCCTGCCCAATGGGTCAACTCTTAGAAAGCTTAACCTTACCAACCTATCTCCTTCCACTACAGAGATATCCCTTATTCTAAGACCTTTGATAAACCTCTTCAGAGAACGTGAAAAGTGATCCTCCCCTTCTACCAGTCTCCTTTCGGTAAGAAACAATCCCGCCTTCTCGGGATCAAAGGAAAAAAGGAGAGAAGCTGTTTTTAGTTTCAACTCAACTAACCTGTTATTTCCCTTTATATCTAAGATCCTTTCTCCTTTTATCCTTTCCGCTATCCTTAATACAAGCTTTCTTAAAGTATAATAGTCCATCTATCTATATTATTATCTTCTCTTTATACTCTCCGTATACCTCCCTTAAAACATCAGAAATTTCACCAACAGAAGCATAAACCCATACAGCATCAAGAATCGGATACATAATATTACCACCACCTATGGCTGTATCTCTAAGCTTCCTAAGAGCCTCTTTTACCTTTTTATTATCCCTGGTAGACTTAACTTCTCTCAACCTTGCTTTCTGACGTTCCTCAACCTCGAAATCTATCTTCAGGATCTCCCTCTCCACATTCTCTTCTTCCATAACAAATTCGTTAACACCAACTATTATCTGTTCCTTCCTATCTATGGCAAGCTGATAGGCATAGGCTGCATCCTGTATCTCCTTCTGTATCAGTCCTTCCTCAATACATTTAAGAACCCCTCCCCTTTCCTCTATCCAATTTATATACTCCCACGCTCTCCTTTCTATCTCGTTAGTCAAGTACTCAATTGCGAAGGATCCAGCTAGCGGATCTATGAAATCAGCAACACCTGATTCATAAGCAATTATCTGCTGTGTTCTAAGGGCAATCCTTGCAGACAACTCTGTAGGTAAGGCTAAAGCTTCATCAAAGGCATTGGTATGAAGTGACTGTGTACCACCTAAAACAGCAGCAAGAGCCTGTATCGCTACCCTCACTATGTTGTTCTCAGGTTGCTGAGCCGTAAGGGTCGAACCCGCAGTCTGGGTATGGAATCTTAACCTCATAGATTCAGGATTTTTAGCACCAAAGCGTTCTTTCATTATTTTTGCCCACATCCTCCTTGCCGCTCTGAACTTTGCTACTTCTTCGAAAAAGTTGTTGTGACAGTTGAAGAAGAAAGACAACCTAGGAGCAAAATCGTCAACATTAAGACCCGCCTTTATCGCAGCCTCAACATAAACTATACCATTCGCAAGTGTAAAGGCCACCTCCTGCACAGCAGTAGATCCTGCCTCCCTTATATGATAACCTGAGATGGATATGGGATTCCACTTGGGAACCACTTCCTTACAGAAGGCAAAGATATCTGTTATTATCTTTAGTGAAGGCTCTGGTGGAAATATGTAAGTACCCCTCGCAATATACTCTTTGAGGATATCGTTCTGTATAGTCCCCCTCAGTTTAGAAGATTCAACCCCCTGCTTTTTCGCAACAGCTATATACATCGCAAGTAATATCCCAGCTGTGGCGTTAATGGTCATAGAGGTAGAAACTTTATCAAGGGGAATACCTTCAAAGAGAATTTCCATATCCCTTAGAGTATCTATAGCAACCCCGACTCTCCCAACTTCTCCAACAGCCATGGGATGGTCAGAATCATACCCCATCTGTGTTGGTAGATCAAAGGCAACGGATAGGCCAGTCTGCCCCTGTGATAGTAGATACTTATATCTCTTGTTGGACTCTTCTGCTGTTCCAAATCCTGCATACTGTCTCATAGTCCAGAACCTACCCCTATACATGGTAGGCTGGACACCTCTCGTATAGGGGTACATACCAGGAAATCCGAGATCCCTCTCGTAATCAAGATCCTTCACATCACTTGACGTGAATATTCTCTTAATTTCTATACCCGAAAAAGTTTCAAACCTCTCTTTCCTCTCAGGAGCCTTCTCAATGGTCTTTTTTACAACAGTATCATTCCATTCCTTTTCAAGCCCCCTAAGCTTTTCGGCAGTTTCCTTATCATAAACCCTCATATTTACTAACCTCCACCAACATTACTCTATAACTACAAGCAATGCTCCTGCATTAACAACATCTCCCACCTTAACCTTAACGGTCTTTACGATTCCACTTTTTGGTGCTCTGAATTCGTTTTCCATTTTCATGGCTTCAATGGTAAGAAGAGGAGTATCCGTCTCTACCTTATCCCCTTCCTTTACAAAGACCCTAGTGACCTTACCAGGCATAGAGGTCCTCACCTCTCCGGATGCTACCCTCTCTTTACCACCATGTAATATCTCCTCCATCTTCTTTCGGAACTCATCCATAAGATTAAACGCAAAATGTTCTCCATTTACAAAAACCTCAAAGTTATTCTCACCCTTGTCCTCTACATCAACCTCATAGGAATTACCGTTACATATAACGGAAAAATTCTCAAAATCCTTGGTCACAATGTCAACAGTATAGGTTTTCTCAGAAACTGTATTCCCTTCTCCGTCTAACTCTTCAATTTTCACCTCATAAAGATTCTGAGCTACCCCTTTTAAAGAAACCCTAAATTCCTTGTCCTCATAGGTAACTATGTAAGGCATCTTACCCTCCTTAGAACCAACAGCTTCTCATCTGTAATTTCCTGCCCATAAATTTCCATGGATCTATTCCTTCCTTATACGCAGCAGTAACCCTAGCCACCATCCTCAACTCCTTCATCTCCTCAAATATTGAAGCTACAACGAAAGCCATATCCCTCAAATCCTCACTCGGCCTACGGGCTTTGAACTCCTCTAAAAGTATATTGGCAAAATTGGTGTCTATATCACCACTTATGAATTTTGGATGTTCAAGCGTTAACCTGTGGAAGGGAATAGTGGTCCTTATGCCTTTCACCACAAATTCCGATAAAGCTCTCTTGCTCCTCTCTATAACCTCTATTCTATTCTTTCCCCAAACTATAAGCTTAGCTATTATAGGATCGTATTCAAGTGGCACATAAGCACCTTCTATGACACCAAGATCAACCCTTACACCAGGACCTCCAGGTAACCTGAGAGCGGTTATCTTACCAGGGGAGGGAGCAAAATTGTTAAAGGGATCTTCAGCATATATACGAAACTCCATAGAAGCACCGTTAATCTTAACATCCTCTTGCTTGTAAGCTAGTTTCTCATTCGCAGCTATTCTTATCATCTCCTTAACTATATCTATACCAGTAACCATCTCTGTAACAGGGTGCTCAACCTGCAATCTCGTATTCACCTCTAGGAAGTAGAAATTCCTATTTTTATCCACCAAAAATTCAACGGTACCAGCACTATAGTATCCACTAGCAAAGGCAACCTTAAGGGCAGCCTCTCCCATCCTCCTTCTAAGATCCTCATCCACTATTACCGAAGGAGTCTCTTCTATAACCTTCTGATGGCGCCTTTGAATAGAACACTCTCTCTCACCAAGCCATATTCCATTACCGTGTTTATCTATAAGTATCTGCACCTCTACATGTCTTGGGTTTTCTATATATTTTTCTATGTAAAGGGAATCATCTCCAAAGGCGCTTTTAGCCTCGGATCTTGCCATCCTAATACTCGATGCCATTTCCTCTTCGTTTCTCACAAGTCTCATACCCTTACCACCACCACCCGCCACAGCCTTCAACATTACAGGATAACCTATCTCCCTAGCCTTGGCAAATATTTCCTCATCACTCAAAGGTTCAAGAGCACCAGGAGTTACAGGAACACCCGCCTTCTCGGCGACCCTTCTCGCTTCAGTTTTACTACCCATCGCGACTATAGCTTCTTTAGGTGGGCCTATGAATACTATACCAGCCTCTTCACATGCCCTAGCAAAATCAGCATTCTCAGCTAGGAAACCGTAACCAGGATGAATAGCATCAACCTTCGCCTTCTTAGCAACGTCGATTATCTTATCTATCCTTAGATAACTCTCAATCGCAGGAGGAGGACCTATATGATAGACCTCATCTGCAAGCCTGACGTGTAGAGAATCCCTATCCACATCGGAGTAGATAGCAACAGTTCTTATCCCCATCTCCCTACAAGCTCTTATTATTCTAACAGCTATTTCACTTCTATTTGCTATAAGTACCTTCTTAAACATCCCGATCCTCCTATCAAAGCGGAATATTACCATGTTTCTTGGGTGGCATAGAATCTCTCTTGTTCTTCACCGCTTCAAGCGCTTTAATAAGTCTAGGTCTTGTATACTTAGGCTCTATAACCTCATCTATATAGCCGAGTTGTGCAGCAATATATGGATTAGCAAAAGTTTTTCTGTATTCCGCTATTAACTTATGTCTTTCAGCTTCAGGATCCGGTGCCTCCATTATCTGCTTTCTAAATATTATATTAACCGCACCATCAGGACCCATAACTGCAATCTCCGCTGTAGGCCATGCGATATTATACTCGGCCCTTATATTCTTAGAACCAAGAACATCGAAAGCTCCACCATAAGCCTTTCTAACCACTACAGTCAACTTTGGTACCGTTGCTTCACAGTAAGCGTATAGAAGCTTGGCACCATGTTTTATTATTCCACCGTGCTCCTGTGCAACTCCAGGTAGGAAGCCAGGAACATCTTCAAAGGTAACGATTGGAATATTAAAGGCATCACAGAACCTCACAAACCTTGCAGCTTTGACAGATGCGTTTATATCAAGACAACCAGCAAGATGCATCGGTTGATTAGCAACTATACCTACCACATGCCCATTCAGTCTCGCAAATCCTATTATTATATTTTGGGCGAATAGTGGCTGTACTTCAAAGAAATAGCCATCATCCACAACCCTTCTTATTATCTCCTTCATATCATAAGGCTTATTTGGATCATCGGGAACTATATAATTCAACTCCTCATCCACCCTTTCTGGATCGTCCTTTGGTTCCTTATAAGGCGGATCTTCCATGTTATTAGAAGGTAGGAAACTCAATAGCTCTCTTATCATCATTAGACATTCCTCATCGTTCCTTGCAAAAAAGTGGGCCACACCGCTAATAGTATTGTGGGCTAGAGCTCCTCCCAATTCTTCCTTTGTTATCTCTTCATGCGTAGTCGCCTTTATTACGTCAGGACCCGTTATAAACATGTAGGAAGTCTTATCAACCATAAAGATAAAATCGGTCATAGCAGGAGAGTACACAGCGCCACCAGCGCATGGACCCATTATTGCAGAAATCTGCGGTATAACTCCACTTGCCAACACATTACGGAGGAAGATATCAGCATAACCAGCTAGCGAAACAACACCTTCCTGAATTCTAGCACCACCCGAATCGTTAAGACCTATAATGGGAGCACCAGTCTTCATAGCAAGGTCCATTATTTTACATATCTTCTTTGCATGCATCTCAGAAAGAGAACCACCAAAAACAGTAAAATCCTGAGCAAAGACAAAAACGGTCCTACCATCTATCTTACCGAAGCCAGTAACCACTCCATCACCTAGTATCTTCTGCTTGTCCATACCGAAGTGTGTACACCTATGTACAACAAACTTATCAATCTCAACAAAAGTGCCTTTATCAAGTAGAATATTTATCCTTTCTCTAGCTGTTAACTTTCCTTCCTTATGTTGCTTCTCTACCTTATCCTTACCACCTCCAAGCTCAGCTAACTCGTTAAGTTGCTGCAATTCCTTCAACCTCTCTTCTATACCCATAAAGCCACCTCCACGAGTTTGATTTTTCTCAAAACTAAACTAAATTTAGTTTCTATTTAAACAAATTTTTAAGTGTAGAGCAATACTGAGATAATCCCTGGGTAACAAATCTTCAGCTCTTAAAGTGGGATCTAGATTAACAGCAAGTAGGACGGACCTCCAATCTATATCGTCCATATCCATAGAGAGAGCCTTCTCTATCATTTTCCTCCTGTACCTATAGGCAGAATCAACTATTTTTCTAAGAATCGGTTTTAATTCATCATCTACCTTCTCTTTGAACGTAAGCTCAACTATTGCCGAATCTACCTTTGGCCTTGGCCAAAAAACCCCACTTGGTACTTTCTTCAAAAACCTTACATCATGTGTTAGTGAGTATAGTACAAAAAGTGGGCTCCTATCCCTCTTATTCTTACCCAGCAATCTAAGAGCAACATCGTACTGTATCATTATAACAACCCTTACAACCCTCGGCTCTTCATCCCAGAGTTTAAAAAGAAGGGGACTCGTTATCGAATAGGGAAGATTTGAGACAATGCTATATTCTTCACCTCTAAATAAGCTCTTCAAATCAACTTCCATAACATCACCCAGTAGAATTTCTACATTACTAAAGGGAGCAAACTTTTCCCTCAAAAACTCAAATAGTGTTCTATCTTTTTCTATAACTACCAAATTTCTTGCAACATTGGCAAGGGGCAAGGTTAAAATCCCAAGACCTCCACCAATTTCAAGAACATTTTTATCTTCTACATCTGCAACGCGAACTATAAAATCGGCTATATTTTTATCCAAAAGAAAATTTTGACCAAGATGCTTCTTCGGTACAAATCCCTTCCTACTTAACTCAAATATCACTTTTTTGAAATTCATTTAATAGCATCTAAAAGTGATATGTTACCAAAGGCCTTCTTCCAATCAGCTAGGAATCGCTCTATACCTATATCTGTAAGTGGATGCTTCAATAGAAGTTCCATAACAGAGTATGGTACAGTAACTATATGGGCACCACATAAAGCAGCTTCGACAACGTGAATCGGATTTCTCACACTCGCAACTATCACCTCTGTTTCGAAATCGTAGTTTGAAAATATATCACATATAGTGCGCACCATATCCATACCAACATGAGAAATATCATCCAACCTCCCAACAAAGGGAGAAACAAAAGTAGCTCCTGCCTTCGCAGCGAGTAAAGCCTGACTTGGAGAGAATATTAAAGTAACGTTCGTTTTAATACCTTCAGATGAAAGGTATTTAACAGCCTTCAACCCATCTTTAGTAAAAGGGATTTTAACAGCTATCTTTTCGCTAACCTTAGAAAGTTCCCTGGCCTCTCTTACCATTCCCTCAAAATCGAGGGATAAAACCTCTGCACTTACAGGACCATCAACAATACTGCATATTTCCTCAAGGATTTCCCTATAATTCCTCCCAGTTTTCGCAACAAGTGTAGGATTTGTGGTTACACCATCCAAAATCCCCCAACTTGCCACCTCCCTTATTTCATGAACAAAGGCAGTATCAAGAAAGAACTTCATCCTTCACCCCCGCCATCCAAGTTTCATCACCTATTTTTAAACATAGTTGAACTTGTATTTCAATTGAATATAATAGAAAAACCACCAAAGGGGGTATTGACAAATGGATAAAAATGAATCAATAAAATTTATGGAATGGGCCCGTAGCTCAGCTGGCCAGAGCCACCGGCTCATAACCGGAAGGTCCCAGGTTCGACCCCTGGCGGGCCCATTAAAAAAGGGGTGTGGTGTGTGCCACATCCCTTTTTTTATTTTTCAGGGGGCTAAATCATGAAGGTTAGAGATATTTACGATTTTATAGATGGAATATTTCCCTTCTCCTCTCAGGCTGAGTGGGATAACTCAGGGTTTCAAGTAGGATCCCTAGAAGATGAAGTAATCGGTATAATCATAACCTTAGATGTTGATGACTACGTGATTGAAAACGCGATAAAGGAAGGGATAAATCTGATAATAAGTCATCATCCTCTTATCCTCAAAAAGATAAACCGTATATGGGCCGAAAAATATAGTACAGCTATAATATATAAAGCCATCAGAAATGGGATAAACATAATCTCAGCCCATACAAATGTGGATATTCTAAAGGGTGGCCTAGCAGACTACCTAGCGGGTATCTTTAAACTAGAAATACTAGGCCCCCTAAGTAAAGAGGGTTTTGGAAGAATCTGTAGCTTAGGAAGTCCAATAACTTTAGAGGAACTTTTAAATATGATTTCCCAAAAACTAAATATAGAAAATATAAGAGTAATAGAAGGAAAGACAAAAAAAATCAAAAAAGTCGCACTATGTCCCGGTAGCGGCGGTGATCTAATAGAGGAAGCAATAGAAAAAGGAATAGATGCCTACATAACCGGAGACGTTAAGTACCATCAAGCCAAACTAGGCGAAGGTAAAATCAACATACTAGATATAGGGCACCATGAAAGTGAAATAATCTTTGTAGATCTCATGTACGAAAGAATAGCCGAACTAAGTATAAGAACGGTAAAATATTACTCAACCTCACCTTTCAAAACAAGGAGGTTAAAATGAACAATACACTCAAACTATTGATAAAACTACAAACAATAGAAAATATTATCGAAACACTCACAAAAGAAAAGGAAGAACTTCCAAAGTTACTAAAAGAAATAGAAAGTAAACTCAAAGAGGAAAACAAAAACCTTGAATTGCTTATAAAAAAAGAAAAGGATACAGAAATATCCAGGAGAGCCAAAGAAAAATATCTACTGGAGCTTGCAGAAAAAGTGACAGATAGAAAAAGTAAGCTATTCAAGGTAAAAACTAACGAAGAGTACTCTGCATTACTAAAAGAAATAGAAAATTTAAAAAAAGAAATAAGTGAAACTGAAGATGAAGTAATAAAATTACTTTATGACTATGAAGAATACAAAAAACTAATAGATAGAAAGAAGAAAGAAATAGAAGAACTCAGTAAAATACTAAATGAAAAAAAACAAGAAGTAGCACTCAAAACAAAAGAAATAGAAAATAAGATGAACGAACTATGTAACGATAGAGAAAAACTATTCAACCAACTCAATGAATCAACCAAAATAATCTACCTGAAGCTAAAAGAAACGAAGAAGAAGGTGGTAGTACCAGCTATAGATAAGAAATGTATGGGTTGTTTTATGAGTATACCCACCCAGATATACATAGAGGTAAAAAGGGGAGAGAGCATAGTGAATTGTCCACAGTGTGGTAGGATCCTGTACTGGGAGGAGAGTGGTAATGAAGGCAAAGATAATGATTGATGGTGCTTCAAAGGGTAATCCTGGAAGGGCAAGCTATGCTTATATCATAGAAACAAAAAGGTTCAAAATAGAGGAATTTGAAGAAATAGGGATAGCCACTAACAACCAGGCAGAATATCAAGCTTTGATATCAGCACTAAAAAGAGCTTTAGAAATGGGAATAGATGATATAACGGTATACTCGGATTCTGAACTTCTGGTCAAACAGTTAAAAGGCGAATATAAAGTTAAAAGTAACAATCTAAAAGATCTATTTTCAGAAGCAGTAAGCCTATTGAAAAAATTCAAAAGTTACCAAATTATTCATATTAGTAGAGAGCTGAATAGAGAAGCTGATAAATTGGCTAACCTTGCCTTCAATAAAGGAAGGGGAGCAGGTTGATCGGGTGGTCGCTCACCCATTAAAAATGGGTGGGAGGAAAGTCCGGGCTCCAAAGGGCAGGGTGCTGGGTAACACCCAGGTCCCGAAAGGGACGGAAAGTGCCACAGAGAACAGACCGCCGGGTTTTTAGAACCATACACGCCCGGCAAGGGTGAAACGGTAGGGTAAGAGCCTACCGCCCTCTCTGGTGACAGAGAGGGGCACGGTAAACCCCACCCGGAGCAAGGCCAAGCAGGGAGCAATCCTTCTCAGCTTGAGAAGGATAAGGGTTGCCCGCCCGACGCTTCCCGGGTAGGCCGCTTGAGGTGTTGGGTAACCGACACCCTAGAGAAATGACCACCATCTCCCTGAAGAGGGAGATACAGAACCCGGCTTATAGATCAGCCTGCTCCCATAAAATTTGAAAGGGCTTCCCTTACCTTAAAGGCAAGCTCTTTCAAAGATACCGGTTTCTGTAAGGCATAGAACCCTTTAAAAACAAAGCCATTCATGCTCCTTTCAAAGGAATACCCTGAAACAACAATTACAGGAATGTTTTTATACATCTCTCTTACATTATTTGCGAGGGTAAGACCATCCATCTCGGGCATTACAACGTCAGTAATAACTATATCAGGCTTTTTAACTTTTAAAATATCCAGAGCTTCTAAACCGTTTCTAGCGGTAACTACACTATAACCCAACAATTCTAACATTCCTTTCAAAACTAATAGCGAGGAAATATCGTCATCTACAACCAAAACAGTTTCTCCGTTACCTCTGGGTAAAGTGACTTCTTCTTTTACAACACCTGTAGTAGGTATCACATTCTTATACATTGGTAACTTTATAGTAACCTTTGTACCCTTTCCTTCTTCGCTCTCTATCTCTAACCTTCCCTTATGTTTTTCAATTATACCATACGCCTGAGGTAGTCCCAACCCCGTTCCGAACCCTCCCTTCGTGGTAAAGAATGGGTCCAAACATCTCTCAAGTACATCCTTAGACATCCCACAACCTGTGTCTATAACCTCGATTATATACTCCCCCCTCTGGTCATCAACTAAAAGGTTTACAGTAAGTTCACCACCCTTTGGCATAGCATCTTTAGCATTTATACATATATTAAGAAGAGCCTGATGGAGAAGGTTTATATCGCCAATTATAACTGCAGTTTTTGGAATTATAGTGGTTTTTACCTTTATAGAAGAGGGAAAGAGTCTGGTAATAAACTTAACAAACTCCTTCAAAAAGACTACAAGATCAATAGGAGCCATTTCAGCTTGTGATCTTCTCGAAAAGTCAAGTAACTGCTTGGTTAGAGAAGCTCCATGCTTTACCTGGTCAACGATCATATCGGCAAGTTTCTTCAACTCTCCATCTTCCAGTTTTATCCTTAGTATCTCTGCTAACCCCACAATTCCGTTTAAGATGTTGTTAAAATCATGGGCTATACCACTGGCTAACAAGCCTAGAGCTTCCATCTTTTGAAGCCTTGATATAATCTTGGCCTTTTCTTCCTCTTCCTTCCTAACTTTATTGTAACTGAGTATCGCCTCTAAGAGTCTGGCAATTAATTGTAGCAAGAATAATTCATTGTTTGTGAAAGGTGGTTTGTATCTCGCTCTCGCTATACAAAGTACTCCTATGCACCTACCATCAAGGTAATAGGGAACTGAAATCACACTTCCTAGAACACTACTGAAAACGATATTAACTTTGTCATCCCTAGGTAGTTCAAAGGAGAGATCGGCAACTAGTACAGGTCTTTTTTCCTTGAAAGCTCTTCCACCAACTCCCTCTCCAGGCCTTAAAGGTAAAATCTCCACAAAACCATGCCAAAAAACAGGCACCAATACATCCTGTATAGGGTCATATCTGAAGGTTACAACATACTGGGCATCAAAAACTTCTAGCATATCCTGAACTATAGCACTCAAAACTGCAGCTTCATCCTCTCCCCTTAGCATCCTCTCAAGACCAGATAGTATAATGTAGAACCCTTTATGAACTCTGACTACACTCTCCTGGTAAACTATTCTACTTACGTGATTAGCGAGAATGTTGGTAATAATAAAAATAGCTTCAACCTCATCACTTTTAAAACTAGGACAATCTTTTTTCCTACCACAGGATACCGAAAGGTACATGGATCCTATAATAGGAACCGCATAGGCTACAACCGGTCCTATATCTTCAAATTCCTCGCCGGGTAGTCTAAAAGAACTTTCGGAGTAATTATCCAAAACCAGACAACCACACTCAATAGCAGCTATTACAGCCCCAGTTTTTTCGGAATTCTTCTCAAAAAGAAAAGTAGGAAAACTCTCAAAACCTTTCCACCTTGCAAAAATAACCCTGTTTTCGTCGCTACTCCATATTAGTACAATGGAATGAGTAGAATTAAAGTTCTTGGTAAAGTACTCTGCCACAAAATCTACCGCTTCACCAAGTTCATTTATCGATTTAAGTGTATTTGCAAAACTAACCACATCTACCATAACATTCCCACCCTTCCTTCCCAAAGGCCTTATAGAAAATTTAACAGAAAGGTTGTATAGTTGCAACAATAAATTAAGTTTAAGGAGCTTAAATGAAAGAAGTTTACCTAATTTTCATGTTTATAACAGGATCTATATTCGGCAGCTTTATAAACATGCTTATATACAGGCTACCTAAGAATCTATCTATAATACATCCTCCCAGCCACTGCCCCACCTGTGGTAAAAAGCTCAAGTTCTGGCAAAATATACCTATAATTTCCTATCTAATTCTGAAAGGTAGGTGCTACTACTGCAAAAACAAGATCCCCATAAGATACCTCTTGGTAGAAATCATTTGTGGAACTACCTTTGTACTCTTATACTTAAAGGCAAAAAACCACATAGAACTGATCCATATGCTTATATTTTCACTGATTCTTACCACCGTAACATTCATAGATCTTGAACATCTAATAATACCGGATGAACTAAACATAGTCCTACTCATAATCGGTTCAGTTTTTTCACTGACTAACTCCAGTATAACGGACCTAAAGGGAGCAGTAATAGGAGGAATAGCGGCACTCGCTATAATGCTAGCCATCTATCTTACCTCAAAGGGAAAAATGGGTTTCGGGGACGTGAAGTTCCTAGGTGCTATAGGAGTCAACCTAGGATATAAGCTGGTTTTACTATCATTTTTTATAGCTGTTTTTACCGGCTCGTTAGTAGGAATAGTTTTAATACTAACTGGAATGAAAAGTAGGAAAGATCCATTACCTTTTGGACCTTTCCTTTCACTTGGCGCTATAATGAGCCTTCTCATAGGCGATAGAATACTGAAATTCTACGAAATTCTTATCGGTCAATAGTTCCAAAACGGTATATTTTTTGCTAAATAACAGGGTGATGCAAAATAGAAAACAGCTATTAAACAAGTTGTCACTTATAGGCTTATTTGTACTGTTCCTATTAGTATGTTTAGAGAACTCCTATTCACAAGAAGCAAAGATGTACTTAAAAAAAGATAGAAACAGGTACTATCTTGTCGTTGAATCCGATATACCAAAGATCGAGTATACAGTTTTTGGAAGTCCTGGTAAAATTTATATTGTACTTAAAAACTGGGTAATAGGGAAACCTCGAAGGATAAGTTTTAAAGAATACCCAATAAAACAACTATATTTATCAACAAAAAAAGGAGAATCCATAATAGAAACAACTCTTGAAGATAACTTTATAATGAGATGTAATGAAAATGAAAAAACTTTAGTATGTCAGTTAGATAAAGCTAAAAGCGAAGATATAGTTGCACTTAAACTTAACGAATACATATATGAAAAGGATTGCGACAAATTCATAATGGATTACAAAACAAATAGGAACTTACTATACAAACAGCTACATAAAGAAGAACTATCAAGCTATGAAAAATTTCTATTAGAGTGTGCAGACAAAAACAAAGACTATGAATTATTCCTTGAGGCTTCAAATTATATTCAAAGCTTGGGATTTCCACTTGATGATAAAACAAAAATAAAAAAAATACATTTATTACACAAACTTAAAAGGTACAATGACGTCATAACAGAAGGAAATATATTATTAGGGGAGCTAAAGAAAAAACCAGAAGAGTACGAGGTAGCAACACTAGTAATGGATTCCTTACTTGCCATTGGCCAAACTCAGAGAGCTTTCAGTATGCTCAAGAATTATAGTTTAATAAATGTGCCTGAGAGATATAGAGCCGATCTAACAAAAGTATACGGTAAATTTTACTATCAGAATGACTTTTATTTCGCATCCTACATGTATTTAAAGAAAGCCTTAGAAATGGATCCTTCTGTTATTAAATATGATAACATTGCCCTGTTCCAGCTAGGGGTTTCAGCTTACAAACTCAAAAAGTTCGATGAAGCGATTAAATACCTCCTTTTAGCTGTAAATTTACATCCCGACATGCGAAATGAAGCAGGTGAAGCACTTTATATTATAGGAACTATCCACAAAGATAGAAGGGAGAAGGACAAAGCTCTATGGATATTCAATCAAACAGCACTACTATACCCCAACACAAAAGGTGGGGCCCTGGCAAAACTCAACATAGCCATAGCAGAGAAGGAAAAAAATCCATCTGAGGCTATAAGATTGCTACGTTCAATTCTGAATCTATATAACTATCCAGATGTAAGAGAACTCGCCCTCATAAATCTGGCGGAATGCTGTGAACTTGTGAAGGACGAAAAAGAAGCACTAGCCCTTTACCGACAATTTGTAAACGAATTTCCGAAAAGTAGTTTCTATCAAAAGGCCCTTGATAGACTAAAGAATCTTGAACTAGGAGAAATAGAAAAAGCATACAAAGAAAAAAAACTAGAAGAGGCGGTAGTAAGAGCATCAAATTTTATAAAGACCTACAAAGATGATCCCTTAATTAAAGAAGCTTATAGAATTGCCAAAAAAGCAATAAATGACATACTCGAAAAGAGTATAGCTGAAAAAAACTGCTTTATGGCAACAAAAATCTGGAAAGAATATAAGGAAATGATAGATATAGATGTAAAAAATGGAGAATATGCTTTTGAAATCGCAAAATGTCTATACTTAAATAACGCCAGTGAAGCTATAAATATTATGGAATATATAGTTGAAAAATTTTTTAAACAATTCACCAAAAAATCTGAAGTTTTAAACTTGCTAACCGATTATTACATATCAAATAACACATATTCAAAGCTAGAAAACATTATCAAAAACTTCAATAACCACATAGATCCAATTATACTAAACAAAGGAGTAAAAAAATTATCAGAGTTTTACTTTATAAGTAAAAATATAAAAGAGTTAGAAAGTACTAAAAAAATAAACAATATATACCAACAAACACTAGGATATATAGATTATCTATCAGTAGTTCTATACTTAGAAAATAAAGAAATAGAAAAAGCCATTAATCTATTAGAAGGCAAGAGAATAATGAAATTCTATCCTCACCAAGATGAAAAATTAAGGATGATAATAGCGAGAGAATTACTAGAAAGGAAAAATTACAAGAACGGATTAAAAATGTTAGAAAAAATAGTAAACATATACACGAAGGGAAAATATAGAGATGAAGCGCTATTTCTTTTAGGCTACTATTCAACAAGCAAAAAACAAAAAAATCTATGGTGGAGTATTTTAGAAAGTGAATATAAAAATTCATATTGGTATAAAGAGTTACAATCTATAAAACTAGCAGAGGAAACAATAAAATGGGCTCAAAAAGCTATATTGAATCGTTAGCAGAATTTATAAGAGCGATAGATGAACTAACCCAATCGTACAATGAACTAAAAAAAGAAGTCGAACGACTATCAAAAGAACTGTATAATCAAAAAAATCTACTAAATAGTATCATAGAAAGTATATCTGAAGGTGTAATAGCAGTAGATAACAATATGAACGCACTTCTTACAAATAAATTTGCAGAAGAATTCATATCACAAGGAATACTAGACATAATAGATCCAAAAAAACAAGAAGAAGAACTAAATTTCAAAGGAAAATATGTGAAAATAACAAAATATCCTCTTTTACTGAAAAACGAAAACATAGGTAGAGTGATTGTAATAAGAGACATTACAAAAGAAAAAAAATTAGAAGAGGAGAGTAAAAGAAGAGAAAGGTTAAGTGCGATGGGCGAAATAGCTGTTACATTAGCACATGAAATACGGAATCCCCTTGGTTCGATAGAACTATTTGCAGGATTGTTAAAAAGGAATCTTGAAGGAGAGAATAAAAGGTTAGCAGAAGCCATCATTTCTGTCAGTCGCAGTATAAACAAAACTGTAACTGATATACTGCTATTTACAAAGAGTATAGATATTCAAAAGGAAAAGGTAAGTATTGCTGAAATAGTAGATGATGTAATTGAATCTCTAAGGCACTTAATAAGTAAGAAATCGGCAGTAGTTGTAGTTAGGGGTAGTAGGGAGCTTTCCTTGCAGGGTAGTAGGGAGTTATTAAAGGTTTGCATAACCAACATAATTACAAATGCACTAGAAGCAATAGATGAGAAAGGGAGAGTAGAAATTGAATGGGAAGGAGACGAAAACTACGTAACCATAATTTTTAGGGATGATGGTATTGGTATACCAGAAAATCTGAAGGAAGAGATATTTAAACCCTTTTTTACAACAAAAAGAGCAGGTACAGGTATTGGACTTGCAGTAGTAAGTAGAATAGTGGAAGCCCATGGTGGAACTATAGAATTTACTAGCAAACCAGGTGAAACAGAATTTAGATTAAAGTTTTCTGTCTCTTAAAATATTTGCAAGTTCATTATTAGCCCTATCTATTCCATACTGGATAAAGGTATCTATAGAGGGGAGTATTTTAACTATGAAATCGAAGTAAGTTTCTAAATCCTCCTTGTCCATAGGTTTCAAGAGCCATTCTACTATTAAATCTCTATCTCTAACTTCAGGTCTTCCAACACCCATCCTCAACCTAGCGAAATTATCGGTTCCTATAGATTCCATAATTGACATCAGCCCTTTATGGCCACCATGCCCACCACCACATTTAAAACGAACCTTACCAAAGGGAAAATCGATTTCATCATGTACAACGAGGAGTGTATTGCAACTAACTTCACCTATGTGTTTCACCCATCTAGCCACAGAAATACCACTTCTATTCATGTAGGTTAAAGGTTTAACTAAACAGACAGATTTATCAGCCAACTTAAAAACCGTGAAGATAGAATCATACCTCTTATCCTTAAACTCAGCTCTTTTAGATTTAGCAACAAGATCCACAACCATAAAACCTATATTGTGCCTACTAGTGAAATATCGGGGCTCGGGATTACCGAGCCCTACTATCAACAGATCTACATTCATTCCTCAGCAGAAGTTTCCTTGATTTCCTCCTCCTCCTCAACCGTAACTACAGTAACTACAGGCTCATCGGGCTCAAGCGCTATTCTTATGCCTTCAGGTACTTTAATATCTCTTACGAAGAGAGTGTCTCCAATATCAAGAGAAGAAACATCAACTTCTATTTCCTCTACTATATCCTTCGGCAAACACTCTATCTCTATCTCATTTCTTATAATCTCAAGTGTACCACCCTTCTTAACACCAATACACTCTCCCACAAACTTCAACGGAACAGCAAGAGAAACTGTTCTTGTAGCTACGAGCTCATAAAAATCTATGTGTAAAATTTCCCCTGTTACAGGATGCTTCTGAACATCCTTTACTATCACATCTCTAACACCTATACCTTCGATATTGATTTTCCAAACATGAGCCTCCCTAACAAGACCCTTAAGATACTTCTGCACTGTACTTGCCTTTACAGCAATGGCCTTACTACCAAAATCCCCGCCGTATATCACTGCAGGTATATAACCACTCCTACGCAGTTTTCTCGCAACGCCTTTACCCCTCGCATCCCTGACTACAGCCTCAAAAGCTACCATACTTCCCCTCCTATAGATTTACTCAAAAAGGACACTTACAGATTCATTTATATGGATTCTCTTTATGGCTTCACCTATAAGAGGAGCTATAGTTAAAACTTCCACCTTATCAATCTTACCGACAGGTATGGTATCAGTAACTATCACCTTGGTAATATCTGACTTTTCAATTCTATCCTTTGCAGGGCCAGAAAATACAGGATGAGTTGCAAAAGCATAAACAGATACTGCACCCTTTTCCAAAAGAGCACTCGTTGCTTTAACAAGAGTACCGGCCGTATCGATGATATCATCTATTATAATGGCAACTCTATCCCTTACATCACCAACAACATGCATAACTTCAGCCACGTTAGGAGCACTTCTCCTCTTATCTATAACAGCTAAAGGCAAATCTAGTTTTTTAGCCAATCTTCTTGCTCTCTCAACTCCACCAGCATCAGGTGAAACAACCACGGCCCTTCCCAAGTCCATATTCTTGGACGCATATTCAACAAAAACGGGTAAAGCCATAAGGTTATCAACAGGAATATCAAAAAAACCTTGAATCTGACCTGCATGAAGATCAACAGTCAACACTCTATCTGCACCAGCAACTGTTATAATATTAGCCACAAGTTTAGCAGTAATAGGAACCCTAGGTTGTACTTTCCTATCCTGCCTCGCATAGGCATAATAGGGTACAACCGCAGTTATCCTCCCAGCTGACGCCCTTTTTAAGGCATCTATCATAACCAATAGTTCCATAAGATTTTCATTAACCGGAGGCAAAAGGGGTTGAATAACAAAGACATCATTACCCCTTACACTCTCGAGTATCTGAACGTTTATCTCGCCGTCACTAAATCTTCCAACAAAAGCCTTCCCAAGTGGAATACCTATATACTCCGAGATTTTTTCACTAAGTGCAACGTTTGCATTGCCCGTAAAAATCTGCAAATTCCAAGGCATGTTTCTACTCCAAAAGTTATTTCTACAGGATGTTAAAAATTATCAACAAAATAGTATCTTGTCAATCACTAAGATTTCAAAGTAGGTAACCTTATGACAGAGAGAGTGCCGTCCTTTATAGATAAAACCTCAAAATCTCCATTGTGAATTATAACCGCTTCCCTCGCGATAGCAAAACCCCACTTATCAAA
Organism: Thermosulfidibacter sp.; assembly: GCA_023269715.1. Classification (GTDB taxonomy): domain Bacteria; phylum Thermosulfidibacterota; class Thermosulfidibacteria; order Thermosulfidibacterales; family Thermosulfidibacteraceae; genus JAGDVO01. The sequence goes on from JAGDVO010000010.1 coordinate 39,987, forward strand.
ATTCCTACCTTCCTCAACGATCCAAGGTTCATATATAAGAGGTAACACCTTGGAAGGTATCTTAAAATTGCTGAGTATCGATATCTCCAAAAATTTACCATCCTCATTGCAGTCCAATTTAATAACCACTTCCTGTTTAGTAACAGAAAATCCAAACTCAACTAAAGTAGAAAACAAATTGCAAAAAGCTATGTTCAGTATAGCCAAACTTCCAAAGATACTTGTGTTTTCATTTATCTTACCAAGATTATAATTTACACTGTATTTATCCCTATAAGGTAACATATTGTACTTTCTTAAAAACTCTTCTGTGGAAATATAATCGACAAACTTCTCTAAAAACCGTTTTGCTTTTATTTCAGAAAAAACTACATCTCTCATAGTTTTTATTTTAACGAAATCCTCATACCCTCTTACAGTGCTCAGTAAGTTTTCAGCAGACTCGATAATTATACCTATAATCTTGGACTCCTCCGGACAACTTCCATAGATCCTCTTCAAGAAAGCAGATACCGGAACAATCGAGTTTTTTACGGTATGAGAGATAAACATGCTTATACCTGATAGTACATTGAGTGCTTCTTCGCTTTTCTTTTCCGTAATATCTATAAAGGTCCTAACAGCTCCTATCATCTCTCCTCTTATCTTCAAGGGAGAAGTCTTAACCCAAAAGATCCTTTTTCTACCTTCCACAAATAAAACAAGTTCTTCCTCTTCATCTACTCCCTTTTCAACCACCCTTACACATTTACCCGAACTACATGGAGCGTCCGTTCTCATAAAAATCTCCCAGCACTTCCCTTGAAAATCATACCCTTCGATGGAAAAAATCCTCTTTAGTTCTTTATTAATATGAATAACATTCATATCCCTATCCACCACAAGGATTCCGATGTTCACTGCATTCAAAATTTCAGCCAGTAACTCCCTAGATCTTGCAAGTTCTTCTGCTTTCCTTTCCATCTCCTTACGGTAAAAAGCCTCTACCTCCAAGAGCTTAGCAAGATGACTTTTACACTTCTCAAGTTCCAATTTTAAACGTTCAATGTCCTTGGCCATAGAAAGTTCCTACAAAGGAAGATAGATTTCAAAGGTAGTACCCTTGGGATAATCGTTATCCACCCTTATAAAACCACCGTGCATCTCCACTATCCTTTTTGAAGTACTTAAACCAAGACCGGTACCTTCACTCTTCGTTGTAAAAAAGGGATTAAATATATTTGGAACTATCTCAGATGGAATACCACCACCAGTGTCAGAAACTTCTATCTTCAGATATCTCTTATTGTCCAATACTTCCTCCGCACTCCTGATTCTCAAAACACCACCACCCATTCTTTCCATAGCCTGAATGGCATTCTTTACTATATTTATTATAACCCTTTTTATCTGTGCCCTATCAACTCTGATCTTAGGTAGGTCTCTATTTAACTCCTTAACAAGTATTATCTTCTTATCTCTAAGCTCATAAACTTCCATAAAAAGAACCTCATCTATCAATTCATTTATATCCGTTTCTTCATACTTAATAGTCGGCTTTCTAACGTAAGTTAAAATATCCTGTAGAGAATCTAGCAACTTCTTACCTTCATCCATCATCATCTTTAGAATCTTTTTTTCTGGATAATCCTCTGGAAACTTCCTATAAAGCTTTTCAGCAAGACCCGTTATGGCTATAAGTGGATTCTTTATATCGTGAACAACCCTCGCAACAAACTCGCCAAGGTTTTTCAGTCTTTCAGATTCTTCCAATGTCTCGTGAGCAAGCCTTAGTTCCTCTACAGTTTTCCTATATAACTCCTGAACCTTCGCACTTTCAAAGGCAAGTGAACACTGATCAGCAAAGTGGTTAAGCATTTCATAGGTCAAAGAACCTATATCATACTCGCTACCGACTATAAAAGCACCTATAAGCTTATTCTCAACAAAAAGTGGAACGAGATAAGCTCTAGAAGAAGATATCTCAAAAGCATCCTTTAAAGATTTAAGCAAGGGCATTATTTCATCGTCCCTAACATCAACATGCACTACAATCTTATCAACAGGATCATAAAAGGAGCTATCAGGAACACTTGCTACAACAAGCTTCTTATATAACTCCCCTCTAAAAGCCAAAAAACCCCTAAAAACATCATCTTTTCCATCGTAAACCAAGTATATAGCTTCTTTAAAACCAAAAGCACCTCTTTCACAACATAAAGCCCATAGAGCAATTTCAACTCTCCTTCTAAAATCTGCAGTTTTCCTAAATAAATTGTTTATATTGTAGAAGAAAGAGAAATACCTTAATCTCTCTGTAACGTCTATCTTAAAAAGATATAGATTCAAGTATAAAAGAAGAGAATTTAAAAAAATCTCTAAATATTCTATTTTAAAAGAAGCTCCTCTTATCTCAAGCTCTACATTTAATAAGCTGTTTTCATAGTTATATGTTCCATGAGACTTTTCAGACTCAGCGACGAATACTTTCCTCTTATCAAAGAATTTAACAGCAATCCTAACCTCTTCAACTTCTAAAATCTTAGTCATAAAAGAAGCTAAACTTTCAAAAAATTCAATATTATCCATATCTATGTTATCTTTCAAAAAACTCAAAAATGAACTTATAGTATTTCTAACATAGAAATCCAAGTTAAACTTATAACCAACATGAATTACAAATGAGAAAACTTCAAGTAGATCCAATTTACTTTTGATATTCTTAGGTACCTTTAAATTTAATGTTACATTTCTATATTTTGATTCAAATTCGTAAAACTTATCTCCTAATTCACCTTTTTTAAACTCGTAATAAGTATCATCTACTTTTATAATAAAATGACCAACATCTAAGTTCAGTATTTCCAAAAAAATAAAACAAAGCTCATCTAGAACAGGAACTAATCCTCTTGTTTTTATTTCATCAACATAACTAAAAATATCACCGATTCTAACCATAATAACACACTATCATTTTATAGCAGCAACAACCACGTTAAACACAGCTTCAGGAATTACTCCAACAATAACTACCAGAATAGAAAGTAAAAATAGAACTATTCCTGTGAACGGTCCTACTGTCATTTCATAACTTTCCGCACGTGGATCCCTCATAAACATGGAGTAAACTACCTTTAGATAATAGTATGCTGCTATAGCACTATTGATAAGAGCAAATACCACTAGAGCCCATAAACCTTTCTTTAACGCTATAGAAAACAGGTAAAACTTGGCTGAGAAACCTATAGTACCAGGGATTCCAGTTAAAGAGAAGAGGAATGCAGAGAGGATAAACGCTAAAAGTGGTTGTCTTGTGGCAAGTCCAGAAAGACTCTCTAAATCAGTATTAATCTCATTCCTACCACCAATAACACTCAAGACTGCAAAGCTACCAAGGTTCATTATAGAGTAAGCTATAGCGTAAAATACAATAGCAGCTACTCCCTCCTTACCTCCAGCAAGGTAACCCATAAGGATATAACCGGCATGTGCTATCGAAGAATAAGCTAAAATCCTCTTAACGTCTGTTTGTCTAATAGCGGTAATGTTACCGATCAGCATGGAGGTAACCGAAGCCGCAAATATAAGGATGTACCATATATCTTCGGCAATTGAATTTAACAACCTTATAGTAAATATGAAAATGGCAGCCTTGCCAGCGGTCATCATAAAACCTGTTGAAGGACTTGGGGCTCCCTGATAAACGTCAGGTGCCCATATGTGGAAAGGTGCGGCAGACATTTTAAATAGGATTGAAACCAACAATAGAGCAACTGATATAGAAAAGATCAACGTTGTCTTTTCCTTTGCCAAAACTTCAATATCAAGCGAACCAGCAGAATATAGCATCAAAGCCATTCCAAGAGCAGTAAAAGTAGCGGAAAATGCCCCGATGATAAAATATTTAATAGCAGCTTCAACAGAAGCATCCCTTTCTCTAGTAAAACCACTTAGAGCATAAAGACATATAGATAGTATCTCCAAGTTTAGGAAAAATAGGAGTATGTTCATGCTAGATGCAAGAAGCATCATGCTACAAACAGCAAGGGCAACTAATCCATAGAATTCACCATAGTGTCTATCCTCTCTTAAGAGATAATCACGGGCGTAAAGTGTAGTTACCGCTCCGCAGAATATAAATAGCAAGTTGGATACAAACGTAAGACCATCCCTAGCCAAAGTGCCACTAAAAGCTCTGCCACTATTTTCAACAAATAGACTAACTATTCCAGCACACAAGAAACCTATAAAAGCTATTATATTTCCATAACCTTTCCTACCCTGACCACTATCCACAATAAGTACAACAAGAGCTGTAAGTAAAACAGTTATTTCAGGTAATATAGCTAGAAGATCCTTTATTTCCACCATACACTATTCCTCCTCATTTTTCTAAATTGTATACAACTTTATCTACCACAAAGGTGTTCTTAGCACTCTTCACCGACTCGATAAAGGTATTTACAGCAGGCTCCATTTTATCCAGGAAAGGCTTCGGATAAAGACCTATCCAGAACATAGGTGTAACTATCGCCAACATTATAAGAATCTCTCTAAAATCCAAATCTTTCAGCTTGAGATTTTCTGGATTTGTTATTTCATGGAAGAAAACCCTTTTATACATCCAAAGTAGATATGCAGCAGAAAATACTGTCGCAGTAGCACCGAGTATAGCAAATAGAGGATATACTTTAAATGTACCCAAAAGAGTTAAAAATTCACCAATAAAACCGTTAAGTCCTGGTAAACCACAAGAGGAAAAGGCAGTTATAGAAAAGAAGGTTGCATAGATAGGCATAACCTTGGCTATTCCACCGTACTCCGAAATAAGCCTTGTATGCCTTCTATCATAGATCATTCCAACCAGTAAAAACAGAGCTCCCGTTGAAATACCATGGTTTATCATCTGCAATAAACTCCCAGAAACACTCTCTGGAGTGAGGGCAAAAAGACCGAGCATACAAGTACCAAGGTGGCTAACCGACGAGTAAGCTACAAGCTTCTTTATATCCTCCTGCACAAGAGCAACTAAAGCTCCATATATTATTCCAATCACGGATAAGGTTAAGAATAGATAGCTATACTCTCCAACTGCCTGCGGAAAAAGAGGCATACAAAACCTCATAAAACCATAAGTTCCCATTTTAAGAAGAATACCGGCAAGGATTACAGAGCCGGCAGTCGGAGCTTCAACGTGGGCATCGGGTAGCCATGTATGGAATGGCCACATAGGAACTTTAATCGCAAAGGATACAGCGAAGGCGAAGAAAAGATAGGGTATTACAGAAGGAGGTAAACTGGTTCTATAAATATCAAAAATATCAAAGGAGAGATCACCTGTTAATTTGTAGTGGTTCCAATAGAGGTAAATTATAGCACCCAACATCAATACAGAACCGGCCATAGTATATAGGAAAAATTTTATAGCTGCATAGACTCTCCTTGGACCTCCCCACACTCCTATAAGTAAAAACATAGGTATCAAAAGGAGCTCCCAGAAGAGATAGAAAAGCAAGAAGTCTAGAGCAACGAAAACACCTATCATTGTAGTTTCAAGGAAGAGGAATGCTATCATATACTCCTTAACTCTCTTCTCTATAGTCCACGAAGCAAGTATGGAGAGAGTAGTAAGAAAGGTCGTAAGTAGAACCAAGAACAGACTTATACCATCAATGCCTACATGGTACCAGGCACCCCAACTTTTGATCCAGGGATATTTCTCAACAAACTGGAAACCCTTATTGGGATCGAAATAGAAGTATAGAGGAATAGAAACTACAAATTCAACGAGACTCACGCTAAGGGCAAACCATCTTATAGCCTTCTCGTTTTTACCGTCGATAAGAGCAACGATAATAGCTCCAAACAAAGGTATCACAAGTAGCAAACTGATAATTGGATACTCCATCATACCTACCACCCTCTTCTAAAGGTTAAAATATAAGTTTTATTCCGCAAATCAGTATTACTCCAATTATAACCAACCAGCCATAATCCGGTATGTAACCTGTCTGAATCCTTCTTACGACAGAACTTACCACTCCAAAGAAATTGGCAACTCCATTTACGATACCGTCTATTATCATCACATCAACAAATTTCCAAAGTGCCCACCTTGATATCTCAACAGTAGGATTGATAAAGAGAGCAAAGTAAATCTCGTCTACATAGTACTTGTTATAAAGTAAAAGGTATAGTGGTCTAAGAGTTTGCGATAACCTTCTGGGATCTGGAGCAAATTTTATATACATAGAATAAGCTATTCCTATACCAATGAGAGCAACAACAACCGAAAGAATTATCAGAAAACTAGCCTCCTCTTCGTGATGCCCTCCTACCTCTCTTAAAACAAGAGCCTTATTCACAAAACCTTCAAAACCACCATTCGGTAAAATTGCAGCAAATCCAACAAGAATAGAACCTATAGCTAACACTATAAGGGGAATAGTCATTATAAGAGGACTTTCGTGGGCATGTTCCACAAGATGCTTGTCCCTAGGCTTACCAAAGAATGTAAGGAAAATCAGACGGAACATGTAGAATGCTGTCATACCAGCTGTAATAGTCCCAACGAGCCATATTCCCCTATGTCCAGATACATAAGCGTGATGTAAGATCGAATCCTTAGACCAGAACCCAGCAAGAGGTGGAATACCAGCAATAGCTAGAGCACCAACTATGAATGTAAGTGCCGTTATCTTCATTTTATCGTAAAGACCACCCATCTTCTGGATATCAAGTTCACCGTGAAGAGCATGCATAACAGAACCAGAGCACAGGAACAACAAGCCTTTAAAGAATGCATGTGTAAAGAGATGGAATATACCAGCAGAATAGGCTCCAACCCCAACACCAACAAACATATAACCGAGCTGACTCACAGTTGAATATGCAAGAATCCTCTTAAGGTCATTGTTAACGAGAGCCATAGAAGCAGCAAACATAGCTGTTGCAACACCGACAACAGCTATGACATCAAGGGCAATAGGAGCCATAGAATATATAACCGAAGACCTTGCAGTCATGTAGACACCAGCTGTTACCATTGTAGCAGCATGAATAAGAGCAGAAACAGGAGTAGGACCTTCCATGGCATCCGGTAACCAAACATAAAGTGGGATCTGTGCACTTTTACCAGTCGCTCCGCTAAATAGTAGTAATCCCACTATGGTTGCAACTTCAGGTGTTAAAAGGTTTGCCTTCTCAATTACATCTTTGTATATAAGAGAACCTGTAACTTTATAAAGTACAAACAGGCCAATAAGAAAACCAAAATCACCCACTCTATTAGTGATAAAGGCCTTTAAACCCGCATTGGCTGCAGATGTTTTCTCATACCAGTAACCTATCAAGAGATAGGAACAAAGACCCACTCCTTCCCATCCAACAAAAAGTAGCACATAATTATTAGCAAGAACCAAAGTCAACATAAAGAAGCAGAAAAGATTTAGATAAGAAAAGTATTTAGCATAACCTCTGTCCGTCTCTTCATGCATATAACCGATAGAATAGATGTGAATCCATGTTGCAACGAAGGTAACAGTAACTACCATAACTGTTGATAACTCATCAAGCCTAAAGCCTATCGGAATTTTGGTATTACCCACAGTAATCCACCAGTAAACAACGTCATCAAACCTCAGACCATTCACCACCATATAGGCAAGCTTAAGAGCTATAACCGCTGGAATCGCTATCGCAGGTACCGCTATGAGATGTGCCTTTTTACCGACTTTCCAACAGAATACACCATTTATAAAGGCTCCCACTAGAGGAAGAAGAACCACTAATAAAGCCATATCCTTAATTTCCATTCTTCCCTCCTACCACCTAAGTAGCTGAGCTCTATCTATATCCACATTACCCTTTTTACGATAGTAAGAAGTTATTATAGCCATACCTATAGCTGCTTCACCAGCTGCAATGGCCATCACAAATAGGGCTATAACTTGTCCATCTAAAGCACCACTTGCTTTGGATATGGCGACGAAGAGAATATTTACACTGTTCAACATAAGTTCTATAGATAAGAACATTACTATAGCGTTTCTCCTCACAAGGATACCAAAAAAACCTATAACAAACATAATGAGGCTCAAGCCATAAATAACTTCCATACGTAACATCCCACACCTCTCATAGCTTCTTTTTCGCCATAGCTACAGCACCTACAACAGCCGAGAATATAAGGATAGACACAACTTCAAAGGGTAAAGCGTACTTGGTAAATATGAGTTCAGCTAGTTTATCGCCGTGGATATAGTCACTTACTATAGGAATATCTCCCCTTATGAAGCCAGCCAAGAAAAGGAACTGAATCAGGAGCACAAAAGCTACAACAAAGGCAGCAAAAAATCTTGGAACCCTTATAACCTCTACAAATCCACCGTTAGCGAGATCCACCAGCATAATAACAAAAAGCACGAAAACAACCACCGCTCCCATATAGACTATCACCTGAACAACAGCAACAAAGGGAGCCTTAAGATACGCCAAATACAGTATGGCAGTAAGCACCATGTTAAACAGGAGAGAAAGGGCCGAATGAACCGGCTTTTTCAGGAAAACCACACCACAAGCTGAAAGAATCATCAAAGCTGCTAAAACATAAAAGATGATTTCCATCTTTCTCTCTCCTTTTAGCGTTTCTCAGTTAAGTCTTCTTTATCCCTTAAAAGTTTACTACGTGAATCTACCGCCAATTCATACTCGGTAGTCAAAACTATAGCATCTCTTGGACAGGCTTCCTGACAGTAGCCACAAAATATACACCTTCTATAATCGATCTCGTATATCTCCGCTATCTTACCAACATCGGATTTTTCAAAGATAGGATCCTCTTTGCCGTATATCCTTATGGCATTAGCAGGACAGACAGCCTCACACAAACCACAGTAACAACACCTTTCCCTCCCATCCTCCCCGAGTTTCAAAACGTGTTTTCCTCTCCACCTCGGGTAAACTTTTCTTTTTTCGTAGGGATACTTTATGGTAACCTTTGGTCCGAAAAGGTGCCTTATGGTTATGGATAATCCTTTAATCAGAGGCCCAATCATACTTACCTCCCAAAGGTAACTATAAACCCGGTAACAAGTATGTTTAGTAACACAACTGGCATAAGAACCTTCCAACTCATACCCATGAGCTGGTCAAACCTCACTCTCGGATAGGTCCACCTTATCCAGAGCATGAAGAAGAAAATCAAAAAGGTTTTAATGAGGAACCAGATAAAACCAGGTATGAAGGGAAGAATACTAAAAGGTGCATACCATCCACCTAAGAACAAACAAGTAGCAATGGCAGAAGAAACAACCATATTAGCGTACTCACCTAGGAAAAACATGGCAAATTTCATGCTACTATACTCGGTATGATAACCACCAACCAATTCACTTTCAGCCTCAGGAAGATCAAAGGGAGCTCTATTAAGCTCAGCTATGGCTGCGATCATGTAACATATAAAGGCAATTGGCTGTTTAAAAACCATCCACATATCCTTTTGATAGAGTACTACGTCCCTGAGACTAAACGAACCAACCAACATAGCAACACAAACTATAGAAAGACCCAAAACCAACTCGTAGGATATAAACTGACTTGCTGATCTTAAACCGCCAAGTAAGGGATATTTAGAGTTTCCAGCCCAACCACCAAGCATTATGGCATAAACACTGAGAGAGGAAACAGCCAGGAAATAAAGTAGTGCGATATTTAAATCGGTGATCATAATATTCTCATCAACAGGGATAACAGCTATAACAAGTATGGCTGGTACAACAGCAAGGATAGGAGCAATATAATAGGTAGGTTTATCGCTCTTAGCAACAGTTATGTCCTCTTTAAAGAATAGCTTTAGACCATCAGCAAGGGGTTGTAAAAGTCCAAAGGGGCCACAATGTAAAGGTCCAATCCTATCCTGAATACCACCAGCTACCTTCCTTTCTGCATAGGTTCCATAAGCCACAAAAAACATCAAAACTGCGAAAAAGATGATTATCTTCGCAATAGTTAAAATAACAGTTTCCAGCATAACTCCTACCCCTCTACTTTTTAATCTTTACCTTTGCTATCCGATTATTAAGGGCTTCGTTAACGGGAAATCCTTCAAAGCCAGTATCTGCAACTAAAACTCCCTTAACTAGCTCATCAAACACCCTAATCTTATACTTAAACGAAGGCCCACCGATATCTAAACTGACATAATCACCGTTACTTAGACCCAAACTTCTTGCATCATAAATGGAAACGTTCAGAACCGGCTCAGGAGAAGCTTCCAATAGCTTACTCTTACCCTCCATATATCTGAAATTCCTATAGAACGGTATCTCAAATAGAGCTTCGAAATCCCCACTTCCCGATAACACTATATCTTTCGGTTTCTTATTCCCCTCTACTAGCACAAACTTTGGCTTAAACTCCCTAACCTCCAGATCTAACTTTTTCCCCATCTTCTCGGAAATAAGTTTCAACCATTCTCTTATAGATCTCTCCTCATACTCCCTGGCAAGACTTTTCTTAGATTTTGTCAGTTTTCCAAAAACATTAACAAAGTGAGCTTCCTCTTCTACTAACTCCGTTAAAGGAAGGAAGTAATCAGCATACCTTGCAGTTCCGTTAAAGAACAACCCCATGTAAACCATAAAGTCGACACTACCAAGTGCATCCCTTACAAGCTTGCCATTTGGTACTTCTCTGAATAGATCTACACCCAAGACAAATAGAGCCTTTACACTACCAGCTTTTACCTCTTCTAACAGCGAATCTATTCCCTTACAGAAAAGTCCATAAGTATAGGCGACATAACTCGAAGAACTTCTATCGAGAATTATATATTTCAAGCCATTTTTGATAGCATAATCCACAATCAAAGCTCTAACTGCCTCTTGAGCTCTCGGCCCAAGTACAATCATAGGTTTAGTCTGTAGGAAGGCTTCCAGTCTTTCATATTCCTCTCTAGACAAACCGGTGAACTCATCCCATTTACCACTAAAGAGTGAATATATAGCTCCATCTTCACAGGAAGGTTTGATACAGAAAAGATTATTGACCCTTTTCATCAGATAGTAGTCCCAGCTTGTAAGTAGAACTACATTTGCTCCTTTGCCAATGGCTTCACAAATGGTGAGAGCGATAACCGGATAGCTATTAGAAATATCCCCTGATAAAACGAGTATATTTCTGGCCTCCGAAATCTCCTCAAGTGAGTCTACATTGCTACCAAAGGGTAGATAGTCCTCCATTCCTACTCTGTATTCAGCCTTTTTTATACCAAAGTTATCCATAAAGTTTCTTATACCGGCTGCATCCTCCACAGATAGACCACTAGGTAGTATAAAAGCCACTTCCTCTGGTTTATACCTACCTAATGCCTGAGTAATACCGTTTAAAACCTTTTCAAGACCAACATTAACAAGCTTATTTTCTCTTCTCTCCAGGGCAAACTTTATCCTTTCAGGATGATTCATACATTCAAACCCAAAATACCCCTTATCACAAATCCATGGACCAGGCGAATTTACATTATGCTTTGCTCTATAAGCCTTGTTTTCCCTTATACCATAGTCCAAACTACAGAAAAGACCACATTCTCTACAAACACCCCTTGCCCATTCCAATGTCCAATATCTGACCTTGTATCTGTAAAGCCTAGAAGTTATAGCACCTACAGGACAGATCTCTACAAGGTTACAGGTGAAGTAATCAGCGATTTCCTTGTTTTCATAGGTACCTATCAGGGAATGGGCGGCTCTAAAATAAACATTCCAATCGGTGCCAGCCATATACTCATGGGTAAACCTTACACACCTTTTGCATAAAATACACCTCGACTGTTCATAAACTATAAAGGGACCGTAGAATTTAGTTGGAAAAAGCTCCTTTTCATCTACAAACCTACTCGTCGCCCTTCCGTATCTATAGGTTATATCCTGGAGCATACATTCTCCCGCCTGGTCACAGTAAGGACAGTCGAGTGGATGGTGTAGTAGTTGAAACTCTATTATACCTTCACGAGCCTTTTTAACCCTTGGCGTATCGGTTCTAACAACCATCCCATCCCTTACCTGTGTAACACATGCAGGGGTAAGCTTGGGCATTCCCTCAACCTCAACCAGACACATCCTACATAGACCCGCAGGTTTAAGATAAGGATGGTAGCAAAAGTAGGGAATATCTATACCCGCCTTCCTTGCTGCCTCAAGTATTGTAGCATCATCCCTTACTTCTACCGCTATACCATCTATAGTTATCCTCGCCATGGCTCAAAAATACCCCCTTAAACTAAGCATCTTCCACTTTTTATTTGAGCTTCAAACTCGCTTCTAAACTTGGTGATACCACTAATTAAAGGACCTAAAGCAGCGTCTCCGAGTGGACAAAGACAGTTACCAGCCATGATGCTCTCAAAATCGAGAAGTACGTCAAGATCCTCCATCCTTCCCTCACCTCTTACAATCCTATCCAGTATCTGAACCATCCACCTTGTACCTTCTCTACAGGGGGTGCACTGTCCGCAGGACTCATGTGCATAAAACTTAGCTAACCTCCACACTACCTTAACTATGTTTGTGGAATCATCCATTACTATAACTGCACCTGAGCCTAGCTGAGAACCTCGTGCCTGTATATTCTCATAATCCAGTGTCATACCTTCTACTTCTTCTGCCGTAAGCATCGGTGTGGATGAACCACCTGGGATCACGGCCTTTAGCTTTCTGCCATCCCTCACACCACCTGCAAGCTCATTAAGCAAAACATCAAAGGGAGTCCCAAGTATAAGTTCATAAACTCCAGGCCTTTTTATATGACCACTTATGGAAAAGAGCTTCGTTCCCTTACTCTTTTCGGTACCAAGGGATGCATACCAATCACCACCCTTTTCCACTATAAAGGGGACACTTGCCAAAGTTTCCACATTATTAACTATGGTGGGACACTGGTATACTCCCTTTGATGCAGGGAAGGGCGGTCTTAACCTTGGATGACCTCTTCTACCCTCGAGCGAATTTATAAGGGCAGTCTCCTCACCACATACATAGGCTCCTGCACCTCTATGAACAACTATCTTTATCCTGTAACCAGATCCAAGGGCATTATCTCCGAGAATTCCTGCTTCTTCAGCTTCCCTTATAGCACTCTCCAAAATCCTCGCACCGTACTCGTATTCTCCTCTTATATATATGAAAGCTTCATGGGCACCTATCGCATAAGCACTTATCGCTATACCCTCAAGCAACAAATGTGGATCTTTCTCTATTATAACTCTATCCTTAAAGGTTCCAGGTTCTCCCTCATCAGCGTTACATATAAGATACTTTGGTAGATCTGTCTTTGGAACAAATCCCCACTTAACCCCCGTAGGGAAACCAGCACCACCCCTACCCCTTAAACCCGATTTCTTAACCTCCTCAACAACTTCATCTGGTTTCATCTCAAATAGAGCCTTCCTTAATCTTTCATAACCACCAGCCTTTCTGTAAACCTCGAGTTTATGAGAACCGGGCTTATCAACATTTGCCAACAACAGTCTGTACTCACCCATAAAACACCTCACTTTAAACTCTCCAATATTCTCTCCACCTTTTCAGGTGTAAGCTCTTCATAGTAGTCCTTGTTTATCATCATAGCCGGAGCCTTCCCGCAGGAACCTAGGCATTCAACTGTTATAAGTGTGAATTTACCATCAGGGGTAGTCTCCCCAACCTTTATACCCAACTTCTTCTCTATAAATCTAACTATCTCGTCTGCTCCTGTTATAGAGCAGGAAATGTTTGTACAAACCTGGATAAGATACTTACCAACAGGCTTCAGATTGTACATGGTATAGAAGCTAGCAACACTATAAACTTCTGCAGGAGGTAACCTAAAGAGAGTGGCGATCCATTTAATAGCATCATAATTAAGATATCCTTTCTCATCCTGTACCACATGTAAAACCTGAAGAAGTGCACTTCTCTTATCCGGATAACGCCCCATAAGATCCTCTATCTTTGCCCAAGTTTCCTCACTTACAAACGATCTGTCTACGACCATCACTTATCCACCTCACCCAAAACTATATCTATACTACCAATAGCAGTCACAACATCGGCAACCTTGTGACCTCTTACTAAAAGTGGTAAGGCCTGTAGATTTATAAGCGAAGGTGACCTTATTCGCATCCTATATGGCTTTTCACTACCATCACTCACGATATAAAAACCGAGCTCACCTTTTGGTGCCTCTACAGCCTGGTATACCTCACCTACAGGTGGTTTTACACCTTCTATAACCTGTTTAAACTGATGTATAAGAGCTTCTATGTTTGCTCTACTACCCTTAACTTCTTCTGGATCAGGGAAACTGTACTTACCTGGTTCAAACTTAATAGGACCATCAGGCAACTTCTCAACAGCTTGTTTCAGTATCTCCCTACTTTGCCTCATCTCCTCGAGTCTTACAAGATATCTTGAAAAGGTATCTCCAACCTCCCCAACAGGGATCTCAAATCTAAACTCTTCATATCCTGAATAGGGATAAGCTTTCCTTAAATCCCATTTTACACCAGAACCTCTCAAAATAGGACCTGTGACTCCGTATCTGATAGCATCCTCCTTTGAAAGCACCGCTACACCCTCTGTCCTAACCCTCCATATCTTGTTGTTAGTAAGCAGTCCCTCGTACTCATCTATCTTTCTTGGGAAGGTATCTACAAACTTCTTAAGGGCAGGTATAAACTCCTCAGGTAAATCCTCTTTCACACCACCTATTCTAAAATAACTCTGGTGGAACCTAGCTCCCGCTACCATCTCCCAGAGCTCGTAGATATACTCCCTCTCTCTAAAGGTATAGAGAAATACCGTCGCCGCTCCAATATCCATAGCGTGTGTACCAAGCCAAATGAGATGGGAAGCTATCCTCGCGAGTTCTGTCATTATAACTCTTATGTACTTTGCCCTCGCAGGTGGTTCTATACCTAACAACTTCTCAACGGCGAGTATATAGGCAAGGTTGTTCGAAGGAGGAGCAAGATAATCGAGTCTATCGGTAAGAGGTAAAACTTGAAAATAGGTTTTTTGCTCGGCCAGCTTTTCCGTCCCCCTATGAAGATAACCTACTATCGGGCATGCATCAACAATCGTTTCCCCTTCAAGTTCTAGAATTACCCTCAGAACACCATGGGTGGATGGATGCTGAGGACCCATATTAAGGATTGTAGTATCATTCCTCTTTGGTTTATACTTTGTTTTAGCGCCACCTTCATAAAATATCCTGTTAGTATCCCCCCTTACCGGATAATCTTTCCTCAGAGGGAAACCCTCATAATCATCAGGAAGGTATAGTCTCTCCAAATTGGAGTGTCCCTCAAATTCTATACCAAACATATCGTATACTTCCCTCTCATGCCAGTTCGCTGTAGGCCATACATCGGAAACGGTATCAACTCTCTCACCATCCCTAATTCTAACCTTCAATCTTACCTGTTCTCTTGTATCCATATTCCTTAGAAGATAGACAACCTCGAATCTATCGGTTTTGCCTACCCCTCTATCAACTCCACATAGATCAACTAAAAAATTGAATCCTTTAACATCCCTAAGCCATAGACATATATTCTTCAAATACTCCTTCGAAACATAGATGGTCTCCTCGCCTCTAAATTCTCTTGCATCGCCAATAGCTTCACCAAACCTAGCCTTTAAAGATTCAAATATACCCATTATTCGCCACCCCTAAAATTTGTTCTTTATGCCTTCCCTTTCTATTTTCTTCTGCAACATGAGAATAGCCTGTAAAAGCGCTTCCGGCCTTGGGGGACAGCCAGGTATATATATATCAACGGGAAGAAACTTATCCACACCTTGAACAACAGCATAGGAATCGTATATTCCACCACCAACAGCACAGGTACCCATCGCTATGACCCACTTAGGTTCCGGCATCTGCTCATAGACCTTCTTAACGATAGGAGCCATCTTCTTCGTTACCGTACCTGCAACTATCATAAGATCAGCTTGTCTCGGAGAAGCTCTAAAGACCTCAGCTCCGAATCTAGACATATCGTAATGACTAGCCGCTGTAGCCATCATCTCTATAGCACAGCAGGCAAGACCAAAAGTACAGGGCCATATGGACCATTTACGAGCCCAGTTTACAGCCTTGTTTAAAGTGGTAACTAGAACATTTCCGGAAATAGCTTCAAGCTCCTCCTCTGTAATCTCCTCAACAGGCTTTACCTCTGGAAATTCTATCAACACCTCTTCGACAGGACGTCTCACTCCCATTCTAACACTCCCTTAACATAGGCGTATAAAAATATTCCCAAAAATATAACTATAAAAACTGCCATCTCCCAGAAAGCAAAGGACCCCATTTCCTTAAACTTTAAAGCCCAAGGATAAAGAAAGATCACCTCGATATCGAAAACAAGGAACAAAAGGGCTATCATATAATAGTGGATAAAAAATGGCTTCCTCGCATCACCAACAGGTTCAACTCCACATTCATAGGGAGACAGCTTAGAAGGATCGGGTCTTTTAGGTCCAACTAATTTTGAGATTACAATAGTTCCGATCCCGAAACCAAAAGCTAAAATTGCAACAAGAATTAGCGGCCAGTATACTTCGCGCATCATCTAGCCTCTCTCAAGGATCTTTTGTTACTATCCTTTAACACCCACTCCTGAGTTTGTCAATAGAGAAAATGTCATTTTTCACAATGAACTATGTTCATGGGTCCAATAACTTTCCAATTTAAACAAAATAGAACTAGACTATTTAAAAATGAGGTTCAATATGCTATATTAAATCCAAATGGAGGACTGCATAAAAAACAAAAGTAACTTATACTGTCTTGTTCTCAACAAGAGTTACATGCCTTTTGACATAATAGAATGGCAAAAGGCTATAACCCTTGAGTACCTGGGTAGATGTGAAACCTTGGAATACCACCCTATAGCTACGATCAGAAGCCCTTCTTATGAATGGCCTTTTCCCGTTGTAATAAAGGTTAACTCGATAAAGAGTAACGCTATCCAGGGACCACCAACCAGGATGATGATATACTATAGGGACAATTTTAGATGTGCGTACTGTGGAAAAGTGCTTAAGGATAACGAAATTACCATAGATCATGTTATACCAAAATCAAAAGGTGGTAGATGGAGCTGGGAAAACCTAGTAACCTGCTGTAGAGAGTGTAACAGTAAAAAGAAGGATGAAATATGGATCCCAATATACGTAATCCCCAAAAAACCAAACTTCCTATTTCCAAAATATATAAAGATTATAAAAGTTGTGGATTATTTCACACGCGAAATATGGATAAAATATATTCCCAGAAATCTACTTAAAGAGATGGTAAGTATATGAGGGGTTTTACATCTATAAAAGATACACTACTTAAGATTCTAGAAGAAAAGGAGGAATTGAAGAAAGTTTCACTTGCACTATCCATAAGGAAAATCTGGAATGATCTTCCAGGGGAGATACCAAAGATAGCTAAACCGATATCTTTAAAAAACAGAACACTAATGGTGGCTGTAAGAGAGGACTTTCCACTTTCTGAACTTAAGTTGAAAGAAAAGGAGATCAAGGCCTTCCTTATAGATGCCGGATTTGATATAGATAATATCTACTTCTATTACGAGGAGGTGAAATGAAAGGTAAAAAACTTTACATACTTTTTACTTTAATTGTTCTCCTATTTTCCCTCATAGGATGCAAGAAGGAGGCGTTAAAACAAGCTCCCTATTTCGAAATAAAAGATTTGAACGGTAATGTTCGTAGACTAACCGATTACAAGGGTAAGAGACTCCTCTTGATATTCTGGGGCTCCTGGTGCCCAACGTGTAAAGACATCCTAAAATCACTAAACGAAAAAGTACAGGAGTTGAAGAGTAAAAACATAGAAATACTCGCAGTAAGTGTGGATGAGAGCGAAAATAAAGCTATAGAAGTCTTGAAAGAATACAATCTAAACAACCTAGTTGTCGCCATAGCAACTCCCCAGATGTTGATAGATTATGAAGGTATAAGGTTCCTACCAACTTCCTATCTTATAGATGGAACGACAGGTACTGTGATCAAAAAATACATAGGTGAAGTAAACCTAAGGGAGATAGAAAGCCTAACTTTAACTACCTCAAAGTAGAAAATTTCTCTTTTAATCTTTCCGCAACAGAGGAAGGCACAAGACACCTCACATTTCCGCCAAAGAATGCTATCTCCTTCACTATCCTACTACTAACATAGGTTAACTGTTCGCTAGGCATCAAGAAAATGGTTTCAACAAACTGATTCAACTTCCTATTCATAAGAGCCATCTGAAACTCATACTCAAAATCTGAAACCGCCCTCAAGCCCCTTACTATAACGTTTGCACCCACCTTTACTACATAATCAACTAAAAGAGTATCAAAGGTATCTACTTCAACATTTTTCAGGCCTTCCTCTTCAACAACTATCCTTAACATTTCATACCTTTCCTCTAAAGTAAAAAGGGGGTTTTTCTTCTCACCCTTTGCAATGGCAACTATAACTTTATCAAATATTCTGGAAGCTCTTTTCATTATATCAATGTGACCATTAGTGACAGGATCAAAAGTGCCAGGATAGACCGCTTTTTTCATCCAATCCTCCTCATGAAAGTTAAAGCATTCTCCCCTACTTTCTTAACCCTTATATCATATCCACCTGGTAATTCAACGGTAGTTTTGTGATGATGTTGTACAATCATTAAACCTTCAGGCTTTAAAAATCCTACAAAAAGTAGAGGTAATCTTCCGAGTTTGGGTAAAGAATAGGGAGGACCTAAAAAGACTATATCATAACTTTCTCTAACATACTCTGGAAACCTGAAAGCGTCGATAACGAGAATTTCTACCCTATCCTGATAACCCAGTATCTTAGTGTTCTCTCTTATTATCTCCGCTACCTTTCTATTTTTTTCAACAAACACCACTTTTTTTGCACCTCTACTTAGGGCTTCAAACCCAACAGTACCAACACCTGCAAATACATCCAGGAATAATGCTCCTACTACAGCGTTACCAATCGTATCAAAAAGGACCTTCCTTAATACAGCATTCATAGGTCTTGTAGAAAGCCCTTTAGGACTCTTTATGTACCTACCCTTATCCCTACCTCCTGTCAGCCTTATCATCCAACCAACCTCTTATCCTTTCAAATAGTTTCTCCTTTTCCTCCTCCAACTTAAAAAATTCATAACCTTTACCTTTAAACCAGCCGATCTGCCTCTTAGCGTACTTATAGGTCTGCTTTATGATCTCTCTAACAGCTTCCTCAATAGTTAAAGCTCCATCTAGAACCATCAGTAACTCCCTATATCCAAGCGTATCTGTCAAGACCCTGGTCTTACCACATCTTTCCACTAGATATCTTACCTCTTCTAGCCAACCCCTTTCTACCATTTCATAAACCCTTTTTGTTATTCTATCCTTCAGCTCCTTTCTTTCCCTAGTTACCGCAACCTTAAGTACCCTCCAGCCAGACCTTGTACCCTGCCATTTGAATTTTGAAGGTTTTTCACCTGTGAGCATATACAACTCAAGAGCCCTTACAATCCTCTTTTTATCCCTTTTTGAAATTTCCCTTGCCCTCTCAGGATCTACTTCATTCAGCCATTCGTAGAGCCTCTCAGTATCCATACTATACAACTTCTCTCTCAATTTCTCATCTTTCCCGATGGGACCTGGAACACCAGATTCAAGGGCAAACATGTAGAAACCACTACCACCCACCACAAGGGGTATATTCCCTCTTTGCTGGATAGCATCAACAACCTTTAAAGCCTCTTCTTCATACCTTTTAACATCCCATGGATCGTCTATTTCCGCAACGTCTATAAGATGATGTGGAACTATGGACCTTTCGAAATGACCAACCTTGGCACTACCTATATCCATATATTTATAGAGCTGGACAGAATCAGCATTTACTATCTCTATAAAGGGGAACTCCATCGCTATCTCTATAGCAACATCAGATTTTCCGCTAGCTGTAGGTCCACCGAGAAATATTACCCTAGCTTCACCAGATACCATCAATCAAGATAATAAACGAGGATGTGTAAATCCATTGGATTCATCTTCAAATCTTTTGCAATAGAATCTATCTTACCAACTTCAACAAAGCCAACTTCCTTAAAAACCTTCAAAGCTATACTCTGAACTGAGAGAACCTCAGCTATAACAGCTCTTAGCCTCCTTTCCCTCGCAATCTCTAAAAGCGTTTCTATCATAGCTTTACCAAGACCAATCCCTCTACACCTCAGGCAAACAGAAACCCTGATCTTACCAAGGTACCTGAACCACCCATGCCCTCTAGTATGTAAAGTACCAGTGGCAATTATCTCTTCAGTTAAATCATCAACCCCAACGATTGGAACAACTCGATCCAAATCTACGTTTTCTACCCAACCTTTGATAACGAAATAATCCTTTACATTATCCTTAAAAAGAAGGAAATCTTCTTCTGAAATACCCACGCAAAAATAATTATAAAGCCTTTCCGTATCATCACTTGAAAGAAGCCTTATAGTCGCCTTCCTACCATCCAGCAGAATGATGTTTTTTTGTATCATAACTTGATTATAACAGTTATTAAGAACTTTTGCAAATATAACCTATCTCACAAAGCTTCCTCTCAACTTCTTCATGGTCCAGTTTTATATGACTCAAGACCAGTAATGTACCAGTGCCATAAGCAACAAGTTCACCATCCTCACGCTTCACCTCGGCCCTCGCAACAGCCAACCTCTTACCACTATGGATCACCCAGCCTTCAGAATATATGTTCTGTCTATCAGGAGTTTTAACTATATAGGTATGAAATTCAACGGTAGTTATCCAAACTCTTGGGTACCTCGCGCTTGCGGTATACCAAATCGCATTGTCAACCATTGCGCTTATTATGCCACCGTGTATGTCCCCTAGAGGATGACAGAAGGAAGGATCAAACCTCAAAACGAAATGGGCCCTCCCCTCCTCATCAAACCATATGTCACTATTTAACGTCCTTGATATAGGAGCCCTCCTATAGATACTTTCAAGGATACTGATCCACTCTCTATCCATTTCTACCCCCATAGCTTAATCTGATCGAATGTATTATATACCAAAAGTATGACAAAACGAGTACTATCCAAAAAGTTATACATACCCGATAGCGCTTTAAGCTACTACTTGGGCAGATTGATACTAGAAGGTAAAAGCCTGCTCGTTATATCACCGAAGGACGAAATAGATGAGCTCTTTAGAGAAATGTTAACCTTCTCTAGGAAAGTAGGACTGTTACTGGGTGATAACTCAAGTCTCAGGAACTCTATAAAAACACTGGAGATAATCGAAAAAAGCAAACATTTTGCCATTCTATCAACAATCGAAGGACTTTACAACGGCGTAGGATCAGTAGATGAATTAACAAAAAAGGCAATAAAACTAACAATAGGTGAAGATATAAATAAAAGTGTACTCGTAGAAAAACTTATAGACATAGGCTACGTAAACACGGGGATAGTGGATAATCCAGGGACTATAGCAACAAGGGGTTTCGTAATAGACATTTTCCCAATAAACCACGACTACCCTGTTAGAATAGAGCTAGATGAGAATACGATAGAATCTATAAGAATCTTTGAGCCTGAATCTCAAAGATCTATAAAAGAAATTGAAAGTATAAAAATATACCCCCTAAAAGTAGAAAACAAAATTGATATAGTCATGCTCAATTTTGATGAGATAATAAAAATAAATCCAGAAGCACTCTACGAGGAACTTGAATCTATAAAATTCTATAAAGATAATGAAATAAAATACATAGAAGAAACCTTAATAATAGATACTATCCTACAGGGTGGAGAAGAAAAAAGTTTTAATATAATCTTAAAACCATTTAATGACGAACCGAGGAGAGGAAGAAGTATAGATAAATGGATAGAAATGATCAGAGAATTTAATAAGAAAGGTTATACAACATTTATAGTGTGTGAAAATGATTTAGAAGTGGATACATTAAGCAAAATTCTTAACGAAAGAAACTTCTACTTCAAAATAACGGAATTTAAAAGAGGATTACCAAAGAATAGTACATACATATTAAAGGGCTACCTGAGAAATTCATTTTTATGGGAAGAGGATAGAGTAATATTCATTAAATTCGATGAAATTCTGGGTAAAGTTAAAAAAATTAAAAAAGTTACCAAGCCAAAAAGGTTACATCAGCTATTCGATCTAGAAGTAGGAGACTATGTAGTTCACAGAGAACATGGAATTGGCATATTCCAGGGAACAAAAAAAATAGAGGTAGAAGGTAACATTATAGAATTTATAACGATAGAATACGCTGGTGGTGACATACTTTACGTTCCTCTGGACAAGTTGCACTACGTGGAAAAATACATTTCAAAGGAAGGAGCAAAACCGCCTCTAGACAGATTAGGCGGAAAATCATGGGAAACAAGGAAGAGAAAGGTAAAAAAAGCAGTAGAAGAAATAGCGGAAAAACTCCTAATGATAGAAGCAAGAAGGAAGGCTCAGAAGGGTCACAGTTTTTCCTCAGATACTCCCTGGCAGGTAGAGTTTGAAGAAGCATTTCCTTACGAAGAAACACCCGATCAGCTAAAGGCTATCGAGGATGTGAAAAGAGATATGGAACTTCCCACTCCTATGGATAGGTTAATATGCGGTGATGTTGGATTTGGAAAAACGGAAATCGCAATGAGGGCAGCATTTAAGGCTGTAATGGACGGTAAACAGGTAGCTGTCCTCACTCCAACAACAATATTAGCCCATCAACATTACACAACTTTTAAGGAAAGATTTGCAGGTTTTCCGGTAAATATAGAAGTTTTGACGAGATTTGTATCCAAAAAAGACCAAAGCAGAATAATTGAAGAGGTAAAATCGGGCAAAGTTGATATACTAATAGGAACCCATAGAATACTGATGGATGACGTAGAATTTAAAGACCTAGGCCTACTTATAATCGATGAGGAACATAAGTTTGGAGTAGAACATAAAGAGAAGATAAAGGAAAAGCACCCAACAATAGATATACTGACTATGAGTGCAACTCCGATACCAAGAACACTCAATATGGCACTATCCGGTATAAAAGACATAAGTGTGATAGAAACACCTCCCGAAGGAAGACAATCAATAAAGACATTTGTAATGTACTACAATGAAGAGATAGTGAAGAGAGCAATTGAAAGGGAATTAAAAAGGAAGGGGAAGGTATTTGTAGTAAAAAGTAGAATAGAAGGTATAGAAAAGGTAATGGAAAAGATATCAAAACTCTGCCCAAATGCGAAATGCGCAATAGTTCATGGTAAGATGAAAGGTAGTGAGATAGAGGAAAGGATGCTCAAATTTACAAGAGGTGATATAGATGTGCTCATATCTACACAGATAGTAGAGTCAGGGCTTGATATCCCAACAGCAAACACACTAATCGTCATAGATTCAGAAAAATTCGGTCTAGCCCAATTATACCAACTAAGAGGGCGAGTGGGAAGAAATAGAGATATAGCATACGCCTACTTTCTAGTAACACCTAAAAAAATCACAGAGGATGTAAAAAGACGGCTAAGGGCCCTTGAGGAATTTTCAGAGCTCGGTTCTGGGTTAAGACTCGCCCTCAGAGATATGGAGATAAGAGGCTTTGGAAACTTGCTAGGTAAGGAACAATCGGGGCACATCACAAGTGTGGGTTTAGAAGAGTACCTTAGATTGCTAGAAGAAGCTGTTAGAAAGTTAAAGGGAGAACCGGTAGAAGATTTCGAACCAACTATAAAATTAACAATACCAGCTTTTCTCCCAGATAGTTACATAGGAAACGAAAAGCTGAAGATAAAAATCTACAGAACACTGGTGAATTTAGATTTAAACGAATTGGAAAATGTTAAACAAGAGCTAGAAGATAGATTCGGAAAATTACCAAGAGAAGGAGAAAATTTCATCGAATTACTAAAACTGAGACTATTAGCAAAGAACCTAAAAATACCAAAAATTTACCAAAAAGGAAGCAAAATATTCCTAAATACTTCGGAAAGAATAGCAGAACTACTTATAAAAGAAGGATTTAAAAAAGAAAAGGATACAGTTTACACAGAAAAAGATATAGAAACCATAGTAAAAGTATTGTCAAACATAAACAAAAAACTAGAAAAAAGATGATGAGTATGATTATAAGCTTTAATAACGTATCTAAAACATACAAAACGAGAAAGGGATTAACGGGTGAAATAAAAATAAGAGCTCTAAGTAATGTATCCTTTGAAATAGAAAGAGGAGAAAAAGTAGCAATAGTTGGTGAGTCAGGTAGCGGGAAAAGTACTATTTTAAAGATAATCGCAGGGATAGAGAGTATCAACGAAGGGAGCATAAAAATAGGAGAATTCCTTATAGAAGCGAAAAACCCTAAATTCCCTGAGGAAATAAAGGGCAAAATTCAAATAGTTTTTCAAGATCCCTTTTCCTCGCTCAATCCAAGGCTAAAGATATACCAGATCATATCCGAACCTATAGAGGTAAGAGAAAGGAAACTCAAGAAAGAAGAGAAAATCGAGAAAGCAAAGTACCTATTGAAACTAGTAGGACTAAATGAAGACTACCTATACCGCTACCCCTATCAAACAAGTGGAGGAGAAAGACAAAGAATAGCTATAGCAAGAGCTATATCAACCGAACCAGAAATAATCCTACTTGACGAACCCACAAGTAGCCTAGATGTATTTACGCAGGCCCATATCCTAAACCTACTAATAGATATTTTAGAAGAGCTTAAAATAACTTCTATATTTGTAACACATAATATTGTGCTAGCCCTAAAGATCGCCGATAAAATAATAGTTATGAAGGAAGGTAGAGTGGTCGAAATAGGTAGTCGAGATGAAATCCTAGAGAATCCGAAAGAAGAATACACAAAGAGATTGTTAAGATGTAGTCTTATTTATAGCTAACCATTTGCTTTTAAGGATGACCTATAATAAAATTGGGAACCAAAATTAAAAGGAGGGTCCCTTGAAAGGATTTACAAAAAAAACGGTAATCACCTTAACAATTCTAACAGGACTAGTCACAACATCTATAGCAAAGGCTGAAGAAAAGATACTTGCAAGGGTTAATAACGAAACGATAACCACAAAAGACTTAGAAGAAGCCATATCAACACTACCTCCACAATTCAGAGCTGTAGTGTCAGAAGATAGCGAGTTAAAGAAGAAGCTATTGGATCGGCTCATTGAAGAAAGGTTGCTCATTCAAGAGATGAAAAGAGCAGGAGTAAAGGAAGATGAAGAAATCAGAAGGAAAGTCGAAAGATTCAGAGAGGCCCTTCTATTAGAAAAATTTTTGAAGGATAAGTTTTCTAACGCTACTGCAACAGATGATGAAATCAAAAGTTATTATGAGAACCATAAAGAAGAGTTTAAACAACCTGAAATATACGAACTTAGTTATATTTCTATAAAAGACGAACAAAAACTAAAAAAAGCTGTGGAAGAACTAAAAAAAGGAACACCATTTGAAGAAGTGGCTAAAAAATATTCAGAAGATGAAGAAACAAAAAACAAGGGAGGTTATCTAGGAGAAGTATCAGTCGATGGAATCAGTGATCCATTCAAAAATATAATATCCAGATTAAAACCAGGAGAATTCACAGAACCAATAAAAAGTGAAAATGGATACCAGATAATAAAAGTTATTGACAAAAAACCAGCTAGGATATTGAATCTAGGTGAAGTAAGAGAAAAAATCAAAGATAAGCTAACAAGTGAAAAACAGCAAAAGGAATACGAAAAGTTCATAAAAGAGTTGAAAGCAAGAAGTAGAATAGAGGTAGCAGAATGAAAGGTATCGTTCGTGTGATATTTGTACTTGGTTTCTTCACTCTCATATCTGCAGCGACCTGTCACGCTATAATAATAGAAAAGATAGTAGCTGTAGTAAACGGCAAACCGATAATGCTAAGTGAAGTACAGGAAAGACAAATAGTAATAAAGGTCACAACTGGTCAGGAATTAACACTCCAAGAAGTCTTAAAGAAAATGGTAATAGAAGAAGTCGTTATGCAGGAAGCGGAAAAACTGGGACTCGTAGCAGAAGATGAAGTGGTAAACGAGTATATTGAAAACCTACTTAGGGAAAACCACATAACACTAGATGAATTTAAAAAGCTCCTCCACGAAAAGGGTATAACTTTTGAGGCTTACAAGGAAGAAATAAGGCGCAGAATAACAACAACGAGGGTTATGAACACTCAGATAAGAATGCGAATAGCTGTTGCAGAGGAGGAGATAAAGGAATACTATGAAAAACACAAAAGCGAGCTACACGGAAGTTATGATGAAGTTAAAGAAAAAATAAGAAACCTTATCATGAGTGAGAGAATTGAAGAGAGATATAAAAAGTGGATTGAAGAACTCATGAATAAGTCAACTATAAAGATCATGCTATAAAGAAGCTTCAAATCCACCCAAGGCTATTCTGTATAGATCATCCCTTTTAGGAGTAACAACAAACTTATCAAAATACGTCTTTCTTCTTTCCACTATGCTCACCATAAGTTCGATCTCTTTTTCTCCAAGACCTATTTTACCAACATCAGGAATACCAATATCCCCAAAGAGTTTTCTAAGATACATTATTAGTCCCTTTATACCAAGATTATCCTCTAGTAACTTTATCCTTTCCAACCCTTCTTTGTATCCAGCATACCAACTGAGAACAGGCACAACATAGATAGCAATTGCAAATCCATGTGGATAACCCCTTAATACTCCCAAAGCGTGGGCAAATTGATGAATCAAACCAGCACCAACATTAGAGATAGCATAACCACCGTATAGACTGGACAACATCATTTTGGCTCTTGCTATTCTGTCGTTATTTAAAGCATTCATAAAGAACTTTATAAAAAGAAGTATCCCATTTAGAGCAAAATTAGAAGCTATAGGATGGATCTCTTTCATAAAGAAGACCTCCAGCGAATGACAAAAAGCATCTATACCACTATTTCTCGTTATCTCGAAGGGAGTATCATAGGTAAGAGTGGGATCATCTATTGCAATAAAAGGATAGAGATACAAACTGCCTATAGATGCCTTCTTCAGGTTTTCCCTATCTATCACTATAGAATAGGGAGTAACTTCTGATCCCGAACCACTAGTAGTGGGAACAGCTATAACTCTTAGAGGGGAGTTCTCAAATTTAAAATCTCTCACTCCTATTATCTCTCTAATTTTCACGCCCTTGTTCGTCACAAGAAGAGCAGCTAGCTTAGCAGAATCAAGCACACTACCACCACCTATGGAAATGACAGTTTTCACGCCTTCCTCACTTAGTCTATCCCTCAGTTTTTCGATAACCTCCCAGGTAGGCTCTCCCTCTACAAAATCAAGTAGAGTAAAATCATTTCCTATTAACTCCTCAAGTCTTCCCACAATACCTCTTTCTTTGACATTTTTCTTACCTGTGATTACCGCCACAGGTTTATCCAAAGAGAGGTCCTTCAACTTATAAAAGAAGTTTTCCCCAAAATAGACCTTTACCGGGTGATACCACTCCCAGGCCATCAATTAAGATAATCCTCCAATTTTTTCGCTTGAGCAAGTCTCCTCAACTTCGTAAGGGCTCTACTTTCTATTTGACGTACCCTTTCCCTACTTATACCCATCATTTTTCCTATCTCCTCTAGGGTATAGGGCCTATCACAATCTATACCGAACCTGAGCTTTATTATCTTAGCTTCTCTCTCTGGCAACTGTGAAATAAGCTCATGAACAACACTGACCATAGATGCCATTATAGCCTCATCTTCAGCAGAAGGTGTAGAAGACTCAAGAAGATCCATATAGGTTCTATCATCATTATCATCTTTGTTTATAGGTAACTCTAAAGACAAATGCATCCTAACCACCCTGAGGATATCCTCTACATCACTTGGTTCCATACCGAGTTCTTCTGCTATCTCCTCCGTCGTAGGTTCCCTACCAAACTTCTGGAAGAGTTCACTATAGGTCTGCCTTATCCTAAGGAGTATTGGAGCCTGCTTAAGAGGGAGTTTAACCACCCCTGCCTGTTCAGCAAGTGCCTGAACTATAGCCTGCCTTATCCACCATACAGCATAGGAGATAAATCTAACACCCCTTTCTGGATCAAACCTTTTAGCTGCCTGTATCAGGCCCACAGTACCTTCATTTATAAGATCAGCAAGTGGAAGACCACAACCCTTGTACTTATTCGCCGTATAAACTACAAACCTGAGATTCGCTTCAACGAGTTTCCTAAAAGCTTCCATATCTCCATTTTTAGCTCTTACAGCTAACTCATACTCTTCCTCTTTTGTTAGTTTGGGAAAGCTTTTGAACATATCTATGTAATTGGATACAACAGACTCATCCTCCAATGGAACGGTATACTTTAAAACTATATCATCAATCACCTCTTCATCTAAAAGTACCTTATCCTCCTCTTCCTCTAGTATCTCTCTTTCAAGATCCACTTCTGCTGTATCGTCTTCAAAACCCCCCTTTACTTCTATTCTATCAAACTTGATTTCTTCATCCAATTTTTTCGCCTTTTTCGGCATAATCACTAATCCTCCCAATTTCATTTTCTCCTACATAAAATACCAAAGATCCATCACTAATACCAATCCTGATAGTATCCTGGGGTTTTACCTTCCTCTCAAGGATGAACTTGGAAAGCGGACTTTCGACAAGCCTCTGTATGGTTCTCTTTATAGGTCTCGCACCAAAAGCCGGATCATAACCCCTCTCACCAAGATAATCACACACATCACTATCCCAGAGAAGTTCTATCTTCCTTTCTTTCAGTTTACTAGCAACCCTGTTTAATATCAACTCCACTATTCCCCTTATATGTTTTTTACCAAGGGGATGGAAAATTACAATCTCATCTATCCTGTTGAGGAACTCAGGTCTAAAGGTCCTCCTCAGGAGACTTATGACGTTTTCCTTAATCTCGTTGTAGCAGTTCAAAAATTCTGGACTCTCTATATCCACATCGGGATCTATATTTATATACTCAGAACCTAAGTTACTCGTCATTATTATAACAGCATTCCTGAAAGATATACGCCTTCCATGAGAATCGGTAAGCCAACCCTCATCCAAAACCTGTAGGAGTATGTTAAAAACTTCAGGATGGGCTTTCTCTATCTCATCAAAAAGAACAACTGTATAAGGCCTCCTCCTTACAGCCTCTGTTAGTTGACCACCTTCCTCATAACCCACATAACCTGGCGGAGCTCCTATTAACTTACTTACAGCATGCTTCTCCATGTACTCACTCATGTCAAATCTAACCATTGCCCTTTCATCGTTAAAGAGGAACTCAGCCAAAGCCTTAACAAGTTCCGTCTTTCCAACACCAGTTGGACCGAGAAAGAGGAAAGAACCAAGCGGTCTATTCGGATCGCTAAGACCAGCTCTTGCTCTTCTTATAGTTTCGCTAACTACATGTACCGCCACATCCTGCCCAACAATCCTTTTATGTAACTCCTCTTCCATCCTGAGGAGTTTTTTACTCTCCTCTTCCAGAAGATTCCTGACAGGTATACCTGTCCACTTAGAAACTATCTCTGCAATATCCTCCTCATCAACGTATTCCCTTACGAGTTTACCCTCCCTCTGTACTTCCTCAAGCTCTTTAGTTACTTCGTCCAGTTCTCTCTTAAGTTTATGCATGACATCGTACTTTAATTTAGCAGCCTGCTCAAGGTCACCTCTCTTTTCTGCAAATTCAAGTTCTCTCTCTGTAGTTTCAATCCTCTCCTTTATGCTTCTTATCCTGTTTATCAGCTCTTTCTCCCTCTTCCATTTATTTTCCAGTTTTTCGTATTCCCTTTTTAACTTTTCCAACTCCTCCTCTATAGCCGAAATTCTTGAAGCAGGATCACCCTCTATCCTGAGAACTTCCCTTTCCAACTCCAGGTTCCTTATCCTCTTTAGGATATTTTCCATGACCTCCGGCATACTCTCCGCTTCCATCCTCAGCTTGGCACAGGCCTCATCCACAAGATCAATAGCTTTATCCGGCAATCTTCTATCCGGTATATACCTAACGGATAGCTGTACAGCTGCCACTATAGCCGTATCTGAAATTCTCACGCCATGATGTATCTCATACCTCTCCTTAAGACCTCTCAATATAGCCACGGCCTCTTCCACAGAAGGTTCATCAACAAAGACTGGCTGGAACCTCCTTTCAAGGGCAGGATCTTTTTCTATATATTTTCTGTACTCATCAAGTGTAGTCGCTCCGATACAGTGCAGATCACCTCTTGCAAGAGCGGGTTTCAGTATGTTTGCAGCATCCATCGCTCCCTCAGCTCTTCCCGCTCCAACAAGGGTATGAATCTCATCTATAAAAAGTATAATTTTACCTTCACTTTCCTCTATCTCCTTTATTACTGACTTTAACCTCTCTTCAAATTCACCCCTATACTTGGCACCTGCGAGTAAGCTAGCCATATCAAGAGCAAGTATCCTCTTATCCTTCAAAGTGGCAGGTACCTCCCCTTTTACTATCCTCTGTGCAAGCCCTTCCACTATTGCAGTTTTACCAACACCTGCATCACCAACAAGAACCGGGTTATTTTTCCTCCTCCTCGTAAGGATGTGAATAACCCTTCTTATTTCTTCATCTCTACCTATCACAGGATCCAGAGTACCTTTTCTAGCAAGCTCTGTAAGATCTATGCAGTACCTTTTGGTAGCTAAGAATCTATCTTCAGCAGTCATATCCGTTATTCTATGGGGACCTCTGACATTTAAAAGCGCATCCTTTACCCTACTTTCCTTTACACCAATAGTCTTGAATATATCATGAACATAAGTATCCTTATCTCTGACAATAGCTAAGAATAGATGATCAGTACCTATATAGGCATCGCCAAATTCCTCTTTTATTTTATCAGAAAGATCAAGGATCCTTACAGTTTTAGGCGAAAGGTATATATCACTTATTCCTTCAACCTTCGGAAACTTTTGAAAGGTCTCCTCAATTCTAGATTCTAAAAATTTCGGATCAACCTCTATTCTCTTCAGGGCTTCCCTTATAGTTTCACTATTCTTAAGTATACTATAGGCTATATGTTCTGGCTCTATATATTGGTGCCCTCTCTTTAAGGCTTCTTCTCTTGAAGCAAGAACAACTTCCTGCGCCTTTACAGTATATCTATCAAGTTGAATCATCCTTTTTACCCTCCACTATTTCTACTTTCACTAACCTCGCAACTGGTATCTTTACTAAGCCCGGTTCATTGCTCCTCACAACCTCAACCTGCACATAATTTTTCAGCAATTCGGTGAGCTTCTCCACCTGTCTCTGTAGTTCTTCTATCTGTTCTCTCATCCTTAGAATTATTTCCACCCCTGCAAGATTCACACCCAGATCCCTTGTGAGGCTTATTATCGTTCTCAGCTTTTCAACATCCTCCTCAGAATAGAGTCTTACATTTCCCTCAGTCCTCGTCGGTTTAACAAGCCCTTCTCTCTCGTAAAGCCTCAGAGTTTGAGGGTGTACACCGAGCATCCTGGCTACTACACTTATCTGATATAAAGGCTCTTTCCTATTCTTCTCCATCTTTAACCACCATATCTTCTTATTATCTCTTCCCTTGGATTAAAATTATTCAAACTTGCAAACTCCCTCATAAGCTGAACACTTCTACCGTCTATATTCTTGGGAACCACTATCTTAACCGTAACAAACATATCGCCATAACCATCACCTTTTAGTTTAGGCATTCCCTTACCTTTCAACCTAAACACCTGGCCCGAATTGGTACCCGGTGGTATCTTCAACTTCACAATACCCGATAGAGTTGGAACTTCTATCTCCCCACCTATCACAGCTTCCCAGACTGTAATTGGAATTTCAATGTATATGCTATCCCCCTTTCTCTCAAAAAAAGGGTGTGGTCTTACCCTTGTAACTATGTACAGATCACCAGGCTCACCATTGGGTATTTCCTCGCCCTTACCCGGAATCCTTATCTTGGTACCATTATCAACACCTGGAGGAATTCTAACTCTTATAGTTTCAACCTTCGTACCTCTATTCACGGTTATATCGGTATAAAGTCCCCTATAAGCATCCTCTAAACTTATTTCAAAGGAATACTCGATATTCCTACCCCTTCCTACCCTACCTGTACCGAAGATGTCACTAAAAGGACTCCTCTTACCAAAAAATTCTTCAAAAATACTACCTATATCAAAACCAAAACCACCAAAATCAAAGCTTACCCTCTCTCCTCTAAAACCACTTCCACCAAAACCAGAAGAGAAAGCCCCATGACCGTATTGGTCATAGAGCTTTCTCTTCTCAGGATCCGACAAAACCTGGTATGCTTCAGTTATTTCCTTAAACTTCTCTTCAGCCTCTTTATTTCCCGGATTAAGATCGGGATGGTACTTCCTAGCAAGTCTTCTATAGGCTCGTTTAATCTCTTCCTGTGTAGCATTCCTTGGTACACCTAGTATTTCATAATAGTCTTTCTTCATAGTTCATTATTTCTTTTCCTTATATTCAGCATCTATAACTTCTCCTTCAGCAGAGTCACCACCTGTTGTAGAACCGTCACTATAGCCACTGCTACTTGCAGCACTCTGGTAAAGGGCAACAGAGATTCTATGGGATAGTTGGGTAATTCTATCTATCATTCTCCTCGTTTCATCCGCTCCTCTCTTCTCATCTATTATCTTTCTCGCCTCACTGATCGCTTCCTCAGCTTCTCTCAGATCAGAAACTGGGATCTTTTCCCTATTTTCTCTTATCAATTTTTCCAGACTATAGGTGATACCGTCTAGCTGGTTTCTAAGTTCAATCTCTTCCTTCCTCCTTCTATCCTCTTCAGCATACATCTCAGCTTCCTTTACCATCCTCTGAATTTCCTCTTCCGTAAGACCACTAGAAGCAGTTATTGTGACCTTCTGCTCTCTACCAGTTGCAAGATCTTTTGCGGAAACATGCAGTATTCCATTGGCATCTATATCGAAGGTAACCTCTATCTTGGGAACACCCCTTGGAGCAGGTGGGATACCATCTAAATGGAATCTTGCGAGAGTTCTGTTATCCTTCGCAAGCGGTCTTTCACCCTGTAAAACGTGGATCTCCACACTGGTTTGATTATCAGCAGCTGTTGTGAATATCTCACTCTTCCTACAAGGTATTGTCGTATTTCTGGGTATAAGAACGGTCATAACTCCACCCAAAGTCTCTATACCTAGGGATAGAGGTGTAACATCAAGGAGCAGTATATCCTTTATCTCACCAGTTAAAACAGCAGCCTGAACTGCAGCGCCAAGGGCAACAGCCTCATCGGGATTTATATCCTTTCTAGGCTCTCTTCCAAAGATCTGTTTAACTATTTCCTGAACAAGAGGTATCCTCGTTGAACCACCAACGAGAATAACCTCATCTATATCCCTTGGTGTTAGACCTGCATCTTTAAGTGCCTGTTCACAGGGTTCTATAGTTTTTTCAACTAAATCCTTTATAAGAGACTCAAACTTGGCTCTCGTAAGTCTTCTCAAAAGATGCTTAGGACCAGAAGCATCAGCAGTGATGAAGGGCAAGTTTATCTCAGTTTCCATAGATGAAGATAACTCTATCTTCGCCCTCTCTGCAGCCTCCTTCAATCTTTGCATAGCCATGGGATCCTTGGAAAGGTCTATACCTGTTTCCCTCTTAAACTCCTCAATAAGCCACTCGACTATTCTCTGATCAAAGTCATCACCGCCAAGATGGGTGTCTCCATTTACAGCCTTTACCTCAAAAACACCCTCACCAACCTCTAGTATGGATATATCAAAAGTACCACCACCGAGGTCATAAACAGCTATCTTACCACCCTTTTTCTTATCGAGACCATAGGCAAGAGCAGCAGCGGTCGGCTCATTAACCAGCCTCAACACTTCAAGGCCAGCTATAGTACCCGCATCTTTCGTCGCTCTTCTCTGATCATCATTAAAGTACGCGGGAACTGTGATAACAGCCTTTGTTACCTTCTCACCTAGATAGGCTTCAGCTGCCTCCTTTAACTTTCTCAGGATCATAGCAGAAATCTCAGGAGGTGAGTAGATTTTACCCATAACCTCAACTCTCGCATCTCCATGGGGACCCCTTACAACCTTGTAGGGAACACGCTTAATCTCCTCACTAACCTCCTCATAACGCCTACCCATGAATCGTTTTATAGAATAGATGGTATTTTCCGCATTTGTTATAGCCTGCCTTTTTGCAGGAGCACCAACCAATATTTCACCATCCCTGGTGAAGGCAACCACACTGGGAGTAGTCCTCGAACCCTCCTGATTAACTATAACCTTTGGCTGACCACCTTCCATTATAGCAACAACAGAGTTTGTAGTTCCAAGATCAATACCTATTACCTTTCCCATAACCTTACCCCTCCTTCCTAGTTTTCTGATATCACCAAATTGTTATAATAAAACTTTAGCATATTATTGTCAATATTCTTGAAATCATGCATATAAATTGACAGCTAGCGCTTATGAGGTATGATTGAATATTCAAGGCTTTTACAACAGGAGGAAAGATGAAGCAGTATTTTAGGTCTATTGTGGAAGGGGCTATCGAAAAACTTGTTGAAAGTGGCTTACCGATCGACAGAAGTTCCATACCTATAATAATCGAATACCCAGATAAGAAATACGGTGACTATTCAACGAACGTGGCATTTACGATCTCGAGAATCCTAAAGAAAAAACCTTATGATGTCGCCCAGATCCTTGTCGACAAGATCCATGATCCCAACATAGAAAAAATAGAAGTTTCTGGTGGCTTCATAAACTTCAGAGTAAAAAGGGATTTCTGGTATATGGTACTAGAAAGGATCCTAAAAGAAAGGGAAAAGTATGGGTCTTTAAATGTAGGCCAGGGGAAGAGAGTAAATATAGAATTTGTAAGTGCAAATCCAACAGGTCCCCTCCATGTAGGACATGGTAGAGGAGCTGTAGTGGGTGACAGTCTGGCAAGGTTGCTCGAAAAAGTGGGATTTGAGGTAACAAGAGAGTACTATATAAACGATGCTGGTAAACAGGTAAAATTGCTAGGCGAATCTATACTCGCAAGGATGTACGAACTAACAGGTGGAGAACACACATTTCCAGAAGACGGCTACAAGGGGAAATATATATACGACCTTGCGAAAATGGCTTTAAATGAAAAACCTCATGTTCTCGATATGGAAAAGGAAGAGGCAATAGAGGAACTCTCCTTCTGGGCGGTTAATAGAATGATGGAGAGAATAAATAACGACCTTAGAGATCTTGGCATCGAGTTTGACGTCTATTTTTCAGAGAGGACTCTCTACAACGAAGAGATAAAAAGGACCATAGAGGAGTTAGAGAAAAAGGGGTACACCTATGAAAAGGATGGAGCTATATGGTTTAAGTCCACACCTTTTGGTGATGAAAAGGATAGGGTCCTCATAAGATCGGACGGTACACCCACCTACTTTGCGTCTGATATAGCATATCATCGAAACAAATTTTTGAGAAACTACGACTTCTACATAAACGTATGGGGAGCAGATCACCACGGGTACATAAAAAGGGTAAAAGGAGCTATAAAAGCACTTGGATTTGACGATAGCAAACTCGATATACTACTCATACAGATGGTTAATCTAGTAAGGAATGGCAAACCTGTGACTATGTCAAAAAGAGAGGGAGAAATTGTAACTCTTAGATGGCTACTAGATGAAGTCGGAAAGGATGCGATAAGATTCATATTTTTGACGAGAAAACAGGATGCCCATCTAGATTTCGACATAAGTATAGCTACAAAACAGACAGAGGAAAACCCTGTATTTTACGTACAGTACGCACATGCAAGGATATGTTCCATCTACAGGACAGCCATGGAGAAAAACTTAGATATTGATCTTACAAGAAACGAAATAAAATACAGTTTAATAAGTGAAGAGGAAGAGATAGAAATACTGAAAAAACTTGCTATCTTTCCCGACATAATCGAAGCATGTGTAAAAAATTATGAACCCCATAGAATAACATTTTATCTGATGGAACTTGCTTCTCTATTCCACAGCTATTATAATAGGTTCAAGGTGTTAGAACAGAATGATGATCTTAGAATAGCAAGAGTAGCACTTTGTGAAGGTGTTAGAATAGTGATAAAAGAAGGATTAAGATTGATAGGAGTTAGCGCTCCGGAGGTAATGTGATGGCAAAAGAAGAAAAAGTATATTCTTTTAGTTTCAAAAGAAAAGAACTCATAGCCATTTTAATAGGATTGTTCGCCACATATGTCATAGTTTTCATGCTTGGTGTAGAACTTGGCAAAGAATTCTTTATTTCATCTATACCACCAGAAAACCTACAGCAAAATCAATATCCTCCACTTACATCTCAGGCACCAGTACCAGCACAACCTCAACAATTAGCACAACCTTTAACCAACGGAACCCTTAATAATACAGCCCAAACCGTAGCATCATCTTCTCCTATCCAACAACAGGTTCCCCAGCAAGCTATAACTCAGACAAATGAAACCACAAATCAAACATACACAAAAAGTGTGGAAACGGTTTCGCCCACCGAAGTCAAGAAGCTAAAAGAAGAGGCAGTAAAGGAGTCAACAAAAACTACCAAGCTAACAGAGGAAACCCAGAAACAACAAGTTAAGAAAACAGAAGCTCAGAAAATGAAAGCCAAGAAGCAAGAAGAACTAGACATAGATAGAATAAAAAAGGAAGTGGCCACAAAACCACAGGAAAAAGGGGTAGCTCAAAAGACAGAAATTCCAGCCGTAACAAAAGTTGTTAAACCACAAGAGGTTTCAAACAAGTACAAGATGGAAGTTAGGCAACCCATAAGGAAGTACTACATACAAGTGGGAGCCTTTACGGATAGTAAGAATGCTATCGAACTTGCAAATAGATTGAGAAGCAAAGGATTGCCAGCGAGTGTACAAAAGGTGAGCAACCTTTATAAGGTTATAATAGGGCCCTACGATTCCGAAGAAAACGCAAGAAAAGTACTTCCAATTATAAGAAAAGAAGAGTTATACGGTTATATAGTCAGTTATTAGCCCTTACCTGCTTCATAAGAATATTGATTACGAAATCCGAAAGCGCCTCTTTTGGATCGAGGCTACCCGTTTTTACTCTTCTTTCCAAGATAAAACAGTTAAGGAGGAACTCTTTCAGATCCTCAAGAGATAAATTTTTACCTTCTTGATCCATTATCATCTTCTGGTATGGAGTAAGGTTGGTAAGAATACCAAGTTTGTAAAGCAATAGGTTCCTCAACTTCTTCTGGATAGCCCCTACGATAAGAGGTGGATAAACTCCAGAATCAATTAGGTAATCCAACGCTTCCAGAGCTTTAAAATTCCCAGAAAGTGCAAGTGTAACCAACTCAAAGGGACTATAAACCTTTGCATTTATCAAAGCGGACCTATCACTGTAAAGGGAGATCTTCTCGAGCTCTTTCTCTAATACGTCGTAAGAACAGTTGGTGCTCTCTATAAGGTATTCTACAAGTTCCTCATCTTCTATGCCGAGCTTCTTCAGCTTTTTAGTAAGCCAATCTCTAATTTCCTTTTCTCCAGGTCTTCTACAGTTAATAACAGTTGCAGAATCGACCAAAACCTGAAAAGCCTTTGAATCACTCTTCTTTTCATCTTCAACAAAATCGACAAAAACTAAGCAAAGACCTATTTTACCACTTGCCATCAATAATAATTCTTTTAGCGATTTTTCCCTGAGATAACCACACAAACTCCTAGCATCCCTAAAAACCAACATTTTGTTAGAACCAAAAAGGGAAGAGGTTGTTATATAATCGTAAAGCTCACCTATACTAATATCCTTCCCTTCAAAGACCTTCATATTTTCTTCACTAACCTCGAGAACCTCTCTAACATGGTCAATTATCTTTAGCATCAGAGAATACTCTGTACCAGTAAGGAGAAGGGGACTTGGTACGTTTCTTTCTTTCTTCAAAATCTGATAGAACTGCTTAGGTGTAAGTTGCTTAGCTACTTTATTGCTCATCTTAGCATTATGACAAGAAACTGGGCTATTCTCTCTGAAAGTGTTTCAACAGCCATCCTCTCCTTTGCCTTTGTAAACTCTATAGTAGGTTGTACTTGGTAATCCTCATAATCGTCAAGCATCCTATTAAACAAGACCTTCCCGTTTTTATCCCTTATAATAATATTGATGCCCATAGTAACCCTATAAACTCCAATTTCGCCACTTCTAGACATAGCCATAGTGGAAAGAGAATAATTTTTAACCTCTCCAGTTATGATGTAATCAGCACTATCGGGATCGGTAAGAATAACACTACTTCTCATCAGCGATTCTATAAGCTTGCTAGTGAAAATAACCTCTACATAAGGCTCACTTACGCTATTTTTAAAAGGATAGACATGTATTCTCTTTCCCACAAGAGAGACCGTAGAGTTTGAAAGTTCCCTGAATGAAAAAGAAGAATCATCCTTCAAAACTTCATATCCACAGGAAGGAAGTACAGAAAAAATAGCCAAAAAAACGCAAAGGTAATAGAACCTCAAAGTAACCTCCACACTAAGATTTTTTTCTAAGATTAACTAAAGCATAAGCTTCTACAGCTTTCAAAGCACCCACACTATCTAGCCCCTCTTTTGTCTTAGCCTTTACAGAAATTCTATTAAAGTCAACTCCCAGTATTTCAGCTACCCTTTTCCTTATGCTGTCTTTAAAAGCACTAAGTCTCGGCCTTTCAAGAATGATCGTGATATCAGCGTTAAGAAGTTCCCATTCTTCTCTAACTCTTTCCCAGACTCTTTTTAAAAAGATACTACTATCCATACCCCTGTAAGTCATATCCTCTGGAGGAAACCAGGCACCTATATCTCCCATAGAAAGAGACCCAAGTATAGCATCCACCAGAGCATGTAAAACAACATCCCCATCGGAATGTCCAACTAGACTATACTCGCAGGGTATTTTAATACCACCCAGCGTAATACCATCTCCATCTGTTAATCTATGAATATCGTAGCCGAAACCACTTCTTATATCTGCAAAATTAGCCATGAAAAACTCCAGATCACCTTTTGTAGTTATCTTTATGTTAAGAGGATCCCCCTCAACCACCTTAATCTTAGCACCCACCAACTCAGCAATCGAAGCATCATCAGGATAATAACCATTATCACTGACAAACTTATAACCTTCAAGTAGTACGTCTTTTTTAAATAACTGTGGGGTCTGGATTTTGTAAACTGACTCCCTTTTCAGAGTTTTGGAGATAAAGCCACTAACGACCTCTTTTATAGTGTCGTTAATCGGTATAGCAGGAATAACTCCATCACAGTCATAGAAATTATCGACTAACCTGTTAATTAAAGTCTCCTTCAGAAAGGGCCTAACCGCATCGTGTATCATGACAACTTCTCTTTCTGTAAGTAAAAGCCCGTTATAAACTGTATCTTTTCTCTCCTTCCCACCTATGTAAACCACAATGCTTTTTTCAGGTAACACATGCTCACCCAAAAGGCTAAAAGCGTAGTTATAATCATCTTTATGTACACCTATATAAATCCCATCAACGAGAGGATTATTCAAAAACTTTTCTAGGGTCCATATAAGTATAGGTTTCCCCATGATATTAAACCACTGTTTTTTTTCACCAAATCTCCTACCAATACCAGCGGAAGGGATGATGACATCAAATTTCAAGTCTTTCTCCATAGTGGTCTTCCTGACTACCTGTCTCTACAACCTCTCTAACCCTTCCAAAGATTATCCTGCCACTTGATGTCTGAAGTAGATTGGTAACCACCATTCTTACTCTTTTACCTATGTAAGATTTACCATCCTCAACAACAACCATAGTACCATCTTCAAGATGACCCACTCCCTGCTTCGGATCCTTACCTGGTTTCATAACGAATACTTCAAGCTCCTCTCCAGGTATAACGATAGGTCTCAAAGCTTTAGAAAGTTCATTTATATTTAAAACTTCCACACCTTGTAACTGAGCCATCTGATTCAAATTATAATCGGTAGTAATGATCGGAGCTTTCATCTTCTTAGCAAATCTTATCAATTTACCATCAACATCCTTATTATCCGGAAAATCCACGGAAACTATCTTTACCATTATATGCCTACATTCTTTCAATCTCTTAAGTATGTCGAAACCTCTTCTACCCTTTGCTCTCAAGAAAGGATCATGGCTATCTGCAAGATCCTGAAGTTCCTTAAGCACAAAAGTTGGTATTATAATAGTAGCTTCTAAGAACCCAGTTTCACATACATCCGCTATCCTACCATCTATTATGGCACTTGTATCGAGAACCTTAGAATAGCCAGAGGAAGTTTTCCCAGAAGGTCTAGATGGTTGTTGAGTACCCTTCAACTGGAGACTACCCACAAGCTCCGCAATCTTGAGCCCTATAAGACCACCAAAATACCCAAAAACGAGCATAACAAAGATTCTTGAAAATAGGAGAATATTCGTATCAATCTTCTCACTGGGTACTATAGAAAAGGCAAACCACGAAACGACCAATCCCCCACCAACACCGAGATTAACACCTATAAGACTCGAAATGCTACTTTCAACTATTTTTCTTATAATGTAGACTATGGTAAGACTAGCCGAAAATCCAAAAATAGCACCAAGAGGTATCCAACCAGGGTCGAGATAGTACTTCGAATAGATAATCGCAAGGGCAGTACCTACTACAACTATTAGAAACTCAATCAAAATCCTTATTTTCATCATCAAGATCCTCTTCTGCAATATCTTTCGTTTTAAAGAAAGACCTTAACATACTCCTTGCCTCTTCACGTGATACACCTTTAGCCTCGGCTATTTCAAAAACCAACATATTTTCAGCCATATCCAGTATATTCTTCTCACCGTAAGAAAGATCCTTTATCTTCGAAAGCAACATCAGGTCCCTATAAACCTCTGCGACTATCTTTAAATCACCGGTTTTTACCTTATCCAAAAATTTCCTATGTTTCACCGTCCAGCTAACCTTCTCTTTATGATTCTCTTTCATATCGGGAATAGAAGTAAGTATACTTATGACTTCATCTAAACTCTTACCTGAGAGTACTTTCCTTACCCCTATCTTATCCAACCTATCAACAGGTATTTTTACCACCATTTCACTTTCCAGCATTCTAAGAATTACAAACTTACTTTTTTTACCCTCTATCTCCATTTCCTCAATATCCTCTATAACTCCTACACCGTAAGGTGGGTATACCAACTTCTCACCGATACTAAACCCCTTTCCCAACCTCTTCTTTGACCCTTTGGAAGACACTTCCACCCCCTATTCAAAGAGATAGTTCGTCAAACCAATTATATGATCCACTTCTACAATTTCGAGATCATGGAAGCCACTCTTATCAAATCTAGAACCCTTTGGCAGAAAAACTCTCCTTTTCCCCATAAGGAAGGCTTCTTTTAACCTTATATCCACATCCCTAACAGCCCTCACCTCACCCCCTAATCCAACCTCCCCAAATACAACTACATTATCGGGTACCACTTTATCTCTATAGCTAGAATAAATAGCTGTAACGATAGCCAAATCACAAGAATTATCCTTTATCATTATTCCACCTGGTACATTTATATATATATCAAGATCCCTAAAATTAACAGCCATATACTTCTCCATAACAGCCAATATAAAGAAAAGCCTCCTAACATCATACATAACTGACAAACGTCTAGCTGCACCAGGATACAGAGCCTTGGTTACAAGAGCTTGTACCTCCACGAGAAAAGATCGGGCTCCTTCCACCACACTACTTATAACCGAACCAGGCACATCCATCCTTCTTCCTTCAAGGAAAAAGCCTGAAGGATTCTCTACTATATTAATACCACTTGAAGTTAACTCAAAAACGACCACATTGCCTGTTGACCCGAATCTATTTTTGTAACACTTAAGAAACCTTATATGGCTCGTTCTTTCCCCATCTATGTACAAGACAACATCAACAAGGTGTTCCAGGAGTTTTGGTCCTGCTATATCACCCCCTTTGGTAACATGTCCTGCAATAAAAACTATTATCCCCTTGGTTTTTGCAATTTCCACTAGTTTCTCTGTAACGCCCCTTATCTGAGTCGGACTTCCACTCACGCTATCAGA
Organism: Thermosulfidibacter sp.; assembly: GCA_023269715.1. Classification (GTDB taxonomy): domain Bacteria; phylum Thermosulfidibacterota; class Thermosulfidibacteria; order Thermosulfidibacterales; family Thermosulfidibacteraceae; genus JAGDVO01. The sequence continues at coordinate 82,153 of JAGDVO010000010.1, forward strand.
ATCCCCTATGGATAGAGTCTGGATGGAATCAACGATGACTATACCGTAAAACTCCTCTTCCAAAATCTCCGTGAGAGCTTCAAGAGAATTTGTAGAGAGGAAATAAATATCTCTCGTACCAATCCTCCTAGCCCTATCAGCAACCTGATATACAGTCTCCTCACCACTCACGTAAAGCACCTTGATAGGATGATCTATAAATCTAACTATAGACATGAGAAAGGTTGATTTCCCAATACCAGGCTCACCAGCAAGCAATATTACAGATGCCTCAGCAATACCACCTCCGAATAGCATAGAAAGGGAGTTTGAGGTTAGAGATAATCTCTTTAACTCTACTCCTGAAATATCCGATAGTTTAAGAGGCTTAAATTCTAAAGCTTTACTTCCCTTCTTATCTCTCCTATCCTTTACATTAGTAGCTTCGACAAGCGTATTCCAACCACCACAAGAGGGGCACCTACCAAGCCATTTCGTACTTGCATATCCACACTGGCTACACCTATACATAATATTTACTTTAATAGCAAAGTTGTTATATAACAAGAACTACAGCTAAAGATGGGGGATACTCATGAAGAAGATCTGGGAAATATTCGCATCTATTAAAACAGCAATTTTCATATTTTTTACAATATCAATCACATCAATCGCTGGAACCCTTATAAAACAACAACCAACACCAGAAGGGTATGAACAGATCTACGGTAAAGCACTGGCAACTATAATAAAAGCACTAAAGCTATTCGATATGTACCATTCTTGGTGGTTCCAGTTATTACTTGTGCTTTTTGCTATAAACCTAATAGTATGCTCTATAGATAGGCTCCCAAGAACACTGAAGTTCTTCAAAAAAGAAGAAAGGCTGAAGGATATAAGTACACCCTCTAGTTTTCAGATAAGAGAAACCATTAGTACAACCAAACCTCAAGAGGATGTGGAAAAAGTAGTAGAAGGGATCCTGAATAGATTCGGTTTAAAGATTAAAGAAAAGGGGGGAGGCTACATATTTGCAGAAAAGGGTGTGCTCAATAGGATCGGAGCTTACATAGTTCACTTCTCCATAACCATAGTTCTTATAGGTGGATTAATAGGTAGTATATTTGGATTCACAGGTAATATAGTAATAGTTGAAGGTAGTTCAACGAGAAATGTCGTCCTAAGAGACGGGAATATCAAAATACTACCTTTTGAAATCAAGTGTAACGACTTTAGAGTCGAGTACTATAAGGATAAGCCTGGATTCCCGAAGGAGTACATAAGTGACGTAGAGATCATAAACGATGGCAAAGTTGTCAAAAAAGGACTTATAAGAGTAAATCATCCTCTCGAGTATCAGGGTATAAACTTTTACCAATCGAGTTATGGAATTGCATCTATAGATAGGGGGACATTAACGATCAGAATCAAGGATAAAAAGAGTAATGAGACCGATGATCTAATGGTTCCAATCGGAGGGGAAGCCACAAGTAAAAAACTGAATATAAAGGTAAAGGTTCTGTCTTTTCTACCTGATCTGATAATAACTGAACAGGGACCAACGACTAGATCAATGGAACTCAATAATCCGGCAGCCCTTATAGAAGTAGAGGGTAACAACGTAAAAGAACGGGCTTGGATCTTCGCTTTCTTTAGAAGTATACACCAGGACCCGAATTCACCCTTTGAGTATGAGTATCTAGAGGTTAATCCCCTATATTTCACTGTTCTCCAGGCGAACAAAGATCCAGGTACACCTCTTATCTGGATAGGCTGTATAGGAATGATGCTAGCGATATTCATAACTTTCTTTACAAGACATGAAAGAGTCATGGTTTGGATAAGAGAAGAAAAGGATAAAAAAGTTGTAACCATAGGACTTACGACAAATAGAAACAGAGAGAGCTTTAAACACAAAGCAGTAGAAATTATAAATGATTTAAAAGAATCACTGGGAGGTTAGAAATGAACGATACCTTTCTTGTATCAATAGCTACATTTGTATCGCTAGCGGCATTTGTGTTTTACATGGTATGGATCACAACCAAAAAGGATATAATCGGTAAAACTGGTCTATTCCTAGTTATAGCAAATGGCATACTTCTTACTATATCAATGATCCTAAGAACCGTTGAATCCTTCAAAATGGGTTGGCCAAGAGCACCTTTTACTAACCTTTACGAATCTATGGTTTTCTTCTCCTGGAGTATCTCATGGCTTTATGTGTTATTTGAAATTCGCTACAAAACAAGGGTTCTCGGACCATTTGTAACACCTGTAAACTTCTTAATCATAGCATATACAGCACTTGAAGGACCCGGCATTGTAAAGGAAATACAACCACTTGTACCCGCACTGAAGAGCAATTGGTTATTAGCCCATGTGATAACATGTTTCCTATCCTACGGAGCATTTGCCATCTCCTTTGGAGCAAGTTTGGCTTATATACTCAAGGGAGATAAAACAGATGGAATATGGAAATATTTCCCGGACAAAAACCTACTTGATGAGATAAACTATAAGGCGATACTTATTGGTTTTCCATTACTCACACTTGGTATTATAACTGGAGCTGCCTGGGCACATTATGCATGGGGTTCTTACTGGAGTTGGGATCCAAAGGAAACGTGGTCGTTGATCACATGGCTAATATATGCCGCCTATCTTCATGCTAGATTCGTCAGTGGCTGGAAAGGTAAGAAGGCTGCTATACTTTCCATAGTGGGTTTCATGGCTGTGCTATTCACCTATCTGGGTGTAAATTTACTAATCTCGGGACTACATAGCTATGCAACAAGCTAGAAATACCATTGAGCTAACGGAAAAGTATGTGTTACAAACATATAGTAGATTCCCTGTTAGTTTCATAAAGGGAGAAGGAGCCATACTGTACGGTGAAGACGGGAAAGAGTATATAGACTTCTGTAGTGGTATTGCAGTAACCAATCTTGGGCACTGCAATCCTTTACTAGTAGAAGCTTTAAAAGAAATAGCCCAAACCTTGTGGCATGTATCAAACCTCTACTATATACCCTGGCAGGCAAAATTAGCCGAGCTGATAGTAAAAAACTCCTTTAGTGGCAAGGTTTTCTTCTGCAATTCAGGAGCAGAGGCAAACGAAGGAGCGATAAAGTTCGCAAGACTATGGGGTAAGAAATATAAGAGGGGAGCTTATAAAATAATTACAGCCACAGGATCCTTCCATGGTAGAACACTCGCAACGCTCACAGCCACAGGTCAAGATAAGGTTAAAAGAGGTTTTGAACCTCTACCAGAGGGTTTTGTGCATGTACCTTATAATGACATTAAGGTCATATCAAAGGCTATAGACAAAGAAACAGCAGCTATAATGCTAGAGCCCATACAAGGAGAAGGAGGTGTAATAATCCCTGAAGTAAACTACATAAGAGAAGTAAAAAGAATATGCGAAGAAGAAAATATACTACTTATACTTGACGAAGTTCAGACAGGGATAGCGAGAACGGGTAAACTATTTGCTTACATGCACTTTGATATAACCCCTGATATAATGACCCTTGCAAAGGGCCTCGGTAACGGCGTTCCAATAGGAGCAATTGTAGTATCTGAGAAGGTTGTAGATGCTATTGAGCCAGGAGTGCACGCCTCAACATTCGGAGGTAATCCAATAGCTACGAGAGTAGCTCTAGAGGTACTTAGAATAGTAATAGAGAACGAACTCTGGGACAGGACTAATGAACTTGGAAACCTTATACTGGAAGAACTAAAGGAAATAGAAGATAGAGTGGTAGAAGTAAGAGGAAAGGGACTACTTATAGGGATAGAACTCAGAAATAAAAGTTCAAAAGAAGTAGCTATGGACTGCCTGAAAAAAGGTTTATTAGTTGTTCCAGCAGGAGAAAAGGTTGTAAGATTACTACCACCGCTTACTATAGAGAAAGATTTACTGATAAAGGGATTATCTATACTAAAAGAATCTATTTAATCACAGTTTTTGTTTCAGTTGTTTCTGCAATTTTAAAAATTCCATCTCGGTGAGTTTTTTATTATCTTTTGTTACATAAAAAACGTCAATAGCTCTGATCCCCTCAGTTGTAGCCTTAACAAAATGGATTTCTATATCATTATCGGCAAAAATTTTAGATATATCATAAAGCAACCCAATCCTATCTCTAGTTTTGACCTCTATAATAGAATATTTTGGAGAAATTGCATTATTGATTGTAACCTGAGTTGGTATATCGGTATGTATATCTCTTCTGAAAAATCTATTTCTTACTCTTCTAACTTCTCTATCAATATAATCCGAATCTTTTTCTAAAAAATTCTTGAAAACTTCAGCGAAATTAACCTTCTCTTTCACGCTCGAGAGTTCAAATATGTAAACGGAAATTCCGTTTTTACATTCGAAAAGATTTGCACCCCATATATCTATACCCTGGGCAGTTAGTGACCCCACTACTTTATGAAAGGATCCTTTTTTATGTGGTTTAACGACTATAAACTTAAAAGAACCTTCATACCCTTCCCTAAGTAATTCCACAAAGATACTTTCACCATGGTTAACTACCCTATCTATACCTGACAGGACCTCTACAATTTCCATGGGCAAAAAACAGGAATTTCTATCTACTGGTAGAAACTCCCATAATCTCTTCACTTCTTCCGGAGTGTAACCTTTCTCCTTCATTATTCTTTCAACTTCTTCGTAACTATCCTCGTAGTAATCGGCATCCACTCTTATTCTCTCTAGGAAGTCGCAAGCCCTAAAATACAACTCAAGCAAGGTAGAAGCCTTCCAATCATCCCAATTGTTAGGTGAAACTGCACTCAAATCGGCATAGGTTAGAAGATAGAGCAAGTCCAATCTCCTTCTGTTTCCCAAAAGTTCCACAAAACTTGAAAGAGTTCCTATATCGTATATGTTCCTTTTGAAAGCATATTCAGCCATGACCGTATGGTTTCTAACAAGGAAGCTTAAATAGGCTATATCCTCTTCACTGAAATTTAATCTTTCCATATACTTTATGGCTATCTTCATGCCCCTTGCACTATGTCCCCTTCCCTTCCCCTTACCTATGTCATGGAAAAGAAGGGCTATTATTAACCTATATTTTTCACCACTTTCGAGAAGTCCTTTATAGATACGGATCAATTCCTCCCCGAATGGAATGTTTTTCTTTGGAAGCTCCTCAAGATTCTTGATGGCCATGAAGGTATGTTCATCAACGGTATACTTGTGGTAAAGATCCAATTGGAGCAAACCTGTAATAGCATCAAACTCAGGGAAGAGTCTGGATAAAAAACCTGTCTCATGTAAAAACCTGATAGCGGGATAACTCTCTGGGAAATTGGCTATCTTGATCAACATATCTCTAACTTCTGGACTATACATATCCTGTTCACGCCAATACAAGGGAGGAACCCAAAAACCTCTGTAGATTCTATCAAAATCAACATTTATCTCCAGACCTTTATAAACTCTCAAGAGGAATTTTGAAGGTTTATCAAACCTCTCTTCAAATATGTATTTGACGAAATTCTCCGCCGCTCCATCCTTCTCGATGCCAAACTCTTCTTTTACCCTAGTCAGGAAAGCTTTGAGAACTTTTCTTACCGATCTCATATGGTAGTATAGATCTTTCATCATATAGAGGGCAGGATGGAACTTATCAACCTTCCTATAACCCATGCAAAGCGCTACTTCAGGCTGAATAGTAAGGTCTAGGTAATCGTTCTTCCTACTCCTTATCGAATGGAGGAAATTTCTCACCCTCCACAAAAAATCTCTCGCTTTTTTTAACGTCTCAAACTCAAGTGTAGTCAGTAATCCCTTCTTCTCCAGCTCTTTAAAGTCCTCTACACCGTACAACATCTTCCCAATCCAGTATATGGTATGGACATCTCTCAAACCACCTGGACTCTCCTTTATATTCGGCTCTATAAGTTGGACACTAGAACCATACTTTTCGCAACGATTTTCAACCCATCCTTCTAAAAGACTTATGAGATCCTTGGGATCCTTACTGTAGATCTTATCAAATAGCAATTTTAGTTTCTTGTAAGGTTTATAACTACCTCCTATCAGTCTCATGTCTATCAGGGACAATTTCACCGTTTCGTCTTTACTAGCAGATTCAACTATTTCCCCTATCCCTTTAAAGGAACCAGAAAATTCAAAACCAACATCCCACATTGCATGAACAAAACCAGTGATTCTTTCCATTTCCTCTTCCGAGGGTTCATCTAACCAGAGGAAAAGTAGATCTATGTCTGATGCCAAAGAAAGCTCCTTCCTCCCATATCCCCCAAGGGCAATAAGGGAAAACTCGGGAATCTTCTTGCCGTAGATGTCCCAAAATATAGATTTTATCAGTCTATCTACATTGTTTGTATACCATACAACTTGGAAGTGGCCTCCTACACCCTCTTTGTTCCATCTATCGATTTCATCTCTAAGACTCCTTAATTTTTCCTTATATCCGGATAAATCAAACATAGTAGAATACTATACCCTCTAGTATTCCCCATTCACTCACGAGCATTTCCCTTTTATCAAAGGTACTTAAAGTTTCGAGTGTTATCAGTATACCCGGTATTATTAGGTCTTCCCTTCCCTGTTCCATACCTTCTACTTTGAGCCTTTCCTTACTGGGTATAACTTTTAGTATATTGAATATCTCAACTATCTCATCAAAACTCACTAAAGTTCCGTGTATGAGATCTGGATTATACTCCTTCATTTTGAGTTTTATAGCGGCCAGTGTAGTTGCGGTACCTGCTGTTCCAATAACAGTTTCAACACTATTTGTCAGGCCCTTAAGTTCCGCTAGACTCTTACGGACAAATCCCCTTATTTCCTCTAGTTCACTTTCTAAAGGTGGATCGTTTTTCATGAAAAGATCTCTAAGTTTAACAACTCCTATAGGAATACTGATCGTTTTGATCGCGTTGTTGGAAAAGATATATTCGGTACTACCACCACCAACATCAAACATAACGGTATCATCCCGTACATCCAAACCCTTCTTAATTCCTAAATAGGTTAGATAGGCTTCTTTGGTCCCATCGATCACTATTATATCCCATCCTATCCTCTTTTTCACAAGTCTAACGAACTCCCTACCATTTTTGGCCTCTCTAACACAACTGGTCGCAATGGGAATTACCCTTTCACAGTATTCCTCTTCCGCTATACTCTTGAACCTCTCAAGGGCAACTAAAGTCCTTTCCATAGCCTCTTTTTTCAAGAGTCCCGTGACTATAAACGAATCCCCTAAACGGGTGACTATCCTTTCCCTTCTTAAGGGTCTTAACCTTTCCAACTTCTTATCGAACTCAGCGATCAGCATTCTCAGGGTATTTGTACCTATATCGACAGCTGCAACCTTCATAGTTTTACGACCTCCACATCACCCCAAATTCCTATGTTCTTACCTACCACAATAACACCACCAGTTATACCTAATTCTTTATGCGAAGAAAGCCACTTCAGAGCATTTCTTATATCAACAGGATGTCTTACCATATTTCCAAGTGCAGTTGCAAAGGCATCGGAAAGTGCACTTGAATTAGATATGACTGTTGCAGAATCAACAATCCCAAGATTAACAGAATGTCCAATAGTAGCGCTTGATGTTGCAATACCATACCTACCAGGTGGTAACTTTAGTCCTATCCTACCCGAAATAGGAGAGTTACCAGCATAAATCGCAACAACCCTTTCCTTTGACGTATCTAGAAAAATATCGCCTCCGTTTTCAACTATAACCTCCCTGGAATAATTCAGAAGGTAACTGCCAACAAATTCAGCTATAGCCCCAGCAACTGAGGCCATAGGTCCAACTCCTGCAAGATATGCAACCTCTATCATCCTTTTTACTATATCAGGAGCTCCTTCGTCGTAAGAGATAGGTACAAAGGATTTTAAAAAGATTGGATTTTCATTTGCATATAGCTTTATACTCTCCCTTATCTTCAGTAAATAGTCACTTGCCTCCTTTGAAAGGTCCCTATCTGCCAGTATTAATAAATCACTTGTCTCAATCCTTACCCTAAAGGCGGTAAGATCACTTCTTACAAGATTTCTATAAGATAGTTCCATTCTAAAACCCTACTCAAGAAAAATTTTTTTGCTTTTCTTTGATTTATCACTCTCTCTCTTATAAGATTCAACAACAGAATACAACCTTTTATTTTCTTCATTCAACTCATCTAGCTTCTTTTCCATATCTTCAATTATCTTATCACGCTCTTTAAGCATATCACTAAGTCTGTTTATAGTTTTTTCCTTTTCTCTTACTTTAAGTTCCAACTTTTCTATTTCTTCTATCAAGTTGTTCTTTTCTTCTTCAATTTTCTTTATTTCTTCTTTCATTCCAGATACATTCTTTCTGAAATTATTAGTCAGAACAACAGAAATAATAACAACACCTATAGAAAAACCTATTATCATAGAAAATATAATTATCAAAAGTATATTCAACATTAATCTCCTTTTGCAAACTTTCTAATTTTATCGAAGATATCTTCAATAAAACCTTTTTCTTTATCCTCTTGAAAACTTCTTTTCAGTTCGTTTATAAGCTCTTTTTGCTTTTTATTCAACCTTTTGGGCATTACAACTTTAACTTCTACAACAAGATCTCCTCTTTTATTCGACTTCAATGAAGGGAACCCTTTCCCCTTTATTTTTATCTTCTCCCCTGGCTGGGTTCCCTCTGGAATCTTTACATCTATTTCTTCTCCAAAGTATGGTAATTTGAAATCCAATCCCAGAAGTGCATCGTAAAAGGGCACTTCAGCTACAAATAGAACATCATCTCCGATTCTTCTGAAAAGTGGGTGTTCCTTTACAATCACGTTAATATAAAGGTCACCGTTTGGACCTCCGTATAGGCCCGAGTTGCCTTCACCTCTAAGTCTTATCCTATCACCGCTTTTAGCACCTGCTGGTAGATCTACACGAACAATTCTTTTTATCCTTACTCTTCCCTTCCCGCCACATTCTCTACAGTATCTCTGGATTCTATAACCTGTACCACCACATCTATCGCAGGTTGTAGAAATCCTTATAAAGCCCCTACTTACGAATACCTTACCTGTACCACCACAAACCTCACACCTTATCACATCACTTGGATCTTCAATTCCCTCACCTCTACACTTTGGACATATTTCTTCTCTCTCCATGGTAATATCTCTACTCGTCCCTTTCAAAGCTTCCTCAAAGGATATCTCTAGATTGTAGGAAAGATCCTCGCCTCTTACAGGCCTTCTTCTTTCCCTTTTTGTTGTCGTAAACCCACTGCCAAATATATCATCGAATATCCTGAAAAATTCGTCAAATATATCCCCGAAACCTTCGTAAGGAGTTTCTCCATACTGGTAACCACCTGTGAAATTATATCCCATTGATCTCATACGATCGTATTCTGCTCTCTTCTGAGGATCAGACAAAACCTGGTATGCTTCAGTTATTTCCTTAAACTTCTCTTCAGCCTCTTTATTTCCCGGATTAAGATCAGGATGGTACTTCCTAGCAAGTCTTCTATAGGCAGACTTTATCTCTTCTATCGACGCATCGGGGCTTACACCCAGGATCTCGTAGTAGTCTTTAAAGGATTTCATCTTTTATTCCTTTTCTTCCCCTGTTTCTACCTTTTCCTCCTCTTTCGGCTTTTTGGCAACTATAACTTTAGCAGGTCTAATAAGGTTACCCCTGAGCTTGTAACCCTTCTCCACCACTTGAACTACAATACCATCTCTCGAATCATCCTGAACGACCATAAGGGCATCGTGAAGCAGTGGATCAAAGGGTTTATTGAGAGCTTCAATCTCCTCTAATCCAAAGTTAAACAATATTTCCTTCATCTGCCTATATATCAATTTTACACCTTCGGTAAAGCTATTAAAATCAACACCCTTTTCTAGTGAATCAAGCGCTCTTTCAAAATTATCAAGTACAATAAGGATATCTCGGACCACTCTCTCCTCTGCAATCTCCTTTATCCTTGCTATTTCCTTTTCCATTCTCTTTCTAAAGTTATCGAGTTCGGCCAGTACCCTTATATACTTTTCTTCTATTTCTTTTTTATCATTTGAGAGTCTTTCTATAGTTTCCCTTAGCAATTCTACTTCGTTTTTTTCCTCTTCTATACTCCTTTCTTCACAAACCTCCTTTTCTTTTACCACATCAACCTCTTCCTTCTTCACCTCCTCCATGATACCCTCCTCAAATCAACGTTGATAGGTAAAATGCCACCCTTTCCACAAAGGGCAATATAAGAGGATAATTTGTCTTTTTAGGAGTGACAAGACCTATGGCTCCATCTATAAGTTTGCCTTTAAAATGGGATATTACTATAGCTGTATCCTCAAATAGCTCATCTTCTATCTCGCTACCTATAATAACCTTTTTGTTCTCCCTTATAAACTTCCTCACTATCCTAACTATTTTCTTATTTTCTTCTATATCCTTTATAAGCATTCTAACCTTTTCCATATCACCTATAAAATCTATCCAGCTGAAGGTGTTTGGTATTCCGCTAAATAACACTTCACCTTCGAAGTTATCCAACATTTCTAGTATCATATCACTTATGATCTCCAACTTTCTTATAAGGCTTCTTGCGTACAAAAGCTCCTCTCTTATCTTCTTTATAGCTACACTCTCCATTTCTTCTACACTCTTACCCACAAATTCCGAATTCAGGACAAGAACCAACCTTTCTAAATCTTTACTTCCTATCTCCTCATCGAACTTGAGCAGTTTACTCACGACTATACCCTTTTCAAAGGTAACCACCATTATAAACGCCTCATCTGAAACCTTAACTAGATCCACCTTCTTTACCACAAGCTTACTAGTAAGTGGGATAGTTGAAAAAGCAAGCTGTTTGGTATAATCCGAAATAAAGGATATTACCTTTTTTAGGAGCTCTTTGGTATCTACAGCTTCCCTATTAAGGGAACCAAGATTTTTCTTTAAAATCTCCTCTATACCTGATATATCCTTAAAATCCATTAGAATTTCTACGAAATACCTCAAACCTTTATCAGTTGGGATCCTACCTGAAGATACACTTGTATGGTACAGATAACCATTCCTCTCCAATTCACCAAGCACATTTCTAATAGTTGCTGGTGAATAGATTCCTCCCAACTTACTAGAAAGCACAAGAGAACCAACAGGTTCGCCTGTATCCAGATACGTATCTATAAGTGTTTTTAATATTTTCTTTTTCCTCTCATCCATCATCTATTTAAATTTATACCTATTTTATCAAATTATCCAGCTCGTTTATATCACTAGGTAGACCTGTTATTTTCTTACCATTCATCCCTATAAAAGTAGGAGTACCGGCAATTCCGATTTCACCTAACAACTCTTTATTAGAGTCAATTGCTCTTTTACCCCTATCACAGGATGTGTTACCAAAATTCCTGTTTATGTAATCTACAAAACTCCTGTTTTCACAGACAATAGCTACACTCTTTGCATAGGCATCTGGATGCAGAGACTCTATGGGATAGAGCAATATCTTAAGGGTTACATTATTCTTATTTGCCCAATCTATAAGTGGTTTCTCAGCTCTCTTGCATACAGGACAATCGGGGTCTGTAATAACATATATAAACTTAGACCCTTTCTTGTATTCCAGATTAACATGCTTTTCGAGCTTTTTAAGGTAATCACTGGTAACAACGTCAAGCTCGTACATCCTATCCCTTGTAATATTTCTCCTTTCAACGAGATCTATAAGATTTCCCGTAAGAAGGTATCTACCTGACTTGTCAATATACAAAATCCTTGCATCCCCATCGATCTTAACGAACGCTTCACAAATGCCATCAAAACCCTTGACAGCTGTAACATTAACTACCTCAATTGACGCATCCCCTATCACATTTTTCAAGTTAGCTTGCACCTTTTCCTTTGATGGACAGGAAGAACTTTTACTATCCACAGCACTACAGCTTATACCAACTAGTAAAAGGACACATAACAGAACCTTTTTCATCTTATCCCCCTTTGTAGAATTCTGACGCATCTTGAGAACTTGTAAAGAAAATAAAAAGATTAGTCAATAAAATAAAGAGCGGGCGACGGGATTCGAACCCGCGACTTCCAGCTTGGGAAGCTGGCATTCTACCCCTGAATTACGCCCGCC
>JAGDVO010000002.1:0-87215 GCA_023269715.1 Thermosulfidibacter sp.
TAGCTCTAAGATACGGTTCGGTACCAATAGTGAGAAGGACAGGAGGACTCAAAGACACGATAGAAGAATTCGATCCATCCACACAAAGGGGAAACGGTTTTCTCTTCAACGAATTCACACCTCTAGAGTTACTATCAGCAATAAGAAGAGCTATTGACATTTACCACAAAAAAGATTTATGGATAAAGCTTGTCAAAAATTGTATGAGTTCCAATTTTTCATGGGAAGTTTCTGCACAAAAATACATTGAACTTTACAGAAAAATAAATGAAGAAAGGAGGATAAAAAATGAAGAAGGATATACATCCTAAATACCACGAAGTAACAGTCGTCTGTGCATGCGGCAATACCTTTAAAACAAGAAGTACATATCCAAAGGATGTTCTCCATATTGCAGTTTGTAACGAGTGTCACCCATTCTATACAGGTACCCAAAGAGAGGCCAAAGCTGTAGGAAGAGTCGAAAAGTTCAAAGAAAAATACGGTCAGAAATAAAAAATAAACACCCATATAAAGCAATGTATGTAAAACTCATAGCTCATACGCCAGAACCAGAGGAGCTTGTTTTTTCTGCAGCAAGGTTATGCTATTCAAGTAAAAGCACAGATGAAATACTTAGGGAATCAACCTATAAAAGCCCAAAGGAACTTATAGAAAAACTATTCAAAATCGGACACCACTCTGTGTTTGAACACATAAGCTTTACCTTTGCCATAGAGGGGATATCAAGAGTAACAACCCATCAACTTGTGAGGCACAGAATAGCTTCCTACTCCCAGAGGAGCCAAAGGTATGTGCAAGAAGATAATACCCAGTTTATAATACCGGATAGCATAATGAAAAACGACGAAGCTCTGAATCTATTCAAAGAGGTTATGGACAAATCAAAGGAAGCCTATAAAAGACTATTAGAACTTGGTATACCCAAGGAAGATGCAAGATATTTACTGCCACAGTGCATTGAGACCAAAATAATCGTGACAATGAACGCTAGAGAACTGCTACATTTCTTTAGATTAAGGTGCTGTAACAGAGCACAGTGGGAAATAAGAGAATTAGCAACAAGGATGTTAAGGGAAGTTAAAAAAGTGGCTCCCCATGTCTTTAGATACGCAGGTCCACCCTGTGTAATTAGCAATTGCCCAGAAGGCGAGTTCACCTGTGGCAAAATGGAAGAGGTAAGGGAGAGGTTCTTGTCGTTATGATACCTGTAGAGAAACTGAAAGAAATCGAAAAAAAATTTGAAGAAATAAACAGGAAACTTGAATCACCTGAGGTATTCTCTGATCCCGAAAAGATAGCAATCCTTTCTAAAGAAAGAAAAGAACTCGAACCGTTAGTTGAAAAGTTCAGAGAATACCAAAACCTGATAAAAGAACTGAAAGAATGTGAGTTTATACTCGATAACGAAAGCAATGAAGAATTGATAGATTTAGCGAAGGAGGAAAAGAAGTACCTGGAAGAAAGGATAGAAGAAGTAGAAAGAGAGTTGAAGATACTGCTACTTCCAAAGGATCCCAATGACGAAAAAAATGTGTTTTTAGAAATTCGAGCAGCAGCAGGTGGAGAGGAGGCAGCCTTATTTGCAGCAGACCTCTTCAGGATGTACGCCAAGTACGCTGAAAAAAAGGGGTGGAAAGTAGAAATAGTGGACGCAAATGTAACAGGATTGGGGGGATTCAAGGAAGTGGTGGCACTGATAGAAGGAGAAAGAGTCTACTCAAGACTAAAATACGAATCTGGAGTTCACAGGGTTCAGAGAATACCTGTAACAGAATCAGGAGGTAGAATCCACACATCAACAGCAACTGTGGCTATCCTCCCAGAAGCAGAGGATTACGAAATAGAAATAAGAGAGGAGGATCTAAAAATAGAGACCTTCAGAGCAAGTGGTCACGGTGGACAGCATGTGAACGTTACCGATTCTGCCGTAAGGATAACCCATATACCCACAGGTATAGTTGTCCAGTGCCAGGACGAGAGGAGTCAACACAAGAATAAAGAAAAAGCATTAAGGATATTAAGAGCAAGGCTAAAGGATATGATGGAAAGGAAAAAACAAGAAGAACTTAGCCAGGAAAGAAGAAAACAGATAGGTACAGGTGAAAGAAGCGAGAAGATAAGAACCTACAACTTCCCCCAAAATAGGGTAACCGATCACAGGATCGGACTTACCCTTTACAAACTTGAAGATATACTGGAAGGAGATCTCGATGAGTTAATAGATGCATTAACAACCTATTATCAAGCCGAAAAAATAAAGAGTATGGAGGAAAAAAAATGATTAGATCTGACCTAATTGAAAAAGTTGCAAGAGTCACAGGCTCCACAAAGATAAGAGCAAGAGAAGTAGTGGATGCAATATTCGATACCATATTCGAGAAGCTGGCAAAGGGAGAAAGGGTTTCAATAAGGGGATTTGGAATATTCGAAGTTGTTACCTCAAACAGAACAAAGGCAAGAGATCTGAAAACTGGTAAAGAAATAAGGATCGAACCCAAAAGAGTTGTAAGATTTAAACCAAGCAAAAAAATAATAATACCCAAGAAGTAGAAATTAATATGAGGGGAACAAAATCCCCTCTTTTAACCATACCTCTAACTGTAATATTTTTCCTTATTACCACCACTAAAGCCCATCCTCTCTACAAAAAGGAGATAGTGAGTGAAATCACAAAAATAAAAGAAAACAACAGCTTCATAGTCGAAGAGGGAAACTGTAAATACCTAGCTAAAGTCAAGGGAAAGATCGATATATCAACGGGCGACAAAATACTCATAAAAGGTTACTTTATACCGCTTAAAGCTTATAGAAACCCTGGTCTATTTGACTTTGACAGGTACAACAGGATAAAAGGAATATGTGGATACATATCCGTTGAGAAATTGACTTTCCTATCAAAAAGAAAGTCCTCACTTTTCGAAAGGATAAGAAATGTATCCTACGAAAGGGTGGAGAGATTTCCTAGCCCCACAAGAGAACTTACAAAGACGCTTATATTTGGAGAGAGGAAGGAGCTAAAGGGATATATAGAATCCTTCCAAGATCTCGGACTTATCCATATACTAGCTGTGAGTGGTATACACTTTGCCATTTTTGTTGGTACAAGTTTTCTGATCCTTAAATGGCTTTTGAGATTTCCATATTTAATCCACCCTACTCCTATACCCATAACGCCTGATAAAATAGCCTATATTCTATCCCTTGCAGCTATACCCTTACTACTTGTAATGACTGGCTATCCACCTAGTGCTATAAGAGCAGCATCAATGTACATAGCATATATACCAAGGATCATTTTTGAAAGAGATGTATCACTACTTAAAGCCTTAATACTGGGAATAGTTATAGTAGCGATAGTGGAACCATCGAATATATGGGAAATAGGTTTTCTCCTTTCAGCATCAGCAATCCTAGGTATAGTAATCTCAAACGAACTATTAAAGGGAAAATCTAAACTGACCAAAACTATTCTTTTTCCAATCACAATGAGTATAGTTATGACCCCTCTTATAGCCTTCTTTTTCGGTAGGATCTACCTTTTCTCCCCTATAGCGAACCTTGCGGTTCCATTCTTTTCTTTTATAATCTTTATGAACTTCTTGCACTTCATCCTAGAACCCTTTATACCCAACTTTTTGTCAAAGCTCGTAAACCTTATTAACTATACTACACTAGAGATCATGGAACACCTAAGGAATACTAATCTTGTTAAGGGTAGTATAATCTATGCCACCAAGACACTTACAGTGCTATCACTAATCCCCCTTATTGCAGTATTGAGCCTGATTCCAAAAAACAGGAAATTTAGGGTACTAATCTTAGCCCTCATAGTTCCAACACTAATATACGCGACATCAATCCATAGGGTAAATTCTAAGGAAAAAGTCGTAGCTTTTGATTTTGGCGAGACCACAGTTACACTTGTTAAAGAGGATAACCTAAACCTCCTGTTCATAGGAAATCTCCGAAATCGTGATATAACAGAAAAAATACTAAAAGCCCTTCTATACCAGGACGTTTATAGGGTAGATGGTATATATGAAATCGGTGATACAAACGATAATGGACTGATGAAAAAACTAAAGAGCTTATTACTTAAGGACGGCAGTTTGCAAAGGGATGAAAAATTTGATAACTGTCACTATCGTACAAAAATTGTAGAGTTTATATGTAACATGGATAGATGCGAAAACTTTGTTTGTCAGGATCCATGGGGTAATTTAAAAATTGGGGATAGAATATTTTCATTAGATAAAACTGGAGCTATTATTCTGGAGGAATCGGATGAAAAGGGTATTAAGTGGTATAAGGCCTACCGGTAACATGCATCTCGGTAACTATATGGGAGCCATAAAAAGTTGGGTTGAATTACAGAAGGATTTCGAATGTTTTTACTTTATAGCCGATTGGCACGCCCTAACCACAGAATACGAAGACCCAAAGAGACTTAAGGAGTACGTGGAAGAGGTTACTCTAGATCTCATGGCAAGCGGGATAAATCCTGAAAAATCGGTTATATTTTTGCAATCTTGGGTAAAGGAACATGCAGAATTGCATCTTCTACTTTCTATGATAACGCCACTTGGATGGCTTGAAAGGAACCCCACATACAAAGAGATCAAACAGGAACTTGCACATAAAGAACTTGCTACATATGGTTTTTTTGGATACCCCGTTCTACAGGCTGCAGATATACTCATTTACAAAGCTCACTTTGTTCCAGTCGGGATGGACCAACTTCCACATCTAGAACTCACGAGAGAAATAGCCAGAAGGTTCAACTATTTCTATGGAGAATGTTTTCCGGAGCCACAGGCGAAATTAACAGAAACCCCAAAAATACCAGGAGTTGACGGTAGAAAAATGAGTAAAAGTTACAACAACGCCATATATCTTTCAGATAGTAGAGAAGAAATATGGGAAAAGCTAAGACCAATGGTAACGGACACAAACAGGAAAAGAAGAAGCGACCCAGGAGATCCAGATAGATGCCCAGTATTTTTACTCCACATTGCCTTTACACCAGAAGGGGAAAGAGAAGAAATAATAAAAGGCTGTAAAACAGCTAGCATAGGATGTATAGACTGTAAGAAAATACTCTTCGACCAACTAATGGAAAAGATAGGACCCATAATAGATAGAAGAGCAAAACTTTCTAAAAATAGAGATCTAGTGTGGGATATTCTCTTAGATGGTAGTAAAAAAGCACAAGAAGTGGCAAGAAGAACAGTAGAAGAGGTAAGAGAAAAAATGGGATTAAACTACAGGGTGACTAGATGATACTGATACCTGCGATAGACATAAAAAAGGGAAAATGTGTGAGATTGACAAAGGGAATAGAAGGTACAGAAAAAATTTACTACGATGATCCCGTCATTGCTGCAAAAATGTGGAAAGAAAAGGGAGCGAAAAGGATTCATGTTGTGGATTTAGATGGAGCATTCAGGGGGATACCAGAAAACCTAGAAGCAATAGAAAAAATCTGCAAACTAGACTTAGATGTAGAAGTGGGAGGAGGTATAAGGGATAGAGAAACTATAGAGAGGATGTTCAATGTAGGGGTAAAATGGGTGATAATGGGAACGATTATAGTAGAAGACTTCGAAAAATTCAGGGAACTAACTATCGAATTCCCTGGAAGAATAATAGCGGGAATAGATGTAAAAGGGGAAAGGGTAGTAAAAAGTGGTTGGGTAGAGGAAAGCAATTTGAATTTAGAAGAGGTATTTCTTAAATTAAACGAAGTGGAAATAGAATCGGTTATTGTAACTGACACCGAAAGGGACGGAACTTTAGAAGGAATAAACAGAGGGTTGTTACTTAAAATCCTAGATATAAGCAAACACCCCATAATAGTATCAGGTGGAGTAAGGGATATAGAGGACATACTGGAACTAAAAAATCTGAAAAGGGATAATATAAAAGGTGTAATAATTGGTAAGGCTCTATATGAAAAGAAACTAGATCTAGGAGAAGCTCTAAAAACAGTAGGAGGGCAAAAATGCTAGCAAAAAGAATAATTCCTTGCCTAGACGTAAAGGAGGGAAAGGTAGTAAAAGGAGTAAACTTTATAAACATAAGGGATGTAGGGGATCCGGTAGAAAACGCTAAAGTGTACGAAGAGGAATTAGCGGATGAAATAGTCTTCCTAGATATAACTGCAAGTTATGAAAAAAGGGGTATCTTGATAGATGTCGTTAAAAGGGTAGCTGAGGCTATATCCATACCCTTTACAGTTGGAGGAGGTGTGAGAGATTTGGAAGATATGAGGAAGATTCTCTTTGCTGGAGCTGACAAGGTATCCATAAATACGATAGCGGTGTTAAACCCAAAATTAATAAAGGAGGCTGCTTCAGCCTTTGGAAGTCAGTGTGTTGTTGTGGCAATCGATGCAAAAAGGGAAGGAAATAGTTGGAAAGTGTACACCCACGGTGGAAGGAACAGAACGGATCTAGATGCTGTGGAATGGGCAAAAAGAGTTGAGGAACTTGGAGCGGGAGAGATCCTCCTCACCAGTATAGATAGAGACGGAACGAAAGAAGGATACGATATAGAACTAACAAGGGCGGTATCAGAAGCGGTATCGATACCTGTTATAGCTTCAGGGGGAGCTGGCAAACTGGAGCACATGTACGAAGGTATAGTTTATGGGAAGGCGGATGCGGTTCTTGCAGCAAGTATCTTCCACTTTAGAGAGATACCTATAATAGAGGTCAAAAAATTTCTGAAAGAAAGAGGAATCCCTGTAAGGCTCTAAAAATTATGAGGAAAGGATTGATCTTATCATTAATCTCTGCAATCCTATGTAGCTTATCTTTTTTCCCCTTCCGTGGCCATTCTTTCTTTATACTTATTGGCTTTAGCCCTGTCCTGTATGGTATAGAGAAAAAGCTCTTAAGGACGAGAGACTTTTTCATATGGGGGTTGGTATTTCACGGAATAACTGGATACTGGATAATAAGGACTGTAAAACATTACGGTTATACCAATTATTTCATAGCGATTATATCTTACGTTTTACTTACAGCATACCTCGCCCTTTACCCTTTATTAGCGGGATCCATAACAGGTAAAAGCAAAAAACCTATCCTAACATTCATAGCATTATACCCCCTTTCTGAATGGATAAGGAGCTTCCTATTCGGGGGATTTCCCATAGTGATAAGTAGTCATGCCCTTTCGGATGCCCCTCTTCTACTACAATCAGCAAGTTTATTAGGTCAGCTTGGAATAGCACTTCTTATAATGCTATCCAATCTAGGTTTTAGCATGCTATTTATGAAGGATAGAAGAGGGATTATTCTCGTTGCTGGTAGCCTCCTATTTATGAGTCTACCATTTCTCGAAAAGGTGGACTATGAAAAAAAGAAACTAAGAATCGCTATCATCCAACCAAATATAGGTGAAGAAGAAAAGTGGAATCCAATTACCAAATACAGAAATATAGAAAAACTAACGGAAATGATAAAAATAGCCTGTAGTTACCATCCAGACATCATTGTCACCCCTGAAACCACCTACCCTATCTATTTCAGCAAAGATCCCTTAACAAAGAAGGTAGTCGACGACTTAAAAGATTGTAGTGCTCACATAATAATAGGAGCAATAGATTACACTGTTAACGCAAAGGGAGAGCGCCTCTATCTAAATAAAGCACTAAACATATATAAGGGTAGTGTTTTACAAGAATACACTAAAAACATCCTGGTTCCCTTCGGCGAATACGTGCCCCTAAGGGGTATACTAACAAGACTTATAAAAAACGTCTCTTGGCCCGAAGATTTTGAAAGAGGAAGGGATTCTGTAATTTTCGATGTAGCAGGATACAAAGCGATAACCCCTATCTGTTTCGAAATATGCTTTCCAGAATACATAGCCAAAGGTCAAAAAGCATTGGTAATAAGTCTCACTAACGATATGTGGTTTGGTAGAACAATAGCTCCATATTTACACCTCTGGGCGGGAATACCAAGAAGCGTAGAAAACAGAGCTTACATAATAAGAAGTGCAAATACAGGCATATCAGCTATCATAGATCCAAAGGGAAGAAAGGAGCTCGAAACTCCACTCTTCCAAGAAACAATAGCAATAGGAGAAATAGAGAGTATAAAATCTCATCCCACAATCTACCAGCAATACCCCTACTTAAGCCAAATCCTGTTACTACTTATACTACTTAGAGGAATGAGTGGAAAAAGGTTTATAGTTATCTAGTAGTTGTTTTAGGGGTTTCACCACCTAATTTTTGCATTTCCCTCGCCCTGATCTCGTGCCACTTCTTACGCTGTTGCGGTGTGAGTGTATTACTGATTTTTCTCGCAGCTTCTATATTTGCTATATCAAGCTCAGCCCTCAAATTGTAAAATTCCCTTATTTTCTTGGCTATCGTATCCATGCTCAAATTCTCCTTGTTAAGGAGACTGTTTATTTCGTTAGCTAAAGTCTGCATTTTCTTGTTTAGCTCCCTTGCCTTGGCCTCAAAATTATTTATAGCTGTCTTTATAGTGTTTATTTGGTTCTGATTAAGACCCAATTCTTTGCTATAATCCAGGATACCCCTTACCTGGTGTTGCGTTTGATTCTGGGCATGAAGATTTCCTACTGCCAAAACCAGAAAACATAAAGTGAAAAGGGCAACAAAAAATTTCTTCATTTTTTAACCCCCAGTATTTAATTTATTTCCATACTACAATTTAACCCCCAACCAGTCAAGTAAAGTAGCAAGATTTTTCCTATCCTCATCCAATCCCCATGGTGTTTCCATTACGAGTGGTACATCCATAGAGGCAAAGAACCTGGCTATTTCACCTAGGAATTCTCCAATATAACCCACTCCAAGATGCCAATGTCTGTCAACCCTTGATGCAAATGGAGTCTTAGAATCGTTGAGATGAACCAACCTTATCTTATTGAGTAAACCCTGACTATTAAAGTCTTCTATAAATTCCAGAAAACTTCTCTTCTCATGGATAGAATATCCTGCTTGAAAGGCATGAGCAGTATCCAAACATACACCCACCTTTTCTTTTAAAATCACGGCATCTATTATAGTCACTATATCCTCAAATCTGGCTCCGAGTTGCCTACCACTACCTGAAGTATTCTCTAAAAGTATTGTAGGGCAGTTTTCTATCTCCGATGTAACCTTGTTTATAGCATAAACTATATTTATAATGGCTTCTTCTCTCTCCGTATCCACCAAACTACCAGGGTGCAAAACGATATAATTAGCCCCTATCTTCGAAGCTTTTACACATTCCTCATAAAAGGCCTCAAAGGAGATTCTGAATCTACTCTTTGATGCAAGGTTTATGAGGTAATTAGTATGTACAACCACCAATTTTATATCATTACTCCCTATCTTATCTCTGAATAATTCCACCTCCTTTTCTTTCAAACCCTCAGAAAAAAGGGATCTCGGATTACCTGTAAAGATCTGCAAGCTATTACAGCCGAGATCCAAACACCTATCAACTGCCCTATCTATACCTCCACTGATAGAAAAGTGGAACCCTATCTTTACCTTCAACACTTACCTTTTTTCATCTTAATGGTGGCAATAGCTATAGCCAGGGAAACGGCAACATTCAGAGATTCTAATTTGCCACTACCTTCTATCTTAACTCTGTAGTCAGACCTTTCCAGGATTAACCTTCTTATACCCCTTTCCTCATTACCTGCAATCACAACAAAAGGGAGATCCGATGGTAGCTCACATATGGTCATACCCGCATGTGGTGTAAGGGAAACAGTCCAAAAACCCCTATCTTTAAGGTCCTCAATTGCTCTAACAAGATTTTTAGTCCTAACGATGGGAACCTTAAAAGCACCACCACTTGAAATCTTGACAACCTGGGCATTTATAGGAGGACTATTTCTCTCGGTAACGATAAGAGCATCCACTCCAAAGAAAGCACAGCTCCTTATTATGGAACCAAAGTTCCCCGTATCTGTAACCTCATCGAGGGCAACAATAAGACTATTCTTATCAACTCTAAAATCAAAGCTATCAAAGGGAATCAGAGAAACCTCGGATAAAAGAGCTATAAATCCGGTATCTGCACCCTCCTTATCTATGGATAGGAGCTTCTCCTTTGGAACTTCCTGAACTTTTATATTCAGAGCCTTTGCAAGTTCTTTCAACCTGATAAAACGCCTATCGTTTCTCTTTGCCTTAGCTATATCCACATAGATAGAATGAATAGGGACACTTTCGTTAATAGCCTCCACTATGGAGTGATAGCCATATATTATCATTCCATTTCCTCTTTTTTCGATTCCCTGTCAAGTAACTTCGTCAAACAGTACGTATTCAAAGTATTTATAAACAACCAGAAAAACAACATAAAAACCATAGCCAATCCCTTCATTCCTTAACCTCCCTCAATCTTACTTTACCAGCAAGAACCAGCAATAAAATAAAAGCAACTATCAAAATCACTCTGGTAACAAGAGCGTTCCAATCAGTCTTGGCAATAAATATAGGAATATACTTGACAAACCAACTCGCAAGGAGAGCTATAAGATAAAGAGAAGTGATATACTTCAGAACGAACCTCAAAGAACCTGGAACTTTTATATACCCACCCCTATTTATCTCCTCCAGTATATCCCCCTTATAAACCCAGACCGCAACGATAACCTCAATAAGAGCGGTTAAGACTATTATTATAGTACCCGCCCACAGGTCCATCTCATCAAGAGCATCGGGAACAAATATGGCAATTTGGTTGAGCAAGAAAACCATTAAAAATGTAACTATAACAGCCTTTTTCCTGCTAAAGAAAAAATTATCCTCAAGGAAAGTGATCAAAGGTTGTACTAGAGCAATGGATGAAGTAAGGGCAGCAAACATTAGAAGGAGAAACCAAAGGAAACTGAAAATGTTACTAAGGGGTAGAGTGGAAAAAACACCTGGCATAACAACAAAACCAAGAGTGAAGGCACCTTCTTTAGCTATATTCTGAGCTCCAGCCACACCAAAGATAGCACACGCAGCAGGTATTGCTATCGTTCCACCTAGTATCACCTCGGCAAATTCATTTAGAGAAACTACCGTCAAGCCGCTAAGGGTGATATCCGCATTCCTAGGTATATAGGAAGCGTAAACTGCAATGGCCCCCATTCCAAGGGATAGGGTGAAGAATATCTGACCAGCAGCAGCAATCCATACATGTGGATCTAAGAGTTTTTCAAAGTCAGGGTACCACATAAAATTAAGACCTTCTATAGCAGTCCCGTTTGGTGTTTCCAGTAACAGCACTCTTACCATTATTATAAAGGCGAAGATAAATAATAGTGGCATAGCTATCTTAGCGAATCTTTCTATACCTGCTACAATTCCCTTATACAGTATTATAAAGTTCATGAGTAAAACCGCTAAATAAAAAACATAACTCACCTTGACATCGGTAACCGACTTAAAAAACTCCATAAAAACACCAAGAGACTTAACATCCGTACCTGTCAATTTTGGAATATGATCAATGAGAGAGTAGAAAGCATAAGCTAGAATCCATGCTTCAATGTAGATATAATAGCCTGCAATTACCAGGGGAACCCATAAAGCAAGAACTCCTAGATAAGAAAATTTCTTCTTACCTGTAAGACCATAGAATATTCCAGGACAAGTCCCTTGAAAAAAGACATTCCCTCCATACCTTCCTATAGCCCATTCAAGCCACATAAGAGGAATACCCAGAAACAAAAGGGCGAATAAATAGGGTATCATAAAGGCACCACCACCGTTATTTACAGCTTGCACAGGAAATCTCAAAAAGTTCCCGAGACCTATAGCATTTCCAGCCATAGCAAGTATAAGCCCTATCCTAGTTGCCCATTTTTCACGCATTTCCGCCTCCATACTAGTGAATATATTGACAATCAAACTGAGATTTGATTTTATATATAAATTAAGTCGACAGACAAAATCAAGGGAGGTTTCGTTGAGAAGGTGGGTTATTATTATCTTTTTTTTAATATCAGGCTTAACAATAGCAGGTAAAGCTCTAGCTGTGGAGTATGTAGTAGGAGAGGGAGATACTTTAGATAGTATAGCAAAAAAATTTAACGTTCCAAAAGAAGAGATAATGAGAGTCAACAAGTTACAGGATGATATAGTTGTTGAAGGTATGATACTTGATATACCTACAGGATACGAAAAGGAACCTATAATACACGAAGTTAAGAAGGGAGATACACTTTTTAAAATATCGAAGAAATATGGAGTGCCCATTGAGGAGATAATGAAGATAAACAACCTTACAGACAAAAGGCTGAAGGTTGGTCAAAGGCTGATTATTAGGCCTGGTAAAGAGGTTTTTGCATCAAGAGAGATAGGATTAGACATTTCACTACTAAAAAACATAGCTAATGATATGGATCTTCCCGAAGCTGAGGATTTTCTTACAGAGGAAGAGTTAAATACTTTAAGCCTTGTGGGTTTAAGGGAAAAGATAGTAAAAACAGCCTACAAATTCCTGGGAGTAAGGTACGCTTTTGGAGCTAATGGAAATGGAGCTGTTGACTGCTCAAGCCTTGTAAAAAATATATTTGCAAAATATGGAATAAGCCTACCAAGAACAGCTAGAGAACAGTTCAACGTTGGATTCGCAGTAGATATAGATGAATTAAAACCAGGAGACCTCCTATTCTTCACAACCTACGCACCTGAAGCAAGCCATGTTGGGATATACGTAGGAAACGGTAAATTCATCCATGCATCCACTAACTTTAGAAGGGTGACCGTAGCAAACCTAAACCACCCCTATTTTAAGAAGAGGTTTGTAGGAGCAAGAAGGATAATAGTGGAATAACCTATTCAGAACAGATAAGAGTACCATTACCATAGATATAACAGTAAATGCCAGTTGCTGCACCACGGCATTCGCCGTAAGCTGCATAAGAAGCATCTTGAGCCATAGGATCAAGTTTTACATTTGCTATATTCACTGTTGTAGCGTTACTTTCCACCTGAGCACAACTAGTATCTGTAGGATGTTCGGTAATATAAGCTATACACTGGATATAGGCGTTTCTCAAATCCTCGATACACGCAGCTTTTGCTGCATTTCGCCTATACCTTGCAAATTGTGGGATTGCTATTGAGGCAAGAATCGCGATAATAGCAACTACAATGAGTAGCTCAATTAAAGTAAAACCTCTCTCCTTCCTTGACATCATACCTACCTTTTTACAAAACAAACTTTTCTACCACTATGGCCACGTATAGTTACCATTTTCATATTAAAGATTAACATTGTCAAGTGGTTATTAAATTACACCTTGATTAGTTGCTACAAACTATATAACTAAGAGTGCCAGTTTCATTATAGGTACAGGTAACATTACCAATGATAGAAGACGCTTTTATAACGATCGGATTAGTACTTTCCAAATACAACTCCTTCGTATACTTAGATCGAGGACAACTTGAGACAACTTCGGCTAAACTTGTAGAGTTATCTATACGTGATATAGCTATATTTGTTACACAGTTTCTTATATCAGCCTTAAGCGATGATTTTATAGCTTCAGGTATATACTCTCTGTAAAATAGATAGACTGTTATACCGACTAAAATGCTTAAAATCGCTATAACAATAAGAATTTCCAAAAGAGTGAAACCTTTTTTAGATTTAATAAGGCACTTCCCCAACTGTAAAGGAAGTGCCTTAACAAAGAGGTTCAACTTCTTTTCATTATTGACAAGTAGCAGTACCATTAGCATAGATATAACATGTCACACCCTCCGCCGCTCCTTTGCAACTAGCTTGTGCTGCTATCCCACCACCGGTAGCTGTAGGATCAAGTGTTGTTGGTGACCTCATATTAGCAGTTTCATTAGCTGTTGGACAAGTAGTTGCACCAGGATTTTCAGTAACATAAGCTACACATTGGGTATAAGCGTTTCTTAGATCTGAAAGACAAGCAGATACTGCAGCATTCTTTCTATACCTTGCAAATTGTGGGATCGCTATTGCGGCAAGAATCGCGATAATAGCAACTACAATGAGTAGCTCAATAAGGGTAAAACCAGCCTCCCCCTTCCCTCTTCTTTTCTTCATAATCTATACCTCCTTCATTTATTGGTTTCTATAGTATATAAACAATTATTAAATAAAGTCAAGTGTTACATTTTTCACTCATAATACACATATCAAACCAAAGGGAAATTTAAACTTGACATGATAAAAAATGGGGTTTAAATTGTAAAAAACTACCAAATTCTTGGAGGAGATTATGAAGATCCAGAAAAACGCCGTTGTAACCTTTGATTACGAGCTCAGACTCGGTAGCTTCGACGGAGAAGTCATCGAGTCAAGCGCAGAAAGGGGCATCCCTGCTGTATTCATCTACGGTAGAGGTCAGATGATGCCCGCAATTGAAGAAGCGCTGATCAACAAGGAAGCAGGAGACATAGTAAATGTATCAGTTCCACCGGAAGAGGCCTACGGAGAGAGAAACGAAGAGGCAATCCAGAAAATACCTAGACACTTCATACCACCAGATATAGAACTAAGACCTGGTCTCTTACTTGCAATGCATACACCAGAAGGGGAAGAGATAGGAATGCAGGTTGTAGACTTTGACGATGAAACAGTCACTGTCGATTTCAACCATCCACTTGCAGGCGAAACCCTTTATTTTACGATATACATCAGAAACGTAAGAGAAGCCACCCCAGAAGAACTACTGGAAATGGCTAGAGAGGAAGGCAGTAATTAACAAAAAAAGGGGGGTTATCTATCCCCCTCTTTATCCTCAAAAGAAAGGCTATCAAGTGACTTTGCCTCTTCTGGCAGCATATTTGGGATATCCTCTTTGACCTCGTAAAAAAGCCTACAAGTTTTGCAGATTAGACCCTCAGGGCTTTTAGCGTATACCAAATTACCCTTACATTTTGGACAAACCAAAATCTCCAATAACTCCTTCGCTAACGGCATCTCCCATGCCCCTTAACAGTATCACCTATCAATATTTCCTTGCTACTATCCCTTATCATCACGCCAACTATCTTCCCTCCTTGCAAGGAAATCGCGTTCCCCTTAAGATCTCCATACTTATCACAAACATCGAAAAAGCAACCCGCCTCAACATCCCTATCAAACTCCACAATAGCTCTATCAAAATCCATAGCCATATCTCTTTTATCAGATATGTAAACTATTCTACCTACCGAATCGCACATTTTCAGATCGTATATGGGCTCTAAATCTTCCATAGTGTAAACCAGATCACCCGATTCAACTTCCGAATAATTCTTGACTATATTGCACTTTACCAGCCTCTTACCTTCCTTATTCTCCAGTACCTCATCTACCTGTAAAATCGCCTTAGAATTTAAGATATAACCATCCTTAAACCTCTCAGGCTTTACAACTCTCAGTAGATCACCCCTTTCAACATTAGAAAAACCTGATAAAACTTCCGCATAAACTGGCATTTCTCCACCAAAGACAGTCTCACCATCCAAAGCTTCCTTTACAGCCCCGTCTTTTTTAAGATTTTTAGAGTAGTAAATGCTAGATGCTATCTCATCAAAGGATAGTACAGGTTCCCTAACTTTTAGTTCCTCAATTTCTTTAGAAACGATCGGTATACCCCTTTCTAAAACCTCTTTATCAGGAATCACTATCTTCATGCCAGGATAGATCCAATGAGGATTCTTTATTACTTTCTTATTCCTCTCCCATATAAAATACCAGTACTGATTCGACCCGTAAAACCTTTCGGATAGGTTCCACAAAGTATCTCCTCTTTTAACCTTATATAGGACCTCTCCAAAAGATAAATAGGGAATTAATAGAATAATAATTAACACTATCGCTTTTTGCATCCTATTTTCTCCTCTAAAGAATCTACCGTTTCTTTCAGAAAATTGTAACTGCTACTTTTCAATTTTTCAACAAATTCACAGGCACCTTCCTTATCCCCAAGCTTATATAGAGAATCGGCAATCAGGATGTAACTCTGGAGATTTAAAAATCTATCATTCGAAATGGATAAAAATTCCTTAAACCTGGCCACAGCATCTTTATAATCCCCTTTATACCAAGAACTGTAAGCTTTAGCATATTTCGACAATACTTGACTATCCCACACCACAGATGGTGCTCTTTCCTCACTATACTTCGGCAAAACTTTGTATACTAAATCCTCAACTACAGAAATTCTAGCTGTAAGTTCATCTAGAAGCGTCTCATTGTATATAACCCTTTCTTCGATAACCATTAACTTACTTTCTATATCTGAAAGCCTCATTTCAAGACCACTATCTGTTGAGTTTTCCATGGACGTCACTCTTTTCTCCAGATTATCTAGACGCTTTTCTAAGAGTGTCAGTCTATCCTCTATAACCCTAACCTTGGTATCAATCTCGCCACCACAGCTAGATAAAAAAAGAATAATAGGAATGATCAACCACCTCACGGTTCATACCTCTTGTAAAGTTCTCTTCTAATCTCATCAACCTTCTCACCAACTTCATCAAAGGGTATCTTTATAACATTCTGAGATTCCCTGAGTCTTATCTCCGCAAATCCCTCCTTCACACCCCTTTCTCCAACAGTAACCCTAATGGGAATACCTATGAGATCCGCATCTTTAAACTTAACACCTGCCCTCTCGTTTCTATCGTCGTAAAGCACCTCTATACCTCTTCTCTCCAACTCCTCATATATCTTATCAGAAATATCCCTTATCTCCCTATTATTGATGTTAGTCGCAACTAGATAGACTTCGAAGGGAGCAACCGTAATTGGCCATATTATACCGTCTTTATCGTAGTTCTGTTCTATGATAGCAGAGAGGATCCTACTTACACCTATACCATAACAACCCATTATAAAAGGCTTCTCAATACCATCCTCATCAAGGAAAGTTGCTCCCATAGGCTCCGAGTACTTCGTACCAAGCTTGAATATATGACCAACTTCTATGCCCCTACTGAACTCAAGAGGAGAACCACAAGCTAGACATTTATCCCCCTTTTCTACAAAGACAATATCAGCCACCAAATGCGGTTTGAAATGAACAAAGGGCGTTATGTTCTTCACATGATAATCCTCCTTGTTAGCCCCAGATATCAGGTTTTTCATGCCCCCTACCAGTCTATCTAAAACTAAGGTTACCTTATCCTCCAAACCTACTGGACCAACAAAGCCAGGAGGACTACCAGTTATCCTCAACACATCTTCATAGTCAGCCATTAAAAGGTCAGTCACACCAAGGGTTCTTTTCGCCTTGGCTTCATTAAGTTCTCTATCTCCTGGTATCAAAAACAGAACAAATCCCTTTTCCGTTTTATATATAAGGGATTTTAGAAGTCTATTTTTCTCAACATTTAGAAAGCTTGAGACCTCTTCTATCGTTCTAACATTAGGAGTGTAGACCTCCTCTGGATCTAGAATATCTCCTTCCTCTATCACATCCGGAACGTGAAAAGAAGCTCTCTCTCTATTCGCACTGTATCCACACTTCTTACACCACACTATTATATCTTCCCCGTTATCAGCCCATACCATAAACTCGTGAGAAACATCCCCACCTATAGCCCCAGATTCAGCTTCTACAACTGTAAATTTAAGTCCACACCTTTTAAAAATCCTTGTATAAGCTTCATACATCTTATTGTAAGTTTCCTCCAAACTATCCCAATCCCTGTGGAAGGAATAGGCATCCTTCATTACGAATTCCCTTGCTCTGATAAGTCCAAATCTTGGACGGGCCTCATCCCTAAATTTTATATGTATCTGGTACAGGTTTAGGGGTAACTGTCTGTAGGATCTCACCTCACCCTTCACAAGATCCACTATAACCTCTTCATGAGTAGGACCCAAACAGAAATCTCTATTATTCCTATCTTTAAACCTCAGTAACTCTTTGCCAAAAACGTTCCATCTACCAGATTCCTGCCAGATCTCGGCTGGCTGAACGACGGGCAGAAAAACCTCTATGGCGCCACTTCTATCCATCTCCTCCCTGACTATATTCATGACCTTTTTCAAAGAACGCCAACCAAGCGGTAGAAAAGAATATATACCACTTGCAAGTTTTCTGATAAATCCACCTCTTAATAGTAACTGGTGACTAGGAATCTCAGCCTCTTGAGGCTTCTCCCTCAAGGTAGGCATGAAATACCTACTTACCCTCATCCCTACCCCCTTAGTCAAGATCATCCTCACCAAAGTCGTCATCAAAATTATCCGAAAAGGAACCAAATTCATTTATACTTTTCCCTTCCATCTCCTCAGCGGCATACATAGCTTCGAGTGCTTTGCTTATCAAATCTCCCATCAATTTGAGTTTTTCTATCCTTTCCATAAGAGCATCAAGATCAGTAGGGACTTCCTCTTTTATCAGGTGCTTACACGCATTGACAACGTATATAAGAGAAACTTCCGAAAACATATGTAGAGTTTCCTTTAGTAGATTAGTACCTGGCATCATAGCCTCCTTTTAAACTTTAAACATAGAATCCTATTCGGTTCTTTTCAATCTCACTACCACAGGTCTACCATGAGGACAAGTGATATCATAACCCTTTCTTCTGATGATTTCTATAACTTCCCTTGCATCTAGTACCGTAGTTCTATCACCACCCTTTACGGCACTACTACAGGCAACAATAGCAATCCTGTCGTAATCAAAGGAACCTACCTTATTCTCCTCCGCGCTAAAAACAAATCCCTCAGAATACATTCAACGTTAGCCATTGCCAAAGAGGAAAATTCCAACCTTCTCTATATCATAAGCCCTTTTAACTAGATTTTTCACCAAGAACTATCCTCCCATCGTAAACATTCCTCCTATTCACAAAGAAAAAGAAGAAATCTTCATCAAAACTTCCCTCAAGAATGTACACCCTAACTAAATCACCCACAAACTCGCTTACAATGATATCACAATACCACAAAAACTTACTTTATCCTACCCTTTAAATCTCATGCATCAAGGGAGCATAAAAGCCTACCATCTTCAACATACCTGAAGAAAATTTCAGGATGGGAAAGGAAAAAGATAACATCATCTTTCTTATATGCTCAGCTTCCTGTAAATTACTTTTCAAAAAATCCCCTTTTGCCTTAAGATTAAAGAAGAGGCCTTAGTCCTTACAGTTGTACCTCTCTTTATAAGTCTTATCAACACCCTTTAAAACACCAGCAACCATCATCACCGCATCTTCCTCAGTCATACCACATCCGTTGTCTATAACCTCTATCAGTTCCTTACCACCTTTCTTTATCCTGACTTCTATGTAACTAGAGGAAGCATTTATGGTATTTTCAACCAATTCCTTAACCACAGAAGCTAGCCTTTCTATAACCTTTCCGGTAGCTATCCTCGAGGTAGTAGAAGGTGGCAATTTCTTATTTTTTCATTGACTATCCCCAAGTAAAATAGTATAATGAACATATGACCATTAAAAGTACAAGGCAAAAGAAAAAAGGACAAGGTAGTTCAAAATTCCTATTATTATTGATTCTACTAACACTCGGAGCCTGCACCTCCTACATAATAGAAGACCCTTACAAGGCTTACCAGTATAACAAGCTAACAGGTGAACTAAAAGCGGTATATCCCTATGACGTGGGTAAAGTTTACAGTGCTTCGATAAAAGCTATTGAACTTCTAAGAATAAGGAAACTATCAAGCATAAGTGATAACCTAGAGGGTAAAATAGAAGGGGAAACTGCTCTGGGCAAAAGGGTTACCATAGTCGTAAAATCAACAGGCACCAATGCTAGTACGGTATTTATAAGGGTTGGCAACTTTGGTAATCTTGAATACTCCCTGGAAATAAAGAAAGAGATAGACGAAGTTTTGGGCGTGAAAAATTAATATTCAGTATTCTCCAAGTCCACCGAATCTCCTTTCTCTTCTCATATAATCCTTTACAATCTCCTTATAAACCTCAGGTGTAAAATCGGGCCAGAGAATATCGGTAAAATAAAATTCAGAATAGGCGATCTGCCATATCAAAAAGTTACTGATTCTAATCTCACCACTAGTCCTTATCACAAGGTCCGGATCAGGAACATCAGGAAGATATAAATAGCTACGGAATCTATCCTCATTTATCTCATCTAGACTCATCTTTCTATCAATAACATCCCTACATAGTTTCTTTATCCCGTCTAGTATCTCTCTCCTACCACCATAATTAATAGCAGTGATAACAGTCACACCTTTACAATCCTTAGTAACATAAGCCACTTCCAAAAGCCTTTCTCTCGCACCAGCTGGGATCTCATCTATCCTACCCATCGGCAGTATCCTTATATCCTCCTTAACAAAGACCTCTTTTTTCTCCCTCAGGTATTCCTCAAAAAGGGCGAATAGAAAATCTACCTCCTCCTTTGGTCTATTCCAGTTTTCAGTGGAAAAGACAAATAGAGTTAAATAGGGAATTCCCAATTCCTTGGTTGCCATAACTATTTCTTCCGCTCTTTTCGCTCCTTCAACATGTCCTCTTATCCTGGGCAAACCTCTCCTTTTCGCCCATCTACCATTACCATCCATTATGATAGCTATGTGATTAGGCAACTTCCCGTCCATAAATAGAATCTATAAAATGAATTTTTAAGATGCTGGGGTCCCCCCAGATTAGGGACCCCTAAAAATTACTCATCAGGACCTAAAATCGCGCCAGTGGGGCAAACGTCTTTACAGGAACCACAGTCCGTACACTTATCAGGGTCGATCACATACTTGTCCTCACCCTCGCTGATGGCATCAACTGGGCACACTTCCTTACAGGAACCACAGCTTATGCAGTCATCTGTAATCCTGTGAGCCATAACACACCTCCTTAGATTGATGTAGTGAAAAGCTCAAAACTCCATTATCTCCTTCTCTTTCCTTTCTAGAGCCTCATCTACCTTCTTTATATACTCATCGGTCATATTCTGGATTTCCTTTTGAGCCTTTTTGGCATCATCCTCACTTATCAGTTTTTCCTTTTCCATTTTCTTCACTTCCTCATTGGCGTCTCTTCTTATATTCCTCACAGCAACCCTATACTCCTCAGCCTTCTTCCTGATAAATTTCACAAGGTCCCTTCTTCTCTCCTCAGTCAGAGGAGGAAAATTCACCCTTATGACATTACCGTCGCTGGTTGCCGTAAGCCCTATGTCACTTGAATTGATAGCCTTTTCTATCGCTTTGGTAATGGATTTATCCCAGGGTTGAATAACAACTAACCTTGGTTCAGGTATGGTGAAAGATGCAAGTTGCTTAAGAGGAGTAGGAGTTCCGTAATATTCGATCTTTATACCTTCGAGTATGACCGTAGAAGCCCTACCCGTCCTTACACCCTTCAATTCTTCTTCAAACTTTTCAAGAGTCGCCTTCATCCTTTTTTTAACATCCTTAAATAGATCCTCTAACATTAGACACCTCCCCTATGAGGGTTCCCACATCTTCGCCGGTAACAACCCTTTTTATATTTCCCTTCTCCTTAAAGGAAAAAACAATTATAGGAATGCTATTGTCCATACAGAGAGTTATACTAGTTGAATCCATAACCTTTAATCCCATATCGAGAACTTCCAGATAACTCAGCTTGTCAAATTTCTTGGCGTCAGGATACTTTGTAGGATCCCTATCGTAAACTCCATCAACCTTGGTCGCTTTCAGTATCACCTCTGCATTTATCTCCACAGCTCTAAGGGCTGCAGCCGTGTCAGTCGTAAAAAAGGGATTACCCGTACCACCGGCAAATATAACAACCCTACCCTTTTCAAGATGTCTTATAGCCCTCCTTCTTATATAAGGCTCGGCAAACTGTCTTATCTCAAAAGGAGTCATCACCCTTGTTTGTATCCCGATCTTCTCCAAAGAACTTTGAAGTGCAAGTGCATTGATAAGCGTAGCGAGCATCCCCATATAATCACCAGTTGCTCTGTCTATGCCAACATCTATACCTTTAATTCCTCTATAGATATTACCACCACCAATAACTATAGCGACCTCCTTACCAAGTTCCCAAACTTCCTTTATTTCTTCTGATATGGATACAAGAGATCCGCCATCTATACCAATACCTGTATCACCACTTAGAACCTCTCCTGAAAGTTTGAGAAGTACCCTCTTAAAATGAGGTCGTTTATTGCTCATTACTTAACACCAACCTGGTACCTAACAAACCTAGCAACCTTTATGTTCTCACCAAGCTTAGCTATAACCTCGGTCACTATGTCCTTCACCTTCTTACTCTCATCCTTTATAAAGGGCTGTTCAAGTAAACATTTTTCCTCAAAAAATTTCTCTAGTTTCCCCTCCACTATCTTTTCCACAACCCTCTCAGGTTTGCCAGATCTAAGTGCCTCTTCCCTATATATCTCCTTCTCCTTTTCTATAACTTCAGGAGGTACATCCTCCCTTGAAACGTATTCCGGACTCATAGCTGCAATCTGCATAGCTATATCCTTCACAAGCTGTTGGAACTCATCGGTCCTCGCAACAAAATCAGTTTCACAGTTCACCTCAACAAGAACTCCTATCTTGCCACCCGCATGTATGTAAGCCCCTATAAGACCCTCCCTCGCTTCCCTCTTTGCCTTCTTTTCTGCCTTCAAAGCACCCTTTTTCCTTAGAATCTCTACAGCCTTTTCAATATCACCATTAGCTTCCTTCAAAGCCTCTTTACACTCCATAAAACCAGCACCTGTTCTTTCCCTCAGTTCCTTAATTATACTAGCGCTTATTTCCATCTTCTTCCCCTCCCTTATTCTTCATCTTCATCTATGTCGATATCGTACTCCTCATAACCCTCCTCATAGGGAATCCTCTCGTCCTTAAGAAGTTCCTCCATAGTATAGACCTCGGCACCTTCTGGTACCTCTTCCACAATACCAACCTTCTCCTTGAACACGTATTGACCCTCGATTACCGCATCCGCAATCTTAGATGTAATAAGTTTTATAGCCCTTATCGCATCATCATTACCCGGGATGATCCAATCTATCTCTTCAGGATCACAGTTGGTATCAACTATAGCAACTATAGGTATGTTTAGCCTCTTAGCCTCCCTAACTGCATTCCTTTCCCTCTTTGGATCGACTATGAAAACTATATCCGGCAACTCCTTCATATCCCTTATACCACTATAGTTCCTTTGTAGTTTCTCTATCCTCCTCAAAATCCTCATCCTCTCCTTTTTGGGATAGTTTTCAAGGTACCCTTCATCCCTCATTTTCTCTAGATTAAATAGCTTCTCTATGCTCTTTCTTATAACCCTGAAGTTGGTAAGGGTTCCTCCTATCCACCTGTAGTTAACATAATACATACCGCATCTCTTTGCCTCTTCCTCAATAACATCCTTTGCCTGTTTTTTTGTCCCCACAAATAAAACCTTCGCACCCTCACTAGCCCTCTCCCTGACAAAATTATAGGCCCTCTCAAGGCATTGTAGAGTTTTCTGGAGATCAATGATATGGATGCCATTTCTCGCGGTGTAAATATAGGGAGCCATCTTGGGATTCCATCTCTTTGTTTGGTGTCCAAAGTGTACACCAGCTTCAAGTAACTGTTTCATAGCTACTACAGCCATCTCCCAACCTCCTATTTATGGTTTTTCCTCCGCCCCTTCTTCCTCAGTGGGAACCTCATTGTGAGGCACCATCCACCGAGTCCGGAGCGTGAGTTTTATCCTCTTTAACACTGCTAAATAGATAGGCCTCTATAAAATCGTCCAACTCCCCATCTAGCACCTCCAACGCTTCCATATCAACTTTCTCTACCTGCGTTCTCAAATCTTTTACCATTTTATAGGGATGTAGCACATAAGATCTAATCTGGCTACCCCAGGTAATCTCTTTTTTTGATTTTTCCAACTCCTCCTTTTCTTTTTCCAACTCTTTTTTCTTTAGCCCGTATAACCTAGCCCTCAGAATTTTTAAAGCCATCTCTTTGTTTTTGTGCTGACTCCTTTCATTCTGGCACTGGACAACTATACCTGTGGGTATATGGGTTATCCTTACGGCAGAATCGGTAACGTTCACATGCTGTCCACCAGGTCCACTAGCCCTGAAGGTCTCTATTCTTAGATCTTCTTCCTTTATCTCCACCTCTATATTCTCCTCTATTTCCGGATAGACAAATACACTTGCGAAAGAGGTATGTCTCCTTTTATTTGCGTCAAAAGGAGAAATTCTAACCAACCTGTGAACTCCTGATTCCCCCTTTAAATAACCATAAGCATAAGGCCCCTTTACAAGGAAGGTAACGCTCTTTATACCGGCGTCATCAGCAGGTTGCCAATCCATAATTTCCACTTCAAACCCTTTCTTTTTAGCCCAAAGTGTATACATCCTTAAGAGCATCTCAGCCCAATCCTGAGCTTCGGTCCCTCCCGTACCAGGGTTTATAGTAACTATGGCATTATTAACATCCTTATCACCCTTAAGCAAGTTTTTGATTTCAAGATCCTTTACCATCTTCTTAAGCTCGCCCAACTCTTTCCTGATCTCACCAGCCATAGTGGCATCGAGCTCTTCCTCTGCAAGTTCTATCAAGGTAGCAACATCATCACATTTACTCTTCACCCTCTCCCACTCTTCAATCATACTCTCAAGTTGCTTTTTTAGCTTCATAGTTGATGCCATTTTTCCAACGTCGTTCCAAAAACTTGGATTGGACATCTCCTCTTCTATAGCTTTCAGTCGTGCCCTTAAAGAATCTATGTCAAAGAAACCTCCTAAGTCTTTCTAGTCTCTCGACTAAAAGCTCGTACTCTTCCCTTTCAACTTCAAACATGCTAACTCCCTTTACTGGATATTAGTAACTAACAATAGATAAACCAAAGGGGTAAACAAATCAATGATCGATTTGCACATACACGGAGGATTCGGTCTCAGCTTTCACAGAGGAAAAGTGGAAGACAACCTAAAGATAGCTAGTAAACTTAAAGAGCTGGGAATAGAATGGATCCTCGCAACAATCATAGCACTTCCACCTGAAAAGCTAAAGAAAGCCCTAAGTGCCATAAGAGATGCAATGAAGGAAACCGATGTAATAAAGGGAGCATACATAGAAGGACCATTTATAAATCCCCTAAAAACGGGAGGAATCCCAGTAGAATTCATAAAATCCTGGGATATAGAAACCTTCAAAAGAGTAATAGAAGAGTATACCGACACTATAAAGATTGTTACCCTCGCCCCAGAGTTAAAGGAGTCAAAGTACCTGCGCGATTTTCTTAAAGATAAGGGAATCAAAGTAGCAATAGGTCATTCACTGGCAACCTACGGTGAAACAGTGGAATTCACCGAAAAAGGGGTAGATCTTGCAACACATATATTTAACGCTATGCGAGAATTCCACCATAGAGAACCAGGAATAGTAGGAGCTATTCTTGAAAGTTCCATTCCTTGCGAAATAATAGCAGAAAAACACCATTTACATCCCACAACTACCAAACTCGTATACAGGATAAAAGGCAAAGAATCAGTAATACCAATCTCCGATGCCACAAGTCTAGCAGGTTATGATAAAAAAGAAGGAATATTCGGCGGTAGGAAGATAATAAACAAAGACGGAGCCTGTTTTACGGAAGATGGAAAGCTTTATGGTTCGGCAACACTGCTACTAGATGGACTTAAGCACCTAACGGATCTCGGTGTATATAACAGTATGAGTGAAGCGAAAAATACCCTTATGAGGACAATTGAAAAGTTGAAAATATTGTGATAGCATTTTAAATCGCTATGAGAAAAAAACTTTTTTTATTGAGTATACTAGTTATCTTATTGATTGGCAGTCAGGTGGGATGTATTGTTGTAGCCACCAGTGTAGGTGCAGCTGGCGGAATAGCAGGGTATAGATATGTAAAGGAAAAGCTAGAAATAACCTATAATATACCCTACGACACCGTAAGACAGGCTATAGTAAGGAGCCTGGAGAAACTGGCAATGGTAATAACCGAATATAGGTATGACGGTCTTGAAGGGATCATAAAGGCAAAGACAAAAACCGATACACCTGTAGAGATACACTTCAAAAAGATCGGGAAAGAAGCCACCCTTGTTACAATAAAAGTAGGAATATTCGGAAACAAAGTAAAATCTCTTGCAATCAAAGAAGAAATCGATAGGCAGTTGGGAATCAAAGGCGGCTATCTATGAAAATAAAGGTCCGCTATGCAGAGACGGATAAAATGGGAGTTGCATATTATGCCAATTATTTTGTATGGTTTGAAGTGGGAAGAACAGAACGTTTAGAAAGAGCAGGAATACCCTATAGGGTGATGGAAGAAGAATTCGGTGTGATCCTGCCTGTAATAGAGGCTTTTGCAAAGTATAGAAAAAGTGTGAGATTCGATGAAGAGATAGAGGTAATTGCCAGGATAGTGGATTTAAGTCACATCAAACTCACCTTCGAATACAGGATCTACAATGAAAACGGGGATTTAAGCTGCGAAGGATATACACTACATGTCCCCGTCAACTCGAAAGGTAAGGTTATAAGATTTCCAGAGTACATCTATGAAAAGCTGAGGTTAGCCCACTATGAAGATAGTAAAACCTGAAGGAGTAGAAAAACTAGAGGAAATAATAAGAAGTGAAGAAGCGGAAAGACAGAAAGTAAGGGAACTAGTAAGAGAAATAGTAGATAGAGTAAGGAAAGAGGGAGACAAAGCACTAACAGAATACACAAGAAAATTCGATAGATGGGAAGGTGAACCTCTTAAGTGTGATCCCAAGATTCTTCGAGATTCGTGGGAAAGCCTGGAAGAGAGAGAAAAAAAGGCTATTTTAACCGCTAAGGAAAGGATAGAGAAATTCCACATAAATCAACTGGAAAAATCGTGGTTTGTAGAAGACAGGGGATCAATAATAGGAACTATCGTAAATCCTGTTGATAGGGTAGGATTGTACATACCGGGGGGTACCACAAGCCTACCATCAACAGTCCTCATGACAGCAATACCTGCCGTAGTTGCCGGAGTCAGAGAGATAATAGCAACCACCCCAACGCCCAAGGGTTACAAGAATAAATATACCCTTGCCACACTTTACATCTGTGGAATAAATGAAGTTTTTTTCGTAGGTGGAGCACAGGCAATCTCTGCAATGGCCTATGGTACAGAGAGTATACCAAAAGTAGACGTAATAGCAGGACCAGGCAATATATTCGTATCGGAAGCAAAAGCTCTTGTCTATGGAGATGTAGGCATAGACAGTATTGCAGGGCCAAGTGAAATTATGGTTATAGCAGATGAAACCTACCCTCCAAAATGGATAGCTATGGACCTACTAAGCCAAGCTGAGCACGACGTTATGGCAAGATCCATCCTTGTCACCAATTCTGAAAAAGTAATAGAAGAGACCCTATTCTACATAGAGGAGTTCTTGAAAACCCTGCCAACAAGAGAAATAGCTCAGGAATCCTGGGAAAAGATGGGTATAGTGATAAAAATTGAGGATATGAAAGAGGCCGTTGAAGTAGTGAATACCATAGCACCTGAACATCTAGAAGTTATGACTGAAGATCCCTGGAAGCTATTACCTCATA
Organism: Thermosulfidibacter sp.; assembly: GCA_023269715.1. Classification (GTDB taxonomy): domain Bacteria; phylum Thermosulfidibacterota; class Thermosulfidibacteria; order Thermosulfidibacterales; family Thermosulfidibacteraceae; genus JAGDVO01. The sequence goes on from JAGDVO010000002.1 coordinate 27,520, forward strand.
TAAAAAATGCCGGAGCAATCTTTTTGGGTGGATATTCTCCAGAAGCGATGGGTGACTACATAGTAGGATGTAACCACACTCTCCCAACGGGAGGAAGGGCGAAATTTTCCTCTCCTCTTGGTGTGTACAATTTCCTCAAGAGATCTTCCATAATTGATCTTAGTAAAGATCTCTTTCTTGAACTTTCCGAAAAAGCAATGATCCTTGCAGAAATAGAAGGACTTATAGCACATAGAGATTCTATAAAACTGCGATTGGAGGGGGAGGGATAGAGTTATGAAATATGTAAGATGGTTTGATGAGATTACCATCGAAGATCTACCACTTGTGGGCGGAAAAACTTCCTCTCTCGGAGAGATGTACAATCAGCTTTCAAGAAAGGGGATAAACATACCCTATGGATTTGCAGTAACCGCCTATGGATACTGGAGATTCATCGATCACAACCTTTTAAGGGAGAAGATCTATGAAGTCCTAAAGGATCTCGATATCAATAAGTTAGATGAACTGGCCCTTAAAGGACAGAAAATTCGTGACTTCATATACTATGGAAGTATGCCTGAAGATCTGGAAGAGGAGATTAAAGTAGCTTACAAGAGGTTGTGCGAGCTATACGGAGAAAATACAGATGTAGCTGTTAGATCAAGTGCCACAGCCGAAGATCTACCAGATGCATCTTTTGCAGGGCAACAGGATACCTATCTTAACATAAGGGGAATAGAAAGGGTAATAGATGCCGTTAAAAAATGTTTCTCCTCCCTATTCACCGACAGAGCTATCTACTATAGAACAGTTAAGGGTTTTGACCATTTCAACATAGCTCTTTCTATTGCAATCCAAAAAATGGTAAGATCGGATCTTGCATCAAGTGGAGTGATGTTCACAATAGACACAGAAACCGGTTTCAAAGATGTTATTCTAATCACTGCAGCCTATGGACTTGGAGAAGTTCTTGTCCAAGGAGAAGTTAACCCAGACGAGTACTATGTTTTCAAGGAAACACTCAAAAAAGGTTACAGACCAATAATAAGGAAGAGATTGGGGCAAAAACAGTTAAAGATGGTCTACTCCGACAAGGTTGGAACTAGTACGGTGAAGAAAATACCAGTACCCGTAGATGAAAGGAGGAGATTTGCACTGAGAGATGAAGAAATCCTAAAGCTAGCAAACTGGGGATTGATAATAGAAGAACATTACAGCAATAAGGCAGGCACCTATAGACCGATGGACATAGAATGGGCAAAGGATGGGATAACAGGGGAACTATTTGTGGTTCAAGCGCGTCCTGAAACTGTGCATTCCCAGAAAGAGGAAAATGAAATAGAGATATATAAACTCCTAAAGCGTGGAAAGATTATAGCTATAGGAAGGAGTGTGGGTAACAAGATAGCAGCAGGAAAGGCAAGAGTAATAACGGATGTCAAGAACATAAAGACCTTTGAAAAAGGTGAGATACTGGTTACTGAAATGACCGATCCTGACTGGGAACCTATAATGAAAATGGCAAAGGCAATAGTCACAGAAAGAGGTGGTAGGACATGCCATGCTGCTATAGTGGCTAGAGAGCTAGGAGTACCTGCTGTTGTGGGAGCCCAAGATGTACTAGAAAAGATAAAAACAGGAATGGAAATCACCGTTTCCTGTGCGGAAGGCGAAGATGGATTCATCTATGAAGGGATACTACCTTTTGAAGTTGAAAAGATAAAGATCCAGGAACTTCCCCAAACTAGAACAAAGGTTATGATGATCCTTGGTAATCCAGAAGAGGCTTTCAAAAATGCAATGATACCAAATGATGGAGTTGGGCTTGCGAGACTAGAGTTCATAATAAACTCCTATATACAGATCCATCCTATGGCACTCGTTAGATTTGACAAGATAACGGACAAGGAAACAAAAGAAAAAATAGAAGAACTCACATACGGATACAGCGATAAAAGAGAATACTTCACTGATAAGCTGGCAGAGGGTATAGCAACAATAGCAGCAGCCTTCTATCCAAAACCGGTTATAGTGAGGATGAGTGACTTTAAAACTAATGAATACGCAAATCTGATAGGCGGTAGATACTTCGAACCACCAGAACACAACCCTATGTTAGGTTGGAGAGGAGCAAGTAGATACTACCATCCGAACTATAGAGAAGGATTCGCCCTTGAATGTCTCGCAGTAAAGAAAGTCAGAGAGGAGATGGGCTTAACAAATGTAAAGGTCATGATACCCTTCTGCAGGACTCCAGAAGAAGGACTGAAAGTAATAGAAGAGATGGCCAAAAACGGTCTAAAACAGGGAGAAAATGGTTTGGAAGTGTACGTTATGTGTGAACTGCCAGTTAACGTTATACTAGCGGATAAATTTGCACAGATATTTGATGGTTTCTCTATCGGCTCTAATGACCTCACGCAACTCGTATTGGGAGTTGACAGAGACTCAGAACTCATAGCACACCTATACGATGAAAGGAATGAAGCAGTAAAAAGAATGATAGCAATGGTCATAGAAACAGCGCACAAATTCAACAGGGTAATTGGGATATGTGGACAAGGTCCATCAGATTACCCAGATTTTGCCGAATTTCTTGTGGAGTGTGGTATAGATAGTATATCCTTGACCCCTGATACAGTACTTACAGGAAAACTGGCGATACTCAAAGCAGAGGAGAAACTACTCAAGAAATGAAGGGAGGTTAACTTGTTAGTAATAAAAATAATTCTCGCAATTATATTTTTTGTTTTGGGAGCTGGTCTTCTCTTTCTTGGAGGTCTTGCAGTATGGGTAAAAAACATTAAAAGAGGCCTTGTGCTGATATTACTTGGGATACTATCACTAGCTGAGAGTTATGAAACGATCACATATAGCTCTCCTTTATTATTCTGGTTGCTTCTCATATTCTTTACGTTACTTGGTCTGAGATTATACCTATACATCGAAGAACCTGACCTTTCGATAACAGATTGGTTAAAATCTCCAGAAAGACTTCTGAAAGAAGGTAGAAAGGAACAAGCTGCCATAAAACTGAGAAGAGGCAAAAAATGGGAAGAGGCAGGAAAAATCTACGAGGAACTGAGTTTATTATCTTCCGCTATTGTATGCTATGAAGAAGCTGGAAAATGGGAAGATCTAGCAAGAATATATGAAAGACTGGCTGAAGAGGGTGAACACAAAGATTACTATTTAAGAAAAGCAAGGGAAATATACGAAGAAAAGCTCAAGAATCCACACAAAGCTGCTGAAGTCCTTGAAAAATTAGCCGAAATTGAAGAATGGTTTTGGGACGATGTAGCGAAGATGTGGGAAAAATGTAAAAACTTTGACAAGGCAAAAGAAGCCTGGGAAAGGGCACTAAATGTGGCAAAAAGGAGAGCAATAGAAGAAGATGGAGTGTTCTGGAGTGATGTGGCCGAAATATCCGAAAGGCTAGGGAAACCAGAAGAAGCTATAGAAGGGTACAAAAAATTTGTTGAATTCTGTCTCAAAATGGAAGAAAAGGAAGGTAAGGGTTGGATAAGACATGTAGCAGAGGGATATTTTGCGCTGTATAGACTGACAGGTGATGAGTCCTACAAAACCCAGGCAGAAGATGCACTGAACAAATTCAAACAGTTTTTGGATGAATTTGTTCTTGACGAAAATTTAAAATATGAGATAATAGAAGAAGTAAAAAAATGGGAAAGGGGGATAGTTGAAAGCAAGATATAGATGAATGGAATGATATTTATAGCAGGAATAATACAGGGATCAAAAAGGGATTCTGCTCTTTACGATCAGAGTTATAGAGAGAGGTTGAAAAATATTTTTATAAAGTACTTTCCAAATTACCATATCTATTGCCCAGTTTCTAATCATCCCAACTGTGCTAATTACAGTGACGAAGAAGCTTTAAAAACTTTTCTCTACCACTTAAATCTTGTAAGGCATTCCAAATTACTCGTCGCGTATATCCCAGAAGCGAGTATGGGGACTGCCATTGAAATGTGGGAAGCCTACAACCACAACGTCCCAGTATGGAGTATAACTCCTATGAAAAAAAACTGGGTAGTCAGAATAACTTCAAAAAAGATATTTTCAAGTATTGAGGAGCTCGAAGAGTATCTATCAGAAGGAGGACAAATTGAATAGAGAAGAGATATTTAAGGAGATATCCATTAAAAACGATAAAAAGATTCTGCTAGTAGTTATGGATGGATTAGGTGATATCCCTTACTATCATGGGAAAACTGTGCTTGAAATCGCACATAAACCGAATCTAGATGCACTCGCTGGAATATCCGAACTTGGCTCCGTTATACCGGTCCTACCTGGGGTAACTCCAGGATCTGGGCCTGGTCATCTTTCTCTCTTTGGATATGAACCTACTAAATACGAAATCGGAAGAGGTGTGCTCGAAGCACTGGGACTCGGTATAGATTTAGAGCCACTAGACATAGCGATAAGAGGAAACTTTTGTACAGTAAAAGAGGAGAACGGCAAACTCATAGTTGTAGATAGGAGAGCCGGTAGAATTCCCACCGAAGAGAATGTAGAACTATGTAAGCTTTTAAGTTCAAAGATAAAGTGTATTGAAGATGTAGAGGTTTCCTTTACCCCTGGGATGGAACATAGATTTGTCATCGTCTTAAGAGGCGAAAACTTGGGTGGTATAGTGGAAGATACGGATCCGCAGAAAGAAGGTCTACCACCCAAAGATCCAATTCCTGTTACAGAAGATGCGAAAAAACTCACAGAGATCCTCAAAAAACTGACTGCGGAGATAAGAGAAGTATTGAAAAGTAGAAAATATGCTAACTTTGTCCTACTGAGAGGGATTTCCCGCATTCCAAACATACCTTCCATGGAAGAACTGTTTAAACTAAACCCTTGCGCAATAGCAGTCTACCCTATGTACAAAGGACTAGCGAAACTCGTGGGTATGAAAGTAATAGATGTAAATGGCGAAACTATATCCCATGAAGTGGAAAAATTAAAAGAAGTTTGGAATGAGTTCGACTTCTTCTACCTCCATATCAAGAAGACCGATAGTTACGGAGAAGATGGCAATCTATCAGGTAAAGTGAAAGTGATAGAGGAATTTGACAGGGTTTTACCTGAGATTTTAAAGTTGAAACCGGATGTCCTCGTCATAACCTGTGACCATTCCACCCCCGCTATTTTAAAGGGACATAGTTGGCATCCATGTCCAGTTCTCTTTTACTCTCCCTATGTCTTCCCAAGTGGAGCTGATAGTTTCACCGAGAAAAACTGTCTTAGAGGAACGCTAAAGGTGACTTACTCTTACGAACTGATGGGTTTAATGCTTGCCCATAGTGGTAAGCTAATCAAATTTGGCGCATGAAAACTCACAATATGAATCCATGGAATTATATACCGGATGTAAAACTATGGCCCAATTTTATATTTACTGAAGAGTGTAGTCAGGTAATAGAAGCCAAGAATTTCAATCTTACCTGGTTTTTAGTCGATAGGCATGTAAAAGGCGGCTTCGGTTCGAATGCTTTTGCCATATTTGACAAAAAATTCTATACCTATGAGTATGCCTATCAAGCTTCCATAAGATTCGCAAACTATCTAAGAAAGAAAGGATTCGGGAAGGGAGATAGAATCGCTTTCTCCTTACTAAACTCCTCTCAAGCGGTGATAGTAAACTTTGCTATATTTAGAATAGGGGCTATTTCTGTTCCCATATCACCCTCTTGGAGACCTGAAATTATAGAATACCTGCTAAGGTTTTCCGGAACAAAGTGTTTTATCTTTAGTACAAGAGTAATCGAAAAAATGGTCCCTATAGTTAAGAAGATACCTGAGATAAAGGAAGTAATCGTAATTAAAAGAAACGTAAAAGTAGAAAAGGTAGAACCTATAACAGCCTTCTATGAAGATATAATTGAAAGAGAGGAAGATGACTATTTCCTAGAACAAATCGATCCCTTTGATCCATGCGTTATACTATTCACCTCCGGAACGACGGGATTACCTAAGGGATGTGTCCACTTAGCAAGAGGCATACTATGTAAGTGTTTTCAGGTCAACAAGTATGTCTGGAACCTCACAACAGGCGATATAATCACAGGAGCATCGCCCTGTACATTCGCAGCAGGCTTCGGCACCTTCGTGCTCATCCCCAATTTTGCAGGAGCCACATCTCTTCTATTCAGGGAGTTCAACCCAGAGGAACTCATAGAAGAAATCGAAGAATTTAAGGTAACTGTACTAACAGGACTTACAGCCTTTTACAGAAGGCTTGTAAAGGCACCCAACTTCAACCCAAACAAACTAAAAAGTGTAAGGCTAGCAACAGCAGGTGGAAGTCATCTCGATCCTATCTTGTTCCAGAAGTGGCTTGAAGCTACTGGAAGTCCCATATACGAAGGATTCGGAGCTACAGAGTATTTACACCTAGTAGCGAGTAACGCTGTAAATTTGAAGGCAAAAATCGGTAGTTTTGGTATCAGTATCCCAGGAGTAGAGATAGTAATAATAAACGATAGGGGAAAAGAAGCAAAGCCGGGTGAATTGGGAAAAATGCTAGTAAAGGGACCGACAGGACCTCTTTACTGGGCTAATGAAAAGAAACAAAAGGAGTCGGTTATAGATGGTTATGGTTATATAGGAGATATAATCTGGAGGGACGAATCAAACTACCTCCATTTCGCCTGTAGAGAAGAGGATATAATAATAGTAAACAATGTAAAGTACTCACCAACTGAAATAGAAGATTGCTTTGTGGAACATCCTTTAATATCCGATTTTGGTATAGTCCAGGATAGGAAAACTGGCAAAATCATAGCCTGCATTGTGAAGGCAAATCCAGAGGATGATCCTGAAAGCTTGAAACCAAAGCTTTTGGAAGAATTTAACAAAACCCTGAAGGAAAAACTACACATCGATCTAAAAATAGATGATATCGTTATAATGAATTTTCTGCCTAGAACGCCAGCAGGAAAGCTTCTAAGATGGAAAATAAGAAATAAACTAGGTATTTAGCCTATAAGCTCTCTTATTACTCTCTCACCGCCTATCCTAAGTAATCTATCCGCAAGTTTCTCGCCCAAGATAGTCGCATCCTCTTTACGACCAGTTTCAACATCATCGTAAAATGGATCACCATCTATGTGGGAGATAAAACCTCTTATACTAAGAGTCCCATCAGAAACATATGCAATGGCACCTACCGGAATCTGACAGCTCCCACCTATTCTCCTTAAAAAGGATCTTTCAGCTTCCACAACTATCCTTGACGTCTTACTATCCAAAATCTCCTTCACTTCTGGAAACGTTCCCTCTCTAGCTTCAATTGCAAGTACCCCCTGACCACATGCGGGTATAAAGTTATCAAGCACCTCAATGTAAGTGACTTCTCCTACAAGATCCAACCTCTTTAAACCGGCGTAAGCTACAATTATGGCATCATACTTTCCCTCTTTTAACTTCCTTATTCTTGTATCAAGGTTTCCCCTTAGCACCTCAACCTTCAGATCTTTCCTCAACCTCTTTATCTGAGCCCTCCTTCTAAGACTAGAAGTCCCGATAATCGCCCCTTCTGGTAAATCCCATATGGATTTGTAAGTCATGGACAACAACACATCGTAAGGATCCTCCCTATCAGTATACGCTATTATTTCGAGTCCAGATGGTAAAATAGAAGGTACATCCTTTAAGCTATGAACAGCTATATCAACCTCCCCTCTCAACATAGCCTCTTCTATCTCCTTCACAAAAAGCCCCTTACCCCCTATTTTAGCAAGAGGAACATCTAAAAGAACATCGCCTTTCGTCTTTATAACCACAAGTTCCACTTCCCATCCCAATTTGTCCTCTATAATCGACTTTACATAGTTCGCCTGCCATAGTGCAAGCTTGCTTCCTCTAGTTCCTATTCTTATTTTCATTACCCCCTCCCTTAAAGATATCCCTTAAGATATGATAGACCTTGTGAGGGTTGTTTCTTGCTATCTCCTCTTTAGCATATGACATCAAAGGATGTAAAAGCTTATTTGTCAACGCCTTTGTAAGAGCATCTATTGATTCCCTAATTCTTTCCTCTTCACCAAGGTTCTTAAGCTTAGATAGGGTCTTTTGCATCTCCTTCAACCTTATCTCTTCCGCCCAGTTCCTTATATCAGCTATCAGAGAGTAAACTTCCTGATTCTCATACCACCTCCAAAATACTTCTACTTCTTCTTCGATAATCAGCATAGCTTTATGAACTTCCTTTTCCCTCCTTCTCCTATTTTCCTCAACAACAGCTTCTAGATCATCCACATCGTATAGGTAGACGTTTTCAAGATCTTCCACTTCTCTCTCTATATCCCTCGGGACCGCTATATCTATCAAGAACATAGGCCTATTTCTCCTAAGCCTCATCACCTCTTCCATAACTCTCTTGGTTATTATAAAACCGCTAGCACTTGTAGAAGAAATAACTATATCCGCCTCTACTAGAGCGTCCTTCAATCTATCAAAGGGCTTTGCAACAGCACCTAATTTCTCAGCAAGCTCCACTGCCCTTTCAAAGGTTCTATTGATCACTATAAGACCTTTAACCCCCCTATCCTTAAGATAGGTGGCTGCAAGTTCAGCCATCTCTCCCGCGCCAATAAGTAATACCAAACACTTATCGAATTCACCAAAAACCCTCTCTGCAAGATCACAAGCTGCATGACTAACCGATAGAGGTGCTTCTCCTATAGCAGTTTTACTCCTTATCTTCTTAGAAACAGTGATAGCCTTTGTAAAAAGGTTATTCAAAACTGGACCTGTAAGATTCAAACTTCTCGCTTCCTCGAATGCAGACTTAAACTGACCAACAATCTGAGGCTCTCCTAAGACCATAGAATCAAGACTGGAAGCGACTCTAAATGCATGGATAACTGCATCCTTCTCAAAGAGATGCTCTCCTTTATCTATGAGGCTAGCTACTTCCCTATCTTTTAAATCTCCTATGAATTCCTTCAACTTAATTTTACTTCCCTCTCCTCCAAAGAGGTAAAATTCCACCCTATTACAGGTAAATAGATAGACCACCTCCTTTATCTCATCATTTATAAGTTCCCTCAGCCTTCTTTTAAGTTCATCATCAAGGGCGAGCTTCTCTCTATCCTCAACAGGAGTATTTCTATAGTTTAATGTTATAAGCTGTATCCGATCCTTTCCCATAGTTCACCTTTAATCCTACCTCGCATAGGTATGAAGACCGGGTAATAATAGATTGACCCCAAAAAAGAGAAATAGAACTGATAGGAAACCTACTATAGATAGCATAGCAGCCCTTTTACCCCGCCATCCTGCGGTCATCCTGGCATGTAAAATAGCAGCGTAAACAAACCACGTTATCAGAGACCAGGTTTCCTTCGGATCCCAGCTCCAGAAAGAACCCCAGGCATAACTAGCCCATATGGATCCAGTAATTATACCTACCGTCAAAAATAGAAAGCCTATCTTTAATACGCTGTAGTTCAGTTCATCCAACTTGGTGATAGGAGGTAACCTCCTCAACAACAAACTGAATCTCTTCGCCCTCAACTCCCTTTCCTGAATGAGATAGGCTAGAGAAAGAATAAAGGATATAGCAAAAGCCCCTTCTCCGATAAAAGAGGTAACTGCGTGTATGGGGAACCAATAACTCCTAAGAATAGGTGGTATAACATCTACCTCTCTATAGAAGGTAGTTGAAAATAGGGAAAAGATTAGACCCAAAATCGCAGCGAAAGCACCAAGCACAAATATCCTTGTCTTTACCTCAATAAGGAGATAGATAATTGCCACAACCATAGTAAAAAATGTAGTGCTATCGAACATACTGGCCAATGGGAAATACTCTAGGTTTTTGAACCTTAGAATAAGTAAGATAGCTTGCAGGATAACGGCTCCAAACATAGAGTATCTACCAACTCTAGCATAGGGAAGTTCATTTCTAAATATAAAGAGGATATAAAAAACAGTTGAAACTAGATATAGTAAGATAAGAGTATAAACAAGAAAAACCTCCATTACACATTACTCCACAAAGTTTACAAGGCTCCCTATGCCCTCTATTTCGACTTCCACTTTATCACCACGTGAAAGAAAACCAACACCTGATGGAGTACCAGTTGCTATTACATCACCAGGATAAAGTGTCATTATTTTGGAGATAAAGCTCACAAGTTCCCTCACATCAAATATCATATCGCTCGTACTTCCCTCCTGTACTATATTACCGTTTAGTTTAGTTCTTATCCTTAAATTTGAAGGGTCTATATCCGTCACAATCCATGGCCCAAAGGGAGCAAAAGTGTCAAAACCCTTAGCTCTTGTAAAAAGACCATCCTTTTTCTGAAGATCCCTAGCGGTAATATCGTTAAAACAGGTATAACCAAGTATATATTCATCAACCTCATCGGGCTCTACATTACTACACACCTTCCCGATTACAACAGCGAGCTCTCCTTCATAGTCAACTCTTCTACTCATTGCAGGCAGTTTTATACTTTCAAAGGGGTTTATTATAGCACTTGTAGGTTTTAAAAATATTAAAGGCTCATCGGGAATAGGCTTTCCCATCTCTTTCGCATGTTCCCTATAATTCAAAGCAACCGCAACTATCTTTGTAGGCTTAGCTGGAACCAGTATCTTAACATCCTCTAACAGAGCAAATTCCCCTATCTCTGGTAGATAGCACCTATCCTCCTCATAAACCGCACTAAATTCCACTCCCTCATACTCAACATAACCTATCTTCATGAACTACCTCCTGACTCTGAGTTTATCAACTGCAATACAACCTTTCAATAATTCAACAGAATAGCTTGAAAATTATACAAACATGTGACAACTTAGTAAAGCATGGTAGAATCACTAGCTACAATAGCGGTAAATACGATAGAAGAACTGGGCTACGTGGGTATTTTCATCCTTATGCTTATAGAATCAACCTTTTTCCCCCTGCCAAGTGAGGTAGTTCTTACACCTGCTGGCTATCTAATCTCCAAGGGCAAGCTAGATCCTTTTCTTGTGGTTTTATCAAGTGGGATAGGTTCTCTAGCTGGATCTCTCCTAACTTATTATCTTGGTCTATTTGTTGGAAGACCCTTAGTTGTAAAATACGGTAAGTACATCTTCTTTGATTACAGAAAGCTTGAAAAGGCCGAGAAGTTCTTTAATAAATACGGGAGTCTAAGTATATTTATAGGTCGATTGTTACTTGGAGTGAGACACTACATATCCTTCCCTGCAGGAATGGCTAAAATGAATCTTTATAAATTCTCCCTTTTCACCTTTTTAGGTGCATCCCTATGGTCCATAATCCTTATACTTATGGGATTTTATGTGGGCGAGAACGAGAAAATAGTAAAAAAGTATTCACATGAAATAAGTCTTACAATTATAGCCGCAATAATAGCTTTCATAGCTATAAAACTATTCTCAAGTAAGAGAGTCAACAACTCTTAGGAACTCTTTCACCCTTTCTTCAGGATTATCGGCCTTAAAGATAGATGACCCAGCAACTATTATATCGGCTCCAGCTTCAACCACACTTCTTACGTTTAGCAGATTTATACCCCCATCAACCTCTATTTCTACCTTGAGACTTCTACTATCTATTAATCTCTTCAAATCCCTTATCTTATCCAGAACGAAAGATATAAACTTTTGCCCACCGAAACCAGGATTTACAGACATCACCAATACTATATCCACATCCTCAAGTACATAATGGAGTGAATCAAGAGGTGTGGTAGGATTTAGGGACACTCCAACCTTAACTTCATACTTCCTCAGAATTTGAATAACCCTATTTGGATGATAGGTAGCCTCTATATGAAAGGTCACTATATCAGCACCAGCTTCCACAAACCTCTCCACATAAGACTCAGGTCTTTCTATCATAAGATGAACGTCAAGGGGCAGTTTGGTTTTACCCTTTATGGATTCTATAACCGGAAAACCTATAGATATGTTAGGTACAAAATGACCGTCCATAACATCCACATGTAGTAGATGGGCACCACCCCTTTCAACTTTTCTTATCTCTTCACCGAGCTTCCATAAATCGGCACTCAAGATAGAGGGAGCGATCTTAACCATTCTACCGCCTCCTAAACCTGGCTATAAAAAATCCATCACTACCGGTCATATGTGGTAAAAGATATACATAACCATCCCCTCTTATGCAATTCTCAAGCCCACACTCTTCCAGTATATCATCAAAGGATAAAGGCTCCAAATTAAGTTTTTCCAAGCAAAAATTATAAACGTGCATAGTTTCCTCTTCTTCAAAGGAACACACACTATACACCAGAACCCCTTTTTTCTTAAGTTTTGAAACAACAGCTTTTAAAATCTCCATCTGTTTTTTTGAAAAGGAAGCTATGTCATCCATAGTCCTCCTGTACTTTATCTCTGGCCTTCTTCTTATGGTTCCCAAATCGGAACAAGGAGCATCAACCAAAATCCTATCGAAAAACTCATCATCGTACTCCGAAATCCTTCTCGTAACGTCTCCTTTTCTTGCCTCCACTATTGTGGCACCAAGTCTCTTAACGTTGTATAGAAGATTCTCAAACCTATCAGGATCTATCTCGAAGGCAACAACCCTCCCCTTATTTCCCATAGAAAGAGCTATCTGCGCAGTCTTTATACCGGGTGCAGCACAGGCATCTAGGATTATCTCTCCTTCCCTCGCATCGAGTATTTTAGTAACCAATCTGCTAGCGGGATCCTGTGGCGTAACCAATCCTTCCTTAAAAAGCGAAACCTTTGTTATGTCAATAGGAGCAACAAGCTGAACCATTTCTCTTGGTAAGATTCTATAAGGTTTTAATTCAAAATCCGGATGTTCCTCTCTGATCAGCTTCCTAACGGTATTTAAATCGGTAAAATGAACGTTTATCCATAACGTAAAGGGGCTCTGTCCATTCATCTCCCTTATAAGAGGTACAAACTCATCCACTCCAAATTGCCCAAGCCATCTATTAATCATGAATTCAGGATAGGAGTAAAATACAGAAACTGTTCTACAAAAGGATCCAAAACTTTTGAGCACAGGAAAGGGTTTCCTAGACAGTTTCCTTAGTACAGCATTCACAAATTTCGTGTATTTCGCCGGTAAATTTCTCTTTGCCACCTCTACACATTCACTCACCACACTATAAGGCGGTACTCTATCAAGAAAGTGAATCTGGTAACATCCACTTCTAAGCAGGATTTTAACCTTTTCATCGAGTTTTCTGTACCTTTTAACAAGGGTGCTCAGAGTTTCATCCAATCTATATTTCCACTTTAGGACACCAAGAACCACTTCCCAGAGTAATTTTCTATCCATCCTATTAAGAGGATCTGGTTCTTCTACATACTTTCTCAATACTTCACCCGAGTATGCACCCTCCTCTATTTCAACTAAAGCCCTATATATCCTCTCTCTAACCGTCAAAATTACAGCTCCACCAACTCCGCTTCTAGTTTTTCAAGATCAACTATAGCAGCTGTAGCCTTCTTTGTTAGAAGGCCACAAGCCTCCCCTGGATTCACAACCAGGGTTTTTCCAATCTTCTTTATAACTGGTCTATGGGTGTGACCGTATAGGATTACATCATAGTAGTCAATCTTAGCAAGATTATCAACAAAGGAATATGCGGTATGTACCATTAGTATCAGCTTTCCACTCACAACCTCTTCTCTCGGCTCTTTAGTAAGTCTTCCACCTGATTTTTTGAGAAGTATCTCGATCTCTCCATCGTTGTTTCCAAAGATACCCATCCATTCAATGCCACTATTATTGAAAAAATCTAGACAAAAGGGAGAAACTATATCTCCAAGATGTATGATGAGCTCCACTCTTTTTTCTTTGAAAATTTCAATGGCAGTTATTATATTATCCAGGTGATCATGGGTATCGGAAATCACCCCTATAAGCATTGTCTACCTCCTTTTAGTTATGTTAAGTATTTAAAGTATACCAAATAAAACCAAAGGGCAAATAATGGAAAGAGATATAAAAAAACAACTGCTAGCTCTACTAGAATGGTATAAAGAAGCAGGCATAACCTTTTACTTCAAAAATGTGGAAATACCAAGAACAAGCATAGATAAGGCGGATAAGAAGGATAAGGTGAAACAAAAGGAAGACAAGGTGGAAAGTAAAGAAGAATTGCTGGAAAAGATAAGAAATGAAGCTCTTTCCTGCAAAAAATGTGAATTGTACAAAACAAGAAAGAATCTGGTTTTTGGTGAAGGCAATCCAAATGCGAAAATAATGTTTATCGGAGAAGCACCGGGTAGAGAAGAAGATGAGCAGGGAAGACCCTTTGTTGGACAAGCAGGACAACACCTTACAAAACTCATAGAATTCATAGGCTTAAAGAGAGAAGAAGTATACATAGCTAACGTGCTGAAATGTAGACCTCCGAATAACAGAAACCCACTACCCCAGGAGATAGAAGCCTGCAAAGACTTCCTGTTCAGGCAGATAAGTATAATAAACCCCAAGATAATATGTACACTCGGAACCTTTTCAACCCAGCTACTACTTTTAAACAACAGGATTCAGATAACCAGGGTAAGGGGAAATCTTCTCAAAGGTTGGAAAAACTACATGGTATTTCCTACATTCCATCCATCTTACCTACTGAGGAATCCAGGTAGCAAAAAAACCGCAATCGAAGACTTCAAGAAAATAAAGGAGATCCTTGAAGAGTTAGATTAGGATTATATCCCTTGGTATTCTAGTAAGCACAAAGGGTTCTCTGTCAAAGTAAACAATATCCTCTATCCTCAATCCAAAAGTACCCTGAAAATAGACTCCCGGTTCCACTGTAAAAACCATACCGCTTTTCAGCCTATCTTTTGAATAACTAGATACGGTAGGAGCCTCATGAATCTCTAAACCCACACCGTGACCCGTACCATGACCAAAATACCTATCATAACCAAACTTAGCTAAAACTCCTACCGCAAGTCCGTGCAGATCTTTGCACTCCACATTTTCCCTTAAATTTTCTATCAGAGTATCCATAGCACTAACTATAGCTTTATGAACGTTCATAACCTCTCTCTTTATATTACCCAAAACAACTACCCTTGTAATATCGGAATGGTAACCTTTGTAAACTGCACCAAAGTCGAATACTATTACATCGTTCATCTCTATACGTTTGCTAGATGCCACTCCATGGGGCAAGCTGGATCTTCTACCAGAAGCCACAATTATGTTGAAGGCCTCTCTTTCAGCACCGAGTTTTTTTATTCTATAGACAAGCTCAGCTTCTAGATCTTTTTCCGTTACGCCCTCTTTTATAAAGGGTAAAACCTCATTAAAAGCCTGTTCCGCAATTTCAAGAGCCTTCTTTATAAGTTCAACTTCATCCTTTTCTTTTATAACCCTCAGGTTTTCAACAATCCTATCGATTTTAACTACATCCATGCCCTCTTCCCTAAAAGACTCACAGATAGCTAAAGTAGCACTTTCTTCCAGACCGATCCTTTTAACCCTTCTATCTTTAAACCACTTCTTCAAACCATCGGAAAGAACCTCTATCCGCCAACCACTACATTCAATTTCAGCCTGTTCTATATACCTAAAATCCGTAAGGAATATGGCTTCCGTCCCATCAAACCACACATAACCGGTACTTCCGGAAAAACCTGTTAAATACCTAACATTTTCTATCTTGCTTACAAGAATACCATCTAGACTCTTATTTCTGATTTCTTCCTTCGAGATATCTATGAATCTATTTTTCCGCATTTACTATATACTCCAGAGCAAAAATATAGGAGTAAACCCCACAACCACTAATCACGGCG
The DNA here is from genome assembly GCA_023269715.1 of Thermosulfidibacter sp. Taxonomy (GTDB): domain Bacteria; phylum Thermosulfidibacterota; class Thermosulfidibacteria; order Thermosulfidibacterales; family Thermosulfidibacteraceae; genus JAGDVO01. Next base: position 43,300 of record JAGDVO010000002.1, read on the forward strand.
GTAGCTATATCGGATATGAAAGACCTTCTCCTGAAATCCTCCCTACCGTAGATGTTGGTAAGGTGAACCTCTATAACAGGTATCTCTACAGATAGGATGGCATCCCTTATGGCTATACTGGTATGAGTGAAAGCTCCTGGGTTTATAACTATCCAATCAAACCTGCCCTTTGCCCTGTGGATAGCCGATACTATACTACCTTCCTCATTTGCCTGAAAAGTAACAACCTTCAAACCCTTCTTCTCTCCAAAATCTAAAAGCATACCTTCAAGTTCATACAGGGTCATATTACCATATAGGTTCCTTTCCCTCACACCAAGCATATTCAAATTTGGACCATTTATAACAAGGACTCTCTTCATTCAGGCTCCTTTGGACTTAGATAGCTCCTATACCTTTTTACCCTATCCAAAAGGTTTTTCAACTCCTCACTTCCATCATTCAAAGCTAACCTCTCCAGAATAGATTCAGCTTCATCGAATAGACATTGCTCAAAATAATACTTGGCACTTTCCAAATTTAAAGGCTCCCCAATAACACCCTCATCATAATGATCAATAACTATAACGTCCTCTCTTGCCATTTCTTTTACAAGGTCTTTATCATCTCTACCTTCCAAATAACCAAGTAACATAAGCATGTTCTTTGCCCATTCCATATTTTCACTAAGACCCAGTTCGCTTGCCAATTCAAAATAAAGTTTTAAAACGCCCCCCATAAAAGGGTTCTTCTCGACCATACCGGAAAGAATAACAAATGCTTTTTCCTTGTCACCAGTTAAAAGGAGATACCTAACGTACACTAGATTTTCACCTTCTATGAACTTTTCAAACCTTTCAGCCTCTTTCACTCTACCAGTTCTCAAAAGCTCTCTAACGTAGGAAAGGGCAAATATCTTATCACTTTTAGCTTTATTTTTGAGAAAATCTATTCTTGGTATCTTCTTTTTAAATAATCCCATATCTCTTCCACCACCTCAACCACACCCTTCGAGTTTACATCCACCCTGAGTTCTGCAACTTCCCTGTAAAAAGGAATTCTCCTCTTATACCTTTCAAGAAAAACCTCTAGATCAGCTGTTAATGGTCTATTAGGATCCCCTATTATACCCCTCTTTACAAGCTCTTCAATAGATGCATTAAGCCACACTGTGACTCCACACTTTTTCAAGATCTCTCTATTATCCTCATCCTCAACTGTACCACCACCTGTTGCAACTACCATACCGTCCCTTCTTCTAGCTATCTCCACAAGAAGATCCTTTTCTACCTTTCTAAAATAGCCCTCACCGTGTTCTCTAAATATATCTGCTATACTTTTACCCACCACCAACTCTATTTCCCTATCTAGATCTACAAAGTTAAAATTTATCCTCCTAGCTAAATATTCCCCTACGGTACTTTTTCCAACTCCCATGAAACCAACGATAAAGATTTTAGAAATTCTTGACCTCATTAATATAATTTTCGTAGTTAGCGATTATATCCCGCATGTTATCAGAACCAAACTTTTCCAGTATAGCATCGGCTAAAACAAAGGCAAGCATGGCCTCACCGACTATAGAAGCTGCCGCGACAGCAGAAACATCACTTCTTTCCCTATGAGCCTCAGAGGGTTCCTTTGTAAGTATATTAACCGATCTCAGTGGATTTCTTAAGGTAGGTATAGGCTTCATGTAACAGTAAACCACTATGTCTTCCCCGTTGGTAATACCACCCTCGATCCCACCAGCCCTATTTGTCAACCTGTAGAAACCCTTACTTTTGCTGTAGTATATCTCATCATGAAAGTTACTGCCTTTTAGATCTCTATCCTCCAATATCTCACCGATAGAAACAGCCTTTACACCCTGTATGGACATCATAGCCATAGCTATTCTAGCATCTAACCTTCTATCCCACTGTACGTGTGAACCAAGCCCAACAGGAACATTTCTTGCTGTAACCACAAAAACCCCTCCTAAAGTATCTCCCTCCTCTATAGCTCTTTTTATGCATTCCACCATCTTCTCGGATACCTCTCTATCAGGACACCTTAAGGGATCATCATCTATAGAAATCATCTCTTCCCAGCTAGGTTTCCTTTCCATCTCTACAGGACCTATCCTCTTCACATAGGAGGCTATATTTATACCAAACTCCTTCAAGAAGAGCTTAAAAATCGCTCCTCCAGCAACTCTCCCAGCAGTTTCTCTTGCACTTGCCCTTTCAAGAATAGCTCTCAAATCTCTTATATTGTACTTTAGAGCGCCGGGTAGGTCTGCATGACCAGGCCTTGGCACAAAAAAGCTCTTGGAATCCCTATAGCAAAAAGGATCCATTATATCCTTCCAGTTTTCCCAATCACGGTTCCTTACAAGAATAGTAATTGGAGCCCCTACTGTTTCACCTCTATATACTCCAGAAAGGAAGGTAGCCTCATCAAACTCTATTTTCATTCTGCCGCCACGACCAAATCCAAGTTGACGCCTCCTTAATTCTATATTTACAAAATCAAGATCAATTCTCAAACCAGAAGGTAATCCCTCTATGAAAGCTAAAATACCGTAGCCGTGAGATTCACCACTAGTAAAAAATCTAAGTCCCATACTAGTTCAAAAAGTTCCTAAGAACGGTTGGTGTTATAAACACAAGAACTTCGGTCTTAGAAAGTGTTTCCATTTCATGTGTGAACAACCATTTTAGCAAGGGTACCCTGCTTAAACCAGGTACACTGTTCGTTGAACTACCACTAGTTATCTCGTATATACCACCTATTACGAGAGTCTCACCCTGTCTCAGCTTAACTCTAGTTTTCACTTCCCTAACTTTAATAGGTACACCATCAGGTGTTATATTGGTAAAGTCAGGGGAATCCTTTGACACAACCACTTCCATAAGAACTGCTCCGTCATCCGTAATATGTGGTATCACTTTTAGTCTCAAAGCAGCTACTATAAACTGGGTAGCTATCCTATCCTGAGTAGCTACTTTATAGGGAATCTGAAAACCCTGAACTATAACAGCCGGACTGTTATCCATGGTTATTATTCTCGGAGAGGATATGGTTTTAGCAAGTCCTCTGTCTTCCAGAGCACTTAACCTCACATCAATACCAAAGGTTTCCTTAGTATTTAAAAGAGTAGCAGCAAGGGAAGCGCCCCTTCCAACACCAACATTAGCTGGAAGATCTACAACAAATCCAACAGGAAGTCTCGTAGCTACATCTTTTAACGTGGAATTGCCTATGACCCCTCCGATTTCAAAGGAATGGGGAAAGTTTATGCTGGTCCTAGACTGTCTCCATAGAAAACCCCATTGAATTCCAAGCTCTTTCGCGTAATTCGATGAAACTTCAACCATCCTCGCATTTATCTGAATTTGAGGTTTTGGCGCATCTATCTCCTTCAAAAGTCTCTCTATAATTTCTACCCTATTCTTCCTATCAGTTACAACGATTCCATTAATAGACTGAATTATCTCCATCCTACCCTTTGGGCTCATCAGTACTTTAAAAGCTTCTCTTAAATCCCTACATTTATCTTCTTCGCTACCAGTAGTTGTAGTAGTTGAGGTTCCAATAGTGGTGGTTATCGTCCTCGTTTCGGAGAGTATACCACACTTTCCTTCTCCTTCAAGAGCAGCTACGGATATATTTTTGAATCTGAATACCTTTGTAATAATGGGAGAAACTTCATCCTCCTTTTCTATCTCCTTTGCAAGCTTATCTAGAGTCGTTATCCTGTATATATTCGTGTCGTATTCCAACTTGATAAGCCCAAGGGATTTTAAAATAGCATCCAGGGCTTTCATGGCATCAACCTGAACCATCCTCATAGTAACGTTCCCCTTCACTTCGGGATCGACGACAAAATTTATACCTACGACTTCGGAAAATATCCTGAGCACATCACCGATTTCAGCATTTCTAAGGTCAAAGGATACCTTTCCCTTTCCTACTAAACTTATCCTGTTTTTCTCCAAACCATCAGGGACAAAATTGACTTTTATAACCCTTCCATCCTTCTCAAGAGCAACCCTCATAGGAGCGGATAGGTAGAACACAACCATAGTCGTTCTATTCTTATCATCGTAGAGTATCCTCAACCTATCCACATAGGGTAACGGGAAAAGTATGTCATTCAATCTACTAGTATACTTGGTGTTAAAAAGTTTAACGATAACTCTTAATGGATTATAAATACTTTCAGCTTCTACATACTGCCAAACCCCTCTACCATAAAGATAAACAGAATCCCCCCTAACACTAAAAGTCTCTAATTCATTCATGACATCAGCTAAACTTTTCCCCCTTTCATCACTACCTTTCCTTTCTTCTAGAGCCTTAGAGCCTTCCCTTAATTTACCCCCCCTTGTAGCATTACTAGGCTTCGCTACGCTACTACAATTACCATAGCTATCGTAAAAGCTATAACCGCTCAATTTCAAAGCTTCTTCTCTAACTAGAAATGACTTAGGGAAATCCTTCTTTAACTTGGGTAAATTCTCCCCATCTACATCTACCAGAACCTTATACCTTCTATCATGTTTGTAAAGCATAACACAAAAACCTTTCTCCAAAAGCTGAGAAACTTTCTTATCTTGCTTCAAGATATCTCTAACCTTATCATCCCTTTCAGCATATAAGCTCATGATCTGTAAAATATCGGAATAGGCTTTATCAGGAATATATTGTAGCAAAAATACCAAAAAGATTATAAATAATCTCAGCACCAACACCATTATTTCCTCCTACATAACGATTCTTCTTTTTTTACCCTTCCAGTAGACTATAACAGAGTTATCTTCTATCCTTAAAATCCTGTACTTTTTATCAACTAGGGATCCCTCCCTAACAACTACCACTCTGCCATCGGAAAGATCTATCATGGCAAACTTTTCTCCATCCCGCTTCATAATACCAACCACTTTCCAGGAGGTTAAAAAGTCCACTTCTTCTCTCTTTCCACTTTGCCCCTTTCCCGGAGCTCCTATAGAAGTACTTGGAGCCCTCTCCTCGTCAAAGGGAGCAGTGAAGGGATTCTGCGCGAAAGTAGTACCAAAACATATAACGATAAGTATAATGGCTGTAACCATATTAGCTTTCATCTTTTCTTTTTCCCTTCCTTTGTTTTATTATCGGAAATATCGTATCTAAAAATACCTAAAGTCAGGGACATTTTAAGATCCGGATTTCTAGAAACCTTATCACTATTGACAACTACTTTATAGGGAGTAAAAAGCATCTTGCTATTCTTCAGGGAGTTAATAAAGGTATCAAAAGATCTATACTTTCCTGCTAGTTCGAGATTGACTCGCCTTACAAAGATCCTTTCTTCACTAGAGATATTCTTTTTCTCCCTAGACTCTCCCAAATCCAATTTGCCACTTCCCTTTTCACCCTCTGTTTGATTCCCAGAAAGATTGACAACATTCTCCCCCTCAAACCTAACGCTTACCAGTTTCAAACCACTCATCTTTGTTACTTGTGCAAGCTCTCCCAAAACCTCATCCCACATAGTAACCTTCGGTATCTTTCCCTCAAGGAGTCTATACTCCGATTCAACATTCGCAAGCTCCGCTTTTTTGGTCTCTATGATTTTTTCTATCCTCTTTGCTTCCTCGATCTTCCTATCCGTTTCCTTTATCTTCCTATTGACATCCGCCAACCTATTTACCTTTGGCTCGATAAAATTGAAGTATCCCCCTACTAGAACAAGAAGAGCCAAAATTGTACCAACCAAAGCTTCCTTACTCAGCTCCCTCATCACTTCACACCTACCATAACCGAGAAATCTTTAACCTCTATTTCACCTGACCTTATATTCACACTCTTTACTTCTTTAAGATGGACACTTGAAATCCAAGATAAGGTTGATAGTCTACGAAGGTATTCAGAGATACTTTCTTCATTTAAGGCTTTACCTTCAATAAAGATCTCTTTTTTTTCAATATCAATATCAACTTTTTGTAACCATAATCCAGGTTCTACCAATCTTTTCAAATCATTATTTATCATTTCAACCTTTTCTAGTGGTTTTACAAACTCATCCAAAATTTTCTTTTTTCTATTCACATCTTCTATCTTCCTTATCACCTCTGAATACAACTTTAAAACACCTACCCTCTTTAACATTTCCTCCTGCTTTTCCCGGTAATCTTTTTCTAGCATAGAAATCTTAAATGAAAGGTACAAATTAAATGCAATAGTTATCACTAATCCAATAGTTATGCCAACAAAAATCGAAAAATATTTCCTTATCCTTTCCTTTTCTATACCTATTTTCAGCTCAAATTTCCTCTTTTTCTTTGTTTCTTTCCACGGTTTCGACAGATCTAACTTTACTACCCTTCTTTCAGTCCCCAAAAACACCTCCTCTTATAGCCAACAAGTAAGACAAGGGTCTATTTTCATTAAAGACTGAATTTTTAAATAAATCAATATCTTCAAAAAATTTTGTGTTTCCAAATAGCTTAACAAAGTCTCTTACAAATAAAGAGTTAAGAGAATATTTTGGTAGATAAATGCTAACCTCATCATTAAAATGATGTGGTAAAACCTTTTTCATTATGGAGAGAGAAAAGCTATCAGAATCAGCAAACTCCTTTTTAAAGGAAAATATTTCTCTTATACCTCCCTCAAAAAAACCAATAAGAATCTCGCTACCAATAGAATCAACTGCTACAGCCTTTTCTTCAATGATGTTAGCACTGACCATAAAGTTAATCGCAAGAAGAAAAATATACTCCCTTGGAACTACAACAAATCCATCTCCAAATTTTTCTCTTAATTCTTCGATCTTTCCTCTCTTAACCCATCCAACAAACGTAGAGTCTCCTACTACCTCAAAGTCTACATTCACCTCATCGATATCAGCAGGAATCCATTTTTCACATTCCAACAAAAATTTTTCTCTCGATTTAACACTGTTAAAGTCGACTCTCTCTATCAAAAAGCCACCACAATCAGGCCTTGTGAAAACACATGCTTTTATCTCTCCAATAGAATCATCCCACTCTCTGAACTCCAAAGAATTTTCTTCTCCCAACCAAAAGACACCGTTAAACTCTAGATCGTAGATCATACCTACACAAACCTTATGTTTTTCAAATCACCTATATCAGCGTTCTTTAGAACCTCTATATTAACCGGATATCTAAGCTTTTTAAGAGCTTTAGCTTCTATCTGCCTGATTCTCTCTCTTGTAACATTGAAGACCTTGCCCACCTCCTCAAGGGTATGCTCAGCATCATCCTCTATCCCAAATCTCATCTCTATAACCTTTTTTTCCCTAGAAGATAGCAATTCCAGAGCCTCCAATATCTTTTCCCTTAAGGTTTCTAGAACCGCAGCCTCTTCGGGTTTCTCTATCGTATTATCTTCTATAAAATCACCTATCACATTATCCTCATCATCCCCAACGGGTAACTCAAGGGAAATAGGTTCTTTAGCTATCTTAAATATCTTCTTAACCTTCTCGATTGGAACATTCGCCCTATAGACTATCTCCTCTGGAGTTGGCTCCCTACCAAGCTCCTGGTATAGTTTCCTAGCTGTCTTAACAAGTCTATTTATCGTCTCTATCATGTGTACAGGTATTCTGATCGTCCTTGCCTGATCTGCTATCGCTCTCGTTACAGCCTGTCTTATCCACCACGTGGCGTATGTGGAAAACTTATAGCCTCTCTGATACTCAAACTTATCCACAGCCTTCATCAAACCTATATTTCCCTCCTGGATTAGATCTAGTAACTGCAATCCCCTGTTGACGTATTTCTTAGCTATACTGACAACGAGTCTCAAATTGGCTTCTGCTAACTTTTCCTTTGCTTCCCTCTCCTCTTTCATACTGTTTAAAATTTCCACGTGTAAGATCTTAAGATCGGTTATTCTCGTGAGAAATTCCCTTTCTATTTCCTCTATCTTCCTTTTTGCCTCCTCAACCTTAGATCTAAGTTCAGAAAGCGTCCTATAATCCAGCTTTGTAACCTTTATCGCTCTTCCGTTCTTCTCATCCTCACTCAATGATTCTAAAGACTTCAAAAAGTTTATGAAAACATCTATAGGTATACCAAGAGTTTCCTGACATCTTCTAATTTCAGCCTGAGCTTCTTCTGCTCTCTCTAAAGAAGAATTTATTTTCTCAACCAGATTTTCTATAACTCCTGACGTAAAGCCTATCATCTTAACTATAACCGACATCCTATCATGGATGGCCTCAAACTTCTCTAGCTCTTCTTTATCCACTTCCAGACCCTCAAATAGCTTCCTCTTTGTAGAAAAATACTTCTCAGATAGTTCCTTCAGTTCATCTATATACTGGAAGAACTGATAATAGCCCCTCTTCTTATACTCCTCTCCGTGCTCCTCAAGTATGACAACGTCCTCAATATCGATATCCCCACTTTTAACTCGATTAGCTATATTCATAATCTCCTTAACAACTATAGGAACTGTTAGTATCGACCTTATAACCTTCTCCTTTTTCTCCTCTATCTTCTTAGCTAACTCGAGTTCTTCCTCCTTACTCAAAATCTGTATCCTACCCATCTCATGAAGATACATCTTCACCGGATCGGGACCCTCATAACTCTCATCCATCGGTTCTTCAAAATCCGTAAATTCGTCGAGGGAGTAATCGAACTCCCCCGTCTCCTCCTCTATCACATCATCACCTATATCCGGTGAAATTAGAGGAACTACAGAAGGATCTTCAACAACCTGAATATCCATCTCCTCCATAATTTTCAAAATCTCTTCCATCTGCTTCTTGTCATCACCAATACCTACTATACTCCTTATATCATCGTAAGTTACATAACCTTTCTTCTTACCCATAGTTATGAGTTTTCTTAGGTTTATTAATTTTGTGGCTTCCAGGAAGCTCATTTATTACCCCCTTTTGCCAATTCTTTATAAATTTTAAAGAGCTCGTGAAATCTCTCATCACTCTTATCCATAAGTTTTAATTCGTTTTTAAGTTTACTCATCCTACTCCTCTTCCACTTCCTCTCAAAGATAGCTAGAACTTCACTTATATCCATAAACCTCTCTTTACCAAACATCACAGAAAACATCTCTTTTTGCTTATCTTCGGATAATGAGAGCACCACTTTCGTTACATCTTTTTCCCTGACCACTCCAGGTAAAACCTCAGCCACCAGAGGATCCTTAAAATCCACCTCTAAAATTTTATCTCCTAATACCTCTAAAAGACTAGGATCATCCACACACCACTTAAGCAAAGCTTTCTCCCAAACTACCCCTCTTCCACTAGCATCATCACTAGATGAGCTCTTCTTGCCCATTCTTCTAGAAAGCTTACTCTTTCTCTCCTCCAAAGCTAACCTAATATAGGTTTCCTGAATCCCAAGGCGACTTGCAATATAACCTGCAAATTCCTCTACCAAAATAGGATCCTCTACCTCTTCTAGAAGATCCAAGATCTTTTCCATGATATCCTTTTTAGCAAATACACCACTTTCTACAACAAGATCTATCGGTGTCATAGAATTCACTATAAGTTCCTCTACCATCTGCGGGCTTTTTCTCACCAGAGTATCGGGATCCTCTTCCTGCGGTAACTTCACTATCTTAGGCTCAATTCCAAGAGCGTATAAAATCCTAGAAGCCCTTAAAGAAGCATTTACGCCTGCACTATCACCATCGTACATTATGTAAACGTTCCGAGTTAGAGCTACAAGTTTTTTGGCCTGTTCTTTAGTTAGACTAGTTCCCAGAGAAGCTACAGTTTCAGTAAAACCCATAGCATGCATAGATATAACATCCATATAACCTTCTACAAGAATAACCCTATCCCTTTTCCTTATTCCTTCCCTTGCAAGCACCCATCCGAAGAGATACCGCCCCTTTTTGTAAATTAAGGTCTCAGGAGAGTTAAGGTACTTAGGCTCTTCAAGATTATCTACAACCCTACCACCAAAGGCAACGACCTGTCCAGAATAGTCCGTAATAGGAATCATTATTCTTCTTTTGAACTTTGGATAAAGCTCTCCATCTTTCACACCAAACAAACCCGAATCGATCAAATCCCCTTTGTTAAAACCACTTTTTATAAGCATTTCTGAAACTTCGGTACCATCTGGGCAATAACCAAGACCAAACATCTCCCAATAGTATGCAGATATACCTCTTTCTTTAAGGTACTCTCTAGCTTTCCTACCAACCTCACTTTTTAGAAACCTGGAAAAGATCAACCTTAGTTCTGCATGAAGATTTTTCAATCTAAGAGCTTTCCCCTCGGTTTCAACTAAATCCCTTTCCTCAAAATCTATTCCTATCCTTGAAGCAAGTACCCTCAGAGCTTCAAAATAACTCAGATCTTCCATAAGCATGACAAACTTTATAACATCCCCACCCTCACCACAACCGAAACAGTAAAATATCTGCTTATCGGGACTGACAGTAAAAGATGGGGTTCTCTCCGCATGAAAAGGGCAGAGAGCAACATAATTACGACCTACTCGCTTTAAAGATAAATACTCACCTACTAACTCGACTATATCTAACCGTGACCTTATCTCATCAGCAAGTATGTGCTTTCCCATATCCTATATTTTTGATATACCCTACTCTAGAAATTACAAGTGGAAAATATCATAGTAGTATTGCACAACTGTATAGATATGGCTATAAACCTCTCGTAGATACAGATGGATAGAATATTCATACTCTATAGGGAAAGTATCCCCCAGTTAAAGAGGATTGTAGAAAGGATTAAGAAACGTTATCCTACAATAAACACTATAAGTGCCTTTGATAGACCAGATTTAGCAAAAAGGTTTATGAGACACTTTCCTGTATTCGTAATAAAGGACAATGATAGATTCCTTACTAAAACCATAACGAATGCCCATAATCTAGATAACCTCGAAAAAATCACCCTATCCGCTATAGAATTTGTAGAGGAAAAAAGCCCACTAAGGTTTAAGGTCCTCGATGAAACACTCTACTGGGAACTTGTAAAGAACGCTCTCTTCCTCTTCGATCCTATGCACGGCGGATTCTTTGAAGAAGAGATAAAGACACCGAGGGTAGATGCACTTCTTTCCACATTGTCCATATGGGTAACGGAAAAGGAGATAAGGGCGAGAAAGATCGTGGAAGATACGGTAAACATCATTCTAAACACACCGGTCTTTGATAGAAACCTCAATCTTATAAATAGTGGTAGCTTTTCCCTAAGTTGGGATATACCAACAGAAGAGTACCTCTTTGAGGATAACGCTCTCTTTGTCATTCTCCTACTTAACATGGCAAAAAGCATACCGAACAAAAAGTACGAAGAGGTAGCTATAAAAATCTTTAAATCAATAAAAGAAAATTTCATAATAGAGGATCTTACGATTCCAGCTATCTACAAGGAAAAAGAAAGGACAAGAAAGGTTGAAAAAACGAATATTGGCTTAGTAGCGGTATTTATAAGCCTATGCACACATATATACAGGGTAAGTAGAGATAAAAACCTCATAGAAAAATCTTCAAAGCTTTTAAATAAAATATTTAAAAGTAGCGAATATACAAAAAAAGAATTGACTCTCGAAGACTTAGCTAATACTATAGAAGCCACATTGGATCTATACACAGTTACAGGAGATCAAAGTTTTGTAGAAAAAGCTAAAAAACTCTACAGTGAAACAGAAAATTTATTTTTAGATAAGTCCAATTATCTATTCAATGACACACTGGACAAATCGCTACCATTTAGATATGCAATAAAAGAGACCTCAAAACTTGTAAAATCACTGGCAAGAATCGGAACGATAGAAGAGAAAGATATCTATAAAGAAAAGGCAAAAAAACTGCTACTTGAAATAGCTAAAATCTCTGTGGATAAGGGAGTAGAAGGACTGGTAGCCACTATACCCATCATACTTGTTCTATTCGGCCCAATTGACATAAGAATAACTGGAAGCGATGAAAAGCTTGTAGAAACCGCTATAAATTTCATAACACCCATAAGCACGGTAAGTTATAGAAAAGGAACTGAAAACTTTGTTGAGGTTTGTTTTGCCAACAAATGTTTTGAAAGAGCAAAAACTCCTGAACTACTAAGAGACCAACTTGTTAGCATTTTAATCAGTGGACTTGGCTAGAACAAAATAGATGGGTACCATCGCAACTTTTAGATAAATAATCAACCTTTAAAGCCTCCCTACAGGTCGCGAGGCTTTTCCCCCTTTTAATTGCTATATCAAAGAATGGTTTTAGTACCCTTAACCTCTCCTCCTTTGGAAGATAATAAGCACCGTGAATCCTCTCGCCACCATAATAGAGCTCAATCAACTTCTCAGAGTACTCAGGAAAAGTTCTGACCAATCTCTTGAGAGAATCTGGTTTAGCCTTGTAGGTGCTTACAACAAAATGATCCGCCAAATCCAAAAGTTCCTCAAAAATATCCAAAGCTTCCCTCTCATTAACAAAGGGTATTACTGGATCGATCCTGATAACAAGCGGTATACAGTGCTCCCTAAGGGTAATAGCTACTTCCTTCATCTCGTGATAGCTAGGAGTAAAGGGCTCTAGCTTTCTCTTAACGCTCTTTGAGGTAATAGTTAGAGAAATCACAACTGGAAGATCCACTAGAATATCTAGATCCCTCTTTACAAGGGAAGATTTTGTAACGACCATCAGATTTACCTTATCATAAAAGAACTTGACAACTAACTCCAAAAAATTCCTAGTATAAAGAAGATCCCTTTCAAGGGGTTGATAGGGATCAGAAGAGGTAGAAAGAATGATCGTTATCCTTTCATCTATTTTCCTCAGATCCTCCTCAACCACCCTTAAAAAGTTTCTTTTAACCCTAGGATTATAAAAATCCTTTATAAAACTACTTGCGTAGCAATAGACACATCCATGACCGCATCCTGTATAAACGTTGAGATTAAACTTAGGAGGGCAAGAGCAGATCCTCGCCCTCCAGGGATCAAAAGGTCTTATGTACCTCACAGGTCAAATTTTTCTATATCCTTTTTACCAGATTTCCTTTCTCGAGTCTCTACCTCTGAACCCGTAGAATTGGATCCCTTCTTGGCTTTTACCTGTGTCTTTTTCTCCTCTTTCAGTTTCTTCTTTTTGCTCTTTGTAGCATTTACAATTTCCTTGTGTTCCTGAATCCTCTCCTTATCCCTAGCCTCTTCCCTTACAGTACTACCAATACCCTTTTCCGTGCTTCCCTTTTGCTCGTGAGCCTCAACCCTCACTTTGTCTCCAATTCCAGCACCCTGTGGACCTTTAGCAAAACCTACCCCACTTAGTAAACTGAGCGCCAAAACTGAAGCTATCAATCTTCTCATTCTTCACCTCCTCGATAGAATTCTCTAAAAAATGAGTATCAGCTAAAATCATAGGACTAGTTTATCAACTTGTCAATTCTGTAAACAAACTATATGCCACCACTCTTCCCCTCTCCTTCACATAGTTTAAAAGATCCCTGTAAAGGGGATAGGATCTCAAAGTTTCACTATCACCTACAATTATCAGTTTTCGCTTTGCCCTGGTCAAAGCTACATTCATCCTCCTTTCATCCCTTAGAAAACCTATCTCTTCCTCCGGATTTGACCTTACGAGAGAAAGTACTATTACTTCCTTTTCCCTACCCTGGAAACCATCCACCGTTTTTACCTCGATCCCATCCGGCAAAAGTGATCTCACTAGATCCTCTTGATCCTTGTAGGGAGTTATTACCCCCATCCTTTCCCTAGGAACCCCGAATCTGAGTAGCTCATCAACAACCCTGACTATTAATTTGGCCTCTCCCGGATTGTGCTTAGAAAAACTCGACTTTTTCGTCCTCTCCTTTAAAGCCCCTTCTGTATCTATAAAAACTATTGGAGTATCATCCGTAATCACATTATCGCCCCTTTTGCCCACTATATCGGATAACCTAATATCTCTGACAGAAGGATGGGAAAATATCTGCGAACCGTAAAAAACCCTAGATGGAAACTCCTTTATGACATCGTTCATTCTGTATTGAACCCTTAACATACAGGATAGATCACTATAGATACTCATAAACCTTTCAAATAAAGTAAACCTGAGTCTATCATCCTGCGATAGTACAGTAGGTGGTAACTGTTTATGATCGCCAGCAAGTATGACCTTTCTGGCTTTAACTATAGAGATTATACACGAGGGTTCGGTTGCCTGAGTAGCTTCATCTATCACAACAAGATCAAAGGTATAATCTTTCAAATAGTCACTACCCGCGCCCGAATTGGTAGTACATATAACTTCAGCGGTATCTAGAATTTCTTTTATAATAGATTCTTCTACATTCCTTATCACTTCAGAAATCGTATCTATTTCCCTTTTTATTTTTATCCATTCGGCCATAGATTTTATAGTATTCAACTTAAGACCCCGCTTTTTAACGCCCTCCTCAGCAAACCTTACGATCTCGTCATCCGATAAACCCCTCCTCTTATGAGGGACGGGTCTTACAAACTCAGACTGTTTTTCCCTTAAAAGGTCCCTTCTTGATCTCAACTTCTCCACCTCTTTCCAAGCAGGACGAGTCCTAGCCAGGTTATCCAACGTAACCTCGAAAAGTTTTCTACTTATCCTCGCAGGATGACCTATCCTTACAACCTTCACTTCCCTTTCAATTAGCTTCTCCACAATCCCATCTACCGCTATGTTACTATCAGCGGTAACAAGAATTTTGTATCCCAATCTCAAATGTTGTAGGATGACCTCAACTAGTGTGGTTGTCTTTCCCGTACCGAAAGGACCGTGGATTATGAATAGGTAACTAGCAGAAAGGGCTCTCTTTACCGCTTCTTTTTGAGATTCATCTAGACAGGGGTTAAAAAATTTCTCAATCTCTACGTTATACTTTACAACGTCTAAAGGATATCTACCCATTATAATCTCGAGTGGAAAAACACTTTTGGAGAGATTATCAAGAGCTTCCTTCATTCTTCTGAAGGTGACGTCATTCACAAAGAGGTCGATCCTCCACTTTCCCTTTAGCTTCGGAATTCTGCAGGGGAAAAGTAAAACAAGGGATTTCTTAGCCTTTTCAAACACTACGCCTTCAATTCCACCTTTCAAAGGATTACCGCCTCTACTTGCAAGTACTACATCACCAACGTTTATCTCATGTTCACCCATATTTGCCTTACAAAACCTGTAGGCATGGTACTCGGATAGAATTTCACCGATATAATGGGCGGATAATCCTAGTATTGCCCTCCCTCTTTTCTCCCTTTCTCTCCCTGAAAGTGTAAGGATCTCCTTTTCGTGAAATCCTCTTTCCGCTTGTCTTTCTTTTTCGACAAGTTCCAGGAAGTAACTCCTATAATCTTGAGGAGAGTCAAATAAAAGCCTCATTCAAAACTTCCCAAACATCATCAACTGTTATTTCATAAATACAGGGAGGATAACCTTTTATACTCTCACAATCCCTGAAAAATCTTTCCCTACAGGGGCTACACTTAAAATTCTTAGTCACAGGGAAAAACTTTGTACCCTCGCTTATAACGGGACCCGTCTTTCTAGGACTACTCGAACCGTAGATCCCCACTATCCTTTCAACTCCACAGGAAGCAATATGAATGGGTCCACTATCATTCCCTATGAAGAGAAAACCACCATTTAGTATGATAGCCGCCAACTTCCCTAGAGGTAGACCATAGCTTGTCAAATCTAAAACACCCTTCAAACCTTCAGCAAGGGCCTTACCAAGATCCTCTTCCATTTTGGAACCTAAAATTATTACATTATAACCCCTTTTCAAAAGTCTTTCCACTATAACCCTATACCTATCAACAGGCCAGCACCTTTCACGTTTTGAGGCTCCTGGATGTATAAGAACTGTGTTACCCCTCTCAAAGCCTATATTTTTTAGAAAGTCTAACGCCCAATACACATCCTCATCTTTCAGGTAAACTCTAGTTTTTATAGGCCCACTATACCTGAATCCAATAGGTTCAAGTATCCTTCTATACACCTCTGCCTGATGTAAATCCGAAAAATCCTCTACCTCAACCCTATCCGTAAGCAACCAAGACCTAAAATCGGTAGGCAAACCCACAACCTTTTTCATTCCACCAAGAACCATTATAAGTGCAGAAGAGAAGGAATTGGGAAACAGAACCGACTTATAAGCCTTACTTCGGAAAATGGAAAATAGATCCTTTACAAACTTACCACTTTTTTCTATATAGAAAGATCTTTCATACCTACCTGCTATAAGTTCATAAAAACTCGCTCGCCCAAAGAGTAGAAAGGACCCAAAAAATTCATCTACACTAGCAAAGGCCATGATGAAATCGCCGACCCAATTTGGCATAAAGGCAAGCCAAACTGGACCGGCGTAACCTCTATATCTGTACCTCATAGAAAGGTCTTACAAACTTCTCTTTGAACTCTTCAGTATTTGTCATTTTTTCTAACATCAGTAACCTTTCCCAATGAGCCCTAACTTTTTCCTGTATCTTTTCTACAACTTCTTTTTTCAGGTGCTTGAATCTTCTCTGTGTTTTGAAATACTCCTCTATAGGTTTCAAACCCTTCGGCGGAATATAAGATATCTTCCACACTCCTCTTTCAACTTCATAAAGGGGGTATACACCTGTCTCCACAGCAAGCCTACCTACCTCGATAGCCATACTTGAAGGACAGCCCCAACCAGTGGGACAGGGAGCAAAAACATGTATATAGGCAGCACCTTCTATTTCCAATGATTTTCTTACCTTGTTCATAAGATCCAAGGGATAACTGGGGCAGGCCGTCGCAACATAAGGTACATAATGACTTGCGGCTATCTCTGCCACATTCTTCTTCCAGTAGCCCTGACCTATACTGTAACGACCAGCTGGAGTAGTTGTAGTACTTGCACCAGTGAAGGTGGCACTTGAACCCTGTACACCTGTATTCATATAGGCTTCGTTATCATAACATATATAGGTAACATTATGGTTCCTGGCTAACATTCCCGACAAAGCCTGTAAACCTATATCAGCTGTACCACCATCTCCAGCAAGACCTATTATGTTTATCCTTTTATTAGGATCTAACCTCCCCTTTCTTTTAAGGACCTTTATAGCTGCCTCTACACCACTTGCAACCGCCGCAACGTTTTCGAAGGCTACATGTATCCAGGGAACACCCCAGGAGGTATAGGGAAATGGGGACGATATTATCTCCATACAACCTGTTGCATTCACCACTATTGTATTTGGACCTGCAGCTTTGAGGATGTACCTTATAGCAAGAGCAGGTGCACATCCCTGACAGGCCCTGTGGCCTCTCTTAAAATACTCTTCCTTTGGAGCATTCTTGTAAACCAGGGCTTTAGCAAAGGCCTTTAAATCTCTCACAACCTCGCTCATTCTCTCACTCCTATTATAGTTACCATTTCTGGTTCTTTACCAGTTCTCAAAGCTTCCTCACCAAGTTCAAACATCCTCACGTAATCCTCAAACATAATGTCCCTGCCACCTAAACCACTTGTAACACCTATAACTATAGGCCTATTAGGTACATGATAGAGGGCACTTCTTACTTCACTCATAACTATACCAGCAGGACCACCAAAGGAAATAGCTCTATCAAGAACCACTACACACTTTATCTTCCCGCTTGTTAAAGCACTACCAACATCATCAAAGGGAAATGGTCTCCACAACCTTATCTCCACTACCCCCCACTTTTTACCCCTCTTCCTCATCTCATCTACAACAAAACAGGCAGCGTCGGTAACCGATCCCTGTGTAACCAGAACAACTTCCGCATCATCTATAGCGTAAGTTTCAACAGCACTGTACTTCCTTCCAAAACGCTCCGCAAATTCTTTAAAAACAGCATCTATTACCGATCTTGAACTTCTTATAGCAACATCCTGCTGCTTCTTAACTTCTGTATAGATCTCAGGTAAACCTACAGGTCCCATTGTCACAGGTCTATCTGGGTCCAACTTGTAGGGATGATCATAGGGAGGTAAGAAACCCTCCACATCCTCCTTACCAAAGAGAACCACAGGTTCAATAACATGGGTCAGTATAAAACCGTCAAAATTGATCATAACAGGCAAGAGAACATCGGGATGCTCACCTATTTTAAAAGCCATAAATGTTAAATCATAAGCCTCCTGGGCATTATTGGCAAAAATGGAAATCCAGCCGGTATCCCTAACGCTCATCACATCGCTATGATCATTCCAGATGTTTATAGGAGCAGAAAGAGCCCTATTTGCAAGAGCCATTACGACAGGCGCTCTCATGCTACTTGTGATGTAAACTATCTCATTCATAAGAGCTAACCCTTGGGCACTCGTAGATGTGAAAGTCCTTGCACCGGTTAGAGAAGCGCCAAGAGCTGCACTTAAAGCGGTATGCTCAGATTCAACAGTAATAAACTCAGCATTCAATATTCCATCAGCAACTAAATGTGCAAGATGCTCCACTATATGTGTTTGAGGAGTGATAGGATAAGCACTCACCACATCCACGTCAGCAAGAGCTGCTGCTTCCGCTATAGCTATAGCTGCTTCAATTCCCACCTTCTTCGCCATCTTTACAACTCCACCATTTTTATACATTTTCTGGGACATTCAACAGCACATATACCACAGCCTTTACAGTAATCCGTATTCAACTTGAAAAAGCTATCCTCTCCCTCTTCCCATGCATACTCAGGACAGAAACTCCAACAAACTCCACACTTTATACACTCATCGTAGTTAACAACAGGGGTAAGAGTTCTCCAGTTACCTGTTTTGTATTCCACGCTATTACCAGCCTCAGTGATTATACCAGCTAAAGTTAACTCCTTCCATGTAGGTAACTTCCTCATGACTACTCACTCACCTCCTCATATGCTCTTCTAAAGGACCTTATTTCCTTCTCCTTCAAGTGAGGAAATCTCTCGGCTATGAAATACTCTAGGCTTTCCATTTTAGCTAGATCTGGCCTACCTCTGCACAAAGCACCAAGTATAGCTATATTAGTTATAGGCACTCCTAATTCCTCAAGAGCTATCTTCGTAGCATCTACCGTAATTATCCTCCCTTTAAATCCAAGCCTCTCCTTAAGCTCCCGGGGACTCTCTTTACTATTTATCACGGCTAAACCACCCTCTTTGAGGCCAAAAAATACGTTCTCGCTCTGTATAAGAGTGCTATCAAGAACCACGATAACATCAGGATGATAAACCCCTATTCTTATTCTGATAGGTTCATTAGAAATCCTGGTAAAAGCCTGCACAGGAGCACCCCTTCTTTCCGCACCAAAAGAGGGAAAGGCCTGTGCATATTTACCGTCCATTATAGCCGCCTGTGCAAGAATCTCTGCGCTAGTAACAGCCCCTTGACCGCCTCTTCCATGAAACCTTATCTCTATCATCGACAACCCCTTCATAAAGGAAGTTTTAAAAAATTGAAAAACTATAACTCAGTTTATATATGGGTTCTAGCCTTGTCAACATTAAAATCACAAATTACTTTAATTCACAAACTTTATACAATTCCTCGATCTCTTTCCTTTCCAATTCCCTTACTTCCCCTTCACTTAAGCCACCTAAGTCTATAGGACCAAAGGCTATCCTTTTTAGAGATAAAACTCTATTACCTAAAGCTGAAAAGATCCTTTTCACAAGGTGGTATCTACCCTCGGTTACAGTAATTCTAACGACCCTTCCTTCATCGGAAATTCCCACATCTTCAACAATTACAGGACCATCTTTGAGATTTACACCTCTTAACAGAATATCTACCTCACCTACCAGGATAGGGTTTTCCAGATAAACCTCATAAACCTTCCTGACCTTCCATTTCGGATGGGTTAAACGATGAGCTAGCAATCCATCGTTAGTTATAAGTACAAGACCTTCAGCATCCTTATCTAGTCTACCAACGGGAAATAACTCCTCAACCCTAGGAATGTCTACTAGTAGATCAAAGAGGGTAAGATCTTTGTCCTTTGTAGATGTGATCACCCCTTTCGGTTTATACATCTTATAATAGCGTTTACCAGCAAGCTCTATCCTTCTACCTTCGATACTTACTTCGTCTCTTACTGAAACCTTGCAAGAAATATCCCTTACAACCATGCCATTTACCGTAATAAGTCCCTCTCTTATCATATCTCTTACCACACTTCTCGAGCCTACTCCCGCATTAACCAAAAACCTATCCAGCCTTAACTTCTTCCCTTCCAATAGTCCCCTCCATCTATGTTATCTGTCGAATATTATTACGACAGCTTGACAAATTTTGCCACTAGATTATAATTAATTATCAATTATAATCGAAATTTTAGGAGAAGGAGATGTTAGTAGAAAAGGCCCTAAATAAAAAAGCTGGATTCTTAACCTCGATAGCAGATCTATACCTACTAGGCCTACTACTACGGAGGGGACCCGCCTGAGGTTATGAAGGATAGCCACGGGCGGGTTCCCTTGGAGGAATCCTCCCGTGGCAAAGTATAAAAAGGCCACAGGGAGGAAAAATCCTTCCTGTGGCCTTTTTTATTTTTCAACAAAATCAAAAGGGAGGTAAGAGATGGACAGAATAATAATATTCGACACAACGTTGAGAGATGGTGAACAGGCACCAGGTTTTTCAATGACCCTCAATGAAAAACTTATGCTCGCACAACAACTTGCAAGACTCGGCGTAGATGTGATCGAAGCTGGTTTCGCAGCAAGTAGTCCTGGAGATTTTAGTTCTGTAAGGAAGATAGCGGAAGAAGTTAAGGGGCCTATAATATGCTCACTTGCAAGGGCTAATAAAAAGGATATAGAAGCAGCTGCCAAAGCACTTGAACCTGCGGAAAGAAAGAGAATTCACACCTTCATAGCAACAAGTGAAATCCACATGAAGTACAAACTAAAGATGGATAAAGAGGAAGTTCTCGCAAGGGCCATTGAAGCTGTAAAATTTGCAAGAAACTTCACAGATGACGTTGAATTTTCGGCAGAAGATGCAACAAGGAGCGATCTTAACTTTCTCTGCAAGATATTCGAAGAGGTTATAAAGGCTGGGGCAACAACCATAAACATTCCGGACACGGTTGGTTATGCCATACCAAGCGAATTTAAAGAAAAGATACTCTACATAATAAACAGAGTTCCTAATATAGATAAAGTTATACTCAGCGTTCACTGTCACAACGACCTCGGACTCGCTGTTGCCAACTCATTGATAGCAATAGAAGTGGGAGTAAGACAGGTAGAATGTACCATAAACGGAATAGGCGAAAGGGCAGGTAATGCAGCCCTTGAGGAAATCGTGATGGCCATAAAAACACGCAGAGACCACTTTAAACTAACCACCAATATAAACACGAAGGAAATCTATAGAACAAGTCAGCTCCTCTCACATATTACAGGCGTTTATGTACAGCCAAACAAAGCGATAGTTGGTAAAAACGCTTTTGCCCATGAAGCCGGAATACACCAGCACGGCGTTCTTGAAAACCCCCTTACCTATGAGATAATGAAACCTGAGGACATAGGATTACCAACTAATACCATAGTCCTTGGCAAGCACTCAGGTAGACATGCACTCAAAAAACGTATCGAAGAGCTAGGCTTCACAAACATCCCCGATGAAGCGCTGGACAAAATTTTCGAAAAATTCAAAGTCATAGCGGACAGGAAGAAAGAGGTGTTCGACGATGATCTCTTTGCAATAGTTCAAGAGGTACTCCTTGATGTACCTATTAAAACTTACCAACTCGAATACCTCCAGGTGTTAAGTGGGAACACCATAGTACCATCAGCAACGGTGGGACTCAGAAGGGGAGAAGAAACATTCCAAGATTCATCAACAGGAGATGGTCCTGTGGATGCTACCTTCAAAGCTATAGATAGGATAACGGGAATAAATGGAACCCTTCTCTCCTATAGGATTAGAGCGGTCACACATGGTAAAGATGCAGTAGGAGAGGTTACGGTAGAAGTTAAGTTCAACGGAAAGACCTTTGTGGGTAAGGGTTCTAGTACAGACATCATAGAAGCAAGTGCTCTCGCCTATATAGATACGGTAAATAAGTACCTCTACAGAGAAACGATAGATAAACTGATTGAAGACTTCTCTATAGAAGAATCTATCAAAGAATCCTAGTGGATGGGTGGGCTTTGCCCACCCTAACTAAAAACCTTCAACCTCAATTATACCCAAGTAGTTCCTTAAGATAAGCATTAGCTCCTTTCCCCTTATGATACCTAGAGAGCCGTTCACACTACTTGCCTCGTCAAACCGGGCGGTTCTCCCCCTTCTTACAAGAGGTCCAACCATAAGTACAGGAACAGGTAGTCCTGAATAGGGTTTATAACCGTCACTTAATGTTGTGGAATCACTGGTGAGAACGAAGAGAATGTTATCCTTCACAACACTATCAACAACATAGGAAAAAACGCCATCCAACTCCTCTATAAATTCCACCTTCTTCCAGGCCTTGTACTGAAAATCGTTTCTATGAATGTAATCAGAGTAGAAAAAGTAGACTCCACAATCCTTACAATTTGTCGCGGAAAAAAGAAACTTCTGTAAATTACCTATAAGACTCGAATCCTCAAAAAACTCACAACCTAAACCCATCCACTCCAATAAACCTTTGAAAAAGTAAGAATCCGTATAGAACTTAAAACCGGAAAAATCAAAGCTACTACTGGAAAAATCGGTTAACCTCCCAACGCCATAAACAAAAAGTGCGTTTATAGGAGATAATCCCCTATCAACCCTGTGATTATTACCCTCCCATGCACTAGGGAGGTAATTTATATCGCTGAGCTTCTTCTCATCAACAGGAACCCCTATATTCCAAGGATGATAGGATTCCAAAAAATTATCGGATTCCAGCAAAAATCTACCCTTACCAAGTGTTTTTACATTCTTAAAGTGTTTCTTCAGAAATCCCAAGAAGCTTTCGATTTCACTGTCATCTTCAAAAGGTCTCTTCTCAACCAATCTCCCATTTTCAACTACACAGGGTTCCAAAATGGCGTAGTACTTCTTCTTAGATAGCTTAATGCCTCTCCCTATAGCTTCAAAGGCAGCAAGACCAGGATACAATTCTCTAGGATTCCCAAGTAAAAGGTACATGGAAAGCCAGGGAGAAACCGCCTCACCTATAACTGTAGGATGGAAAACTCCCGTAGCACCAAGCATAGCAAGATGTTCTAAGTTTGGAGTCCTAGCAACCTGTAGAGGTGTTTTTCTACCTAAACCGTCTATAGCGTGATCACTTATCCCGCCAAGAACGATAACTATGGCTTTCTCAACCCCAAACATAATCACCTCCCATTTCCACTTGCCACAAGCATAGAATATTGTCAATCTTACCCTTTGTGTTATACTAGAATAAAAATAAGAACTATCTCGAGGAGGTACGGGAAATGACATTCCAAGAAGTTCTATTGAAATTACAGGAATTCTGGGCAGATTACGGATGTGTAATCCAACAACCGTATGACATAGAAGTTGGAGCTGGGACCATGAATCCTGCTACCTTTTTGAGGGTTTTAGGGCCTGAGCCTTGGAAGGTAGCCTATGTAGAACCATCCAGAAGACCAACTGACGGTAGATACGGTGAGAATCCCAACAGACTGCAACACTATTACCAGTTCCAAGTTATAATAAAACCGTCTCCTGACGATATACAAGAAGTTTATCTGGAGAGTCTCAAGGCCTTGGGCATAGATCCAAAAAAACACGATATAAGATTTGTGGAAGATGACTGGGAATCTCCAACTCTTGGTGCATGGGGTCTAGGTTGGGAGGTATGGCTCGACGGTATGGAAATAACACAGTTTACGTACTTCCAACAGGCGGGAGGAATAGATCTCTATCCTATATCAGTTGAAATCACCTATGGTACGGAAAGAATCGCGATGTACCTGCAGGAAGTGGATAATGTCTTCGACCTTATATGGGCCGATGGAGTGACCTATGGGGATATCCACCATCAGGGTGAGGTTGAATGGTCGATCTACAATTTCGAAGAAGCGGATATAAACATGCTATTCACGCTGTTTGAATTCTACGAAAAGGAATCGGAGAGATTAATAGAAAAAAATCTAGTGCTTCCAGCCTATGATTACTGCCTTAAGTGTTCCCATACCTTTAACCTATTAGATGCAAGAGGAGCTATAAGCGTAAAGGAGAGGACAAACTATATATCGAGGATCAGAAAGCTAGCTAGACAAATAGCAGAAGCCTATATAGAACAGAGAAAGAAGATGGATTACCCCTTCATAAAAAGGATTGCTTTTTAACTAAATAAAGGATAGGTAGATGGAAAAGAATTTACTGGTACTATTTTCCATATTTCTAGTTTTTTGTGAAGGCCTTTTTTCTGGGACGGAAATAGCCTTTCTATCTCTAAAACCCCACCTTGTTGGAGAAAAATACAGGAAGTTTCTGAACAACTTGGAAGAACTCATATTTACAACGATCATAGGAACCAACCTTTCGGTAGTTGTAAACGCAACTATCCTATCCTATATAATCAAAGTTCACTATGGCTTCTCTAGTGAAACACTCGTAACACTCATACTATCCCCCATCGTTCTCCTATTCGGTGAAACGATCCCGAAAACTATAGCGAAGAAGAACCCAGTAAAATTCTTAAACTTTTCCCTTGAGCCCTTTAAGATTTTTTATTTTCTAAGCCTACCAATAAGAAGGATTGTGCTCTTTGTACCTAAAAAACTGGGGATGAAAGCTGTAAAGAAAATGCCGATAAGTAGAGAAGAAATACCACTTATAATTGAAGACGAGGAAAAGCAGGAGATAGTGGGAAAGATAGTAAATCTGAGGAAAAGGAGAGTTAAAAATTCTATGAAACCGATAAGCGACATCTTTGCCGTAGCAAAGAATAACACGGTGGCAGAAGTTATAAAACTTGCCGAAAAAACCGGTTACTCAAGATTCCCCGTCTATTCTGGTTATGTATACAATATTGAAGGAATAGTATGGGTATTCGACTTAATAAACGCAAAAAAGAACGATATTATATCTACCTTTATCAGAAGTTGTCCTTTTATTTCAGAGCTACAGAGTATCCATAGCGCTATAAAAACGTTTAAACTGGCAAAGAGTCCCCTTGCAATAGTTGTAAATGAATATGGACTTGCAACAGGAGTACTAACGATAGAAGACATTTTCGAAGAGCTTGTAGGTGAAATAGAGGATGAATATGACCTTTACACAGGAAAAACTGAGATAGTGGAAAAAAACGGAAAAAAAATGGTAATCCATGGCGATACTAGCATACATACACTAGAAAGAGAGTTAAATACAACAATTCCCCATAGCGAATTATATAGAACTATAAGTGGATTTATAGTATACCATTTTGATAAAATTCCAAGGGAAAACGAGATATTGCAATTTCATCATTTGATCTTTAAACCATTAAAGGTTTCAAAAGGAAAAATTCATTTAGTAGAGGTAACATTAAAAGATGATCATTGAAAAAAATGATCTGATAAGAGCATTTGAGTTTGTTAAGGAGGTAGAGAAAGAAACAACATCGAAGAAGGAAAAAGCCCTTATCCTAGCTGAAGCAACAAAAAAAGCTCTAGGCCAACTTTCGGAGCTAAACCTTGCTATAACTCCCGATAGGTTCCAGATTTGGTTCTACGCTTTTCTAACACTGATACTAAAGGGTATATTCAATCCAACAGAAGACGACATAATAAGATCCTACCTATTAGCTTTTGGTGAGTTAAAAGGAAAAAAAGAGTTAACACCCACAGCTATAGAAAAGGAATTAGTTGCAAAGGAAGTGGAAGAAACTCTCGATTTGAGTAAAGTTGTTCTACAGGATGCCATACATATGGTGGAAAAATACTCAAAAAACCTTATAGAAAGGGAAAGCAATCTAAATACCATAAAAACCCTTACTGATCTCAATGCTACCATCACACTTCTGATAGAGGAGATAAGGATACTCCAAGAGACAAATAGAGAACTTAAGAAGGAGTTAAACAAATCCATCAAAAAGGTTGAAGTATTAAAGGAAAGGATAAGAAGCCTCTATGAAAGAAGCACAAAGGATCCTCTTACTAACCTTCTCAACAGGGCTAAATTCGAAATGACGATAGATAAACTCATAAAGAATTATAGGGAAGACAGGATAAAGTGCTTCTGTATAGCCCTAATGGACATAGATAACTTTAAAAAGTTAAACGATCTTTACGGCCATGCGGTAGGAGATGAGTTCTTGAGGAGATGCGCCGAGGTAATTGTGAAAGAACTGAGAAGTTGCGATCTACCATTCAGATACGGTGGCGAAGAATTCGCGGTGATTATAGTGGATACTAGGATAAAAGAAGCGGTAGCTGTTTGCGAGAGGCTCCGTAGAAATATAGAGGAAATCAGGATATCTACAGAAATAGGAAACGCTAAAACGACCATTAGCATTGGAATTGCAGAAGCAACTAAAGAGGACTCTCCCAAGAGCCTCATAGAAAGGGCTGACAAAGCTCTCTATCTTGCAAAAAGGGATGGCAAAAACTGTATCAGAACTGAAAAAGATCTAACCGCAAGACTATAAAACCAACTTAAACCCAAGTGCCTCTACAAGAGCTTTATCCTCATCAGGTGTTCTTCCAGGCTGAGTTAAATAGCCTCCCGTCAAAAAGCCATTTGTCATAAAGGTAGCAAGAACCATCAATTCACCAAGATTTCTCTCCCTACCTCCACAGAGTCTTATCTCGCTCTTTGGAAACCTTAGCCTAAAGTAGACTATTATTTTCAGAATTGTGATAGGATGCAAAGGTTCTACCTTCTCAAGGGGTGTACCCTTTATAGGAATTAGGAAATTCATAGGGATAGATTCAGGTTCAAGAAGTGATAAACTATCAGCAAGGGATATCCAATCCCTCCTATCCTCACCCATCCCGAAGAGAAAACCCGAACATAGTTCCAAGCCCTCTTCTTTTACCATCTTACAGAAGTTGAACTTCTCATTCCAGTTTATCTTTTTTGTGACGTTTGGATAGAACTCTCTAGAAGTTTCTAAATTGTGGTGGATCCTTTCCACGCCTATCCTTTTCAGTTCAATGATATATTCTCTTGGTAGAATTCCAAGAGACACATCAACCTTTACATCTATCTCTTTCCTGATCTTCTTTATAGCAGAAGTTATCCTCTCAAATTCCCTTTCTGTAACACTTTTACCACTCGTTACTACGGAAAACCTTCTAACACCCGATTCCCTAGCTCTTCTTGCGGACTCAACTATAACATCCTCATCCACAAGAGGATAAACCTTCACGCCTGTTCTATCTGGAAAAGCCTGAGCACAGAAACTACAACCTCTATCACAAAGGCCACTTTTAGCATTTATTATAGAACAAAATTCAAAATTCTTCCCCCAATAACTCTCCCTGACCTTTCTCGCAAAATCAACTAGAGAAAGGATCTCGCAGTCGGGATAGTCAAAAACCCATTCCACAATTTCTCCCCAAAAAGTTTAAAAAAACATACCATGGGTAAAGACGCTGTTCAAGAGCTTTTCAAGAAAGTGCAAAACTTTAAAAAGGTATTGACAAGAATCATGAGTATATTTATTTATAATTTAGCAGGTTCAAAAGTTGACTGCTAAAATAAATAAAAACAAGGAGGTGGAAGTATGAAGTTGCAGCCTTTGTATGACAGGGTTGTTGTCAAGCCAATTGAAGAGGAAGAGAAGAAGACTAAGGGCGGTATCATAATTCCGGACACCGCAAAAGAGAAACCTCAAAGGGGTAAGGTTGTTGCTGTGGGTCAGGGAAGGCTACTTGAAAATGGCCAGTTTGTAACTCCACTTGTAAAAGTAGGGGACGAGGTGATCTTCGGTAAGTATAGCGGTACAGAAGTAGAAATTGATGGCGAGAAGTACCTCGTAATGAGAGAAGAGGACATTTATGCAATTATAACTGAATAAACAAAAATCTTAAAGGAGGTGAAGAAATGGCGGCAAAAGAGATACTATTCAACGATGAAACGAGGGCAAAACTCCTAAAAGGTTGTGATATGCTCGCAAATGCTGTAAAGGTAACCCTTGGCCCAAGAGGTAGAAACGTCGTAATAGAAAAAAAATTTGGTTCACCCTTAATCACCAAGGATGGTGTTACAGTAGCCAAAGAAATCGAGTTAGAGGACAAATTTGAAAATCTTGGTGCTCAACTTGTAAAGGAAGTAGCAAGTAAGACAAACGATAC
Organism: Thermosulfidibacter sp.; assembly: GCA_023269715.1. Taxonomy (GTDB): domain Bacteria; phylum Thermosulfidibacterota; class Thermosulfidibacteria; order Thermosulfidibacterales; family Thermosulfidibacteraceae; genus JAGDVO01. The sequence goes on from JAGDVO010000002.1 coordinate 71,464, forward strand.
CGCTGGAGACGGAACAACAACTGCTTGTATACTTGCACAGGCTATCTTTAAAGAAGGTTTAAAGTACCTTGCCGCTGGTGCTAACGCTATGAGCCTAAAAAGGGGTATCGACAAGGCGGTAAATAGAGTTGTAGAAGAGCTAAGGAAGATCGCAAAAGAAGTACAGGACAAGAAAGAGATTGAACAGGTTGCAACGATATCTGCAAATAACGACTCTGAAATAGGAAAACTCATCGCGGATGCTATGGAAAAAGTCGGTAAAGACGGTGTAATAACTGTTGAAGAAGCTAAAGGTCTTGAAACAACTCTAGAAGTCGTTGAAGGAATGCAGTTTGATAGGGGTTATCTATCTCCGTACTTTGTAACCGATCCCGACAAGATGGAATGTGTGCTTGAAAATCCCTATATCCTGATCCATGATAAGAAGATCAGCTCTATAAGGGAATTCTTACCTATACTAGAAGAAGTGGCAAGAAGCGGCAAACCCCTACTAGTCATAGCTGAAGATATAGAGGGAGAAGCACTTGCTACGCTCGTCGTTAACAAGTTGAGAGGAACCCTCCTTTGTTGTGGTGTAAAGGCCCCCGGATTCGGTGAGAGAAGAAAAGAGATGTTAAAGGATATAGCTATTCTGACAGGCGGGCAGGTTATTTCTGAAGAGTTGGGTATAAAACTGGAAAATACAAGACTCCAGGACCTTGGAAGGGCCGATAAAGTTATAGTAGACAAGGAAAATACCACAATCGTAGGTGGTAAAGGTGATCCCAAGATGATCGAAGGTAGAATCAAGGAAATAAAGGTCCAGATCGAAAAGACGACAAGTGACTACGATAGGGAAAAACTACAGGAAAGGTTAGCAAAACTCGTAGGCGGAGTCGCTGTTATAAAGGTGGGAGCTGCAACTGAAACGGAAATGAAGGAGAAGAAGGCAAGGGTTGAGGATGCTCTTAACGCCACAAAGGCTGCTGTGGAAGAGGGAATCGTCCCTGGTGGTGGTGTATCCCTACTCAGATGTCAGAAAGCCCTTGACGATATAAAAGTGGATGATGAGGATGAAAAGCTTGGAATTAATATAATAAAGAAAGCTCTTGAAGCACCTATAAAACAGATAGCTGAAAATGCTGGAGTTGATGGTTCCATAGTCGCTGAAGAGGTAAAGAAGAACGAGAATATAAACTTCGGATTTAACGCCACAACACTCGAGTATGGAGATATGTTCAATTTCGGTATAATCGATCCTGTGAAAGTAGTAAGACTAGCGCTCCAAAATGCAGCTAGTATCGCAGGACTTATGCTCACCACTGAAGCCGCCATTTGCGAAATACCTGAGAAAGAAAAACCCACACCTAGCCTACCTGAGTACTAAAAACGGGAGGGGGGTATCTACCCCCCCTTATTTAACCTTTCAAAACCTCTTTTAAAGCCTCAACAACTCTATACTGTTCATCTATACCGATATAGGGGTGGAAAGGAAGGCTAATAACCTCTCGCGAAGCTCTTTCACTTTCGGGAAAACTACCCTCTACATAACCTAGATAACCAAAAGCCGGTTGGTACGGTAGAGGTTTTGGATAATGAACAGCAGTGGGAATACCAAACTTCGATAACTTTTCAACAACCCTATCCCTATCTTTAATACGTATTGTATACTGAGCATAAACGGACGTATTGTAATCTGCCACATAGGGTGGTTCTATCCCTATCTCCCTAAGAAGACTATCGTACCTACCAGCCACAACCTGTCTAAGGTCCACTTCCTCCTCAAAATACCTCAATTTTACTCTCAACACAGCAGCCTGGATTGTGTCCAATCTACTATTTAGTCCTATATAACGATGATCGTATCTTGCAATCTGACCATGGTTCCTTAGTGCTTTTATCTTAATAGCTATTTTCTCATCATCCGTGAATACCGCACCACCGTCACCATAGGCACCGAGGGGTTTAGCTGGGAAAAAGGAAGTGACAGAAATATGAGCTATAGAACACGACTTCCTACCTTTATAGGTGGCACCAAAACTCTGAGCTGCATCCTCTATAACAAAAATACCAAATTTTTCAGCCAATTCCATAATAGGATCAAGATCCGGACACTGACCGTAGAGACTGACAGCTATAATCGCCTTTGTCCTTTTGCCTATACTCCTCTCTATAAGTGAAGGATCGATATTGTATGTAGCAGGATCGATATCTACAAAAACAGGCTTGGCACCTAGTAGAGCTACAACCTCCGCAGTTGCGAAGAAAGTAAAGGCAGGAACGATGACTTCATCTCCACTTCCCACACCTATTGCCATAAGAGCTAGCATCAATCCATCCGTACCAGAACCACAGGTTATAGCGTACTTCACGCCCAAAAATTCCGCTAACTCCCTTTCAAAGAGCTCCACTTCCTCTCCCAGTATGAACCTGCCACTTTCAAGGACTTTTTCTACAGCCTCCTTTATCTCCTTTTCCATCCTCCTATACTGCCTTTTAAGATCTATAAACTCCATATTCCTACCTCCAGTTTGTTAAAAATTATTGCAAAAACTCTCCCTTGAAGTCTATAATAAAAGTGTATCTTTGCCAATAACTCTACCCAAGGAGAAGATCATATGGTAGAGCTTCTAACTTCCAAAGAGATGCAGGATCTAGATAGAAAAACCATAGAGGATATAGGTATACCGGGAATCGTTCTCATGGAACACGCAGGTTACAGATCAGCCAGTTTGATAAGAAAACTTTTCCTTCCAAGCACAAAAGTTTTAGTTGTATGTGGTAAAGGCAACAACGGTGGGGATGGTTTTGTTGTAGCAAGGTGGCTCCACCACTGGAATTATGAAGTTGAGGTTTCATTAATCGGTAATCCGGAATCTATGAAGGAAGACTGTAAAACCAACTTCAAAATAGCAAAAGAGATACTTGGTGATAGACTTGTTGTACTTCCAGATTTAAGAAAGATAGGCGAACAGATCGAAAGAAGTGACATAATTATCGATGCAATACTGGGCACAGGTCTCGTTAAGAAAACCGAAGGATTTTATAAAGAAGTGATAGATCTCATAAATAGAAATAAAGAGAGAAAAAGGATAATAGCAATAGACATACCATCCGGTATAAATGCGGATACAGGAAACGTTCCAGGTAGTGCAATATATGCAGACTATACAGTTACCTTTGGTAGATTAAAGAGGGCTCTTTTTATCTATCCGGCAAAAAAGCACGCGGGAGAGGTATTCTTAGTAGATATAGGAATACCAACATTTCTAAGGAATGAATCTAAAGTTTTTCTAGTGGAAGAAGATGACGTCATGAAACTCTTCAAAAAACGTGATCCAATGGCACATAAAGGACATTTTGGTCATCTCATGGTAATAACGGGAAGTCCAGGTAAAACTGGAGCAGGAATGATGGCAGGAACCAGTGCGATAAGAATGGGCGTAGGATTAGCAACACTTATTGTTCCAAAGAGCCTCAACAAAGTGTACGAAAGTGGAACACTTGAAGTAATGACCGAACCTGTTGACGATACTGACGGCTTTATCAATAAAAGAGCTATCGATAAGATACTAAAAATTCTTGAAAGAGCAACCGCGATTGCCATAGGACCCGGTCTCGGCCAGCACGAAGAAACGGTAACAGTAGTAAGAGAGGTTATAAGAAACGCAAAGGTACCAGTAGTCGTAGACGCAGATGGTATAAATCTTCTAACAAAATGTATAGACGTCCTAAAGGACAAGAGTATCGATGTAATTCTCACACCTCACCCAGGTGAGTTTATAAGACTAACAGGAGAGTCAAAAGAGAGAGTCCTAAACGAGAGATTAGAGGTATCCTCATTGTGGGCTGAAAGACTAGGTGTCATCATGATACTCAAGGGAGCTAGCACTATCACATCTACACCAGATGGTATATCCTATGTGAATCCGACAGGTAACCCTGGTATGGCTACAGGAGGTAGCGGAGACGTACTTACAGGAATCATAGGAGCGTTGCTAGCCATGGGTTTCGATGCAACAACCTCAAGTTACAGTGGAGTCTTCATACACGGCCTTTGTGGGGATCTAGCAGCAGAAAGAGTGGGGACCTATGGATTGATAGCTAGAGATTTGATAGAAGAAATCCCCTATATACTATCCAACTGGGAAAGGAGTATTAAGCTTTGCAGGAAAGCATACGGAACCTTATAGAAAAGGCTCACGTACTACTAGAGGCACTACCCTATATAAGGGAATTCCACGGCAAGATATTCGTCATAAAGTACGGTGGCCATGCGATGGTCGACCCCTCTCTCAAAGAATCATTCGCAAGAGACGTGGTACTACTCAAGTATATAGGCATAAATCCGATTATCGTCCATGGAGGAGGGCCGCAGATAGGGGAGATGCTGAATAGACTCGGTAAAAAATCAGAATTTTTCCAGGGCCTAAGGATAACGGATCACGAAACTATGGAAGTAACCGAAATGGTACTAGGGGGCAAAGTAAATAAGGAAATTGTTGCCCTTATCAACAAACACGGGGGGAATGCTATAGGTCTTACAGGTAAAGACGGGCCACTATTCTTCGCTAGAAAAATGAAGATCAAAAATGAAGAGGTTGATCTTGGTTTTGTTGGTGAAGTAACACATGTGGATCCTTCGATCCTAATATCTCTCACAAAAGATAGATTCATACCAGTAGTTGCCCCAGTTGGCGCAGACGAGTCAGGAACAACCTACAACATAAACGCAGACATAGTAGCAGCTGAAATAGCAATAGCGGTAAGAGCCGAAAAGCTGTTATACATGACCGATGTAAATGGCTTACTTGACAAATCGGGTAACCTGATAAAATCGATCAAGTACACCAAACTTACAGAACTTATAGAAGACAGCACCATAAAAGAGGGAATGATCCCAAAGATAAAAAGCTGTATAAAAGCAGTAAAAAGTGGTGTGAGAAAGATACATATCGTGAATGGAAAAATACCTCACTGTCTATTACTTGAAATTTTCACTCAAGAGGGAATTGGTACGGAGATAGTCCAGTAAATTTAAAAACCTAGCTGTAACACAAGGAAGTGGTATAACAACCTGATCCTTTAGGGCAATCTTTAAATCACTAAGAGTATATCCATAGAAGGATTTCAAACCAAGGTCTAATAGTATCTCAACAACGAAAAGCCTTTTATTCCACTCGGGGTGGGGTAGAACAAGGAGTGAACTATTAAACTCACCAAAGGAAGACCATATTATATCAAGGTCTATCTCCCTTGGACCCCACTTTTCCCTTGGTTTTCTTCCCACTTCAAGTTCGATAGTTTTCAACAGCTTAAGTATGTCAAGTGGTAAGAGGGTACAGTGAAATAAAAAACCACCATTTACAAAATCAGGTTGCGACGCACCTATACTCTCTGTAAGGTAAACCCTTGAGAGGTTAGTAAAGGTACCATATCTAGATAGCAGTATTAAGGCTCTCTCTATATTCCTTACCTTATCACCTATATTACTACCAAAAGTGATAATATAACTACCCATTGATGCCATACCTGCTAATTGGTATAACATAAATACCACAAAGTAAAGAAGTTTCTTGTGGAAAAAGCTGTGGAAAACTTTTGGAACTTTTAAATTTATTTATGTAAGTCATTGATATTTTTAAATTTAATTAACTGAAACGTTAAGTAGCTAATGTGGATAAATTTTGGAGAAGAGCCATGAATTTTAAAGAATTATGGGAAATAGTCATAGAGAAATGCTACGAATACTTTCCGAGTGTAACGGTGGACACCTGGATAAAGCCGATAGAAGTGGTAGGTATATCTAACGGGACTTTTAGTATAGCAGTACCCAATAGATTCTATAAATCCTGGTTTAGCGAGAACTATGAACCAATAGTTAAAAATATTCTTAAGGAAATCACAGGTAAGGAACTGGAGATAAATTACGTGATTAAGAAAGAACCTAAAAGGGTTGAAGAACTAAGAATCGAAGAAAGAATAGAGATCGACGAACAGAAGAAAAATCATACATACTTTAATCCTAAGTATACCTTCGAAAACTTCGTTGTTGGTCCTAGTAACCAGCTAGCACACGCATCGAGTATCGCGGTAGCGGAAAATCCTGGTAAAGTATACAATCCCTTGTTCATATACGGAGGAGTTGGACTAGGTAAAACCCATCTATTACATGCTATAGGTCATAGAGCTCTCGAAAAAAATCCAAAACTGAATCTTTGCTATATTTCAACGGAAAGATTCATGAACGAACTTATAGAGTCTATAAAAAACGATAAAATGCAAATATTTAGGAAAAAGTATAGAAAGCTTGATGTTCTACTGATAGATGATATTCAATTTATAGCCGGGAAAGATAGAACACAGGAAGAATTTTTCCACACCTTTAATGAACTTTATAACGAGGGAAAGCAGATAGTCATATCTTCCGATAGACCGCCAAACGAAATGAATAATATTGAAGACAGACTAAAATCTCGCTTTCAATGGGGTTTGATTGTAGATATACAACCACCCGACCTTGAGACTAGGATAGCTATACTTAGGAAGAAAGCTGAAAATGAAAACTTAAACCTTTCATATGAAGTAGCCCATATGGTAGCAAAGAGGATAAAGAGTAATATCAGGGAATTAGAGGGATGCCTTACTAAAATAATAGCTATGGCTTCTCTTACTGGAAGGGAAATATCTTTAGATCTTGTAAAGTCAATTTTAGATTCACTCTACCCCCAACAGGACCTAAACGTTAGCGCAGAAAACATAATAAGAGAAGTGGCAAAGAAATTTGGCTTAAAAATATCCGAAATAAGATCAAAAAAAAGAAACAAAAGCATAGTGATACCGAGACAGCTAGCGATGTATCTTATAAGAAAACTCACACCACTTTCCCTACCAGAGATAGGTGAGGTTTTCGGAGGTATGGACCATACTTCGGTTCTACATTCTATAAGGAAGATGGAAAATCTGTTGAAAACTGATAGTGAACTGTTGAAAATTGCCAAAGAGATAGAAGAAGAGTTCAGTTAAAATTTGTTACACAGTTAACAAACTGTTTTTCAACACAAGAAATTCTTAATAAGGAGTAAGTTATTTCAGTTTTCACAGAGTTGTGGTAGTAATACTACTACCATTATAGAGAACTATTAGAAAAAAGATAGGAGGAGTAATAGAGATGGGAAGGTTTTTAACAGATAAGGGCTCGCTATTATCCGCATTACAGCTTGTGCAAGGAGTTGTGGAAAAGAAGTCAATAAACCCTATTCTTTCGTCTATAGTGATAGAGACTTCTTCTGATGACCAAGTAACTATCGAAGCTACAAATCTTGAAGAATCCATAAAAATAGCTATATGGGCAGAAGTGTACAGTAACTTTAAGGTTGCCATTCCTTTCAGAAGACTTACGGAATTTGTAAGAGAACTACCGGATTTGCCGATTACGGTTACAAGTGACGGGAACCTCTTAAATATAGAAGTCGAAGGGATAAAGGCGAGTTTTCCTACTATGGACCTAGAAGACTATCCAGGGTTACCAGAAGAACCTACTGAACTAGTACAGATCGGAAGAGAATTTCTTATAAGTAGTATTGGAAAGGTAGATTTCTCCATAGCAAAAGATGCTGTATCCACAGCGCTTATGGGCATGCTATTTAAGAAGGAAGGGAGTACGATAAGTTTCGTTTCTACCGATGGACACAGGTTAAGTCTGGTGGAAGATAGTAGTAGGGGGTTGGAAGTCAGCGATTTCGAAATACTGTTACCCAGAAAAGGAGTTACAGAAATTCTAAAGATCCTAGAAAAGAAAGTTGAAGAGGATGTTGTGTACTTTGGAACTAGTAGTAATCATTTCTTTATGAAGGTTGGATCTGTAAAGTTCTTTACTAGACTGCTAGATGCAAAGTTTCCTAATTATAAGAGAGTTATACCTACAGACTTTGAGAGGAGCTTTGTGGTAAATAAGTCTGATATGATGAAGGCTGTGAAGAGAGTATCTCTATTTTCCGATGATAAAATAAGAACCCTTAAGATACATTTCCTTCCTGAAGAAAAAAAACTGATATTAGTTTCTGTAAAGCCCTCTGGAGATACCTTTATTGGTGTTGCTTCGCAGGAGATATATGTTGAAAATGCTACGGGAACTGAACTCACCTTCGGGATCAATGGTAGGTATCTGATGGAAGCTTTGGGTGCCTTTGATTCAGAAAAGGTTAGGTTTGAATTGGGTGACCCCCTCTGGCCTATAAAACTTTCCACTGATGGCGAGAACTATATACACGTTGTAATGCCAGTAACTTTAGAGGAGTAGATTCTATGACAAATTCTAAAGAGAACAACTACACGGCAGACAAAATAAAAATACTTGCAGGGCTAGAGGCTGTTCGCAAGAGACCATCTATGTACATAGGTGATACAGGTCACAGAGGACTTCACCACCTTGTTTTTGAGATCGTTGATAATAGTGTTGACGAACATGTTGCTGGTTACTGTAAGAACATAGAGGTGGTAATCCATCACGATAATTCGGTAACGGTTATCGATGATGGAAGAGGTATACCTGTGGATATACATCCTGAGGCAGGTAAAAGTGCTCTTGAAGTTGTTATGACCACACTTCACGCTGGTGGCAAGTTCGATAGTGGAGCTTACAAGATTTCCGGTGGTCTTCATGGGGTGGGAGTTAGTGTTGTTAATGCCCTTAGTGAGTATCTTGAAGTAGAGGTTAGAAGGGATGGTAAAGTTTACTATCAAAAGTACGAAAAGGGAGTTCCTGTTACCTCTGTAGTTGAAAAAGGGACTACAAAGAAAACGGGAACAAAGGTTACATTCAAGCCGGATAAGGGAATATTCGGTAAGATAAATTTTGATTTTGATTATATTACAGCTAGACTTAGGGAACTTGCCTTTTTGAATCCGGGTCTCAGGATAACCGTAAGAGACGAAAGAACTTATAAAGAAGAGGTATTTTGCTACGATGGTGGTATAGTTGAACTCGTAAGGTACCTTAACGAAGGGAAAACTCCACTTTATCCTCAGATATTCTATATGAAAAAGGAGTCAGATGGCGTTATAGTTGAGATAGCTTTTCAGCACAATGCTGGTTTTCAAGAGACACTGTATTCCTTTGCTAACAACATAAGGACTATAGATGGCGGGACTCATGTCAGTGGTTTTAGAAGTGCACTAACCAGGGTTGTAAATAACTATGCTACGAAAAATGAGCTTTTAAAGGGATTCAAAGGTCAATTGACAGGTGAGGATTTTAGGGAGGGTTTGACTGCGGTTATACATGTTAAAGTTCCCAATCCCCAGTTTGAAGGACAGACAAAGACTAAGCTCGGAAATTCTGAGGTTAAGAGTGCAGTAGAATCGCTTTTCTCGGTTGAGTTACAAGAGTTTCTTGAAAGGCATCCTGATGTTGCGAAGGTTATAATAGAAAAGGCTCTAAATGCTGCTCAGGCAAGAGAAGCTTCTAAGAAAGCTAAAGAACTCGTGAGAAAACGCTTTAAATTTGAAATTTCCACACTTCCCGGTAAGCTTGCCGATTGTTCTGAAAGAGATCCAAGGAAGAGGGAGTTATTCATAGTTGAGGGTGAGAGTGCAGGTGGTAGTGCAAAGCAGGGTAGGGATAGGACTTTTCAAGCGGTTCTTTCTTTAAAGGGAAAGATACTTAATGTGGAAAAGGCAAGGGAAGATAAGATGCTGAGCAATCAAGAGATAAGGAATATAATACTTGCTGTTGGTGCTGGTATAGATGAGGATTTCGACCTTTCTAAGGTTAGGTATCATAGGATAATAATAATGACAGATGCGGATATAGATGGGGCTCATATAAGAACTCTCCTACTTACGTTTTTCTTTAGAAGAATGAAACCCTTGATCGAGGCTGGTTATGTGTATATAGCTCAGCCTCCGCTCTATAAAGTTAAGAAGGGGAAGAAGGAGCTTTATATAGAGGATGATGAGGCTCTTAGAAAGTTCTTTTTTAGTGAGGGGTTAAAGGAGGTAAAGGTCTATATCGATAGTAGAGAGATCTCAACCGAAAAGGTGAGGGAGATATGCGAGAAGGTAAAGGAAGTTGAGTTTCTCGAGTGTAGTTACAAGGCTAAGGGAAGGGATATAACGGTTCTCAGGGCTCTTAAGGAGTTTGATGGAAGAGAGAAAATACTTACAGGTGATGAAGCTGTAGTTAATAGATTTATAAAGTTTCTGGAAGAGAGAGGTATAAAGGTTAAGGATTATAGACTTACCGATGAAGGTGATAACTTTAAGCTAACCGTTATAAGTGATTGTGGTTTAACGGAGATTGGCGAAGCTATCTTGACTTCCAAGAGATACGAAAGGCTCTGCTTGTTGTGGGATGAGTTGGATTCCTACTCTAAAAAGAAGATTAAGATTAAGGTTGGTAAAGATGAAAGGATTGTGTCTGTTTGGGACCTTTACAGTGTTATAATGGAAGTGGGTAAGAGTAACACTGAGATTCAAAGATATAAGGGTCTTGGTGAAATGAATCCTGAACAACTTTGGGAAACCACTATGAATCCAGAAACTAGAAAACTCAAAAAAGTAACGCTTGCCGATGCAGAGGAGGCTGATAGGTTATTCTCGATACTCATGGGTGAAGAGGTGGAGCCTAGGAAGGAATTCATAACAAGACATGCAAAAGAGGTAAGAAACTTGGATATCTAGGGGGTTGTTATGGAATTACACAGACTGACTATTCTTGAGGCGAGGAACCTCCTGGAGAAGGGGGAAATCTCTCCTAGTGAGTTGTTTGGAGCTTTTCTAGCAAGGATAGAAAAGGTGGATCCACTTATAAAGGCCTATATAACTATATGTGAGAAGGAAATAGAGGATATTGTGGAAAAAAGAGGTAAACTCTATGGGATACCTATAGCGGTAAAGGATAACATATGTACTAGGAGTATAAGAACAACCTGTGGTAGCAGGATTCTTGAGAATTTCATTCCTCCCTATGATGCTACTGTTATCTCTAAACTGAAGAAAGAGGGTGCTGTAATAATAGGTAAGACAAATATGGATGAGTTTGCTATGGGTTCTTCTACAGAAAACTCAGCCTTTTTTGCTACTAGAAACCCCTGGGATCTTGAGAGGGTTCCCGGTGGTAGTAGTGGTGGTTCGGCTGCGAGTGTTGCTGCAGATTTGTGTGTAGCCTCTCTCGGTTCGGATACTGGTGGTTCAATAAGACAGCCGGCAAGTTTTTGTGGTGTTGTTGGTTTGAAGCCCACCTACGGGAGAGTTTCAAGGTTTGGTCTTGTTGCTTTCGCTTCTAGTCTGGATCAGATAGGACCTATCACTAAGGACGTAGCAGATTGTGCTTATCTTTTTAGTATTATCTCTGGGTTTGATCCTCTCGACTCGACTAGTTATCCTATCGAATCGGAGGACTTTACGAAATACTTGGGTAGGGGTGTGAAAAATCTAAGGGTTGGGATTCCTGAAGAGTATTTTGCCCTTGGTGTTGATAGGGAGGTTAAGGAAGTGGTTCTAAGAGCGGTTGAATTACTCTCCGGAGAAGGAGTTGAAGTTTTGGAAGTGAAGCTACCCCACACAGAATACGCAATAGCAACGTACTATATAATAGCCTCGGCGGAAGCATCTTCAAACCTTGAAAGGTATGATGGTGTAAAATACGGTTTTAGGGTGGGTGATTATAGAAACTTGGATGATATGTATGTGAAAACAAGAACCTTTGGCTTCGGTAAAGAAGTCAAGAGAAGGATAATGATGGGTACTTTTTCTCTTGCAACTGGTTACTATGATGCCTATTTCCTTAGGGCGAGTAAGATAAGAGCACTTATAAAGAGGGATTTTGACGAAGCTTTTAGAAAGGTAGATGTGATTATAACTCCAACTGCTCCCACGACTGCTTTTAAACTAGGTGAAAAATTAGAGGATCCTCTAACTATGTATATGAGTGATGTTCTGACTGTTCCTTCTAGTCTCGCAGGTTTACCAGCGATGAATTTACCATGCGGATTAGATTCAAACAATCTCCCTGTAGGTTTGCAGATAATAGCCCCTCTTTTTAGAGAAGATCTACTCTTCACAGTAGGTTATGTTCTTGAAAGTTTGGTCCCATTTGAGAGAAAGGAGGTGCCTCTTGGAGTTTGAAGCTGTAATCGGTTTAGAGGTTCATGTTCAGTTGAACACAGATTCAAAGATCTTCTGTTCCTGTAGTACAGCCTTTGGTAATCCACCTAATACGAATGTCTGTCCCATATGCCTTGGGATGCCAGGGACACTACCTGTTTTAAATGTGAAGGCGGTGGAGTATGCTGTTAAGGCTGCTTTAGCCTTAAACTGCAGAATAAACGATATTAGTGTCTTTGCCAGAAAAAATTATTTTTATCCAGATTTACCAAAGGGTTATCAGATATCCCAGTACGATAAACCCTTAGCTACCAATGGTTATGTTTTGATAGAGACAAAGGGTGGTCAGAAAAGGATCAGAATAAAAAGGGTTCATGTGGAAGAGGATGCTGGGAAGAATGTCCATGGCGAAGGAAATGATCCTTACAGTTATGTGGATTTAAATAGAGCTGGTGTACCTCTTATAGAGATCGTTACTGAACCCGACATTTCGACACCTGAAGAGGCTAGGGTTTTTCTTACAAAATTAAGAACTATAATGAGGTATTTGGGTGTATCCAATGCCGATATGGAAAAGGGTGAGTTGAGATGTGATGCTAACGTCTCTATCAGGCCTAAAGGTTCAAATGAGTTGGGTGTTAAAACAGAGATAAAAAACATAAATTCCTTTAAATTCGTTGCTAAAGCTCTTGAGTATGAAATAGAGAGGCAGATTTTGGTGATAAAGGCCGGTGGAAGGATTGAACAGGAGACGAGGTTATGGAATGCCTCTTTGGGAATAACCGAAACTATGAGGAAGAAGGAAATGGAGCACGACTATAGGTATTTCCCCGACCCTGATCTTATGCCACTGGTTTTAAAACCAGAGATGATCGAAAAATGGAAGAAAGAATTACCTGAACTACCTGACAAAAGGAAAGCAAGGTTTATGGAAGATTATGGGCTATCCTCCTATGATAGTGAGGTCCTCACCTCTGAAAAGGCAATAGCTGACTTTTTTGAAAGTGCTTTAAAATTTTACAACAATCCTACAGCTATTGCTAACTGGGTTACTGTTGAGCTTATGAGTAGGCTTAACAGGGAAGGCATTGAAATAGTAGATGCACCAATAGAAGCTTGGCAATTGGCCAAGATCGTCAAGTTAGTTGAAGAGAATGTTATTACGGGTAGAGTTGGGAAAGAACTTCTCGATATAGTTTGGAAGGAAGGTGGAGATCCAGAGGAAATAGTGAAGAAGAGGGATATGATTCAGATTAGTGATGCTAGTTCGCTAGAGGTGGTAGTTGACGAGGTTATAAAGGAGTGTCCAGCAGAAGTTGAGAAGTATTTGTCCGGTAAGACGAAGGTTATAGGGTATCTTGTTGGACAGGTTATGAAGAAAACGAGAGGAAGGGCGAATCCACAGTTTGTTACAGAGCTACTAGAGAAAAAGTTGAGTGAGCTTAAGAGATGATAAGACCGAAGTCTTACATTGAGGATATTCCATCTTATAAGCCTGGCAAGTCGATAGATGAGTATGTAAGGGAAAGGGGCTTTGAGCCCATAAAGCTTGCATCCAATGAGAATCCTTTTGGTCCCTCCAAGAAGGTTGTAGATGCTGTAAAAAAGATGGTGGATGAGATCCACAGATATCCGGATGGCTACTCTCTTCTTCTTAGAGAAAAGCTCGCGTCTTTGTTGGGCATTGGGAATGATTTTATAATAGTCACAAATGGCTCTAATGAAGCTATAGAACTCCTATGTAAAATCTACCTATCATGCAAGGACAGTGTGGTTGTTCCCTATCCAACCTTTTCAATGTACGAGATTTTTTCGAGAATATACGGAGCTACTGTGAGGAAGATTCCATTAGTAAATTATAGAGTCGATTTTGATCGTATAATCGATGCTATAGATGATACGACTAAGCTGGTTTTTCTAAGTAATCCCAATAATCCAACAGGTACTATATTTAGAAAGAGGGAGTTTGAGGGTTTTTTGAAAAATTTGGAAAGTGATACACTCATTGTTGTAGATGAAGCCTATTTCGACTTTGTGGAAGATCCGGATTTTCCGGATACTATTTCCCTTGTAAAGTCGGGTTATCCAGTAGTAGTGATAAGGACCTTTTCAAAAGCTTATGGTTTAGCAGGCTTGAGGATAGGTTATGCAGTGGCTGATAGGGATGTGATATCTTATATGAATAGGGTTAGACAACCTTTTAACGTTAATCTCTTAGCTCAGGTTTCGGCTCTCTTTGCCCTTGATGATGGAGAGTATTACGAAATGGTAAGAAGGATAGTGATTGATGAGAGGAAGAGATTGAAGGCTGAGATTTCGGGAATGGGATTTGAAGTTGTGGAAAGTGAAGCTAATTTTCTAACAATAAATGTTGGTGATGGTGATCTATTTTACAGTAGACTTTTAGATAGAGGTGTTATAGTGAGGAGCTTGAGATCCTTTGGCATGCCCGAGTATATAAGGGTGACTATAGGAAAACCTCATGAGAACGATGTTTTTTTGAAGTCATTTAAAGAGGTGGCAAATACAACATGAAGGTTACGATCGTAGGACTTGGCCTTATCGGGGCATCTATTGCACTTTCTCTAAAGGAAAGGGTTGATGTGGAAATAGTTGCAGTTGATTTAGATCGCGAGTCACTAAATTACGCAAAATCAATGGGTTGGATAGATGTTCCACGTGGAACACCCGATTCCAGTGTAACAGGTAGTGAGTATGTGGTTCTGGCGACTCATTTAGATGTGATAAGGGAAGTTGCGAAAAGTGTTTTGGCTTTTCTTTCCGGTAGCGAGTTAGTTATGGATGTGAGTTCTGTAAAGGCATGGATTGTGGAAAACGTGGCTCCTTTATTTCAAGGCATAAGCGCTTTTGTTCCCACGCACCCTATTGCAGGAACTGAAAAACACGGGGCTAAAAATGCTGTGAAGGATCTCTTTTTTGGTGCCAGGTTGATTATAACTCCCTGGAACAACTCTGATAGGGATATAGAAAAAGCCCGATACTTTTGGGAGCTATTAGGTTCTAAGGTTGAGTTTATGGATCCCTATGAACATGATAGGATCTTTTCTAAAGTGAGTCATCTTCCCCATCTTATAGCCTATGCACTTGTCGATATGCTTACCGATGGAAGTGAGTATGCCATTAGATATGCAGGAAGTGGCTTTAGGGATTTTACAAGGATTGCCGCTAGTTCGCCTACAATGTGGGTTGAGATATTTAGGTGTAATAGGGAAAATTTGCTGGTTGATCTTGAGAAGATGATAGATCTATTGGTCAGGTACAGGGATCTGATAGAACGGGAAGACTATATAAGACTATATGAGAGACTTGAAAAGTCGAGTGAGTTGAGAAAGAGCCTGATCTTTCCTGTAAAGAGATGAGTTTACCTAGGAACATAAAGGGAGTCCTTTTAACATCTGCAGAAATGGTTGGTGCTGCTATTGTTCTAGGTGTTGCTCAGAAAGCTGTGAAGTACGGGTTTGGTGCTGTTCTTTTCAGTATCGGTTTTTCTTTAAGTATTCTTTTTGCGCTTTTTGCCTATGAATTCATATACAGGAGGTGTGATAGTTTCTTAGTCCCTGAGGTAGTTTCAAAGACTTTTGGTCTACCAGTTAAGAGGATTATTAGTTTTTTCCTTATTAGTGTTTATGTTGGGATAATGGCGG
>JAGDVO010000002.1:87225-88627 GCA_023269715.1 Thermosulfidibacter sp.
GTCAGCCGCAACTTCTGTCATCTCCTCACTTTTTTCTCTAGTTAAACCTACCGCTTTATTAGTTTCCGTTATCTTTGCTATTTTTTCGATCTTCGGTGGATTTAATTGGATTTCCCGTTGGAATTCTGTGTTTGGTAGTTTGATGTTTGCTTTACTTTTTGTATGTATGTTTAAAGTCTTACAGCTAAGAGGCCTTAGGGATATTGGTTTTCACTTTAGTTTACCACCCTATAGAGAGCTCCTTATGTGGCTTTTTCTTAATCCTGTATCTTTTATGTGTTCACAACCATTGGTACAAACTATAGCTTGGATGGAGCGTGAGAATATGAATGTTGTGTTTGTATCTATACTTTCGATTTTGTACGTAACTCTGGTAGGACTTATCGTGTCCTTTGTTACTCTTGTTCCAGGGGTTTTTGACGGGCAGGCAGTGCTTTTCTTGGCGTTAAAGAAGATATGGCCACCCCTCGCCTATGTTGGAGGTTTTTTGGTCCTATTTGCTGTATTTACAACGATTCCCCCAATAGTCGCTGCTGTGTCTACTCTCATAAACGATCTCATGTATAAACCGGTTGAAGAGGAAGCATCATCCTCTGTTAAAAGATGGGGTGTTCCCGTTGTTATACTTTCAATGCTCCTATCCCTTAAGGTTGTGTATATAACGAATGCCCTATCTTATAGCCTTTTGCCACGAGCTTTGATATCCCTTCTTTTGGTGGTAGTATCCTTTAGGAGATTATCTAGATCCTGACTATCTCAACTGTAAGAATTTTTATCATTCGATAGAAATGTATCTTAGTTTTATTGCATTTAGAACAACCGTTACAGAGCTGATACTCATAGCTATACCTGCATACATGGGGTTTAAGAGTATACCAAAAAAGGGATACATTAAACCGCCTGCTATCGGGATACAGATAATATTGTAGATGTAAGCCCAGAATAGATTCTGCTTTATAGTCTTTAAACCTTTCTGACATAGGTTTATAGATTTCAAAACTCCCTTTATATTACTGTTTAAAAGGATGATACTTCCGGATTCTTTTGCTAAATCTGAAGCTGTTTCTACGGCTATACCTATATCACTTTCCATCATCGCCGGAGCATCGTTAACTCCATCTCCAACAAAAACTACAGTAAAACCTTTTTCTCTTAAAGACTTTATAAAGTTAAACTTATCTATAGGTGATAGGTCGTAGTAGTATTCTTCTATACCAACTTCTTTACTTACTTTTTCAGCAACTTTCTGATTGTCTCCAGTAAGCATAACTACTTTTATACCTTTTCCTTTTAGCTTTTTAACAACTTCTTTACTTTCTGGTTTTACTGTATCTGATATAGAAAAAACTGCTACAACTTTATCATCAACAACTCCAAAAATTACAGTGTTTCCTAAATTTTT
>JAGDVO010000004.1 GCA_023269715.1 Thermosulfidibacter sp.
CTCTACATAGCAGTTGTCGTTTTTCTTAAAAGGCCTACTTCTGGTAAAGGTTATTTTATTTTCCTGATAATATCTCAAAAAATGGGCATTAATAAACTCGGATCCATTATCTGAGTCTATACCTAAGAGAGGAAAAGGAATAAGCTGAGTTTTTTCTTTTCAGGAGAAAGAATTCTATCAATGGTTGCTGCACTACTCATAGATAGCTTTTCTTTTGCGTTTAATTTTAGATTTGGCATCTATTTGGATAGCTTCCCCCATAAGTAAATTTAGGGGATATTTTAATTTTTCCTTTAGATTTTTAATATAAGGCATCGATAAAATTTCCTTTAGATTTTTAATGAGGCAATTCGTTTGGTGACTGCACACAAAGATATAGAGGAAGTTGATGAATGGACAAGATTTTGGATTGGGCCTCAGGGATCTTATTAAACTATTAGGAGAATAGAAACTCTTAATCACAAATACTGCAGTAACTTTGATAAAGACTATAAGTTATAAGCTCATCCACCACGTTACGCTGGACATTAATTCTACTACCTTTTATGGAAAACTTCCCACAACTTATTCAGAAATTTGTATTTTTGCAGATTGTTGATATTTACTCACTGAATGGGGTAGGAATAAAGAATTATATCTCAACGAGAGAAAAATAGAAGAGCTAATTAATTTAATCGTGATATTTTATCACTTTCTATCAGGAAAATTTTTATCGGAAATTCTTTATTATTTAACAATATCTTTTTAATTTTTTTTTTCAAACCATCAAATTTTTCCCAACCTTCTATTTTTTTAAATATCAAATACTCTGTCATTCCCTCAACAGTTAAGAAGTGAATAAGTAGATAAATTTCGTCATAACTATCTTTCATATTCTTTAATTTTTCTTTCTTTTTTGAAATTCTATCCTCAATCCTATCCTTAGTTATCTTCCAAGATGTCGAAGATATTGACTTTACAAGAGACACATTGTGTGGGGATTGTTTTATATCTTCTTCAGAATCAAACGTAAAAAGTTCAACTGCTATTTTCTTATTTTCCGTTATCAATATAAAATCTGGAGGCTCTTCAGTAGGTATTTGTATATCTTTTATTTGATCAATTTTTACAGGAGAATCTAAAAAGTTCTTGAGATGAAATAATTCAATATTCTTTTGTTTGTTTCTTTGATCATCTATCTTAAAAATTCCTAGAAGAATTTTATTCCAACAGCGTGAAAAATTTTCTATAAACGAATAAACTGTTTGTAAATCATTTTTACTTTTTTCATTTTTGTAAAAGTCAAGATATAATTTGCTATTGAGTTTATTAGCTATACTTTCAGCACGCTGAAAAAAGTAAGGCAGCATTTCTTTAAGCATTTTTTTAATTTCTTCTCTTTCTTTTCTGGTTGTTGAAGGATCAATACAATTCTTTATGAAGTACCATAGATCTCTATATAAGTAAAATTTTTCAACATTTGTATATTCTCCCCAGAATAAAACAGAGTTTGTTGATATATGGCCATTTCCTATTTTTATCCATTCAACAAATTCTTCCTCATTTTTAAAGTTTTTTAATAACTCAATAATAGGATTTTCTTTCCAATCAATAAATAATGAAAGCTTTGATCTGGTAGGTAAAGGAGCATAACTTAAAACATGTAGTAGTAGTCTCTTTTTAGTTAAATTATAGGTTCTATTTCTTAATTTGCAAAATAAGTCCTTAAAGTTATTACATTTTTTTACTAACTCTACTGTGATGTAAAATCTTAATAAATTTTCACAACCATCACCCTCGCTTCTTGATTTTAGGTTAAAACTATCAAATTTAATTATTTTTTCGTAATTGGAGATAAGCCAAGAAACGTCTACAGTATTTTCAATCTTTTCAAATTGTTTTAATATCTCTTCTTCTGCTTTCGACAAATTTTTCAGTATTAATTTATCCAAAAATTCTTTTTTCTCTTTGAGGCTAAGAGGAAAATTATAATCACACCAATCTATTTTCCACAATTCTTTGTATGATTTTAAAAAACTAAAAAATTCTTCTATATTTGGATTATGATTTAAGATATTTTTTAAGAACCCCATTAAATTTATCTTTTCCATACCTTCCTTGTATAGGTTTTATTATAATTAAAAATTTGTTGGCACTCTCATAGTCTCCTATATTTTTCTCTTAGCTCCTTTATAAGTCTATCAAAACCTAAAAAGTCTTTCAATCCTTCTTTTAGCTTGAAGTAAATTAGCATTTATGAGATTAATTCTCATTTCCGTTAAGGCCCTTTGAATTTGGGTCTCTCCCTGTTATGAAGATAAAAATGGATTACCGAAGGATTTTGATTTTTCCTTAAAGATGGATAAATCTGTCTGGAATTATAAAGGCATAAGACCTGCAAATTATCCAGAGAAAAGGATTAGGGGAATTGCAGTTCTTTTATCAGAGACAATAGATAAAGGGATAGTAAATTTCTTTTTAGAGTATATTAAAGCAGAGCTAAATAATAAAAACCCAAAAGATGCAGTAAAGAAAATAATGAATTTTGGGGGTGTTGGCATTCAGAGAAAAACAGAGATGTTTTTTAACATAATAATGCCATTTTTTATGGTTTATGCAGAAGATGATGAAGTTAAGGAATTTTTGAGTTTTATTTTTGAAACCCATCCACCATTAAGTGAAAACAAATTTATTAAATCTTTCAATCGCAACTATCCAGATATCAATATTGAAAATGTTAAAGCCTATATGGGTGTTATACTATTTCAAAAGCAAGGAACTCCTCAATGATTAAGATGAATTTCAAATCCCAAATCCCAAATCCTCACCCTCACCCAATCCCCCGACTACGAATTAGACCCTCAAAAACAGGAAAAAGTTAAAGCCCTCGAATCCCAAATTGACCAATTAGTTTATAAACTCTATAATCTAACAGAAGAAGAGATAAGGATAATTGAAGGAGAAGATTTATGATAAAAAAGCCCTTACTGATATTATTTTTGATGCCCTTGGTTTGATAGAAGAAGAACAAAAAGAAGAGAGAGAATTTTCCGATATTGACCTTCTATTATTAGTGCGTGTAGAACTTACCACGGAGGAAAGAGAAAAAATGTATCTCACCGTCTCCAATATTTCCTTGAAAAACAACGCGGTCATCTCTCTTATAGATTATCCTGTTGCAATTTTCAACTCCTTTAATACTCCATTTTTGCAAAGTGTGAGAAGGGAAGAAATAGAGAAAGGATGGAGAAAAATTAAAGGTGTTTAAGGTAATATAATTTTAAGGTAAAATGTTAATATAGCTATAAGTTGGTACGGCAGAAGCCTGTGATGTAGGAGAGCTCAAAAAGGTGTGTATAGATTGTTCGGGATACAAAGGTGGGTCAGTTAAAGCTTGCTAAAGTTGTAGTACTCATAGATAAAGGTATAAAAGGGATCCTCAAGGGCTATGCGAAATTTAAATACACTGAAACAGAAGAAATGCAAGCTATTGAACTTCCTTATGAAGGAGAAGAGCTATCAATGCTAGTCCTTATTGGAAAAGATACGCAATGATTCAGAACATGGTATTATAGAAAGCGATAGGCTTATGATAAAAGCTCAAGAGATCATTCTTCTTGCGAGGACAAGAGGTGATGTAGCAGTAGGGGAGACTACAGAAAAAGCCCTGAAGCGGGCTGAAAACGCAAAAATTAGACATAAAAATAAAGAGGAGGCAGAAAGAGAGATTTCCATATAAATATGTTAACTATTTGAGTGAAGACATAGATAGAAGTTATAAAATTACTGAGGATCAACCGATGGTTGTAAGTTTGATGTCTAATCAAATTAAAAAACAATACGAAGATTAAGGATTGCGAAGAATATTTAAAAGGCTATTATGACAAAATAAACAAGTCCAATTAACTTTTGTCATCAATGTAGTCTTTCCTTTAAGATGAAATATCATAGTTCTCAGTTGATATAATGTATTTCATTTGGCTGTTATTATTTGGTTGAGGAGAATACTGTTTCTGCAGGGATTCTAAACATTTTCTTAGAGAACTTACTCCACAACTATGGCACAATATACAAGGACATTCTATTTTGAGTTTTTTGAGTGTATCTTTGAGTTCATGGGATACTTTATTTGTAAAGATTATAACTCCATCAACTTTTCCTATCCTTTTTTCGACGTTTTTTTCAAGCTTTGTAAAGACCTTGAGCGTTACATTCATTCTCTTTGCTTCTTCAAGATAGTGATGTTTTAACCTGTCCATCCCACCAATAAGAGCTACACACATCCCCTATCCTCCTCTACGTATCTAAAACTTATTTAGATATATCTAACTATAGAAGAATAATCTAACTTTGTCAAGAGCACGTGAAAGCATAGGTATGAAGAGTATGTTAAGTAATAGAGATATTTCAGGATTGTTCTAAGCTTGTATGCATTTTTTTTGAGCAGTATATTTTTGATATCTCTTTCAGAAATTTTTCCTGTGAGCAGATCCTGTTTGTCCTTTTGTTAAGGTTGAGTCCATAGGTTAATCTGACCTTTGGGTTGATCAAAGCTTCTTTTAGAGGTTCAAAAAGCAAATTTAGATCTTCTACAATAATTCCTGTTTTTCTATCTATCAGTTCCTTAGTACCTCCAGAGTCTGTCGCCATCACAAATTTTTTGCTGATTCCAGCTTCAATAGCTACCCTTGGAAGCCCCTCCATTATAGATCTGTCAGATGAGATTATTATTATGTCGCTTAGGTTGTAGTATTCAAACACATTTTTGACTTCTCCTGTAAAAATGATTTTGTTTCTAAATAGTTTTTCGTATTCTTTTATTCTATTTTCGATGTGCTTATCTTTTTTTGAGGCTGCTCCAACTATGTAGAGCTTTGCTTTGATAATGTTGGATAGTTTTACAAAAATTTTCTCTATAAAATCAAGCTGTCTTTTGTGTGGATCTATCCTTCCTATTATTGATATTATAAGAGTTTTTGTTGTCTTTTTGCTAATGTTTTCTTTTTCCTCTAAATTTTCTATTGGATTGTAAACTATTTTAACTTTTTTGACTTCTATGTCAGATAGGTATTTGTTTGTACTTTGTGAGACTCCTATTATAGTATCTGCATGTTTTACGTAGTACTTTTTTAGTAGATTTCGATTATGGGTTCCCCTTAAATGTGTAATGACTGGTTTTCCTGTGATCAGTTTTAATGTCAATCCGTAGGGTGTATCCCATAGGGTATTGCAGTGGATTATGTCTATTTTTTCCTTTTTGATTACCTTTACTAGTTTGTATATTGTGATGGGGAAAAAAGGCCAACTTTTTACCTTTCTCCACATGCCGATGAAAAAAGTGTAAAATTTTATGTTTTCGCTTTTACATTCTTCGGTAAGTCTATTTTCTCTTGATGTAACAAGTATAGGATTGAAGTTTTTACCTTTGAGTAGTTTCATGGCTACGAATAGAGACCTATGAGCACCACCGTACCTTGAAACTCCCTGTATAAATAGTATGTTCATACACTTCTCCTTAATCCTGATTAAACCATAAGATCTTTTATTTTCAACATGTGTTTGTTGAGTAACCCATTTTAAAGTGATATACATCTTGAATCATGGGTACAAGAAAGATAGCTCAGGTTATTTCGCGTAACAGTTGTTCTTCTGGTGGTAGTATTCAGGCACTATTACTTGCTAAGGGTCTGAAAGATATAGGTTTTGATGTTTTCTTTGTTTCAAGGGGTGGTGATTGTGAAAGTAGAGCCTCAGCTCTTTCTTTGAAACATGTTAGGCAACCTATGAACTGGAGCATTAAATCAATCCTCTCTTTTTTAGGTTTTGTTAAAAAGGAAAAGATTGATATTTTACACGCACATAAGGGGAGAGCTCTTACTTTCTCTATTTTAGCTAGTTTTTTAATTGGTAGTTTAAAGGTTTTTGCTAATAGAGGAGTTATCTATTCTCTGAGCTGGACCAATAGATGGAAGTACAAAATTCCTCTAACAAGAGGGATTGTATGCGTGTCCCATGAAATTGGGAAGAAGCTTGTCAAAGATGGATTACCGGCGAAGCGCATATTTGTAGCTTATGGGAATATAGATGACAAGTTTTTTGTTAATCATACTAAGGGAGGTATCCTGGAAGGGAAGGGTTTCTTTGTAGGAATGATAGGTAATATTAGACCGGACAAAGGGCATATGGTTACTGGAGAGGCTATAAAGATTTTGTCCAGAGTTTTGAGAAAAGTTAAGTTTGTAGTAGCTGGAAAGGAGGATAGGACGATAGTTTCTAAGTTAATTGAAGTGCTTGGCGACGATTTTTTAAGCTTGGGCTATAGAAGAGATGTGGAGAGAGTAATAGTTGATCTTGATGTTGTAGTTAATGCCTCTACTCATGAGGGTATATCGGGAGCAGTGAGAGAAGCTATGGCTATGGGGAAACCGGTTGTTGTTTCGGCCATTCCTGGGAACTCAGAAATAGTAGAACATAAAAAAAACGGTTTTGTGTTTAAGGTTGGTGATAAGATGGAGTTGTGTAAGTACCTTCTGTTTTTACTCTTTAATCCGAAGGTTGGTAGGAAGGTTGGGTCTAACGGAAGAGTCTACGCTAGGAGATTCTCTCTTAAAAAGCGTGTAGAGTCTGTTCTTGAGATCTATAATAATGCATGAGGAGAGAAAGAAATATATAGATTTTGCTAAAAAATTACTACACTCTCGGGGTATAGAATTCAATGATATAATACCCGCTTCATTGGGACAGAAAGGCTTGGTCTATATTGTAGATGTGGGTAGCCATAAATTAGTATTGAGGTTATATAGAAATCTGGTTAAGTTTGTTAGAAGTAGTTTTGTTCGAAAAATAGCGGAAAGATTTGAAGTATCTGTTAAGGTTCGTGATAAAGGACTTTGTTTTAGGCTGAATCCTTTGGTCTTTGCTTTTATGATAGAGGATTACTTAGAATCAATAGTAGAATTTGATAAGGAAAAGATAAAAGATTTCATCAAAAGGCTATCACATTTTCACTCTTCCACTCTGTTAAAAGTACCGCTTATTTTTTCTTATTTTTGGAACAAATGGCTAAAAGATGTGTTACAAAATGTAGATTATCTATCTAAAGAGATGCAGAAAGATAAAGAAATCTTTACTAAAGTTCTTGAAGTGGTGTCTAAATATAAACCTTTGCCGATTCTTTCTATTTGTCATAAAGATATATACTTAGATAACTTTGGTATCTACAACGAAAAAATTTTTCTTTTTGATTGGGATGCTTCCTGGATATTTTCTCCCTTTTTTGACTTTTCCCAAGTTATTTTTTCTTTTAGGCTTGATATATCTGATAATGTCATTGATACATATGTAGTTGAATTCTTGAAGAGTGTAGATAACGCTATTGCTGATAGAGTAAGAGAGGATGTGTTCATATTTATGATTATTTTTTTAATGCAGAAAATAAAGAAGGTATATTGGAAAAAGGAACGCGATAATATAGAATACTCTGTAAGATTATTAAGGAATGTTCTTGAAATACTTTAGATTAGGGTAATGAGATGGAGCCTCTTGTAAGTGTTGTAATCCCAACTTACAATAGGGCGTCTTTGCTAATTAGAGCCATAGAGAGTGTTTTTAGCCAGAGTTACAAGAATTTTGAAATTATTGTGGTAGATGATGCTTCTACAGATAATACAAGAGAGGTAGTATCGAAATTCCTAGATGATCCAAGGGTGGTTTACATTAGAAATGAGAAGAATATGGGGGTATCGGCATCTAGGAATAGGGGTATAAGATATGGGAGAGGCGAGTTTGTGGCTTTTCTAGACTCTGATGACTACTGGCTTAGGGATAAACTCAGAAAGCAAGTAGAAATAATTATGTCAGATGATGATGTTGGTATGGTTTATACTGGTGAAAGGTTTATAGATGAAGAAGGAAGGATAATTAGAGATGAGATACCGAAATATTCTGGTTTTGTTTATCATGTTTTACTTTCTAAGAACTTTATAAGTCCGTCTTCTACATTACTGAGAAAAGAAGTTTTTGAAAAAGTTGGTTTTTTTAGGGAAGATATGAATTATAGAGAAGATTATGAGTTCTTTTTAAGAGTAGCTAAAAATTATAAAATAGCTTATGTTAAAGATATACTAACAATTCGTTACATGCACACAAAAGGCAGGCTCAGCGATGACATCAGTTGCAGAATAATGTCTATTTATAAAATAATGGATCTTTATAAAGAAGATTTTGATAAGAACAGAAGAAGTAAATCTAGACAGCTTTATGAGCTTGGTAAACTTTATACTAAAATTGGTGATAGAAAAAACGCCATTCATGCTTTTAAAGAATCCTTTGTTACTTATCCGAACTTTAATTCTATATTAAAGTTGATAAAATTATTCCTTGGTGTTTAGATTCCTGTAAGTATAAAAATTACCAGTCTCATTAATCTAGAAAACTGTAGATAATTTTCTGTAAAACTGTTCAAGAAGAGTATAAGGATTATCCAATATATTTTGTCTTTTTGTCTTTCTTTCAAAGTTCGTATGAATTTAAGAGTGAGAATCAGTCCTATTGATATCCATGCTATAGTGCCTAGAATACCAAACTTTAAACCGGCATCTAGCATTGTAAAATGGCAACCCCCATTTCTAAAGTGGCTTTGAAGATCCTTTGGGAGTTTTTCTGGTTTTACTCTGTAGTAGACTTTATCGCTAGCACAGTGTCCTAGAGGGTTTTTGATGGTTTCATCTAAACAAGCTCTTATGAGTTCTATCCTGTCTTTTATACTCTCATCTTTCTGTAGGTTGAGGAATCTACTTTTTAATGGTTCCAGCATGAATATCATCCCTGGTATCACTAGTAGCGATAATATCATGACACCTTCTTTATAGGTCAGCTTTTTGTTGTTATTTAGAGAAACTATAAAGTACAAGAATAACACTATTAAAACGCTTAACGTGCTCCCTCTACTACCACCTAATATAAGCACTGTTAAAAAAAGTAGTCCTAGTAGGTTGTATGCTAACTTCTGCCACTTGTTTTTCTTTTCTACCACCATAAGGGAACCTATAGATACAGCAAGAATAAGTCCAAAGTCATTTCTATTGTCGTATATTCCACTAATATCTGAGATAGTTAAGTTTTTAAATGATACTAGTGTGGATATAAACGAGACTATGATAAAGGGAATAGAAGTATATAGAAAAATTTTATCGTAATCATGTTTTGTTTTTAAGTAAATTGCAAAAAGTGTTACAATGATTATCTTAATCGTACTTTTTATAGACCCTAAGTAGTCTATATTATTCGGATTCATGATACTAAGTATATGTAAAATCAGTATTATTGCAAGAATCGTTTGATACATATTCTGTTTTTTTACAAATTCTTTGATGTTAGGTAAGATTTTTTTGAAATTGAAAATAATAAATAATGTCGTGATTAGGTATAATACATCACTTGCTAGTTGAAATGTAAATGCTCTTGTTTCTTCTAAAGCGTAGTTAAGTGAAAACGAAAACCATATAATTAATTCCATGCTATCATCTTCAGTAGTTTTATGAATAATTCAATATCTTTTTTGGGTACGCTAATCCTTTCAATTTCATATATTGAAGAATTTTCTGTAATTGCTTTTTTCTTCGTTGTGTATAATGCTAGATATCCAGCTTTTTTTGCCGTTTCTATTGAAATACTGCTATATTCACCAAATGGCCAGGCTAAATGTATAATTTTCTTGTTTAATAGGCTTTCCAGCCTTTCCTTTGAGTTTACAAGATCGTTGTAGATTCTTTTTTTAGCTTCTTCCATGCTTTCTGAATAACCCTTTATTTCAATGGACTTTTGTATATCCTTTATGTTACGACCTTTTTTATATAGATCGATTATCAATTCTAATTCATATATCAGTGGTTTAGTTATATTTGTTTTGTGAAAACTGGCAAATTTGAATACAGGGAGGTAGCGATATTTTCTAACTCTATTTTCACCATAGATCTTCTTTAGCCATACATATCTACCGTATTTTTCTATTGCCACTCTATCGCTCCACACATCTATTAGTTCCAGTGGAGCTGTAAACACTTTTATGTGTTCGTGTCCATGTGATTCGACCTTAAGATTCCCTTTTTCTATTTCCATAAGTTCTTCTTCACTCATATAATGATCCTTGTATTCACTTGTTGATACCCTGTTGCCCAGTGAATTTGGATAGGGTTGTTCTATGTCTTTTAGGGAACATTTTCCTTCCCAGTAGTCGAAGAGATTATACCTTTTGACACGTTTTTCATATATGTGAGAGGTCGAAATAAAAACTGTCGCTTTTATCCTTTCTTTTCTCAATATTGGTTCGACATAGGCATAGTTGCTGTAGAATCCATCATCAAAGGTTATGGCTACCTCTGGTTGCTTTGGCATACTTTTGGATAGTATTCTTTCCGCTACAGTATCTAGATCAACTATTTTAAAGTATTCTTTTAAAAGTTTTATTTGTTTTTCAAAGTAAGTTACTTTTGGGCCGTCCAATCCACTACACGTTACATTGTGAAAGTATAGGATACATAGCGTTTTCATTTTTTACCTCCTCTTTGTTACTCCAACTTTGGGGCAATCGATTTCGAAAGGACACATGGAACATCTTGGTGAAACTGGGGTGCAGATCTTTTTTCCAAAAGCTACTAGGTACTTGTTTATGTTTTTCCAGTACCTTCTGGGGAGGATTTTTTTCAATTCTTCCTCGGTTTCTTTGGGAGTTTTTGTAGATATTAACCCCATTCTGTTTGATATTCTATGTACATGTGTATCAACACATATCCCATCTTTACCAAAGGCTTCCGTTATCACCAGATTTGCAGTTTTTCTACCTATCCCCTTTATTTTT
This sequence comes from Thermosulfidibacter sp., assembly GCA_023269715.1. Taxonomy (GTDB): domain Bacteria; phylum Thermosulfidibacterota; class Thermosulfidibacteria; order Thermosulfidibacterales; family Thermosulfidibacteraceae; genus JAGDVO01. Next base: position 10,838 of record JAGDVO010000004.1, read on the forward strand.
AATAACTCCTCTAGACTTTCCGGAACTTTCCCATCGTATTTTTCTATGAGGGTTCTAGCTATTTCTTTGAGGGTTTTTGCTTTGTTCTTGTAAAAACCTACAGGGTATATTATCCTTTCTAGCTCTTCATCCGGTATTTTTAGTAGATCCATGGGTTCTTTTACCATCTTAAAAAGCCTTCTACTTGCCTCTTCTGTAACCTCATCTTTCGTTCTCAAACTCAATAGGGAGGAAACAAGGATTTTAAAAGGATTCTTATCCTTTTCTGCCATCTGAGAAACATAAGGTTCTTTGAGCTTGGAGTATATTTTATCGAGAGTTTTTAAAACTTCATCAATTTTTTTCTTCATGGTGCCAACATATATCTTAATACTGAAACTATGTAAATAGCACTTGTTTCAGACCTTAAAATTACTTTTCCCAACGATACATCCTCAAATCCCTTCTCCTCAAGCAATTTAATTTCATCTTCTTCAAATCCACCTTCTGGTCCTATTACAACGTTTATTTCTTCAGGATTAGTTGATACTATTTTTAATATTTCATCTTTTAAGCTTTTTGTGGATTTTTCCCATAATACTATCCCATTTCTTATCTTTTTAATATCTTTTAATTTTATTGGCTCTTCTATTTTTGGTAAAAGCGCTCTCCCTGATTGTTTAATAGCCTCTTTTGCTATTCTAATAAATCTTTTTAGTTTCTTACTATTCCATCTTACTTGTACTCTCTTTGTTATAAGCGGAATTATTGAGTTTACTCCAAGTTCTGTTGTTTTCTGTATTGCGAATTCAAATTTATCATAGTTTATCAAAGCCATAAATATGTTTATTTTTACTGGTAATTCTCTATTAGTTATATCATAAATCTCTTCAATTGTTATAGTTTTGTCTTTTATATCTATGATTCCAGTAGCTTCAAATCCCTTTCCATTTAATATAAAAATTTTCTCATTTTTCTTAATCCTTTTTACGTTGAGATGTAGAGATTCCTCTATTGGGATTTCAAGTTTCATTCCCTTTTTAAAGTCCACATCTATAAAGATTGTGATTTTACTCATTTTACCGTAGCTCTTGCTATAGTAATAGCGATTATTCTTACGTGTGGATTTAAGTTTTTTACTTTTTTTGAAACTTCGTTTACAGTAGCCATTGTTGTTATTACATCATCTACAATTATCAAATTCTTAAATGGAATTTTTGTTTTACAAGAGAAAGAGTCCTTTATGCTCTTTATTCTTTCTTCTCTTGTGAGTCCCTTTTGGCTTGGTGTTAATTTTTCCTTTGTTATTATTCCGTCCACAAATCTATAGCCTGTTAACTTACTTATCATTTTTGCTATTTCGAGTGTATGGTCGTTTCCCCTTTTTAAGACTTTTAAAGGATGGTTTGGTACCCTTGTTAGTACCGTTTCTGCTGGTGAGAGGTAATCCATAATTTCGAGTTTTTTAGGAAGATATTTTTCTAAGAGTTCTTTAAGTGCCTTTTTGGCCTTTAAACTACCCTTTTCTTTGAGATTTATTATAACTGGTGAAATTTTTTCATACGTGAATAGACTTATTATCAAGTCAGGCACCACTTCTTCTAAAAGGCAATTTTCACAAAAGGGTACATGGTTTTTCTTTGAAGGGTAACCGCACTTTAGACACTGCCACGTTATTGGAATTATCTTTTCCTTGCAATCGTCGCATATGGCGTTCAGACCTTTTTTGCATATGACACATTTTTCGGGGAAGAGAGTATTTAAAAATCTCCCAAGAAATTGTAGAATCTCCATACGTATTAAATAAGAATAAGTGAGACGATTTTGCAATAATGTTGCAGTATATCAAAAGAAAACTGAGAAAAAAACGTGAAAAGTTAGAAGAGTGGTATTGCGAAAAAAAATACGAACTGTACCATTATTTTTCGAATCGCACTCTCGAAGGTAGAACCTATAACGATAGGGAACTGATAGTTTCTTTAACGAGCTATCCCAGGAGATTTGGTAAGTTACATATAATTATAGAGTCTCTTATGCGGCAAGTTTTAGAGCCTACAAGAATTGTACTATGGTTAGCAAAGGAGGAAGTGAGAGGTTTAGAAGAACTTCCAGCTAGCGTTAGAAAATATGTCGGTAGGGGCCTTGTTGTCAAGTTTATAGATAGGAACTATAGGTCTTACAACAAACTCGTCCATGCTATAAGGGAGTATCCTGATTCTATAATAGTTACTGTTGACGATGACACTATCTATTTTGAGGAGTTTCTGAAGGGACTCTATGAAAAATGGTTGCTCTTTCCCAATTGCGTTATAGCGTATGCATGCAGAGTAATGGTTATGAAAAGTTCCAGGGAGTTTTTACCATATAGAGATTGGCCATTTGCTGATTTTGAAGGGCCTTCGTACAGATTATTTCCACTTGGTTATTCTGGTATTCTCTACCCACCTAACAGTTTGCATGAGGATGTGTTGAGGTCTGATCTCTTTATGGAACTTGCACCTTATAATGATGATGCTTGGTTCAAGGCTATGGCTTTACTTAGGGGTACAAAAACTGTTATGGTTTATGGAGATGCTATAGAATTTCCAACTATAAGAAGTGTTGATAGAATAGGCTTACACAGTATCAATGTAAAAGGGAATTTAAATGATGTGCAGATAAAAAGGATATTCGACTATTACGATCTGTACCCTATCTTGGATGGGGAGAATGGATAAGGTCGAAAGGATAATGTCGAGATTTGTGGGAAGGGCTATACATGGGTATGATATGCTAAAGGAGGGGGATAGGGTAATTGCTGCAGTATCTGGTGGTTCTGATAGCTTAGCTATGCTATACTGGCTTTCTGAGTGGAAAAGAAGATTAGGTTTTGGTTTTGACCTTATCGCTATAAATCTTATGTTAGACTTTGGTATGATGAGCAACAAAGAAGAATTGAAAGCCTATTGTAGTAGTTTAGGCGTCTCCTTGGAGATTGTAAAGGTCAATCCACATGAGGTCATAGATCCTTCGAATCCCTGTTATACCTGTTCCCGTTATCGTAGAATCAGTCTTTTTAGGTACGCAGAGAAACATGGTTTTAATAAGATTGCACTTGGACATAATAGAGACGATCTTGTGGTGACTTTTTTTATGAACATGATGTTTCACGGTGAGATTGCGACACTGAAACCTGTGCAATCCATGTTTTCTGGTAGATTCGAGATAATAAGACCACTTATATTTTTAAGGAAGGAGACAATAAGGAAATGGCTTAGGTCAAGAGGAATTAAAGAGATTTTAGATTACTGCCCATATAAGTACGAAACTTATAGAAAAAAAGTGGAAGATATTCTCTTTAACGTTATCTATCCTATAAACGAAAAAGTGAGAAATAACATATTTAAAGCCATATTTAACGTGAAAAAAGAATTTTTGCCAGAAAAGCCAAAACACGGGAGGTTCTGATGAGTGTAAAGGATTTTGCTACTTATGATATAGATAAAAGTTACTACTGGAATTTTGAAAACGGACCAGTTTATAAAGGTGAGTTTCCGAAAAATCTCAAGAAGAAACCAGTTAGGATATGGGATAGAGTTTTGGATTTTCCTATTTTTATTCCTGCAGGACTTCTTTTAAACGGAAATTGGGTTCTGTTTTATGAAAGGATGGGTTTTTCCGGACTCGTCTACAAAACTGTGAGAACAAAAGAACATCCTGCTCATCCCATGCCGAACTGTCTGTTTGTAAAGACTGACATCTTTGATCCTTACAATATCCCTGATTTTGTCCATGCGCCCTATAACTATGAACCCGATAGTGTTGAAGAGATTACAATAACTAATTCCTTCGGTATGCCATCCAGAGAGCCCAACTGGTGGCAGATGGATATAGATAATATTAAGGACAAGCTATCAGAAAATACACTCCTTATAGTAAGTGGAGTTGGTACGAGTAATGCCTCTTCTGATCTATTGAGCGATTTCCTCAGAGTGGCTTCTATGATAGCGGAACTTGAAAGGGTAGATGCTGTGGAACTTAATTTTTCCTGTCCTAATGTGAAAGGTGAAGAGAGTATGATTTATACTGATCCAGATATATCAGGGGATATAGCAAGGAGAGTTAGAAAAGTTATAAAGGGGAAACCTCTGATTATTAAGATAGGGCTGCTCCTTGGGGAAAATCTTAAAAGATTCGTAAAAGCTGTAGGTCCCTTTGTGGAAGCTATAAGTGGTATAAATTCTGTTTCTTTAAGAGTTTTAAGGCCCGATGGCTTACCAGCTTTGGGGCCTGAAAGGTCAAAAAGTGGAGTTTGTGGCTTTGCACTTATCGAGTGTACGAAAGTTTTTGTAAGGGAGTTGGTGAAACTCAGGAAAGAATTTAAGATGGATTGGTACATACTTGCTACAGGAGGTGTAACTAATAGCGATGGATTTAAGGTTTTGATGGAAGAGGGAGCGGATCTTGTTGGTAGCTGTGTGGGGGCTATGTTTGATCCGCTACTTGCAGTAAAAATAAGGGGTGTAGAAGATGAAAGTGGCGATAACAGGGTCTAGTGGTTTGATAGGTAGTAATCTGAAGGTTCTGTTATTTTCGCTTGGTATATACGTTGAACCTATTCCAAGAAAAGCTCTCTTTTCTGTGGAAAGACTCGTAACCTATGTTTCCAATGTAGATGTTGTTATACATTTAGCAGGTGCTAATATTGGGAAAAGATGGACTTCTCCCTATATGGAGGAGATCTATAATAGTAGGGTAGAAAGTACGAAAAACATAGTTAAGGCGATTGAACTGTCTTCCAGAAGGCCAGAGCTTTTTGTCTCAGCAAGTGCTGTGGGTATATATTCTAAAGAAGGTGTTCATGATGAAAGTAGTACGAATTTTTCGCAAGGTTTCCTTGGAAAAGTTGTGTTTGACTGGGAAGAGGCTTCTGAGCCTCTTGTTCAACTTGGTGTTAGAAGGGTTGTACTGAGACAGGCCATCGTTCTTGCAAAATCGGGTGGTTTTCTTGGGAAGCTCAACGTTTCCCTTTCAAAATTGGTATGGCTGGTTTTTGGTTTTAAAGCAAATTTTCCATGGATTCATATTGAGGATTTACTGGAGATATATAGGATGGCTATATTTAGAAAAGATATGGAAGGAGTTTATAACGCTGTTGCTCCTCAAATATTAACTTTAGCAGATGTTCTGGTAAAGTTGGGAGGTATGAAAAAAGCACTTTTAAAAGTAATGATTCCGGATAGTCTTATAAAGCTTGCCCTTGGTAAGCAGGCGGAGATGATATTTGATGCACCAGCTGTAGTTCCTAAGAGGTTGAGAGAGATCGGTTTTGAGTTTAAATACAAGACGATAGATGATGCTCTAAGGGATCTAGTAGGGGGGTAGGTATGATAGATATAGAGCTGTTGAGGAGAAATTTGGATTTGGTAAGAGAGAAGACTCGCCTTAGAGGTGTTGAGATTGATTTTTCTGTATTTGAAGAACTGGACAGTAAAAGGAAAAAGATATTGAAAGAATTGGATGACCTTAGGGCTGAAAGAAACAAGGTTTCAAAGGAGATAGGGTATAGGAGACAGAGAAGTGAAAGTGTTGAGGAGCTTGTGGAACTTTCTAAAAGTATAAGTTCAAAGATAGAGGAATTAGAAGGTGTTCTGAAGGATGTGGAGGAGAGGCTAAGAACATTTGTTATAAATATACCAAATATTATTCACGACAGTGTTCCCATAGGTAAGGATGAGAATGATAATAGGGTGGTGAGGGTTGTTGGGGAACCTAGAAAATTTGATTTTGAGCCCAAGCCTCACTGGGAGATAGGTGAGAAGCTAGATATAATAGATTTCGAAAGAGGGGTAAAGTTATCTGGTAGTAGATTCGTCGTTATGAAGGGATGGGGAGCTCTCCTGGAGAGGGCACTTATAAATTTTATGTTGGATCTACATGTTAAAAAACATGGTTACAAAGAGATATTCCCTCCTGTCCTTGTAAAACCTGAAATCCTATTTGGTACTGGACAATTACCAAAATTCGAAGAGGAGTTGTATAGAATCGAAAGAGACGATCTCTATCTTATACCGACAGCGGAGGTATCACTTGTGAATTTGCATACTGGTGAAATATTGAATGAGGAGGATTTACCTTTATACTATACCGCCTATACCCCTTGCTTTAGAAGGGAGGCAGGATCCTATGGTAGAGATATAAGGGGTATGATAAGGGTGCATCAGTTCAGTAAGGTTGAACTTGTTAAGTTTACTACACCTGATACCTCCTATGATGAACTTGAGAAGCTGGTTGCTGATGCTGAAGAGGTGCTGAGTCTACTTGGCTTACCCTATAGAGTAGTGGAACTGTGTAGTGGTGACATTGGTTTTTCAAGTAGTAAGACCTATGATATAGAAGTATGGTTACCTTCACAGAGAACATATAGGGAGATCTCCTCCTGTAGTAATTGCGAAGATTTCCAGGCGAGAAGGGCGAATATAAGATATAGACCAAAGAGCGGTGGCAAACCCAAGTATGTTCATACATTGAATGGTTCAGGTATTGCTGTAGGGAGGACTATAGTGGCAATACTGGAGAATTACCAAGAGGGAGATGGTAGTGTTGTTATTCCTGAAATTTTAAGAGATTACATGGGGATCGATAGGATTCCGCCTAGATGAGAGAGGAAGTAGTAGGGCATTCTAGAATATTGGAATTTCTAGAAAGGATCGTGAAATCTGAAAGGATGCCACATGCCTTACTCTTTTCTGGGAAAAGGGGTATAGGTAAGTTTAAGGTAGCTACACTTTTAGCGATGATGTACCTTTGTAAAACTAGGGATGCCTGTGGAAGCTGTAAGTCCTGTAAGTCTATCGGCAAGGGAGTTCACGAGGATTTTAAAGTGGTTTTTGTACCTGATAAAAAGAAAAATATATCTATAGAGGACATCAGAGAACTCAAGGAGTGGACTTATGTCGGTGCATCTAGCGGAGGTAAGGTTGCTATTATAGACGATGCGCATCTTATGAGTATTGAGGCGGCTAATGCTTTTTTGAAAACCCTCGAGGAACCTCCTATCGGCACTGTATTTGTACTGGTAACTCCTTCTCCTTACAAGCTTCCACAGACTATAGTTTCTAGATGCCTTAATGTGAGATTTCAACCTCTTACGAAAGAAGATATAGAGAGGATATGTGAGATTAAGGGGGTAAGTGGTTTGAAAAGAAAGCTTTGCCTTATGAGTGGTTCTATGACTTTTTTGGATTATGAGGACAAGACTATAAGTAAGGCTTTTGAGATTGTTGATAGATTCGAAAGAGGAGATTACAATTTGTTGGCTATGCTAGATGATCTTAAGGATGAAGCTCTGATGGAACTTGTACTATTTATGATAAGGTATAGATTAAATAAGAGGCTAAAGGAGGAGAGGGATAAAAAACTTATGGATGTTCATAAAGAACTGACATATCTTGAAAAGATGTTTTACTGGAGTAATGTGAGTTATAGTTCGCTTTTTGAATATCTGTTCCTTAAGGTGGTGTTATGAAGGTTGATAGTAAAATAGATGTGTGTTTTTGTAGGATAGATATAGGTTTTCTAGTTGTACCCTTTGCTGTTGGAATAGTTGAAAATGTATCGTTGGGAGATTTTGTAGTTGTTGAGACAGAAGTCGGAGAGGTACTTGCCTATGTCTTGAAGGGACCTGTGAGTATTAACCCAGATGAACTAGGTATTCCTGTTGAAGAAATACAACCAATCTTAAGAATTGCTACAGATGAGGATATAAGAAGACATAATGAGAATCTTCTGCTTGAAGGAGAAGCTTTTAAGTTTTGTAAAGAAAGGATAAAGCACCACAATCTGCCCATGAAACTACTGAGGGTCAAAAGTTCTCTGGATAGAAAAAGAATAATGTTTTTCTTCTGTTCAGAGACAAGGGTGGATTTTAGAGCTTTAGTTAGGGACCTTGCAAGAAAGTATAGAACTAGAATAGAGATGCGTCAGATAGGTGTGAGAGATGGTGCGAAGATGGTGGGGGGGCTTGGGCCCTGTGGTCAGGAGATATGCTGTAGGAGGTTCCTGAATAAATTCGAATCTATTTCCGTTAGAATGGCCAAAGATCAGTATCTTATGCTTAATCCTTCGAAGATATCTGGTCTTTGTGGTAGATTAATGTGCTGTTTATCGTTTGAACTTGACGTTTACCTCGATCTTGCGAAGGATTTTCCGGAAGTGGGCGAAAAGGTTAAAACTCTACAGGGCATAGAGGGTGAGGTTGTTAGTGCCAACATAATAGATAGGACGGTTATAATATCTATAGGTGAAAGAAAGGGGCAAATGGTTGTTAGTGTAGATGAAATTATAAGGGAGGCTAAAACATGAAAAAATTCTACATAACTACACCCATTTACTACGTGAATGATATTCCCCATGTGGGTCATGCCTATACCACAATCGCAGCTGATGTGATGGCGAGATATAAAAGAGTAAAGGGATACGATGTGTTTTTTCTTACTGGTACGGATGAACATGGTCAGAAGATAGAAAAGGCAGCTAGATCTATGGGTCTTGCACCTAAGGAACTGGCCGATAAGGTGGTGGTAAACTTTAAGAAGCTCTGGGAGAGGTTAGGTATAGGCTATTCTCATTTCATAAGAACTACAGATTTTTACCATGAAGAAGGGGTTTCAAGGATTTTTGAGATGCTTTATAAGAAGGGTGATATATATCTCGGAGAGTACGAAGGATGGTACTGTGTTCCCTGTGAAACTTTTTGGGCTGAAAGTCAGTTGGGCTCGGGTAATGTTTGTCCGGATTGTGGTAGACCCGTAGAAAAGCTGAAGGAAAAGAGCTACTTTTTTAGGTTGTCGGCTTATCAGGATAGATTGCTAGAGTTTTACGAAAAGAATCCCGATTTTGTCAGACCTCAAGGTAGGATGAACGAGATAGTGTCTTTCGTTAAAAGAGGACTTGAGGATATTTCTGTTTCTAGGACTACGTTTAAATGGGGAATTCCAGTACCTTTTGATAAAAGCCACGTTATATATGTTTGGTTCGACGCGCTCTTTAACTACGTTACCGGAATAGGATACGGTTGGGATGAGGAGAAGTTTAAAAAATACTGGCCAGCTGATATTCACTTTATAGGTAAGGATATATTGAGATTCCATGCTATATATTGGCCTGCTTTTCTTATGGCTTGTGGACTTGAGCCTCCTCGACGGATTTTCGCTCATGGATGGTGGACTGTTGAAGGGAGGAAGATGTCAAAATCCTTGAGAAATATTGTGGATCCAAATAAGTTGATAGATCAGTTCGGTGCTGATGTGGTAAGATATTTCTTGATGAGAGAGGTTCCCTTTGGTTTGGATGGGGATTTCTCTCACAAGGCTCTTGTTACAAGGATTAACAGTGAACTTGCTAATGATCTCGGTAACCTTTTCCACAGGGTTATAGCGATGACGGAAAGATATTTTAAAGGTACAGTACCTCCGTATTTTGAGGGTTCTAATGAGGTAAGAACAAAGGTGAATGAGACCTTGAGGGAATATGAAGAAGCCATGGAAAATCAAGCATTTAGTAGAGCTCTAGAAGCTACTTTTAATCTGGTTAGGTATGCTAATAGGTATGTGGATACTAAAGCTCCCTGGGAATTGTATAAAAGCGGTAAGTTAGAAGAGTTAGGCGAGGTTCTATACGAGTTGTTAGAGATTATGAGGATTACTGCTATCTTATGTTATCCCTTTATGCCATTAAAGAGCCGAGAGATGTTTAAAAAGCTAGGCGTAGATAAAGTTGAGCCGGAAGAGGAGGACTTCAACTGGGGTGGTTTAAAGGGTGGTGAAAGGGTTGCAAAGGGAGATCCTCTTTTTGTTAGAGTGGATGAGGAGGAGGTTCTAGGTAAGGTTCTGAAGGAGATTGAAGACGCTGAAAAAGAGGAAAAGGAAGAGATGGAAGAGTTTGTTAGCATTGAGGATTTCGTCAAGCTGAAGTTGGTAGTTGCTGAGGTGATCGAGGCCGAGAGAGTTAAAAATAGCAGTAAGCTTATAAAGCTTATACTTAACATTGGTAATGAGAGGAGAACGGTCGTTGCAGGTATAGGAGGTAGTTATGAACCTTCCGAGCTTGTTGGAAAGAAGGTTATTTACTTTTCAAATCTGAAGCCAAAGAAGATAAGGGGAATAGAATCTCAGGGTATGATACTTGCTGCAGGAAACGAAGAGAGGATATACCTACCGATTTTGCCGGAGGATACACCAGTTGGTTCCCCTGTTAAATAGGGTTGGTTACATAGATAGTCACGCTCATATTCATATGGATTATTTCAGTGATGATAGGGAGGAGGTCTACGAAAGGGCAGTTAGTAGTGGTCTTTCTTTTATAGTTACAGTTGGGATCAACCTTGAAGATAGTAAGAAAGCTATGGAATTTGCAAGTACCCATGAAATAGTCTATTTCACCTGCGGTTTCCATCCCCATGATGCTTCTAAAATGAAAAGGGAAGATCTTGTGAAGCTAGAGGAAGTTGCCACTAATAAAAAAAATGTAGCTATAGGTGAAATAGGCTTGGACTTTTACAGGAACTACTCACCTAGGGATGTTCAGATAAAAGCTTTTGAGATTCAACTTGATCTTGCTGACAGATTGGGTAAACCTTTAGTTCTACATGTTCGCGATGCCCATGAGGAGGTTATATCAATACTTAAGAACTTTCCAAATGTTAAGGGTATTGTACACTGTTTTTCTGGAAATAAGGATCATCTCAGAGAGTATCTTGATATGGGTTTTGTAGTTTCCTTTGCAGGTAATCTAACCTATAATAGGGATTTACAGGAGGTTATTAAGTTTGTGCCCATTGATAGACTCTTGTTTGAAACTGATTGTCCCTTTCTTACACCCCTTTCAAAAAGGGGTAAGAGAAACGAACCTTCGTTCGTTTTAGATGTTTATGAGTTTGGGGCAGTTTTAATAGGCGTAGAAAGGAAGAAGTTGGTTGAGAGAATTTTTTTAAATTTTTTAGAGGCCTTCTACTTGACTAGGTAATAACATTGTTTTATAAAACAACTAGAGAGTTTATTAGAAAATAATTTTTGGTTAGAGGGGTAAGTTGAGAGGCGGTAGAGAGGAGATTCAACTTGTGAAAGCCGTTGAGCATGCTTTGCAAGTTTTGATTTCCTATAGTGAGAGGGAAGAACTGGGTGTTACTGAGCTGTCCAATAAGCTTGGGTTACATAAGAACAATGTTTTCAGATTGCTTGCCACGCTTGAACAGATGGGCTATATAAGGCAAAACCCAAGGACAGAGGCTTATAGACTTGGTCCTAAGATTTTCGAACTTTCCGTGGTATTCAAGTATCAGATGGGGCTTATAAAGGTTGCTCGTCCTTACCTTGAAGATGTGTGGAGTAGATTTAATGAAACTACCTACTTAGGTATACTCAGAGATATTTATGCTATTTACATAGATTGTATAGAAACTACCAATACGATAAGAGTTGTCCCGAGGATAGGTAAACAGCTACCTGCCTACGCTACTGCTATAGGTAAGGCTCAACTTGCTTATTTAAGTAGTGGTGAAATTGAAAGGCTCTTTAGGGATAGGAAACTTGTTAAATTTACACCTAATACGAAGACTGATGTAAAAGAGATAGAAAATGAGCTTGCCAGAGTTAAGGAACTTGGTTATGCGATTGATTATGAGGAGTACCAACTAGAAGTTAGGTGTGTTGGGGCACCGATCAGGGACTATACTGGTAGAGTTATAGCTGCCATTTCGGTGTCAGGACCTAGTTACAGATTTCCAGATGACAGACTTGGGCTCATGGGGGAAATGATTAGAGAAGTGGCCAATGAAATATCTAAAGCACTTGGTTTTGTATAGAATTTGTGCAGTACTTGTTTCATGTTTTACCTTTCTTTCCTGTACGGTAAATCCTGCGAGTGGTAGACTGCAGCTAAGTTTCGTTGGTACCGATACGGAGCTTAGGATTGGACGTGAAGTATTTCAATATATGGATAGGGAAACTATAGAATCTGGGCCCTTTATAAAAAGCGGTTATGCTGTAGACTATGTTAGAAAAATAGTCGATAGAATGTATCCCTACTTCCATAGGAAAGGGGTAGTTTCTCTTGAAGTTGTTATCTCTCCAAGTGCAGAACCAAACGCTTGGGCTTTACCTGGTTATGTGAATGTAAACATAGGACTTATCCCTTGCTTGGAGAATGAGGCTCAACTTGCTTTTGTAATAGGTCACGAGATGGGACATGTGGCGGCTAGACATACTGCCGAAAGGTATAGCCAAACTATTCTGGCTAATATAGCCATTACTGGTGCTAGTATTTATGCTGGAAGATTAGGCGAGCTTATAGGAAATGTTGGTAGTTTGTTGGTTTTGTCTGCTTATTCAAGAAGCCAGGAAAGAGAGGCAGACAAGCTAGGTTTTTACTATGCTACCTCTGCAGGGTATGATGCCAATGAAGTTGTTAAGTCCCTTATTTCTGTTGAGGCTTGTGGTAAACATTATCTTAGTTATCTTGGCGTTAAAGATACTAATTTGGGCGGTTTTCTTAATAGGTTATTTTCAGACCATCCTTTAACTGAAGAAAGGGTGAGGAACCTTAAATCTATGGCTATTAGTGTAAGAGGTAAAGGTGCCGAAAACTTCGAGCACTTCGCTGCTTTAAAGGAGTGGGCATCAAAGAGGATGGATTTGCTCCTAAAGATACACAAAGCTCTTTATGTCGCTTCAAGTAGAAAGGATCCGACTGAATCTCTGAGGATACTGAGGGATGCTGAAGTTAGGTTAAAGGAATCGGACCTTGAACCTGAAATAAGGGCTAAATTCTATGCAGTTAAGGCTTATCTTTTGTTCAACAGATCTGATTATATTGAGGCCATGAACAGTGCAAAGCTAGCTACCAGCTACAAGAGGGATTTTGTTGTTGCCTATAAAATAGGAGGTATAGCTGGTTTAAGGTCAAAAAGAGGTGAATACCTACTCGATTCCAAGAATCTATTCACGGAATGTCTTAATTATAGCAGTAATGATCAAATCTGTTTGAAGGGAGCTCTTATCTCTTCGTGTTTGCTAAAGGATAGGGACTGTTCTATGTACTGCAGGAAGTATTTTTCCAATTATAGTTCTGATTTTCCTAGTGTATCTATGTATTGTATATTTAGATAGTTTCTGGTATACCTTTCAAAAATTGAAGGCGGTACTTTATGTTTAGCTGGCTTGTTAGGGCTTTTCCATGGGTTTTTAATCGGAGTATATTTTGGAAATTCAGTTTTATAGTTGTTGTTTGTATATTTCCTATCTTTTTCTTTTCTGTATTTTGTTCGTTTAGGGGTATCTCCTGGGTTACTTGCGGAGATTACTTTTTAGCAGTTACAGTTATTTCATTTATTTTCATATTATGGCAGGCTATAGCTTTGTACTATATGGTTATAAAGCCTTTAAAAAGAGTTGTGTCACACTTACGTAGGTTTATAGAAAACCAGGAAGAGGTTTTAAAGAGTGACATTAGGCTCCAAAAGTACTATGCAAAGGATGAAATAGGAGATCTTGTTGATGTGGTTAATGATCTTTTGGATAGTTTTAGGATGCTTCATATATTTAAACATACTATTGAAAATGATGAAGATTCTGGGACCATATATGAGAGGTTAGGATGGGTTTTAAAGGAACTCGTTGGTTTTGATGAGTTTATCATTTATGAAGTCTCCAATTCCCAAAATTCCATGAGGATAGTTTATTCCACTCCTCCTGATGTCGCCTATAATGCGGATAAACTTTTCGATGCCAGTAGATGCAGGGCAAGAAGAACTGGTGAGATAGTTTCATCAATCACTTTTCCCGGCATATGTAAGTATTTTGCATACTCCGGAGAAAAGTGCCATTTCTGTATTCCTATGATGTCTGGTTCTAACTGTGTTGGTGTAGTGGAGTTACATTTACCTATGTTTAATGAAGGGTGTTCTTGTGATAGGAGAACCATTGAGACTAAATTGAATATAGCTAAGATTTATATAGATGAGGCTACTCCAGTTATTGAGGCTAAAAGATATGCAGAGTCTTTAAAAGAACAGGCCTTCAAGGATACTTTGACTGGATTGTACAACAGAAGATTTTTGGAGGCTATTATAGACAATCTTGCTGCTCAGGTTTTGAGGAGGGAAACCGTTCTGGGGATCCTCATGTGTGATCTTGACTTCTTCAAATCTGTCAATGATAAGTACGGTCATGATGCTGGGGATTTGGTTCTTAAGCAAACTGCCCAGGTAATTAAGGATAGTGTTAGAAAATCTGATATAGTTGTAAGATTCGGAGGCGAGGAATTTCTAGTTTTACTTGTGGATGTTGAAAAAAATAAGGCTGTGGATGTAGCGGAAAAGATAAGGAAGAATATAGAAATCTACGATTTTAAAATTCCACAGGGCATTGTGAAAAGGACCATTTCTATAGGGGTTTCAGAGTTTCCAACGGATGCGGATGCTATCTGGGAAGCGATAAAATATGCTGATGTTGCTCTCTATAAGGCAAAGGAATTCGGTAGAAATAGAGTTGTGAGATTCGTACCAGAATTTTGGCAAAAGGAAGAATATTGACAGAGTATTCACCCTATATTATATTCTGAATCTAGAGGTAAGCCGGAGTGGCGGAACTGGCAGACGCGCTGTCTTGAGGGGACAGTGGGCGTTAGCCCGTGCGGGTTCAAATCCCGCCTCCGGCATTTATCCAAATTTTTCGGGGCGTAGCTCAGCCTGGCAGAGCACTGGCATGGGGGGCCAGTGGTCGCCCGTTCAAATCGGGTCGCCCCGACCATTGTGAGTTTTCAATTTGTGAGTGCCTCTTGCCCTTTCCGGTGTAGCTGTTATAATTTTAAAGGTGTGATTTTTGTTAAGGTGGTGGTGTTTTATGCTGATTCTTCTTTCGAATGATGATGGTGTATTTGCGACAGGTATTAATGTTTTATTTAGCGAATTATCCAAGATCGCAGATGTATGGATAGTTGCTCCCGATAGAGAGAAGAGTGCTTCAAGTCATTCCCTTACTTTACATAGACCCTTAAGGGCAAAGAAAATAGAGGAAAGAATATACGCTGTTGATGGAACTCCAACTGATTCTGTTATTCTAGGAGTTCACAAGATACTACCTAGAGAGCCTGACTTTGTTGTTTCTGGTATAAATGAAGGACCGAATCTTGGGGAGGATGTTACCTATTCTGGTACTGTTTCTGCTGCCATGGAAGGATGTATACTTGGCATACCGTCTGTTGCCGTTTCGCTGGCAATATCGGGGTATAGGAATTTTAAAGCGGCTGCTAGGATTGTCGTAAAAATAATGGAGAGTCTTTTTGAGAAAAGATTTCCTGATGGGATTTTTCTTAATATTAACGTTCCAGATGTAGAAGATATAGGAGAAGTAAAGGGAATAAAATGGACTAGGCTTGGTAAAAGGAAATATAACAACTATATTCATGAATTAAGGGATCCAAGGGGGGATACCTTTTATTGGATAGGTGGTTTACCCGAGGAAGATGAAGAAGATTCAAATGGAGAGGGTACCGATATAGGAGCAGTTAGAAAAGGTTATGTTTCTGTAACACCTATAAGGTACGATATGACCGCTCTTGATTTCTTAGAAAAGGGAATATGGGAATGGGATGTCGGATTATACTGATACACCAGAATTGAAGAGAAGAAGAGAGGAACTTGTTAATCACCTAAGAGGGCGTGGTATAAAGGATGAAAGGGTTCTTAGTGCAATGCTTAAGATTCCGAGGCATTTTTTTGTCCCACCGGAATTTATAGATGAAGCCTACAACGATTATCCCTTACCTATAGGTGCTGGACAAACCATATCTCAGCCTTATATAGTTGCCCTAATGACGGAAGCTTTGAATGTAGAAAATGTACATAATGTTCTTGAAATAGGTACAGGTTCAGGTTATCAGTGTGCAATCTTAGCCGAGCTTGCTAAGGAAGTGTATTCTGTAGAGAGGATACCAGAGCTTGCAGAAAGGGCTATAAAGGTACTTGATCAGTTGGGTTACTCTAATGTTAAGGTAAAGATTGGTGATGGAACACTAGGGTGGCCTGAGTATGCTCCTTACGACAGAATAATGGTTACTGCAGGAGCTCCAAAGATTCCTGAACCTTTACTTGAACAGCTTGTTGTTGATGGTATTATGGTTATTCCTGTAGGTGATGAATACTCCCAGGAGTTGTTGGTAGTGACAAAGGTTTCTGAAGATGGTAAAGTTAGGGTTAAAAGTTTAGGTGGGTGTGTTTTTGTTAAGTTGAGAGGTGAGCATGGTTGGAGGTGAAGATAGACGGGGCGTAGCGCAGCCTGGAAGCGCACCAGCTTCGGGAGCTGGGGGTCGCCGGTTCGAATCCGGCCGCCCCGATAAGATAATTGGGGTTATAGGAGCCCATCAGGCAACTACTATTGATCGCAAGTATGCTTATGAGTTTGGTTTGTTGGTTGGTAGGAAGGGATATACTATTATCTGTGGCGGACTCGGAGGGGTTATGGAGGAAGTTGCAAGGGGGGTAAAGGAAGGTGGAGGTGTAACTATAGGAATAGTTCCTACTTATTCTAGATTCGATGCTAATCCTTACATAGATTATTCCATCGCTACTGGTATGGGTCATGCAAGAAACGTCATAATAGTGGCAACAAGTGACGTTATCATTGCTATAGGTGGTGAATATGGAACCTTAAGTGAGATAGGTTTTGCTCTGAAGATGGGGAAGCCTGTCGTTTCCCTTAGAAGTTGGGATATTCCGGGTGTTCTTAAGGTAGCTACTCCCTTTGATGCCTTTAAAAAAGTTGAGGAGGTATTAGGATGAAAAAAATGGTTTCTTTGATTTTTATACTTCTTTCGATTCTTCTCTTGCTTAATGTTGGAGATTCCTTTTCTGTGCAGACTAAAAAAGGTGATTCCCAAAGTAAGGTAGATACGACTAAGGATTCTACCAAGAAAAGTAAAAAGAGTACTTCTAAAAAGAAAACTACTTCCAGGAAGACCACTAGAAGAACTAGTACTAAAGAATCTGAAAGGAAATTATGTGATTACAAAGTGGTTAAAGGAGATACTCCAGGTAGGGTTGCTGAAAAGTTTGGTATGTCCATAGAGGAACTTAAGAAGGTAAATAACGTGAGGAAAAAAAAATTTGTTCTTGTTGCTGGTAAGTCTATAAAGGTCTACTGCAAGCAGGAAGAGAAGACTGAAAAGCAGGAGAAAATCGAAAAAGAGGCTAAAACCACTTACTGCTCTTATAAGGTGAAGAAAAGAGTAGAATCTATAGAGGAAATTTCTAAGAATCTTGGGGTTGATGTAGAAGAGCTTGCAAGGATCAATAAGGTTAAAGAGACAGCTAAATTTAGAAAGGGTAGGTTAGTTAATGTACCTTGTGAGTATCTCGAAAAATTTAGTGATAAATCCAAAAGGAAAGTGATAGTAGGTAAGGAGAGTACAAAGGAGAGGGAAATAGTAGAAAAGAGAGAGTTGGAAAGTAAGACAAAGTTATGTGAGTACAAGGTTAAAGAGGGAGATACTCTATACTCTATTTCAAGACTTACGGGTACTACACCCGAGAAACTTATAGAGTTAAATTCTATTACCGAGAATAAAATAGTTGTAGGTCAGGTATTGAAAGTTCCTTGTGGGGTAGGTATCCCTTCTAAAGAAGAGGAAAAACAGGCCAAGCTACAACAGAGGGAAGAATCAGAGAAGGTAATAACAGAAGAAAGGAAAGCATCGAAGGAGAGAGTTTTTAGTAAAGCGACTCCGGTAAGTGAGAAAAAGATACTTCTACTGAAGAGCTTTTCTGTAAGAAATCATTCCTTTATAAGTCCTATAGGTAAAGAGGTTGATGCAGTTATCGTTAGTAACAGGGTTGATATACCGGTGAATAAAGGCGAGAAGATAGTGGCTGTTGCTGATGGTCAGGTCGTATATGCTACTAATAACATAGCAGGAGTCGCTTCGCTTCTTGTTGTTAAGCACGGTTCTCTCTATTCCGTTTATTCTGGTGAAAATATAGAGTTACGGGTCAAAAACGGAGATAAGGTCAGACAGGGAGATGTGATCGGAGAAACCAAATCTAGCACCATACTTAGATTTCAGATAAGGGACAAAAAAGAGGCTATAGATCCTGCGCAATATGCTGCTGGTAAGAGGGGGTAGCTTATGAGAATAGCTGTGATTGGGGCTGGTTATGTTGGTGCTGTGACGGCAACTTGTTTTGCTGAGTTTGGTAATGAGGTAGTTTGTGTTGATAAGATGGAGGAAAAAGTAAAGGCTTTTTCTCAAGGAGAACCTCCTTTTTTTGAGCCGGGTCTGAAAGAGTTACTTGTGAGTAATCTGAAACAAAAGAGGCTATTTTTTACGACTGATATTGATACTGCTATTCGTGATGCTCTGGTGGTTTTTTTGGCTGTAGGAACTCCACCAAGGGGTGATGGTTCTACGGATATATCTTCTATCATAGAGGTTGCTAAAATTATAGCCAGAAATTTGGATGGTTATAAGGTTATTGTTACGAAAAGTACTGTTCCAGTTGGTACTACCTATCTTATTAGAGATATCATAGAAGAAAACAAAAAAATTGGAGTTTCTTTTGATGTTGCCTCTAATCCTGAGTTTTTGAGGGAGGGTTCTGCTATTTACGACTTTATGCATCCTGATAGGGTTGTTATAGGTGCAGAAAGTGATAGCGCTATTGCTATTTTGAAGGATCTTTATAGACCGATATACCTCAGGGATACCCCCTTCGTCTTTACAGATATAAAGACGGCAGAGTTGATCAAATATGTTTGTAATTCCTTCTTAGCTATGAAAATTTCTTTTATAAATGAGGTTGCAAATATATGCGATATTGTTGGTTCTGATATACATGTTGTAGCTAGAGCTATGGGACTTGATAACAGAATAGGCCCTAAATTTCTCCATCCCGGTCCCGGTTTTGGTGGTTCTTGTCTACCCAAGGATACTCTAGCAATGGTAAAAATTGCCGAAAATATAGGTTATGATTTTAAACTTGTTAAAGCTACGATCGAAGTTAATAATTTACAGAAGGAAAGAGCTGTAAGTAAAATTGTCGAAGTAATGGAAGGGGATGTTAGGGGAAAGGTCATAGCCCTATGGGGTTTATCCTTTAAACCGAATACTGATGATATAAGGGAGTCTCCAGCGGTATACATAGCTAAGAGACTGATAGAGCTTGGTGCTGTAGTTAAGGCTTATGATCCTGCTGCTTTAGAGAATGCGGTTTCGGAAATAGATAATCCGAACTTCATTCCTATGGAAGATATGTACGATGTTTTAAAAGGTAGTGATTGTCTTGTTATTGCTACAGAATGGAGCCAGTTTAGAAATGCCGATATTGAGAGAATTAAAGGTCTTCTGAAGAAACCCATCGTAGTTGATTTAAGAAACGTTTATGAACCGGAAAATATGAAAAAGATGGGTTTCATCTATAGAGGAATGGGAAGGTCTTTAAAGGAGTAGGAGATGTATGTATTAAGTTATTTTATAGGCGGAGTAGCCAAAATTATCTCTTTTTTACTTAATCTCTATACTTGGATAATCATTATCAGGGTGATCCTTTCTTGGATCGGTATTGATCCTTGGCATCCTCATCCTTTTGTGAGGTTTGTATATGCTGTTACGGAGCCTGTCTTGAGGCCCGTTAGAAGACTAATAAAGCCTATAGGTTATTTGGATCTATCGCCACTGATTGTTCTGATTTTGATTTATTTTTTACAGCTTTGGCTTGTCCCGGTTTTGATGCGTCTTAGTATAGAACTAAGTAGCTAGATTTTATGCGGGTATGAAAGATAGTATTCTGATAAATTGCAAAGTTACAGCAGGTTCTAAAAGGAGAGATTTAAGTATAGAAAAGGATCTATTAAAGGTATGGGTTTGTGCCTGTAGAGAAAAGGGTAAAGCAAACAAGGAATTAGTTGAGTTTCTCTCAGAGGTTATTGAGGTATCAAAGAGCGATATAGAGATAGTAAAGGGTGAATGGGGAACGTTGAAGACTGTGAAAATCAGGGGTGTAAGTTTGGAGGAATTTAAAGAGAGGGTCAGGTCGTGGAAGAGATAAGGGCTGTGAGACTGACTGAGGAAGATGAGCTCTTTATATTGGATCAGAGGAAACTACCACAGGAAGAAGTATATATTGTGACTAGGGATTATAGAGAAGTCATATACGCTATAAGGACTTTAGCTGTAAGAGGCGCTCCGCTTATAGGTATAGCTGCTGGCTATGGTGTTTATCTTGCTATTAAAGAGCTGGGTGATAATATTTCTTTTGACGATTTCTATAGGAGTTTTACAAGAGTGAAGGAAGAGTTTGCTAATTCGCGTCCTACTGCAAAAAATCTATTTTTCGTTCTTGATTTGGTAGATAGGCTCATTATGGAAAACAGGATTTTACCTGTACGTAAACTCAAGAGCAAAATCAGGGCCTTTGTGATGAAAATAGAGGAAAAAGAGAAAGAAGCTTCTTTTAGAATTTCAGAGTTTGGTTCTAGACTTATAAATAAAAAATCCAGGATTCTTACACATTGTAATACGGGTTCGCTTGCTACCAGTGGTTTGGGTACCGCTCTCGGAATAATAAAGATGGCTTGGAAGAGTGGTCTTGTGGATATGGTTTTTGTTGACGAGACAAGACCACTTCTACAGGGTGCAAGGTTAACTAGCTGGGAGCTTGAAAAATTGGGTATACCTTATAGAATAGTTACGGACAACATGGTAGGATATCTAATGTCGAAAGGGCTGGTTGACTATGTTATTGTTGGAGCCGATAGGATAACGAAAAGGGGTGATGTTGCCAATAAAATTGGAACCTATGTTTTAGCTGTTCTCTGTAACTACCATTCTATACCCTTTATAGTTGCTGCTCCTACTAGCACCTTTGATTTTTCTATAGAAAAAGGTGAGGATATAGTTATAGAACATAGGAATGAAGAAGAAATACTTAGTTTAGCTGGCTGTAGGATCGCCCCATCAGGAGCTAGAGCTATGAACCCTGCATTTGACGTTACTCCTAGTAGGCTTGTTAGTTTTATAGTTACCGAAAAGGGAGTGTTAGAACCACCGTTTGAAGAGAATATAGAAAGGCTTGTGTTATGAATTACCTTTCCATTGATTTTGGTGGCACTTATATAAAATACGGTGTTATAAATGAGAAGGAAAAGGTAGTTTACTTTAATAAAGTTAAAACTTTTTCCCACTGTGGACCTAATTTTGTATTGGCAAGACTACTAGATATAATATTTAAAATGATATCCGATTTTGATGTGCTAGCTGTGAGTATAGCTGTAGCCTCGCCTGTTGATCCTGAAAAGGGGATATTGTATAATCCTCCCAACCTTCCTGGTTTTGAGGTATTTGATCTGGGTAAATATATTCGCGAAAGGGTTCCTGTTCCTGTTTTTATAGATAACGATGCAAATCTATACGCTCTAGGTGAATACTTTAAGGGAGCGGGAGAGGGTTCGAAGGTTATGGTAGCTTTGACTTTAGGCACAGGTGTTGGCGGTGGGATTGTGTTCGATGGGAATCTGTGGTACGGAGCTCACGGTTTCGGGGGTGAGCTAGGTCACATCACTATAGATCCGAGTGGACCCCTTTGTAATTGTGGAAATAGAGGTTGTTTGGAAGCCCTTGCTTCAAGTACTTTTTTGATAGGGTTTGTAAAAAGGAGATTGGCTGAGGGTGAAGCATCTTTGTTAGCTTCCTTTAGGGATAGTTTGACAGGAGAAGTTATCTATAACAAGGCTAAAGAGGGTGATTTTTTAGCTAAAGAGGCTTTTAGGAGGCTTGGGAAGAATCTGGGTATAGGTTTGGCTTCAATAGCCAATATATTTGATCCTGATGTTATCGTTGTAGGGGGTGGTCTGAGTGGATCTAGGGAGTTTTTTGCTGAAGAAATGATGGAGGAATTTAATAGGAGGGCTCTTTTATCTACAAAAGATTTTTGTAAAATAAAGTTTTCGGAGCTTGGTGATCTATCCGCCATATGGGGTGGATACTTTAGAATCATACAAAATATCAGGAGGTAGAGGAATGAGGGTGACGGTGAGCGTTCTCAAGGCTGATGTTGGTGGTTTTGTCGGTCATAGTAATATGCATCCTAGGCTTGTTGAAATAGCGAGGGAAAGTTTGGATGCAGCTAAGATTGATGGTAAGATCATCGATTATTACGTTGCCTATTGTGGTGATGACCTCAATCTTATAGTTACTCATACTAAGGGTGAGGATAGTCCGGAGATTCACAAGCTTGCATGGGACGTGTTTTTGAGATGTACCGAAGCTGCTAAGAAACTCAAGCTCTATGGCGCAGGTCAGGATCTTCTTTCGGATGCCTTTAGTGGCAACTTGAAAGGTATGGGACCTGGCTATGCTGAAATGGAACTTGAAGAGAGGAAAAGTGAGCCAATAATAATATTTATGGCCGATAAAACTTCACCTGGTGCCTGGAATTTACCACTTTATAAGATATTTGCTGATCCCTTTAATACCCCTGGATTGGTTATAGATCCTTCTATGCACGATGGGTTTGTTTTTGAAGTTATGGATGTGGTGGACAATAAAGTGGCGCTTCTTTCTACCCCTGAAGAGTCCTATGATTTGCTGGTTTTGATAGGTGCCTCTTCAAGGTATATGGTAAGATCTGTGTATCGTAAAAGTGATGGAGCTATTGCAGCTAAAGCATCAGTTCAAAGACTGAACTTCATGGCTGGTAGGTACGTAGGTAAAGATGATCCTGTGTTGGTAGTTAGATGCCAGTCAGGTTTTCCTGCTGTTGGTGAAGTGCTAGAGGCTTTTGCATTCCCGCATCTAGTTGAAGGTTGGATGAGAGGGTCCCATAACGGGCCTCTTATGCCGGTTGCCTTTGAGGATGCTACACCGGCGAGATTTGACGGTCCTCCGAGAGTCATTGCTGCAGGATTTCAGCTTTCCGATGGGCAACTGATAGGTCCTGTTGATCTATTTAGGGATAGGTCCTTTGATTACACCAGGGTAAAGGCTTTAGAGATAACGGATTATATGAGAAGGCACGGTCCATTTGAACCTCATAGGTTGCACCTAGAAGAAATGGAATATACCACCTTGCCGGATGTGCTTAAGAAGTTAGGATCTAGATTCAAGGATGCAGAGGATTGATGTACGATAGACTGAAAAAGGCATACGCTACACTATTATTATCGCTTTCCTTTTATCTCGTTTTGAGCTTACTTTTTACAGTTAAACCGGAATATTCCCAATACGTGGGAACTTTTGGTGTAAGATACGGGGAGGAAAGCTGGAAGAATTTTGGAGTTTTAAGTTTCCTCTTTCCCTCTTTTATATTTATAGGTGGGTTAGCTTTTGTTTATAGGGATAGAAAAAAACTGTTGATGATTCTTGTACACACCGTTATAACGATTTTCCTGCTAGAGCTTTTCTTTAGTGTGTTTTTGAATGGTTTTCTTGCGGGTACCCTTGGTAAAGTTATAAATGGAGTTTTGAACAGTTTTCTCGGTAGAATAGGGTCTTATTTTGTCGTTATCACGTTGATTGTTATATATCTACTCTTTTTAGAATTTGAAAGTGTCTTTTACAGACTCCTTGGAGTGAGGGAAAAGTTTAAAATAGAGGAAGAGGACTCCCATGACTTTAATGAAGAGCTTAGCGAGGAAAAGGGTGAGTCTGTGAAGAAGGTAGAATCTGAAAATGTATCCGAGATTAAAAGATCAGCTATCGATAAAGTTGAGGATGAAGAAGAGAAAATTGATTTGGAAAAGAAGGAAGGATCAACGGGTATAAAGATAGTAGAAGGAGAGGGAGATTTAAAGGGACTTTCTGGAAATTACACAGGTGTTGCTGTAGATGAACCATTAGAGGAGGATGAGGAGGAAAGTGTTGAAGTAGCTAGATTTTTTGTAAGGGAGTATAAGCTTCCTCCAGTAGATCTTGTGAAGCCGCCTAATAAGTCGAAGAGTAAGATAGATAGGAGACAGTTGGAACAGAAAGCTCAAGTCTTGGAAGAGAAACTCAGGGATTTTGGTGTATCCGGTAGGATTGTGAGTATCCATTATGGACCTGTCGTTAGTATGTTTGAATTTAAGCCTGCTCCTGGCGTGAAGATAAGTAAGTTATTGAATTTACAGGATGATATAGCCGTTGCTATGAAGGCTGGAACTGTGAGGGTCGTTGCTCCCATCCCTGGGAGAGATACTGTTGGTATAGAGCTACCTAACGATGAGAGGGAGGATGTTCTGTTTTCTGAAATAGTGGATTCTGATGTCTTTAAAGAATCTATGTCTCCCCTTACCCTTATACTAGGTAAGGACATATTTGGTAAGCCTTTTGTCACCGATCTCAGGAAGATGCCTCATCTTCTTGTTGCTGGTGCCACAGGTTCTGGTAA
This sequence comes from Thermosulfidibacter sp., assembly GCA_023269715.1. Classification (GTDB taxonomy): domain Bacteria; phylum Thermosulfidibacterota; class Thermosulfidibacteria; order Thermosulfidibacterales; family Thermosulfidibacteraceae; genus JAGDVO01. Next base: position 35,211 of record JAGDVO010000004.1, read on the forward strand.
AAGTGTAGGCCTGAACGCCATGATATGTAGTATTCTGTACAAGGCTACTCCTGATGAGGTTAAGTTTATACTTGTCGATCCTAAGATGTTAGAGTTTTCGGTTTATAATGGTATTCCCCATTTGATTACCCCTGTGATTACGGATCCCAAAAAGGCTGCTACCGCTCTCTCTTGGGCGACAAATGAGATGGAAAGAAGGTACAGTATCCTCACCGAAGTTGGTGTTCGTAATATCGAAAAGTATAACATGAAGGCGAAGGAAAAGTTGCCGTATATCGTAATTGTTGTTGACGAGTTTGCTGATCTGATGATGGTTGCTGGAAGAGAAGTTGAACTTTATATTGCAAGACTTGCCCAGAAGGCCAGAGCTTCTGGTATTCACCTTATAATTGCCACGCAGAGACCATCCGTTGATGTTATCACTGGACTTATAAAGGCTAATTTCCCATGCAGAATTGCTTTCAAGGTAAGTTCAAGAGTTGATTCTAGAACTGTACTAGATGTTATGGGTGCTGAGAAATTGCTTGGTAATGGAGATATGCTTTTTATGCCTCCTGGTAGAACTGATCTCATAAGGCTGCACGGTGCCTATATATCCGATGGTGAGATAGAGAGAATAGTTGAGTGGTGGAAGGCGCAAGGTGAGCCGGAGTATAAAGTAGAAGAGATATTTGAAAAACCTGTTGTGAATGGTGTGGATGATAGGGGTAGCGATTATGATGAACTTTACGATGAAGCAGTAAATTTTGTAATGTCTCTTGGTTATGCCTCTGCGAGTATGCTACAGAGACACTTCAAAATAGGTTATAACAGAGCAGCTAGATTGATAGAGATGATGGAAAAAGAGGGAATAGTAGGACCTGCTCAGGGTGCAAAACCCCGTGAAGTTCTAAAGAGAATAAGAGACGATTAAGTTTTCCTTTGCTATTTTCATTAGATCTTAAATTTCTGTATACTTTCGAGGTCCAAGTTCTCAAGCCACTCTTTCAAGAGTTCGTCTTTCTTTTCCAGATCTATACAGTTTGCCTTTTTAAGGATTTCTTCCTTTACATATATAGGCGCTCCCATCCTCAGGGCTATTGCTATAGCGTCACTTGGTCTAGAATCCACTTCTACTATACCTTCTTCAGTTTCAAGATATATGGAGGCATAGAAGGTGTTTTCTATAAGGTCCCTTACAACAACCTTCTCGATTTTCACCTTTAAAGTTTCTAGCATATTTTTGATAAGATCATGAGTCATGGGTCTTGGTGTCACTATATTCTCAAGGGACATGGTAATTGCGTTTGCTTCAAATAGTCCTATCCATATAGGTAGTGCCCATTTTTCGTTTTCATCTCGCAATAGAACAATTGGATTGTTTGTTATAGGATCTAAAATTACCCTTGTGACCTTCATTTTTATCATTTTGTACCTCCTTCACAATTTCTCCTATTAGTTCGTACATTTTTGCATCCTTTATCTTAACTTTTAAAATATAACCTAATTTTGATTTGTCACCACTTGCTTTTACAATTTTAAATGTCCTCGTCCTACCTATGAGGATCCCATCTTCATACGTGTCGAAAAGAACGTCTACAGTTTTACCTATGTAGGCTTTACTTAGTTTTTCTGTTATCTTATCCTGTTTTTGGAGAAGTCTCTTCAGCCTTTCCTTTTTAATCTGTGGTGGCACGTCATCTTTAAACATTTTACTTGCAGCTGTAAATTCTCTGGGATTGTAGATGAAGGCAAATATTCCTTCATATTCAACTTTTTCTATGAGATCCACAGTCTCTTCAAAGTCCTTTTCGCTTTCTGTAGGAAAGCCAACGATAAAGTCACTCGTAAAGGCAAAGTATTTTCCGTAGGACTTCAATTTTTCTATGATTTCCAAATACCTTTCTTTTGTGTATTTTCTGTTCATTAGTTTCAGGATTCTGTTAGAACCGCTTTGGGCTGGTAGGTGTATGTATTCACATATCTTCGGATTTGTTGCTACAACCTCGATGAGTTCATCGTTAAAATCTTTGGGATGACTGGTTATAAATCTTATCCATTCTATTCCTTCTATTTCTGATATCTTTTGCAACAATTCTACAAAGTTACTACCTACATCCTTACCGTATGAGTTTACATTTTGTCCCAGTAGGATGATTTCCTTATATCCAAGATCGGCTAATTTTCTGGCTTCTTCTATTATCTCATTAATGGGTCTACTTGTTTCTCTTCCTCTTACAAAGGGAACTATACAGTAACTACAGAAGTTATCGCATCCCTCCATTACCGTTATATATGCTCGATAGGGGTTTTCTCTTTTTACGGGGAAAGAGAGGTCCGTTATCTTGCATCTGGAATCGAGGTCAGTAAAAACAATTTTCTCTCCCCTTTCTGCAAGTTTAATAGCTTCAATTATCCTGTAGGTATTCCTTGGTCCTATCACAAAACTTACGTGCGGGAGCCTTTTTAAGAGTTTTTCTCCATCCTTCTGAGCAACGCATCCAGCTATTCCTATTATCTTACCTGTTTTTTTGAATCTACCAGCTTCACTGTAAACTTTGTGTACTGGCTTTTCTCTTACAGCACATGTGTTTATTATTATGATGTCAGCTTCCTTTTCATCTTCCGCCTCTATATAGCCATGGTACTCCAATAGCCCCTTTATTTTTTCAGTATCGTGTTCGTTCATCTGACAACCGAAAGTTTTTATGTAAAAGCTCTTCGCCATCTCTCCTCCTTCATTTTGGTGATTATGATAATGACTTGAATTTGTTACATTTAGTAGTATACTTATTTCTAATCACACACAAATGCAAGGGTAAATATTAAAGAGGGGATTATGAAAGCAACTGATATTGAGGAAAGGGTAAAGGGATTGTTGTGTCCTATACTGAGAAAGTTTAATCTGGAGTTGTACGATGTAGAGTGGCTTTCTGCAGGTAGGTACAACTATCTCAGAATATTTATAGACAAAGAAGGTGGTGTGACGATAAGGGATTGTGAGCTTGTCAGTAAGGAGATAGGTGAGATCCTAGATAGGGAAGATTTCATAGAGGTTAGTTATTACTTAGAGGTTTCCTCCCCCGGGCTTACGAGGGAGTTGAAGAAACCTCAACATTTCATGAAAAGTGTGGGTTGTTTGGCGAAGGTGGTGGTAAAGGAGGATGCGGATAGGAAAGAACTTACAGGTAGGATTTTGGTTGCTGACGAGGAGGGTGTTGAGTTTCTGCTAGAGGGTGGGGAGAAGAAGTGGTACTGCTATGAAGATATAATCAAGGCGAAACTGGTATATGAGGAAAAATCCAAGGGAGGAAAGGGTATATGAAGGGCAAAGAGCTCCTTTATACGATAAAGGTCATAGAGGAAGAAAAGGGTATACCGAAGGAGGATATAATTGCTCTTCTAGAAGAGGCTATTCTGACTGCTATAGTTAAGAGAATAGATAGGAAGCCCGATTTAAAGGTTCAGCTTAACCTGAAAGAAGGTGAGTTCAAAGTATATGCGAGGAAAAGGGTCGTTGAAGATGGTGGGCTAAAGAACCCGGATAAAGAGATAAGTTTGTCTGAAGCTTTGAAAATAGACCCGGATGTCAAGGTTGGTGATATTGTGGAGATTCCCTTTAATATAGAGGGTATGAGCAGGATCATAGCTCAGGCTAGTGCTAACGTTTTATCTCAGAGGATAGATAAACTGGAGATAGATAGGCTTTATAGAGTTCTACAGGAGAAAGTGGGTGACATAGTAGTAGGTGAGATCGTAAAAGAGGACGAGAAGGGGAATGTGGTAGTTAAGATCCATGGTGGGAAGGTTCAAGCGATACTACTTCCTGAAGAAAGGGTTAAGACGGAAAGATACAGAAAGGGTGATGTTAGGAAGTTTTTACTTGTTGGTGTGAAAAAGAAGGGTAACGAGCTTGAAGTTATCCTATCAAGAACACATCCCAAGTTGCTCCAGAGACTTTTTGAGAAGGAACTACCAGAGGTTTCAGCTGGTATAGTTAAAGTTGTGAGTGTAGCGAGAGATCCCGGTGATAGGAGTAAGGTGGCTGTTACAAGTAGTGATCCAACGGTAGATCCTGTGGGTGCTTGTATAGGTGTTAGGGGATCAAGGATACAGACCATTGTCAGGGAGTTGCAGGGTGAAAATATAGATGTTATACTCTATTCTGAGGATCCTAAGGAGTTTATAGCTAACGCTCTCAAACCGGCGAGGGTGAATAACATCCTTTTAGACTGGGAGAACAAGGAAGCTAAGGTGTTTGTGGATGAGGATCAGTTCGCTCTTGCTATAGGTAAGAAGGGGCAGAATGCGAGGTTGACTGCGAAACTTACAGGTTGGAAGATAGATATAAAGGTAGATGCGCTCAAGAATACCCAAAGCAGCTAGATTAATATGGGAGACCCTATTAGGATGTGTGTTGCTTGTAGAGAGAGAAGGTCGAAGTATGAGTTATTACGTTTTGTTGAGAAGGATGGCTTGTTGTACTTTGATCCTCTATGGAGGAGTGAAGGTAGGGGGGTTAATGTTTGTCCTTCTATAAGGTGCCTTGAGATTGCCGTCAGGAAGAATCTTTTTTGTAAGGCTCTAAAAAAAAGGGTAAATTATTTGAAATTAGAGGATCTTCTTAAGGAAGTTAAGTTGTCCTTAAGAAAGGTGATAGTTGATACTATGAGGCTTTCAAGGAAATTTGGTGCAGTTACGTTGGGGAGGACTGCGGTAGACAAGGAAATTGATATTGTTAGACTTCTCCTTTTGGCTTCTGATTTAGAGGAAGGTATCAAAAACTACTTTATAAATAGTGGAAAACCGTATAGAGTTATTTTTACTAAAGAAGAGTGGGGTGTGATTTTTGTTAGGAGGCCTGTTGGAATAGTAGGAATAAAAGATAGGGGTGTTGCTGATAAGCTTTTAAGGCATATAGATAGGTTTCTTAAAATAGTGGAGGTAGTTAATGGCGGTTAAGAGAATAAGAGTTAAGCAAGTTGCTGAAGAAATGGGATTGCAGCCAAAGGAAGTTCTAGCTTACCTTAAAGATATAGGTATTGTTCTTAAAAGCCTTATGAGTTCCATAACCGAGGATGAATACGATAGGCTTATAATGTATGTCAGAATGAGAAGGCTACAGGAAGAGAAAAGAAGGGAGAGGGAGTTACAGAAGGAAAGGGAGGAATCTGCCGAAGAGGTAACCCTGGTAACCGAAGAGATAGGGGAAAGAGTGGAACTGAAGGAGGAGATAGAGGGAGAGACTATAGAGGAAGTTACCGAGGTAAAGACTGAATCTATGGTTGAAGAAGAGTGTGCTACTAGTGAGAAAGTTGGAGAAGTTGTGGAGGAGGAAACAAAAAAGGAGGTGGATACTACTCCTAAAGAGGTGCGTAAGGAAAAGGATGAGACTATAAAGATGTTGGAAGAAAAGTTAAAAGAAGTTTTCTATGTGAGAGAACCTAAGGAGAAGGAAGAGATACAGGAGGGTGAGGATTTTCATTATCCTGTAGAGCCGATTTATCAGCCTATAAGGGAAAGGAGACTTAGAAGGAGGAAAAGAAGGATTAAAGAGGAACTTGACGAGGAAGCACTTAGACTGGAAGAACTGAAGTTGAGGGTGGATTTTGATAAGGGTATAGTCAGGTTACCTGAAACCATATCTATACCGGATCTTGCTATTATGCTTGAGGAATCCGAGGAGTGCATAGAGAACGTTCTACAGTCTAAGGGTATACCTGTAAAACTTACCAAAGTTGTACCTTTTGATATTGCTAAGATGGTTTGCGAGGAATTTGGTTTTGAAGTAATCCCTGATGAAGAAGCTTCGATCCCTGTGGTTGAGAAGGAAGAGGAAGAAGAGGGCCTTTTACCAAGAGCTCCCGTTGTTACTGTTATGGGTCATGTTGATCATGGGAAAACAACGCTTCTTGACTACATAAGGAAGACAAATGTTGCAGAAAGGGAGGCAGGTGGAATTACACAACATATAGGAGCCTATAAAGTTAAGCTACCACAAGGTGAGATAACCTTCATAGATACTCCTGGTCACCATGCCTTTACCACAATGAGAGCAAGGGGGGCAAGGGTAACGGATATAGTGATATTGGTCGTTGCTGCTGATGATGGTGTTATGCCTCAAACAATCGAAGCTATAAACCATGCAAAGGCTGCAAATGTACCGATAATTGTAGCTATAAACAAGATAGATAAACCTGATGCAAATCCAGAAAGGGTAAAGAGGGAACTTGCAAAACATGGTCTCATACCTGAAGAATGGGGTGGTGAAACGATAATGGTTCCAATTTCCGCTAAGACTGGTCAGGGTGTTGATGAGCTTTTGGAGATGGTTTTGCTAGTTGCACAAATGCTGGATTTAAAGGCGAATCCCAATAAACCTGCAAGAGGGACTGTGTTAGAGGCTAAACTTGATCCCAAAAGAGGACCTGTAGCAACTCTACTCGTACAGGATGGAACCTTGAGAGAAGGAGACGCTTTTGTGGTGGGTCTTCACTGGGGTAAGGTTAGAGCTATGACGAACGAACTTGGTGAAAGGTTGAAGGAAGCGGGTCCTTCTACCCCAGTTGAGGTCTTGGGATTGTCGGATGTTCCCTTAGCTGGTGATGCCTTTTTAGTTGTTAAGAATGAAAAAGTTGCAAGAGAGATAAGTGAGGAGAGGAGAGAGAAGGCAAAGGAACTATCCCTCGAGGGTAGTAAGGCTCTTACAATTGAAGAGATAATGAAAAAACTCTCTGAAGGTGAGAGTAAGGAACTTAGAATGATAGTTAAGGCTGATGTTCAAGGCTCTCTAGAAGCTATTAGAGAAGTTCTAGATAGGTTATCCATCGATGAAGTAAAGGTAAATATCATCCACTCTGGCATAGGGGCTATAACAGAGACGGATATAATGCTTGCAAAGGCAAGTGGTGCTATCATAGTCGGTTTTAATGTAAGACCGGATGCCCAGGCTAGGAAAGTCCTTGAGAGGGAAAAAGTAGAGGCGAGAACTTATAGAGTTATATACGACATAGTTGAAGATATAAAGAAAATAATGCTAGGCATGCTAGAGCCTGAGGAAAAGGAAGTTATCCTTGGGAGGGCGGAAATCAGGCAGGTCTTTAAAGTACCAAAAGTCGGTAATGTAGCGGGTTGTTATGTTCTTGAGGGTAAGATAGCTAGAAACAGTAGGATAAGGATCATCAGGGATGGAGTGATAGTTTATGATGGGAAGTTAGCATCTCTTAAGCATTATAAGGATGATGTTAGGGAGATTCAGGCTGGTTATGAGTGTGGTATGGCCTTTGATAATTTTCAAGATATAAGAGAGGGCGATATAGTAGAAGCTTACGAAATACAGAAGATTATGAGGGAATCGTTGTAATTAATAAGGATCTTACGGTTTAATATAAAAGGGATGATAGTTGGAACTTTGCAGATAGTTATAGAGATACCATGTAACAATACTTTAAAGGGTAAAAGGCGGGTTTTAAAAGGTCTTATGGAGAGGATAAGGGGTCGTTTTAACGTTTCTGTAAGTGAAGTTGGGAATCAGGATGCTCATCAGATTGCAACTATAGGTATAGCATGTGTTGGTACAGATAAAGGTGTTGTTGATAGTATGTTGCAAGAGGTTATAAGCTTTGTTGAGATGCATCCTGAAGTTGTTATGCTAGATTATTATTTGGAGCTGTTGTGATGAGATCTTATAAGCGTACCGAGAGACTAAATGAGGTTATTAGAGAAGAGATAGCTGAGCTCATATGCAGTGGTACTATTAAGGATGAAAGGTTGAGGCTTGTAACTATAACGAAGGTTAGAGTGAGTGATGATCTATCCTATGCCGATGTTTACTATAGTGTGTTTGATTCCTCATGGGAAACTACGAGGGTTGCTCTTGAAGAATCTAGGAGGTTTATAGAATATAGGATCATGAAAGATCTTAGGATAAAAAAGGTTCCAAAGCTGAGGTTTGTCGAAGATAGAAGTATGGAGTACGCCGATAGGATAGAGAGATTGTTGAGGGAGATGGGTTTTGAATAATACTTTACAAAAGGTGGTTGAAATATTAGATAGCGCAAAAGATATTGCCTGTTTTGTTCACAAGTCACCTGATGGAGATGCTCTGGGGAGTGCTCTCGCGGTCTATAACTTCTATAAGGATAAAAAGGTGAGAATATGGTCGCCTACAGGTTATCCAGAATTTTATGGTTTTTTACCAGGTGTAGAGAACGTTAGGGTTTATAACGATTTTAGTGAGGTTGAGAAAGCAGAAGTAGCCCTTTTTCTAGACTGTGGTGATATAGGAAGGGTTCCGGGTTTTGATAGGAGTATTTTTAAAACGATTATAAATATAGATCATCATGAGTCTAATAGTGGCTTTGCTCATTACAATATAGTTGATCCCTCTGCACCTTCAACGACTACTCTCCTTTATGAGATTCTTAAAAATTCTAAAAAAGGGACTATTGATTCAATTGTTGCTAAATGTCTTTATACGGGTTTATATACTGACACCGGTGGCTTTAGGTATTCTAATACTACCGCTTATGCTTTTGGTGTAGCCGCTAGTCTTATTTCTTACGGAATAAATCCTTCTGAGATTGCCTTTGAAGTTTATGAGAGTTATCCATTTAGAAGGATGAAATTACTAGCCCTTGCTCTTAATACTTTAGAGCTGTACTTTAACGGTAGGGTGTCTGTTATGACAGTTTATAAAGAATTTTTTGAGAAGACTGGTTCTTTAGCCGAAGATACTGAGGATTTTGTTAACTATGCAAGGGCTATAAAAGGTGTGGAGGTGGCTATTTTCATTAGGGAGCGCCTTTCGGGAGGGGTGAAGATCAGTCTGAGATCGAAGAACTATCTGAACGTTGCTGAAATTGCCAGAAATTTTGGAGGTGGTGGACATTTTCATGCAGCAGGTTGTGAGATGGATCTACCACCTGAAGTTGCTAAGAAAAAACTTCTTGAAGTAATTGCAGGTAAATTGTCATAGAATCTTTACCATCCTTATCCATTTCCCCCGTTTTTCTGTTTCTGTAAAACCTAGTTTTTCGTATATTTTTCTTGCCTTTTCGTTTTTTTCTCCGACCCACAACCCAATTTTCCTTAAGTTTTCGGATTTCAGCCTTTTAATAGCCCTTTCAAGGAGCAGTTTGCCCAATCCTCTACCTCTGTAGTCAGGATGTACCACGAGTTCATGAATTTCGCCGAATTTTTCCCCGGTCCACATCCAGTTTTTGTCGGTTGCTATAAAACCTACTATCTTACCTTTGTCCTTAGCTACCAGTATTCCATCTTTGTCTCTCTTATAAAGCCAATGAAGGTATTCTTTGATTTCTTCGGCAGTTTTATAGGCATATATTTCAAGTCCTTTGTATCCATTTAGATACAATCTTGTAAGATCTTTCAGGTTTTCTTCAAGTGATGTTAGTTTTTCTATCTCTATAGATTCATTCCTGTAAGATAGTATATTTCGAAGTTCTTCTCCTCTGTCAGCCTTACCACTTTGGATTTCTTCATTATTTCCCTCATTTTCTCTTGAGCTTCCGTTGAAAGTAATGCCCATCTTGCCCCCCATATGGAAGAGTTACCTACATAAAAAAAACTGGAACTTGCCAGTTCTTCTGGTAGAATTTTAATACCCAAAAAGTCCTCTTTACTTATATGGTAACCCAAGTTCCCGGCTATGATTACGCTTTTTATAGATGTAAGCGATGCTTTTTCCATGAGAACTTTTATAGCCGCATATATAGCCGACTTTGCTACTTGCACTTCTCTTATATCTTCCTGAGTAAATGTGACTCCGCCTACCATTATTTCTTTACCCAAAAGAAGCGTTCCTCTATCATCCACAAGCCCTCTTTTTTTAAGTGCGTTTATAAGCGATATTATTCCAGAGCCACAGAAACCTTTTGGTTTCTTTCCGCCTATAGTCTCTACCATTAGATCTTCTTTTACTCTGAATATGGCTCCTTCTACAGGTCCTATTCCGTACTTTATGCTTCCACCTTCTAGGGCACTACCTGCAGGTACACTGGCTGCAAGTATTTTTTCTTCCCATGTCAGGATGATCTCAGTATTGGTCCCTATGTCGATCGCTAATACCGGTTTTTCGAAAAAAAGGGTAGTTAATGTGAGAGAAACAGCATCCCCACCTAAAAATCCACCCATTTCCGGTAGTATTATAAGTTTTTTTCCACTCTGTTCTATGAATCTGAAATCCTTTTTTCCAAGGTCAAACGGATATCTTGTCAAGCCTTCTAAGTTCTCTTCCATGACGATTCCTTGCATAACTGTATTACCGGATATGGCTATTACATCTCCCTTTGTTAGCTTTAGTATAGGATCGATTACCATTTTTCTTAACTTTCTTTTTAATTCAGGTTTACATCGTGATATAATATCTCTGCTGTAGACTATTTGTGGGTTTGTAATTGTGAACTTTTCTAAGAGATTAGTTTTATTTATATTTGCCACGGATATTTTGGTTGTTCCTAAATCTACAGCGCTTTTATTTTTCACTTTAAATGGATCGTCTATTTTAAAGCCAAAGGGTGGTTCGATTTCTTCTGAGACTTTGAGATCTAAGTTTTCGGTAAAAATTTCTTCAACAGTGGATAGGTCTTTCAATGTGCATAGGAGTACATCATCGATCCTTCCATCTCTGTAAACTACTTTTACTTTACATTTTTCACATATACCTCTACCACCACATGGCAGGAAGATAGGTATTCCTACCTCTATTAATTTTTCTATTAGGTCTTCATTTTCTTTTAATAAAATTCTCCTACCGTTACATTTGATTTCGTACATGTAGATTATACTCAAGTGTTAACCGCTCATAGAGGATAAGAATTCCATGTTATCCTTGGCTTTAGCCATTTTGTTGAGGAGGAATTCCATGGCCTCAACTGGATTCATAGTTGAAAGTACCTTCCTGAGTATCCATATTCTCTTGAGTTCGAAATCACCGAGAAGCAGTTCTTCTCTCCTTGTTCCAGATCTACTTATATCTATTGCCGGGAATATTCTCTTTTCTGCGAGTTGTCTTAGAAGGTATAGCTCCATGTTACCTGTTCCTTTGAACTCTTCATATATAACTTCATCCATCCTACTTCCCGTTTCTATTAAAGCGGTAGCGATGATTGTTAGACTTCCTCCCTCTTCTACATTTCTGGCGGTACCAAAGAGTTTTTTGGGTTTTTCTATGGCGCTTGCTTCAATACCACCTGACATTACTCTACCTGTTGGAGGGACTAAGTTATTGTAAGCTCTTGTTAGTCTTGTTATTGAGTCGAGCAATATTACTACATCTTTCCCGTATTCTACCATTCTTTTTGCCCTTTCTATGACTAGTTCTGCTACCTGTGCGTGTCTTTGCGGTGGTTCATCGAAGGTTGAACTTATAACTTCCGCTTTTTTAACATTCCTCTGCCAATCTGTGACTTCTTCTGGTCTTTCTCCTACGAGTAGTGCAATTATATGGACTTCTGGATGATTTTCTGCGATGGCGTTTGCGATTTTCTGTAGCAATACGGTTTTTCCTGTCCTGGGTGGAGCAACTATGAGACCTCTTTGTCCTTTACCTATTGGAGCTATTAGATCTATTACTCTTGTTGATAGTTCGTCCGGTTTCGTTTCCAGCTGTAGTCTCTTATTTGGGAATATAGGAGTCAGGTTATCAAAATGTATTCTTTCGCGCGATTTTTCGGGAGGTTTCATGTTTATACTTTCTACCTTGACTAGTGCGAAGTATTTTTCATTATCCTTTGGGGGTCTTATAAATCCTGTTACATAATCACCTGTTTTTAATCCGAGTTTTCTTATCTGGGAAGGAGATACATAGATATCGTCTGGTCCTGGCTGGTAGTTATAGGTGGCGCTTCTTAGGAATCCAAATCCGCCCTCTGGTATTATTTCGAGTACTCCTTCACCATAGGCATATCCGTATTTTTCCACAAATAATGATAGAATCTTGAATATAAGCTCTTGTTTTCTTAAACTAAAGGTTCCCCATATGTTCAGTTCCTTTGCTAATTTTACTAAGTCTGAAATTTTCATGCTTTTTAATGTGCACATATTAAGTTCTGGTATGTTTTTAATAGATGGATCAATTTCAATGACTTCAAAACTCTTTTCGGTCCTTTCGTTGTTAACGTGAGTCGTTACTTCTCCGTTATTTTGAACTTGGTCTAGTTCTTCTTTCTTTAATGTTTCTTCCATCAGAATTCCTCCTCGTAGGTTTTCGAGAGATCATTGAAGGAACGGAGGGGGAGGGATTCGAACCCCCGGTGGGGCTTTTAACCCCACAGGTGATTTCGAGTCACCCGCCTTCGTCCGCTCGGCCACCCCTCCTATTTGTACCATCCTCCGATTACTTCTTTTAAGTCTTTTCTTGTTGATTTTCCTTCTTTCTTTGGGTACCCGAGGGCTATTACCGCCATTAGTTCCCACCCTTCTTTTGCTTTAAGTAGAGATTCAACAGCTTCTCTGTTTTTGAGTATTTCACCGATCCATACAGCACCTATTCCTTGGGCGTGTAGTGCTAGTAAAATATTTTGTATGCAGGCCCCTATGGCCTGTATATCCTTTTCTCTATGGTATGAACTGTTGTTATCTAGAAAAACTACTATCAAATTGCTTGCTTCCTTTATAATTCTACCATAGTGAGTAAGCTTGGATAGTTCTTCTTTTAAGTCCTCCCTTTCTACAATAATAAACCTCCAAGGTTGATTGTTCAATCCCGAAGGTGCCCAATGACCTGCTTCAATAGCTTTAAGTACCTTTTCTTCCTCTACAGGTTTCTTCAAAAAGTGCCTTATACTTCTTCTTGTAAATATGGCTTCAAGGCAGTCCATTTCCCTCCCTCTTAGGGGATTATAAGGAGATTACTGTCTTATGTTGAGATTCTGCTTTAAGTAAAATCAGCTTTTGACACATTAAAGATTGTCTCATCCATCTAAACTTAACCTATCCCTACTTATTTTATTATAGAAAAGTACAGCTTTGTCAATAACAGAATGTACTCTAGGATGCTAGAACCACTTTTATGAATTATATATGAATTATACTGGTAGGCATTCGTTAGCTAGAATAGCTAGTTTATTCTCAGTGATTGATGAAATACTATTTTTCATTTACGCTTTAGCTTCGGCTTTAGGTTACAGGTTACCATAAGTTAGTAGTTTTTCTAAAGACAGGTTCCTTTGCTAAGGGAGTCCACCTTTTATTTTTAGGCTAAATATTAAATTTTTCCATGTTAGTTTATTGACAAAGCTATTTTCCGCATTGGTTTTCATTTCCAGGGATGTGGCATAGGTTACAGAAAAAGGTAGCACATCTTTACCCAATGTGTTTCTTACATATTTTCTTGCAGCAATATCGGTTAAGCTAATTATCGCTTTTTGGATTGTCAGAGTCAAGTTCTCTATATGTCATTAGTTTTCTCTACCTGTTGGGGCGATTTTTCCTTCCTTTGTACTTCAGATTTTAGACCCAGGACTTCTACTATTTTACTTTCCATCTCTTTCCCTTTCTGCTTTAATATAGTATTTATAGCTTATTTTTGCCTTTCCAGAAAATTATTTTTCTAAGCATTACTGTGGCATAGGATCCGGCTTCAAGAGAGAATTTAAGCCTAATTCTATCTCTAAAAAATTGTAAGTTCATTATCTCTGGTATTATAGCTAACTTCCTTTCTCCCTTATTGAAAAACTTTATATCCATAATTTCAGTATCGAGTTTTTCCTCTAGTTTTTCTTTCTTAACAATTTTCAATAATTCCTCTTTGATAAACTCAGGTAAGTCTTCTTTTAAAGCTTCTTTTGATATGTAAGGGATACGCTTATCTAGTAGATCTAATTTATCTTTATCTACATCGTTATAAAAGACTATGTATTTATCTATAATAAAAGGCACTCTAAAATGTGAGAAATTTTTTGTCACAATTTCTCTTAGTATGCAATTCCATAAATAGCTTTGGTAGGAAAATATAATGAGGAGTTTTATGTTTTTAGGAAGTAACTTAAAAGCTTCCTCAAATGTTTTACCTTTCTTTAAAGCTTTTACTACTAATCTTTCTCTAAGAGATAGATGTGTAGCTTCTTTCAGGAATGAGTTCCAATTTCCAAAAAGATCAAGAAGTTTTCTCCTTATAAAAGGATTTTCATGCCATGTAAAGTACAGTTTTAAGGTTTCTTTTATGTTACCGTCTAAGAGTAATTTGCCAATTGGTTTTGATACAACAAAATTCCTTCTAAATCTTTGTTCACCAAAATAGTTTGCAAAGCCATGTTCTTTTATAAATTTTATAGCTTCTTTTATTTTTTGTTTATCCTCTATGTTTCTTATGGTTACTGTGAAAATGTTGCTTTCTATATCACCGATTTCGAGGGGTTTATCAAAATAACCTACAAATCTTAGCTTCCAGTTATTGCCCTTTATGGTTGTTACTTTTGGTTTTCCTTCTATTGACAGGTATTGCTTTGTGATGGCCCTTTTGTCCTTTATGCCACCGAAGCCTATTTTATGACTCGGTACCTTTAGAGTTTTTGATATTTCATCTATCACTTCCAGTGTTCCTCTATTTTTCTTTTCGAGTAAATAATAACTGAACTTCCCTTCTTCTTTTAGTTCAAATGGTAGTACTTCCTCCACTATAAAATCTTCTGGAAATACCTTTATGTACTTTGTCAGTGGATCATAAAAAAGCATGTCATTATCTCACATATGTTAAGATGATAAATCATTTCTTAGTGATGTTGTGGTTTTTCCTCTAGGGGTAGATTCAGTTTATCGATCTGTTCTATTAGGTTCTTCAAAACTTCTATACATAAAATGTGTTCGTTGCTTATTGATTTTCCTAGTATTTCTCTCACACGCTTGGATATGGCAGGGCTTATTCCTGAGGTTGATATTGCAGTTGTTAGCAATCCTTTTCTTAGGGTAGAGGGCACTATAAAACTACAGAGTTCTAGTAAATCAACAACATTACAGAAGATCCGTTTTTCTTTCGCTTCCTGCTGTATTTCTTTCTGTACTTCTAAGTTATCCATTGCTGCAATGACTAACTAGGCTGAATCAATATCGCCCTTCTGGTATATTCTTTTTTCCCATTCAATCTTTCTATCTTCAGCGAGCCTTTTGAGTGTTGGTGTGACATCCAGTGAGATTACTTTAATTTTAGCACCTACTTTTAGTACACTATTGACCTTCCTTTCTGCAACCTTCCCTCTTCCTATTACTACACAGAGTTTACCTTTGAGATTCAGGAAAACTGAAAAATATTCGTTGACCAACTTTTTACCTCTTTTACGGTTTTTAACAGGACTTACCACCTTAATTATACTAGATTTGTTTTAGGCTCAAGCTATCAGTATATCGCTTCCATGTTAGAAACTCCAAAGGCTGTTTTTAATTTGGTCATAGTATTACTTAAAAACTTGACATACTTTCTGGGTATTGTTATGCTCTCTAATGAAAATATGTTTACTAAAATTGAAATGAAAATAAATATAGATCTGATCCAGAGTTTAAGATTTGGGATTTCGTAACAGCTATAGTGGTTAAAGTTTAGCTAGTTGGGTATAATTGATCTAGAGAAGGGTGTATAGATGATAAAGAAAGTTTTAGCGGTTTTGGTTGTTTTTATGTGTTTCTCTTCGTTTGTTTTGGCAAGGGATTTAAATATTCCCAAGGAGCTTATGGCGAAGGTGTTCGTTATAAGATCGGAAAGGGATGGCTTCTGGGAGAAGAGTTTGGTTATCCTTTTCCCTGAGAGAAGGCGTGTCTTATCTACTAATAGTGGATTTGTCGATGTTTTGGCTGTTGTTAATCATTCTGCTCATCCTGAACTTTGGAAAGAGGTTTGTCAAGAAATGAAAACCGATCATGAAGTAGGTGGGAAAGTCTATATGAGAAAGGTCCAAGAAAGGATTGCGAAGGAGCTTGGTTTAAAAAGTCAAGATATCACTCTTATAGCTACAGCTGTAGATATGGACAATCTGACTATTGTGGTAAAGGTTTACAGTCCTTTTGTTGTTGCTGCTCTCGTTACGGCTGGGGCAAAGACTAACGCTCTAAGAACTGGACTTGATGAAGGTAAGTATGTTGAAGGGAGGGAACCTAAGGGTACTGTTAATATAATTCTCCTTACTAATGCTAGATTAACGGATGGTGCTATGGCAAGGGCGATTATTACAATAACGGAGGCAAAAACTGCTGCCTTTGAGGATTTAAAGGTTCCTAGTAGCTATACAAGGAATGTTCAGGCAACTGGGACTGGTACGGATAGCGTTATTATTGTATCAGGTAATACGGGTCCGGAGGTTACTTACACAGGTGGTCATAGTAAGATTGGAGAGCTTATAGGAAAGGCTGTTTATGAAGCGGTAATCGAAGCTCTTGAAAAACAAAATGGCTTTAAGAAGAAGTAATGGGTCTAGGAAGTACGAGTTATAGAGTATTGGGTGTTAGAAAATGAATCTGAGTGTAGTTTTATGGCTACTGCGAATGCTTTTTGTCTTTGGTGTCTTTGCCCTCAAGGTTGGTTTTGGACTTGGCTTTAGTAGAATGAGATGAAAAGGTATTCTGACAACAATTGGAGGATCCTACTGCTGGTGTTGCAAACCTCTTTGATGCTAGTATTGTCATAACTGTTAGCATGATGATTGCTCTTTTTATGGCCTATAACCTTATGGATTTGTTCAATCCCAAATCTACTTTGACTATTGCCAAGGTGACTGCTGATGGAAAGGTAGAGATAATAACTAAAAATGGTAAGGAGATAAAAGCAAGAAGGGTAACAGATAAGAGGTTAAGTGGCGAAGGTATACGTCTTAGAACAGTGTATCAGTTGAAGGATGGGAGAATCATTTATGTGCCAGACTGAGAATTTATAGATGATTTGGGAATTTGTTTAGATTATTGATAGGTTAGTTCATGAGGGCTTTTAAGTATTTTACTAGTTTGTATGCCCAAACTGAACCTTTGAAAATAAGCTTTGTTCCAGGGGATTATCAGACAAAGGTTGTCGTAAAGGCAATAGGTCCGCTCGGGAATCTTGGTTCTAAGGGAATTCTGTTACGAGTTTTTCTCTGAAGAGTTTGCATGATAGGTATGGCGAATTCATAAGAGACTCGAAGGTGTTAGTTATAAATGTAGTGGGTAGGTAAATTGTGGATGTTCTTAAATCCAATATTCAGGAAGCTGTAAAGAATGGGGCCAAAGTTTATGCAGTAGCTGCAAAGGGTTCCTACGACGATGAAATGAAGGCTTTTGGAATAACAGTTGATCCAAAAATTGAAGAGTACTACCAGAATTGTGGTGTTGAAAACTTCAAAATATGATTCTCTACATTCTAAAAAAGGATTTCAATTATGAGGTTTCCTATAACGAACCTGTTAAAATACCTGAATTCAGTATATACGATTACCAATCAAGAAGGATTTTTTAAAAATTTGAAGAATTCAAGAAAGTATGCTTTCCCGAAGGTAAACGTTGGATCGGAATAGTTTTTACAAGTACTTTATCACTTCGGGTCTATAGAAGCCATTGGAAGTTCTAATTGGAGCTCTTGTAAAAGAGGGCTTTAATGTTCTTCCTGTATATGGTTGGCCTTCAGAAGAGGCGATTGAAAGGTTTTTCTTTAATGAAAACGGTTCAGGTAGAGTCTCCCTTATTGTAGGTATGTCTTTGAAAATAGGTTTGAATCCCTGTATAGCCATACCTGTTCTTAGTAAGCTTGGAGTTCCTGTGATAGATGCTATTACTCTTTATATTCCAGAGCGAAGAGGAGTGGAGAAGATCTCCAGGTTGGTCTTGATATTTTTGAGGGAGCTTGGCAAGTTGGGATGCCTGAATTAGGAGGGGTTATCCAGCCAACGGTAATAGCTTCGAAAAAAAAGGTCCTAGATAGTAGTAACCGGTCTCGAATATGTAGAGGAAAGACCTATTTCTGAGAGAATCCAGAGGATCGTTCAAAGTGTCGAGGTCTGGATTAATCTTTAGGAAAAATCGAATCACGAAAAGAAAGTTGCGCTAATTTACTACAACTATCCTCCAGGTAAGCAGAATTATAGATGCCTCTTATTTAAACGTGCTTCCGGATAGTCTCTGGCAGATGCTTCAAATGTTGAAGGAAGAGGGTTACGATCTGGGTAATAAGATCCTTTACGATTTCAATATGACCGTTGTACAAAGTGGGATCTCCCCAGATAGGAGTCCAGCTTCGCTCTCGTTGATGTTTAAGATAGCTTCCTCTAAAATTTTTACTTTTTTCTTCTCCATTCTATTATTTTTTATCTGTAGTTTGGTTCCCTTTTCCTTTCTGGGAAGTCAAGATGGATGTATCGGCAGGGCTTGCCTCTCTTAATAAATCTGATTAATTCTGATCTTTTTGGATTAATTCTTTTTTACCTCCTCCTTTTTCTGGTATTAGGAATAGATCAAGCTTTTCGATCAAGCCCCTTGCCTCAAGTGTCAGGTACTTGGGATCACCTGGGCCTATTCCAATAAGGTAGAGCTTGCTAAGCATTATAGTCCCTATATTTTTTAATTAATTGATGGACGGGCTTCAGTAGAGCATTTATCACAGCACAACAGGCTGGGCTTCCTCCTTTTCTACTCAGGTTAGTGATGAAGGGAAAGTCTTGATTGGAGAGAGTAAGCTTTGCTTCGAAAGCTTTAACAAAACCTACCGGTAGCCCAATTACTACTATATTTTTTATACCTCTACCGTTTAAGATCTCTATTGTCTTTATTAGAGCTGTTGGTGAATTACCAAATAGCTATTAATCCTATATTTTTCTCCCTTTCAAGGGCGATTTTGATTGCTCTTTTGTACGAGTTTCATTTTCAGGTTCTTCATTAATTTCTGATAAGTCTGGAATAACTCTGTTGTTTTTAAGTAGTCTTTTTGAAATCCCTGCTTTACCATTTCAACATCAACAAGGATATCTTTACCCATTCTTAGGTTTTCGATGGAAAGAGGGACGGCATCTTCATGGAATATTATAGCTTCTTTAAATTCAGGATCTGTAGTAGCGTGGATTATTCTTCTGACTATGAATTTCTCCTCTTCAGAGAAGGGACTTAGATCTAATTCATTTTCGATTATTTCAAAGCTTTTGCTCTTTATATCCTTATCTTCTTTTGATCCCTAACTCTTCAATGTGTTCTTTCACGATCTCTGCAAGTTTTTTTTATGAATCTCCAAAGGGTCTTGTGTAAAGAATTTCCGCTTCTGTATGGTTTTTCCTAACTTCATCAAGAATTTCTGGAGTATCTTTGGTAACGTGAATTCCTGCACTTAGAAAAAAAAGATGAACTACAATTTTTTGACCCCATTTGCTATGATTTCTTCTAAAGCGGTTTTTATATCTGGTTCCCCAAACTGTAAAAATCTTAACATGAAGCCCTCTCGAGGCCTTTTGAGAACCCTTGCAAGTATATCTAAAATCCGTACCACTCATTTGCCTCTTTTCGTGGGCTTCCGTGAAGGACTATTAGTATTTTTTCACTTATCAGCCTCCTATTACCTTATTTTTAGATTTGTACCATTGGAAAGTTTGGCTCGAGTGATTTAGATTTGGTAATCTATTGAAAAAGTATAAGTAGTTGTTGTAGAAATTCAAATATGAATGGTCTCAGAGGTTTATTTTTGGTATCTTTGTTGATAGTGGGTTTGCATTCTTTATCCTACTGTAGGGATTACGAAAGGGACTTTGAATGTAGGCCTCGTGTTTCTTTTTCCGAGGTGGAGGGCATAGCTAGCAAATATATCGATGAAATTAGAGGAATAAAGCTGAAAAAGAGAAGAAATAAAGATAGTTGTTATTATGTTGTGAGCGGTAAAAGAGGGAAGATAACTATTGATGCAGATAGTGGCGAGGTTATTAGTTTTAAAAGATATAAAGGTAAGTAAAATTTAGATCAAAGGGCGGGATTATGGTTTCTGTTTCCGTTGACAATTTTGATTTAGAAAGACTTTGCCCCTTTGGTTCTATAGTGGTTATTGGTGCTGTTGATAGAGGAAAGAGTACGCTTATCAAGAATATTACAAATTTTTTCTAAGAAAGGGAGAGCCTGTAAGGATAGTCGATCTTGATGTTGGTCAGAGCGATATAGGTCATGTGGGTACCGTTGCTTTTGGTATTGTAGATAGGGAAATAGCTCTTCTGTCTGAGGCAATTCCCGAGTATTTTTACTTTTACGGTTACACTTCTCCTCTTTCCGATATCCCTGGGTATGTATATTCTTTAGTTAGGCTACTTAGAAAGTTGAAAAGGGTTGAAAGGGAAAGGAGGGTTTTGATAGATACTACAGGGTGGATATCAGGTTATTCTGCTTTTTCCTTGAAACTTCTGAAATTAGAGCTGTTTAGACCCGATGCTGTTATTCTTATCGGTAGTGAGGTTTTTGACTGGTACAGTTATATAAAGGGTTTTGTTAAAGAGGTATTTTTGTTGCTACCCTCACAGTACGTAGTCCCAAAGGATATGTTAAGGAGGGAGAAAAATAGAATAGCAATAACTATAAAGTATTTTTCGGAAAAACCTCTGGTTAAGCTGGAGAAAAACTTAATTCCCTGTGTTGGGAAATATTCTACTCTTGAAGAGGGTAGGTTAGTTGGGTTTCTTGACTCTAGGTTTGAAACGCTTGCGACTGGGTGGGTAGTGAAGGATCAAGGAAAAGAAGTTTTACTCCATATTTACAAGCAGTATGAAGGTAAGGTATCCTTCCTTAAGATAGGTGATAAGGTTGGAGGTAGGAATGGTTAAGGTGGCTATCTTTGGAGCAACGGGTTACACAGGTATTGAGCTTGTTAGGCTGATTGTTTCCCATCCTTTATGTGAAGTATCTGTTCTTACATCTGAAACTTATAGTGACAAGAGATTTTCTGAGCTTTTCCCGACTTTTAAAGGTTTGTGTGATATTCAACTTGTTGATAGTAATACTGCTATAGATATGTTGGATGATGTTGATGTGTCTTTCTTATGTTTGCCCCATGGAACTTCTATGGGGGTTGTTTATAAGCTTCTTGCAAAGAATAGAAGGATTATAGATCTTTCTGGGGATTTTAGGTTTAAAGACGTTTCGATATACGAAAAGTGGTATGAAAAGAAGCACCTATTTGCCGATATTTTGCATAAAGCAGTTTACGGGTTACCTGAGCTATTCAGGGAAAAGATTAAAAAGGCTAATTTAATAGCCAATCCAGGTTGCTATGCTACAAGCGTGATAGTTCCCCTCTATCCACTATTGAGAAAAGGCCTCATAAAGGGTACAGTTATTGCCGATTGTAAGAGCGGTGTAAGTGGTGCGGGTAGGAAGTCCGAGCTAAGACTGATGTTCTCTGAGGTTAATGGGAATTTTACTGCCTACTCTGTTAGTGGTCACAGGCATAATCCAGAGATGGAGGAGGTATTAGCTGAAGCTACCGGTTTTAAACCAGAGATACTTTTCGTGCCACACCTTGTTCCTATTAATAGAGGTATTCTTTCGACGATCTATGTGGATATTGATGAGAATTATACATGGGATGATGTAAGAGATATTTACCATGATTTTTATGGTGATGAACCTTTTGTTAAACTCTATCCTAAGGGGAGGATGCCAGAGGTTAGAGAGGTTAGGAATTCTAACTATATAGCCATTTCCTGGGAAGTTAGGAGAGATAAGGGAAAACTTGTAATAGTAAGTGCAATAGATAATCTTGTCAAAGGAGCGAGTGGTCAGGCTGTACAGAATATGAATTTAATGCTTGGTTTTGAAGAAACTGTTGGTCTTGTTAGTCTATCTTCTATCGTGTAGATACTTCCATCTTAATTGACCACAAGCAGCCAATATATCGCTTCCTCTACTTTTTCTTATAAAGGTGGAGATTCCATGGGATATTATCTTTTCCTGTATTCTTAATATCCTATCTTCGGGTGGTTTTTTGAAGGGGCTATTTTCCCATTCGTTGAAGGGGATCAGGTTTACTTTACACTTTATATTTTTAACTTTTATGAGATTCACTAAACTTTCGATTTCTTCATCACTATCGTTTATTCCATCCATTAGCACATACTCTATAGTTAGGATCTTCCGCGTTCTTTTTTTCTCTTTTAATACATCGAGAACTTTATTCATAGGATGCAATTTTTCTATAGGCATTATTTTCTTTCTCGTTTCACTTCTTCCAGTGTTCAAAGAGAGAGCTATGGGTAGTTCTGGAAATTCTGAAACTAGCTTTTTCAATTCTGGTATTATTCCCACTGTAGAAAGGGTAATTCTTCTCTTTGATATGGCACAATGTTTTTCGTCTATCAATTTTTTTATGGCCAATCTTACATTATCCCAATTGTCAAGAGGTTCTCCCATACCCATTATCACTATATTTGTTGGAGATCTTCCTTCTATTTTAGCAGCTAGGAGATACTGGTCTATTATTTCCGATGGTTTTAGATTCCTCTTGAATCCCTGCATCCCTGTAGAGCAGAATTTACAGCCCATTCTACATCCTATCTGTGTTGATATACATAACGTTAATTTGTCTTTGCTTGGAATCAGGACGCTTTCTATGATTTCTCCGTCTTTAGTTCCGAATAGTAATTTGGTTGTGTTATCTACCGATTTTATTTTATCAACAGGAGTGAGCGAAAATAATTCGAAATCTTCTTCTAGTTTCTCTCTAAGTGATTTTGGAATATCGGTCATCTCTGAGAAGTTGGAGACTTTCCTCTTATATATCCAACCAAGTATCTGGTAGGTTCTGTACTTTTCATATCCTAGAGAACTTATATACTCATGGAGTTCTTTCACCGATATGTCCTTTATGTTTCTCATCAGTCAGCACCTTGGGGCACTTGTGGTATATTAGGAGTTTCTGTTTTGTTTTCTTCAGGTAGGGTTGGAACTGTTCCATTTGTTTCAGGGGCGGTTTCTTCCTCTTCTTTGATTATGAAGGGCGGTGGATATAAAGGCATTATACCTTTTGTATAATCGATCCATATCGGTAAGGCAGCTACTGAACCTGTGTACCTGTTACCTATTGGTTGGAAGTTATCCCTGCCTATGTAAACTCCTGTTAAAACTCTCCTTGTGAAACCTATATACCATGCGTCTCTGTATTCACTGGATGTGCCCGTTTTTCCTGCCGAAAAATCTCCTATTGATAGTGCAGTTCTTGCGGTACCAAGTTCAACTACCTTTCTGAGCATAAAAAGCATCTCACTAGCTATATTTCTATCTATTACCTGTACGCATTCTGGACCACTGTTTTCGAATATAACGTTACCCCTTGTATCAACGATTTTTGTTATGTAGTAGGGTTTACATAATAAACCACCTTTAGCAAAGGGTATATAAGCCTTTACGAGTTCTATTACTCTTAGTTCTGAGGCTCCTAGAGCACTTGATAGATCAGGTCTTATTGTTGATTCTATACCTAGTCTTTTTGCCATCTCTATGATTTTACCTATTCCAATTTGACTTGCGATTTTTACGGTAACTGTGTTTCTCGAAAGAGCTAGTGCCATCCATAGTGGCATCTTTCCTAGATATTGGTTGTCGTAATTTTTGGGTTTCCATGTTTGGTTTTTGCTCATCGTAGGGAATTCAACGGGTTCATCAACAACAATGTCAAAGGGACTGAAACCGTTTTCAAGAGCTGTTACATATACGATAGGTTTGAAAGCACTACCCGGTTGCCTCTTTGCTTGAGTTACCCTGTTGAACTGACTTATACTGTAGTCGTATCCTCCTACAAACGCTATTATTCCCATAGTATCTAGATCTATAGAAATAAGAGCTCCATTTAAATTTGGTGCTTTCCAAGCTCTGAGTCTTTTTGTTCTATCAACCCAGACTCTTATGGTATCCCCATTTTTTGCGTTTGCCCCCACTTCTTGGACATTCATTGTGTATATGTTTCCGAAATATGAGCATTTTAGAGTATTATCCTTTACCTCTACTACTCTACACAGTTCGTATCTAACGGGTTGATCTTTCGGTATGTTTCCTAAGCTTTTTTCCACTCTTATGATTCCATTCAAAAGGGCGTTTTCGGCCAATCTTTGTGCATCAAGGTCTATTGTGGTGTATATCTTTAGGCCTCCCTTGAGAACGTTGTCCTTACCGTACTTTGCTACTAGTTCCTGATAGAGAGTATCCATAAAGTAGGGCGCATTGTTGACCCTTGTTATTCCCTCCTTTCTGATGCTAAGTGGTTCTCTTATTGCTCTTTCATACTCTTCCTTTGTTATGAACCCCTCTTCTAGCATTCTTGATAGTACCCAATTTCTTCTTTCAAGAGCTCTCTGGGGATAGTAGTAGGGTGAAAAGTAGGTTGGTGCCTTTGGTAAGCTGGCTAATAGTGCTCCTTCCGCTAGTGTTAGATTTGATACGGATTTACCAAAGTACGTTCTACTTGCTGCTTCAACACCATAAGCCCCATGGCCAAGGTATATTATATTCAGGTAAAGCTCGAGTATCTTTTGTTTCGGAAGCGTTTCTTCTAACTTTTTTGCGAGAAGCATTTCTTTTATCTTCCTACTTAAGGTTTTTTCTTGGCTTAAAAACATGTTTCTAGCAACTTGCATGGTAATCGTGGATGCACCTTGAGCAAATCTGCGCTCCTTTATATCTATGATTATCGCTCTTATTATGGCTTTGTAATCCAACCCTTTGTGTTCGTAGAATCTTGCGTCTTCTGCTGCAAGGAATGCCAGTTGAACTTTTCTTGGGATTTTCTCTATCGGCACATAAAATCTCCTTTCCTCATAGAGTTCACCTATAAGTCTACCTTTAACATCGTACACTTCTGTTACGAGTGGTGGTGTGTACTTTTTGAGTTCCTTTACAGTTGGCAAGTCGATATAGTTCCATTTTAGCCAAAGCGCTCCACCTATGCTTATGGAAGATATTAAACTGATTCCCAATAGCACAAAAATTATCTTTAGTACTCTCATCCTCTACACCTTTGGTATTTCTCTATCAAAATATATGTTTTTCCCGCTTATGGAAAAGGGTATTGCCATAAGAACGTTTAGATCCACGAGATTCATCTCCTTAGCTATTATTCCTGCTCTGTACATTATTCTGTTATCCACATTGTGTATAGAAAGGGTCTTTACGATCGAGCCTAGTGCTATTCCAAGGTCTAGTAGTCTAAACATACATATAGGTGCTTCAAAGTCCCTCAGTTTTTTCATGTCCTTCATGGTTATACATCCATCAAATCCACAGCCTCCACAGTTTAGACCTAAGGGTTCCCATTCCTTTATCCCTACAAAGATTATACCGTCAGATTTTAATATGCTGTTCCCATCCCTTATGAAGAATGGATCTCCTTTTTCCTTTCCGTATTCTATCATTCTATTTCCTAATTTCTCTATAACTTCTCTTTCGGTGATTAAATTTGTTTTTATAAAATTCTGTCCTTTACTTTTTGGAGCTGTTATCGCAGAAACTAACGCGAGTCCCCCTATAATTTCAAATATCTTCATCTATTTCCCTCCTCCTAGGGTTTGTTATTTTCAGTTCTCTTATCTTGTATCTGATCGTGTTTCTATGAAGTCCAAGTTTTTTGGCAGCCACAGATTGATTGTAGTTACTCTCTTTTAAGGCTTCTTTTATTATCACAGTTTCTACGACGTTTATAATATCCTGATAGATATTGCTATGGTTGTTAACAAGCATTTTTCTTACCGTATCCTTTAAAAGTTTAGTAAAGGGATAGTTGTAACCGTATAGTATTTCTGCTGGTAAGTGGTAAATATCTATCTCTTCTACACTTATATATGCTAATTCTTTGGATACTTCTATAAGTTCTCTGATGTTACCTGGCCAATTGTATTCGGTTAGGTATTTTTCAGCGTTATTCGTTAGTCTTATATCCGCTTCTTTGTTAAATTTTTTTAAGTAGAGTTTCAGCAGTGGTATAATCTCTCCTTTTCTTTCTCTCAGAGGTTTTACTTCTATTATTTTCATACCTATTATATTTAATAAGTTTCGGCTTAATCTGTTTTCTCTGTAAAGGTCACTTTCTTGACCATTAAATACAAATACCGGGATGGTGTTGTGATCGAAATTTAGAATTTTGTTTTCTATAATTTCCATATGTTTGATAGGGATGTTGCTTATGTCTATTATCGTTACCGTATTTCTGCCTCCATCTAAATCCAACGATTGGTTGATCGTTGTTAGTTTTAGACTTGTTGCTACATGTCTTATTAGAGTTTTCTTTCCTACACCTTCTTCCCCTATCACAAGAAATGGAGTTTTCATAAGAATGTTTTCTTTTATTTTTTTGACTACTTTTTGTGTTGTTTCTTCTAGTATTATTATCTCATCGGTTTTAAAGGTTTTTTTTGAGACTTCTTCAACAATTTTTAGTAGTTCTTCTTTCGATATAGGTTTTTTGATAAAGCCGAGAACTCCGTATTTTGTCAGTTCATCTACCTTATCAAAAGCAGGGTTTGAAGTTATCAAAAAAAATGGAACTTTATGAAAGTAATCCTTTAAATCCCATATGGATCCGTCAACCAGTGTAGTACTACTAATAACTAAATTGACATCCTCATTTTGGATCAATAGGAAAGCGTCTTTTACAGTAGAAAGTGAAATAATTTCATGGTCTTTAAGTATTCTTGAAATTATCCAAGTTGTGTTAAAATCCTTTTCAAGGACCAGTATTTTCATGTTGGTAATATTATTCTTATACTTATACTTCTATCCTTACAAACTGTATCAATTAATCCACCGTTATCTGAAATTATCTTGTAAGATAGAAGCAACTTTGGATTATTCGTTTCGAGTAGAACTGAATTTATTTCCCTTACATTTTTGGTTGTTATTTTGAATTCTATTAAAACACTTTTTCTATCGGGTTTTAACATTATGTTGTTGAGATATTTTGTAGATATTGTTATTACATCTTTTTCTTTTAAAAAGTTTGATAACAAGAGTGTAATATTTGAAATAGATTTTACAAGTGTGATCGGATTGATCATTATTTCTGGTATCGTTGGATCGTAATTTTTAACAATTTTTATCTTTTTATCTTTAAGTAATTCTTCCACTATCATAAGCGAGTTTTCTACTATCTTGTGAATATTAGAATTCATTATGATCTCTTCTTTGCTTAATAGCTCGTTTATGTCTTTTAAATATTCATATACCTCTTTTGTTATTTTTTTAATCATGAAACTCTCTTCTATGTTGCTTTTTTCTACAATTAATTCAGATATTGATATTAGTGCCTCTATTTTTTGGAGCAATCTATTTACTATGTAACTTAAAGTTTCTTCTATTATTTTTAACTGTTTTGTTTTTTCTTCTTTGAGTTCTAGTATTTCGAGCTGTGAAATTTCCTTTAGAATCATAACATATTTTTCTTCTTTCTGTAGTTTCACTGAAAATACATCTATAATAAAGTTTCTCGTTGTTTCTTCTGTAATTGATATTTTATAATTTAAGACAGGATAGCTATTGGTTATCGCTTTTCTAATAATATCAAGAGTCTCTTCGTCCCTTATGATTTCAAGTAGGCTTTTTCCAGTTAGTGTGTTGAATTTCGGGAAAATGTAATAACTAGCCGGATTAGCGTAGTCTATAATCAGAGCGTTATTGATGATAAGTAGGGGATAGGGGAGTTCTTCTACTATTTCTCTAAAGTTTGTTACTTGTCCTTTGTTGGTCACAGTGGTAATATTATCCTTCATGAGCATAAATTACAATATTAACGTGAAAAGGATTATTCTCAATACCCCCTATTACATCGGCTGGGTTGCCCTTTATATAATACTCGATGATCCTATTACACTTGTTGATACAGGTGTGTTTAGTGAGGAGAACTATAATCTTTTCTTGGAGAACCTGAAGACTCTTGGCCTGGGAATAAAAGATATAAAAAGGATTGTTCTAACGCATGGTCATTGTGATCATTTCGGTATGGCACGAAAAGTAGCAGAGGAAAGTGGTGCTAAGATCTATATCCATCCTGAGGATTATGAAAAGGCTAAGGATAGATTTAACTATTACGTCAGACTTATACCGATTATGGAATCTTTGGGAGTTCCTGGAGATTTTTATCCTCTCTTTGTTAAGTTTCTCAAGTGGGAGGATAATTTTTGCCTAGGTTTACCGGAAGATGGAGTTGAGTTTTTGAGCGAAGGTAAACTTGAGTTTGAACATTTTTCTCTAGATGTTATTCATACACCTGGCCATTCGAAGGGGCATATTGTTCTAAGTGACGGTAAAAGGGTCATAAGTGGTGACTTGATATTTACGAATATGACCTCGGAACCTATTATAGATGCTGATAACTCCGGTAGAAGGTTAAAATCTATAAATATGCATTTAGCCTCGTTGGATAGGTTACTAGGGGTTGGTATAGAGGAGTTTTTCCCATCTCATAAGGAGGAAAGGGGTAATTTCAGGGAGGCTGTCTATAACTTGTATAACCGTTTTGAGTCAAAGTGTAGCTATATACTTGATTGGCTTATGACTCTAAAGAAAGCGACGCCATATGAACTGGTTGAGGTTACCTATGAAAATCTGGATAGGACTTTTATATATGTTATTCTTTCCGAAATGATGGGTAGACTAGACTATCTTGAGAACAAAGGTCTTATAAGCTATGAGGAGGTAGATGGAAAAATTTACTGCATTCCGTTGACAAATAGTTATTAAAGGTTTAAAGGTAATAACAATAATTGTGAAATTGTACACTTGGAGGATGTCATGGCGCTTATTGTACAGAAGTATGGGGGCACTTCGGTAGGTGATATTGATCGTATCAAAAATGTTGCTAGACGTGTAGCGAGGACAAAAGATGCGGGACATGACGTGGTTGTGGTTGTGTCTGCTATGGCTGGTGAAACGGATAGGTTGATAAATCTGGCTAAAAGCCTAGCTGATCTTCCAGATGAGAGGGAAATGGACCTACTTATGTCTTCAGGTGAGAGGGTCTCCGCTGCATTACTCGCTATAGCTCTCAAAGCTATGGGCTACAAAGCGAGATCCTTTACTGGTAGGCAGGCTGGTTTTATAACTGATGATGCCCATACAAAAGCTAGGATAAAAAGGATAGAAGCTGAGCCTATACTTGAATCTCTGAAGAGAGGAGAGATACCTATAGTTGCTGGGTTCCAGGGAATTGCTGAAGAAACTGGTGATGTGACCACTCTAGGTAGAGGTGGTTCCGATACTACTGCTGTTGCGCTTGCTGCTGCTATTAAAGCTGATGTTTGTGAGATATATACTGATGTCCCAGGGGTTTTTACGGCTGATCCTAGAATAGTTCCTGAGGCTAAGAAGCTAGATAAAGTTTGTTTTGAAGAGATGTTGGAAATGGCATCTCTTGGTGCTAAGGTTCTTCAGGTTAGGTCAGTAGAGATAGGTATGAAGTACAACGTTCCTATACATGTAAGATCATCATTAAGTGATGAGGAGGGTACCATGATAGTTCCTTTTGAAAAGGATATGGAGGAGGTATTAGTATCAGCGGTAGCGCATGATAAGAACCAGGCTAGGGTTACAGTTGTTGGTGTTCCCGATAGACCCGGAATTGCAGCAGCTATCTTTAAACCGGTAGCGGAAGCGAACATAAATGTTGATATGATAGTTCAGAATGTTTCTCATGAAGGATTGACAGATGTTTCATTTACAGTAGCAAAGACTGAGCTGTTGAAGGCTGTTAAGGTGATAGAAGATGTTGTCAAAAAAATAGGTGCTAAGGGCTATACTACAGAAGAAAAAATTGCAAAGGTTTCTATAGTCGGTGTTGGTATGAGGTCTCATCCTGGCGTAGCTGCCAAGATGTTTGAAACACTTGCAAAGGAAGGAATAAACATACTTATGATAAGTACCTCTGAGATTAAGATTTCCTGTGTTATAGAGGAGAAATATACAGAGCTTGCGGTAAGAGCTCTCCATGAAGCTTTCATAGGTTAGATTATTTTATCTTTAGAAGGGCGGATATGGTTCTGATTCATATCCGCCTTTTTTCTTCTATTTGCGGAGGGGTAGTATGATTAAATCTATTTTTGTATTTGAAAGGACGCTTTTTAGTTGTTATAAACCTATAGTTGGATATAATGTTGAGTCCGATGTTCCTAGGGTTGTTTCTGTAGCTTCCTTTAATTTACCTCCTAGAGTACTTATGGTTATCCATGGCAAAATTAGTCTAACGGTCATGAGAAGCTTTACAGGAAAATTTGGAAACACGTTTATGAAGATATTGAAAGATTAGGATTGGGGTATATAATTTAGTTTAATTTGTTTCAAAGGAGATTAGCCATGGTAATTGAGATTTATGACACTACTTTGAGGGATGGAACTCAGGGAGAAGAGGTATCTTTTTCCTCTAGTGATAAGTTACTCATAGCTGAGAGATTGGATGATTTAGGAGTACATTACATAGAGGGTGGATGGCCCGGATCTAATCCTAAGGATATGGAATTTTTCGGGCTTGCTAAGAAGGTTAATTTTAAGAATGCCAAGATATCTGCTTTTGGAAGTACCCGTAGACCTGGTATATCCGTGGAAAAGGATAGTAACATAATAGCTCTTCTTAGGGCTGAAACACAGGTTGTTGCTATCTTTGGTAAATCTTGGGATCTCCATGTTACTGATGCTTTAAGAACTACTTTAGACGAAAATTTAAATATGATTTACGATAGTGTTAAGCTTATAAAAAAGCACGATAGAAAGGTTATATATGACGCGGAACACTTTTTTGATGGCTATAAGAGAAATCCTGAGTATGCTTTGAAAACAATTAAGGTGGCGGAAGAAGCCGGTGCAGATGTTATAGTTTTATGTGACACAAATGGGGGGAGTTTACCTTTTGAGGTTGAGGAGATCGTGAGAAAAGTTAGAGAAGTTGTTTCTGTCCCCCTCGGTATTCACTGCCACAACGATACCGAATGTGCCGTTGCCAACTCCATAGCTGCTGTAAGAGCAGGGGTTGTACATGTTCAGGGTACTATAAATGGTCTTGGTGAGAGATGTGGTAA
This sequence comes from Thermosulfidibacter sp., assembly GCA_023269715.1. Classification (GTDB taxonomy): domain Bacteria; phylum Thermosulfidibacterota; class Thermosulfidibacteria; order Thermosulfidibacterales; family Thermosulfidibacteraceae; genus JAGDVO01. The sequence goes on from JAGDVO010000004.1 coordinate 66,176, forward strand.
TGCTAATCTTTGTTCTATAATTCCTAACCTTGAACTTAAGATGGGTTATACATGTGTAGGCAGAGAGAATCTAAAAAAGTTAACTAGTATTTCTAGATTCGTCTACGAGCTTGCAAACTTGAAGCCATGGATACACCAGCCTTATGTTGGTAGAGCTGCTTTTGCTCACAAGGGTGGCGTCCATGTGAGTGCGGTTATGAGAAATCCATCGACCTATGAGCATATTGAACCGGAGTTAGTAGGGAATGTTAGGAGGGTTTTGATTTCCGATCTTTCTGGTAAGTCTAACATAATCTACAAAGCTCAGGAGTTCGGTGTTGACCTTTCAACCAACGATCCACTTGTAAAGGAGTTACTCGATGCTCTCAAAAATCTGGAATACCAAGGTTATCAGTTTGAGGGTGCTGAGGCATCCTTTGAAATCCTCGTTAAAAAGGCTCTTAGGAAGTTTAAGCCCTATTTCGATCTTAGAGGTTTCAGAGTTATAGTTGAAAAGAGGGGTAGGGATGACGAACCATTGAGTGAAGCTACTGTAAAGGTGGAGACTCCCTTTGGTTCTCTCCATGTAGCTGCGGAAGGTAATGGACCTGTAAATGCCCTTGATAAAGCATTAAGGAAGGCTCTTGAAGAGTTTTATCCGAATTTGGCCGAGATGCATCTTGTGGATTATAAAGTTCGTATCCTTGATGAGTACTCTGGTACTGCAGCTAAGGTCAGAGTTCTTATTGAGTCAACGGATGGGAAGAGAAGATGGGGTACTGTTGGTGTTCATGAGAATATTATCGAGGCAAGTTGGCGTGCTCTGGTTGATAGTATCGAATATAAGTTGATGAAAGACGAAAAGGACGGTAGGCTTATAGTAGGTGAGAACAATAATAAGTAGACTTTTGATTTTATTTTTATTTTTATTTTTAGTTTGTTTTGGGAAAATTTCCTTTTCGGAAGAGCTTACGAAGGCAGAAAGGTTATCTCTACTTGGGCTTTGTAATCTAGCTGTCAGTGAGGCGAACAACACCAAAGATAACGGTATAAAACTTTACGCTATTTATTGTCTAATCGGAAGTGGTCTTGTTGATGATGCTTATAAGATCCTGGATTCCATAAATGATGAAGAAGTAAAAAAAGTGGCAGAAACTCTCTTTAGAAAGGTGGAAGTGGCTTTCACGGTAGTTGGTAAGCCAGCGAAAAGGGAAGAATTGCTAAATAAAGTAAAAGAAGCTTTTTATTTACAGGATTACGATAGATTTTTTGAACTAGTAAAGAACCTAGAAAATTCGGGAACTAAAAGGAAATACGTCGCTCTTACCTACTACAGACTTGGTAGATGGAAGGAATTTTTGGAGTTTACTAGAGGTACCAATGATAGCGTTTTATTATACTATAGGATTAAGGTTAAAAGACTCCTCGGTATATCCAAGATCGATGAACTTGAAAAGCTGAAGAATGGTGGAGAAGATTTTTATTTCCTTATTATGAATTGGGATAAATATACCAATTGTAATAGAAGTTTTCATGATAATCTTGCCAACAATTCTATACTTAAAGAGGAATGCTTAAAGCTTTTAGCTCTTCAAAATGCTGGACTTGATGAAAAGTCAAAAGAGTTTGTGTATGATTGTGTAGAAAATAATCTTGATTTTATCTACAGGATGAAAAATCCCTATTGGGCTATAAGAGTATTGTATCTTCTCAAACTACCGAAGGATTATGTAGATAAGTATTCCCATCTCAGGATAGAAAATAAGTATGTTAGGTTTTATGCTCATTTGTATAATGTAGAGGAAGATTTCATATATGCGATAATGAGGCAAGAAAGTCTTTTTAATCGTTTTGCTAGGAGTTTTGCCGATGCGAGAGGACTGATGCAGATGATACCAAAGACAGCACTTTGGATTTCTGAAAACCTAAAGGATAATAAAAGCGGTAGAAAGCTTTATATTCCTTTCTTCTCAATAAGGTACGGTTCCTGGTATTTGTCGCATCTAGCCGGAAGGTTTAATTTCCCTCAAGTTATAGTAGCCTATAATAAGGGTCCTACTAGATTGTCCAATTGGATGAAGGAGAATGAGTGGATAAACGATGCGGTTGATCTAGCAGAGTTTTTCCCTGTTGAAGAGGCAAGGGAATATCTTAAAAAAGTAATGGTTAACTATTACAACTATAGGTGCAAATATTAACTCTGTTTGTTAAGTTTGTTTTTTACTTTAAAGACAAAGGCTATGATAATTGCGATTGCCTCATAGAGTTCTGGTGGAATCTCTTCACCAACTTCTATATTATATAAGCTTTCTGCTAATACTTTATTTTCTTCTATTATTATGTCGTGTTTTCTGGCTACTTCTATTATTTTTTCAGCAAGGTACCCTTTTCCTTTTGCGATTACTATAGGTACTTCTTCTTTACCAGGGTCATATTTTAGAGCTATAGCTTTCTTATCTTTATACTTTTTCTTCAATAAATTCCTCCTTTAATAATTCTTCTTTTTCAATAGGAGCATTTGATATCGATAATGTTATACTGCTAAAACCGCATTCTTTTAAACTATCAGTAAGCTCTTTATGGAGATCTTTAAATATCTTGAATGTTTCCTTCTTCTCTACAACTAACCTTACTAGTAATTTTTTACCTATGAGCATTAGGTTTGCTGAAATACTTCCTATTTTTTCGTCATTTACTAAAATTTTTGCGAGTTTTATGTTTTTATATCTCCTTTTAAAAGATGTGTACATATCTATTTTATGGTTGTTATGTCTAAATGGTATATGTATTATGTAGATATTTGAGTTATCTAAGTTTAAGCTGGATAGTTTCTCTTTTATTTGATTTCTTATGTCTATCTCATTGAAGTCATCTTTTAATTCTATATTGAGTTTTTTAATATTAAGTTTTTCTAGTTCTAGTTTAGTTTCGCCAGAGCTTTTTAGTGTTTTGTCTTCTTTATCTAACACCCTCAGTACTAATTTTTCTGTATCTACTTGTTCTAGCATTAGAAGGATTTTTTCGTTTATTCTTGGTTGCTGGCTTGCTACCCATTTTGCTTCGAATATCCTCCCATTTATATTTATTTTTACGGTATCTCCTTTTACCTCCACTATTTTTGCTTCTAGTTTGATCCCGGGTTTTTCTTGAGCTTCAAGAAAATTATCGAGTAGCATTTTATATAATAGAAGCGATATGAAGTTATATATTTGCATAGATATAATCTCCTAGATCATAAGGAGCGAAAGGTTCTTTAGATTCACCTATTATGAAGGTTTTTATATTTCCCAGTTCTTCTATAACTTGTGGGTTTGTGAGTTCTACATAGTCGGCGCCCTCGTATCTATTTAAGACAACCGCTATTACTCTTATTCCATAACTTTTTGCTACCCTTAGTGTGAGTAGAGTATGGTTTATTGTACCAAGTTTGCTTCTTGCGACTACCAACATTGGAATATCTAGAATTTTGACGAGTTCTGCATAACTTATCCCATGTGTTATTGGGACAAGGAGTCCACCAGCTCCTTCTACCATAACTACCTCATACTTAGATTTTAAGTAAAGGAAAGTTTCCACAATTTTATTTATATTGATTTCCACATTTTCTTTTCTTGCTGCAACAAGAGGAGCAGCGGGTAATTCAAAGGTATATGGAACTATTTTGTCGAGACTTTCCTTGGTCTTACTTTCCTCAAGTAGTATGGATCCATCTTCTGGTTTTCTGTTAACGACGCCCGTTTCTATAGGTTTAAAAGGAATCGCCTTTACATTCTTCTCAACGAAGTACCTTAAAAGGCATCTACCAACAAATGTTTTTCCTGCTCCTGTATCAGTTCCCGTTATGAAAAATGCCTTTCCCATGTTTTAAATATATCTCAGTTTTTCTAATTTTTTCAATGTTTAATTCTAGTCCTTGCCAAATAGAGAGCATAAAGTTATAAGTATCCCTAATGATTAGGAAGGGAGACTTTGTGTTACTTTTATCTGAAGAGGGAAAGAGTTTTCTAGTCAAGGTTGAAGAGACCCAATTTTCTACTCATGAAGGTGTTATAGACCTTGGGAGCCTGATAGGTCGTGATTACGGTAGTAAAATAGAATCGCAAAAAGGTGTCCCTTTTTATGTAGTTCGCCCCACAATTTATGATTTTCTGAAGAAGGTAAAGAGAAAAACTCAAATAATGTATCCTAAAGATATAGGTTACACTCTCTTAAAGTTGGGTATAACAAGCGGTTGTAAAGTTATAGAGTGTGGTACAGGATCGGGTGCCCTTACTATGGCTTTGGCCTTTGCTGTAAGACCATTCGGTACCGTTTATTCGTACGATAGGAGTCAGGAATTTTCTGAAGTTGCAAATGAGAACCTTTCTAAGGTGGGTCTAGATGAGTATGTTTTGTTTAAGGTGAGAGATGCTGAAGTTGAAGGATTTGATGAGGTAGAAGTTGATGCTATATTTATAGATATTAGGGAGCCTGTAAGGATTGTTTGGGCTGTTGAGAGATCTCTAAGAAATGGAGGAAGTGTAGGTTTCCTGTTACCTACTACCAACCAAGTTTCTGAGTTAATAAGGGTTCTTGAGAAATCTAATTTTATCATAGATGAAATTATTGAGATTCTGTTGAGGAAGTACAAGATAAATCCTGATAGGTTTAGGCCTGAGGACATTATGAATGCACATACCGGTTTTTTGGTATTTGCAAGGAAGGTGACAAGATGAAAGATCCTTATAGTGTCAGTGAAGTTTTCTTTAGACTTGTTGAGTTTTCTTGCCTTTTTGAAGGTATTGATATGCTCTTTTACGGCAGGGGTCCTTTGAGTTCGAATGTTTACATTTTAGACGGTGGTAAGGTACTCATAGATGCTGGTAACTCTTTCGAGATACTGTGTGATCTTGAAAACCACTATGGTAAAACAGGGGTTGAGAAAGTGATAATAACCCATGCCCATCCTGATCACATAGGTGCTTTATTTAGTATAGTGGAAGCGTATAAACCTGCTGTTTACATTCATGAAATTGAAGCAAAAGCTTCGTTATACGGGAATACGATAGAGGATATACTGAAGGGCACGAAAGTCGATTATGTTTTGCTTAGGGGTAATGAGAATATTGAGGTTGGTGGCAGAATTTACAGAGTTTTATTTGCTCCAGGTCATACCCCTGGTACCATAATGCTTTATGATACAGAGAGGGGCATTCTGTTTTCCTCAGATGTTGTTTTTCCGATGCTTGGGAGTCATATTCTTCTTACCCAACCTGATCCATCCTGCGGTGATTTAAATGAACTCATCCTCTCGGTTAGATATGTGATGAGGCTTAGACCTAAGGCGGTATTGCCTGGACATTTATTCCCCTTCTGGGAGAGAACAACCGATCATATAAAGAGAACCTATTTTGAGTTAAAGTTTCAGGAAGAGGGTGACAGAAATTTGGCTCTTATAAGCCTTGGTATCAACCTTGCAGATATGGGTGAATTGGAAGAGGCTATCAGTTGTTTTAAGCTTGTGCTTGATGATGAACCTAACCATGCGGGAGCCCTTTTCGTGCTTTCCCTTGCTTTACTACACAAGGGTAATTTGGAGGAATCTTACAAAAAGGTATGTTATCTTTGCGAGCTTTATCCTGACTTTAAGGAAGCTCAAGATTTGAAATCGAGAATAGAGTTGTTGCTAAATAAGTAGTCTATTTCAGTCTAAGTATGTATATTAAAAGATTGTGAAGGTTTGATTGTTCATCAATAGCTATGTTTCTTATGACCACTTCCTTTTTGAAGCCGTAAGATTCAAGTATCTTTTGAGCATCTAACTGTACATCAAATGTTTCAGCCCATATTGAATCTAGTTCTAGCAGTTTTCCCAGCTCGATCAATTTACCTACTATTTTTGAGCCTATTCCAATGTTTCTGTAGGATAGTCCTACTGTGACCCTTATTTTACCGACAAATCTCGACCATCCAAACTCTCTTCTATGGAGACTACCTGTTGCGACTATTTTTGAATCTAGAACAGCTACTATGGGGATAACTCTATCTAGGTTTATGTTTTCGCACCATTTTGTGACGATTGAGGCATCCTTCACATTCTCTTTGAGAAGTGATATTTCCTTCTCCGAGATCTGGTTTAAAAAGTACTCTAGTAGTTTATCCTTATCTTTTGGCTCCAGAATTTTAAGAACGACTACCCTTCCATCCTTAGTTTTTATCTCCTCTGGAAATATTCCCTTTACCACCTCTTCCCACATCTTAATCCTCCTACAGCTAAGTATAGACCTTTGTTTCTCTGTTGGCAACTATATTGGGTAACTCGACTTTGCTAAATATTGGATACTTCAATATTTGCAAACTTAATTTGCATAAAAATCGTTTTGTATTATTGAAATAGTTTATTACGTAAATTATCTTCTTAAGTTGTTGTTGAGATTGAGTTTTTATATGCACCTTTTAAAAAATTTTTTTATAATATCCCTTGACAAGGATAAGTAGCTTTTATATACTTATTACTAGAACTAAGTTTTAATAAAACCTTTAGAAGGAGGTAGTGATGGCTGAAGAGGTAAGGATCAAGAGTCGAGCTGATACAATGAAGTTAACCAGTTATGAAAACCGTCCATGGCCTGTTACTCCACCACCTTCAAGAGAAGAGGTTATGAAGGCTTACGAGAAAAGGCGTGCAGCTGAGTTTGGTAAGTGGTGTGAGGATAATCTGTGGTTTTACGATTCCTGGAATAAGCCTGAAGCTTTGAGAGGCGTTAGGGTTTTGGAGGTGGGCCTTTGGCGTCTGAGTCATATGTTTGCAGGTAGTATACTTGCCGAGTTTGGTGCAGAAGTAATCAAGATTGAGCCTCCCGAGGGAGACCCTCTAAGATACTTGGCTCCCTTTGGAAGAGATGAGTATATGTTTGAGGATGTTTATACTGGTGAGAAAGTATCTCCTGAATTCCTCCATGAAATGAGGAATAAGTATTCAGTAACTCTCGATCTTGAAACTGAAGAAGGGCGCGAGATTTATAAGAAACTCGCAGCTACAGTCGATATAATTTTTGAGGGTTATCCGCCCGGTTATATGGATGAGCTTGGTATAGGCTATAGACAGCTTTCTCAAATAAACCCGCGTTTGATATATGTGTGGATAGGTGTACTTGGTCAGTGGGGTCCATGGAAGGATAAGGTTTCTAAATTCGGTCAGTGGATGTTGGATCCCTTTGGTCAAGTCGCAAGTGGTTTTGTTGCAAAGACAGGTTATCCGCCTGATCTACTCGATAGAGGAAAGGGTGGAGATCCAACAAGAAGTGGTTCGTGGATTGCCGATTTTACGGCTGGTGAGCAGGCTGCGGTTAATGCTTTAGCTGCTCTTTATTGGCGTGATTATAATGGCGGTAATGAAGGTCAGTTTATAGAAGTTACTGGTAGTGAGGCTCTCTTCGAGATTTTGGACTTTGATCTTAGTTGGTATGGTTTTAACGAGAGCATAAAGGCAAGGACGGGTTCATGGGATCCCTGTTTGAATCAGTATGCATGGAATCCTTGTAAAGATGGATATATGATGATTGGTGGTCAGACTGATAGGCTCTGGTACAGGATAAACATGTGTATAGAGAGAGATCTACCCTTGTTCGGTAGGTTGATATGTGAGGATCCTAAGCTGAAAGAGGTGGCTGCAAGAAATGCTCTTGATATGCTTATTAAAACATATACCCTCACAACTATGTGGCTTAGAACACAAAATAGAGTTGAAGTTGAAGAAAAATTGCTCGAATATGACATTGCAGCTGGACCTTTGCTCTTTCCTGATGAGGTAGCTGAATATCCACACTTCGTTTACAGACCATGGGTTCATGTTATAGAGGATGAGCATTATGGTCATGTTATGTATGCTGTGCCTCCTAATGCTTATCATATGAGGACTCCTGCAAGGGTAAAGTGGATTGGTAGGCCCCTTGGTAAAGATACTGCTGAGATTCTACTGAAGTATGCTGGTATAGATCAGTGGAAGCTGAGGGAGCTTGAAGAGAGAGGTATTGTTAAGATTTATAGGCCAAACTTTGAAAATAAATAAGGAGGTGGTTCTATGGAAAGAATAGAGAGAATTCCAATGGAAGAGCAGAGTGGCCCAAGGTCAAGAGAGGAGCTAGAAGCTAATAAGATGCCCTACGAAGAATTCTGCAGAAAATTATTCGATGTGGGCAATGAATTCTCTAAACCCCAAGCTTTAAAGGGTATAAGGTGGCTTTCCTGTACCATGTATATATTCACACCGCATATGGTTTCTAATCTTGCGGAATTAGGGGCTGAAGTTATAAAGATAGAGTTCCCAAGGTTAGCTGATCCTATGAAACACACCTCTCCTTTCAACGAGGCTTATGTCTATCCTCTTCATGATGATAGGCCTCTAAGTGGTCAGGGTCTTGGAGTTATCAATGCTAATGTTAATAAGTACTTTATAACCCTAGACTATCACAGACCTGAAGCTATTGAAGTTATGTATAGACTTGTGAAGATGAGTGATGGACTAACGGAGTGTTATAGGCCTGGAACCTTTGATAAATGGAAGATAAGTTACAGATACTTGATGGAGATAAATCCTAGGTTCATATATGTTTGGGGTGGTGGTTTTGGTTATGGACCGAAAGTTTTTGGTGGATCCTATGACATCCTTGGACAGGCTCATGCTGGTCTTGCTTCTATAACTGGTTTTCACGAGGATTTTGGAGGTTTCCCTGTAAAGCACACTAACTGGGTCATCGATTGGTATTCTGGAACCTTAGGAACAGCTGGTATTTTAGCAGCGTTATACTGGCGTGAGAAGACCGGTCTTGGAACGATGATAGAGTTTTCCCAAGTTATGTGTGCGGCAAGGTGTATAGGCTATACGTGGCCTCTTTATGGAAAATGGGGTATTGTGAGGCAGAGGTGGGGTAATTGGGATACCCTCCTTTGTGTTCATGGTATTATCTGTTGCGGTAAGAGCGATTATCCTGATTCTAAGAACCCACAGCTAAGGGATGAGGCAAGATACGTGATGATAAGTGCTTTTAAGGATGAAGATTTCAAGGAGTTGTGCAAGATAATTAACAGGATGGATCTATACGAAAAGTATCAGAAACATAAGGATAGGGTTGAGGCTACAGCTCAGATAGAGATATACAATGCCCTTGAGGAATGGGCAAGAGATAAGTCAAGGAGTGAAGTTACTAAAATACTCACAGAGGCTGGTTTACTTGCGATGCCTGTACTTAACGATAAGGAGATATACGAGAGTCCACATTTTAGAGCTCGTGGTACAATAAGATGGCAGGCTGATCCTTCATATGGTGATATCCTAGTACATAGTACCTATAGTGCTGGTTTACTATCGAAGACACCTAGGAGAAAGTATTGGGATGCGAGACCGGTTGGTGCTGATAACCTTAGGATCTATAGGGAGCTACTTGGTTATCCTATGAGTACTATTAAAGAGTGGTATGCAAAGGGAATTATATAAAGGAGGTGGAATATGTGCGATATCATCTGGTGCAAAAAGTGCGATACTGTAAATTACCTCGATCCTTTCAATTTCTGGAATTGGGAAGGTAAGATAGGTTGTGCCGGTTGTGGCACTGTTTACTACATACACATGATTAACGGTTATATGTATAGAGGCCCTGAAGAAAGACCGGGAGAGACACCGGATATTCTTCCTCTCTATGCGGATCAACCGAATAACGGTTATGAGAAGTTTTTACCTGGTATTCCAGGGAAGACCAGACCCTATAATTGCTTGCCAAGAGAAATATACTTGGGAAGGGCCGATTACAGGAAGTTCAGTATAAGAGGACGTCCGGTAAGAGGGTGGGCTCCACAGCCGAAGAGTACCGGTCCTGCAGGAAGTCATCCATTTATTTGGCAGGTAGAGAAACATTCTCCAGAGGTTTGGCAGGAATTTATAGAGAAAAAGAAGAAGGGTGAAGTAAAAGATTGGTAGGAGGTGAGATATGGCTGATAAGACTTTAAGTCCAGTTAAGTTCCTTGAACAGATTTTGGAACCGGAAAAGAAAACGGATCATATATGTTGGCAGTGCAAGTATTTCAAATGGGTATTGAAGGGGTCTAAGTTACCGCCTGCTGATATAATAGGTTGGTGCAAAAAGATACACTGGCCTTTTTATTGGGTAGTACCTGAAAAGTATGTGATTAAGGAGTGTTATGCTTATGAGCCTAAAGAGTAATATAGGCCCCTTTAGATACGGAGTGCCACCGGAGGTCCCTAAGGAAAGGGTCCTCCGGGAACTAGAAGATGTGAAATCAATGGTTGCTGAATGGAAGAAAAGTTATATGCGTATAGTTGAGGAGTACGGACCCTATGATCTTGCTGTTAATGAGTTTTGGATGGAAATAGAGGAATATGTTCTTCCTTGGCTTGATAGGATGTTTGCTGTTGGTTTTATAGACGAAAATGAGTATGAGGATACGATTAGGTATTTTGTAGCACTAGTTGAAGAGTTGAGATATGAAATAAACCTTCTTAAGGAGGTAAAAGATGCCTGAGAGGTGTAGAGTGATACTTTGTGGATTTGATCCAATGCTTGTTAGAGGTTATGTGAAAACGGGGGAGAGAGCTCTTTGGTTCTATTTACCTGATGAACTATATCAGGATTATAAGCCAATGCCTGGTGATAAGATAGTTGGAAAGCTACTTGCTATATACGATGGTGATGGTAACAAGGTGGAAGAACCGAGTTTGGATGTGGAATGGCCAACTACAAAAGAGACAGGTTATGCTGTACTTATCCCTGCTTCTGTAATAGTTAAGTACAAGCTTACAGCTTTTCACTTTATTGAGTTTGAGATTCAAAAGATCAAGAAACTAAAGGGTTACATAGAAAAGGAATTGGAAATTTCCGAAGATGTTGCAGAAACAGCAGAGGTTGGTGTTAAGGAGAAGGTAAAAGAACCAGTTTATGAAGAGGTAGAAGTTTATCCAGGTGAAGTAAAACAGAGAAAGTGGTGGCCGGATGATAAGATGAAATTGAAGTTTAAGTTAGCCTTTGTACCTCCTGCATGATACTGATTTTTATTACATAACCCCCCCTTGCCATTGATGGGTAAGGGGGGTTTTGTTATTATCGAGAGAGGAGATACTATGGAAGGTGGAGAGTTAAACTTTTTAGATCTTGACTACTCTGGCTGGAAGCTCCTAAGTGAAGAATGGGGTGAAAATAACAGTTTTTTCGATTCTATCTATTTTCTCTATGGTTTTGATATGTCATCTAACATGTATCTTATAAAGGGGAGAGATGGCCTCACTCTTATAGATGGCGGGAATGATTATACTGCCTTTATCCAGCTAAGGGTAATCGGATATTCGCACATGGACATAAGAAGGGTTATTCTTACCCATGGGCATCGCGAGCATGTGATGGGGGTCATAGAACTTTTAAGATACCCTCCGCATTTGAGAAATTCCAGTTTTGAAGTCTATATGCATGAAGCCTCTCCAGAAGAGCTCAAGAGTATTCTGAAGGATTTTGGTATACCTGTGAAGTTTATTCGCCATGGTGATAAACTTGACTTTTTTGATGGGTTTGAGCTAGAGGTTATTCATACCCCTGGTCATACTTTTGATTCTCTCTGTTTTTTTGAGAGATCTACGAAAACTCTATTTTCCGGTGATACTGTTTTGCCCTTTGCCTATGCAAGCTGTGATGAAACTGCTGGGGGAAGAGAGGATTACCACCTTTTGTCGTTGAGAATGCTTGCCTTTCTTGAACCTGAGAATCTTTTGCCCGGTCACGGTCCCTTAGTTTTTAAAAGGGCTGGTGACATTATAAGGGCTAATAGATTAGCTGGAGTGAAAAAGATTGTAGGTGAATATGTTCCTTGGAGTGAAATCGCCGTTTCTTTGGCAAGAAAAGGTTGGTTGGATGAAGCGATCCTAGCTTGCAATGTTGCGATAGATGAGGATAGAGATAATATTTCACTGAAAGGTTTAAAGGCTTCTCTTTTGAACGATAGTGGTCGATTTGAAGAGGCACTCAAGATCTTTGAGGAGCTTTTGACCATAGATAGTTCACCCTTTTTACTCCTTGGCAAGGCGGTATCTCTTATGGGGTTAGGTGATCTTAAAAAGGCAAGGGACATATTGGAGGAACTGAGAAAACTATATCCTGGGGTTCGTGATATTGACGTATACTACGGTATTTTGCTCGTACTTGAGGGTGATGTAGATGCTGCAACTAAAATACCTGGTTTTAAAATGGAACTTGCTAAAGCCTTTGAAAAAGTATTAAAGGAAAGTAGTGAAGGTAAAAGTAAGAGCTGAGGATTTTGTAGTAAAAGAAATACTAGATTTGGTACCGCAAAAGGACGGTAAGTATGTCTTAGCGGTTATCAAAAAAAGGAACACTAATACACTTGATGTCTTAAGAGATATTTCGAAGAGGTTGGGAGTTTCCCTTGATGGTATTTCCTATTGCGGAATGAAAGATAGATATTCCCTGTCTTTTCAGTATATAACTCTACCAAATGAAAAATTTAAACCTATAAAGGCTGTGAACTATGAGGTTGAGAAGGTTGGTTATGTTGATATGCCTCTTTCTAGGGATAACCTTATTGCTAATTATTTTGAGATAACCGTTAGGGATGTTTCACTGCCGGATGACATTGTAGAGAGAAGGATTTCAGAGGTAATCAAGTGGGGCTTTGTCAATTACTATGATGAACAGAGGTTCGGTAGTGCAAGGCATGGCAAGGGTTTTGTTGTTGCTGAGATTATAAAGAGAAACTATGAAAAAGCGTTGAAACTTTATATAGCAGAATATTCAAGGTATGACGATAAGAAGGTAAAGAGATGGAAAAGGTTAGTTAAAGAAAAATGGGGTAAGTGGGATGAAAGCCTTATCCAGAATAGCGGGGTCTATAGAAAAATAGTTGAGTTTTTAGCTGGAAGAACTCCTTCTAAAAATACGTTTAAAAAAGCCCTTAGCTTGGTAGACGAGAGGGTAAAATCTATTCTTATAAGTGCTTATCAGTCGTACATTTGGAACAGGGTAGCTGTTAAAATTATAGAGAAGTTTTATTCCGATAGCAAGGAAGATTTGATAGTTGTTCCCTATCTATATGGAAACCTCTTGTTTTATAGGACTTTATATAAGAAAGAGTTTTTGGTAGATTTTGAGGTGCCTGCGATAAGTCCAAAAATGAAACTAGACGATATTTATGCCGATGTTGTAACAGAGGTTCTTACAGAGGAGGGAATTGGGAATCTATCTTCATTTAAACTACCATTAACTGGTTGGCTTTTCAGGTCCTATAGAAGGAGACTTGTTGTTTTCCCGCAAGATATGGTTTATAGTATTGAAAAAGATGAACTGTATCCAGGTAAAAGAAAGTTGAAGCTTAAATTTAAGTTGCCGAGTGGAAGTTTTGCGACGGTATTATTGAAAAGAATTTTGAAACCTTCTTGACAATTTATTTTTGTGATAATAATTTATAAATTTGCAATTGGTTTGTATAAGCTGGCGTAGCTCAGCTGGTAGAGCAGCTGACTTGTAATCAGCAGGTCGGGGGTTCGAATCCCTCCGCCAGCTTGTTAGAGGATGAAATGGAGGGGTACCCAAGCGGCCAAAGGGGGCGGACTGTAAATCCGCTGGCGGTAGCCTTCGGTGGTTCGAATCCACCCCCCTCCATTGGTTTTGTGATTTTGCGGGCGTAGCTCAGTGGTAGAGCACTGGCCTTCCAAGCCGGTGGTCGCGGGTTCGAATCCCGTCGCCCGCTTTATATGGAACTGATGCCCACGTAGCTCAGTAGGTAGAGCACACCCTTGGTAAGGGTGAGGTCGGCGGTTCAATCCCGCCCGTGGGCTTGCTTATCCTATTAAATTTTAAGAGGGGGGAAATATGGGCAAGGCTAAATTTGAAAGGAAGAAGCCGCACGTTAACATTGGCACGATA
>JAGDVO010000014.1:0-5895 GCA_023269715.1 Thermosulfidibacter sp.
GGAAGGTGGTAAGACTGTAGGTGCAGGTGTAGTAACAGAAGTTATAGAGGATTGATTATTTAGGGGAAGACTATGGCAAGGGAAACTATAACTCTAGCATGTACCGAGTGTAAAAGGAGAAACTATACAACTACAAAGAATAAACAGAAGCACCCTGAAAGGCTCGAATTGAAAAAATATTGTAAGTGGTGTAATAAACATACTGTTCATCGTGAGGTGAAATGAAACAGTAGGCCAGTAGCTCAATTGGTAGAGCGCGGGACTCCAAATCCCGTGGTTGGGGGTTCGAGTCCTCCCTGGCCTGCTTTTTGATTTAATGGAGATAGGAGAATGGATAAAATAAAGGGCCTAATCGAATTTTTTAAATCCACGAAGGATGAACTGAAAAGAATATCTTTTCCTACTAGAAAAGAGGTTATAGTAGCCACTATCGGAGTGATTTCCTTTTCTATATTCGTTTCAATTTATCTGGGGGTACTTGACTTTTTGTTCTCAAAGCTTATAAGTATCATTCTTGCTCTTTAGTTCAATTTGTTTTATGGGGTTGAAGGTGGGTGAGGAGAAAGCTTCAAATTGGTACATAGTCCACACGATGACCGGTTGTGAGGAGAGGGTTAAGAAAAGCATATTAGAACGGGCAAGAAGTGTAGGTCTCGATAGTTTTATAGAGGAGATAGTGATACCCACAAGAGAGGTTGTTGAGCTTAAGAAGGGTCAAAAAAAACAGGTTAAAAAGAAGTTGTTTCCTGGTTATATTCTCGTAAAGATGGTTTTGAATGATAAAACTTGGCATTTGGTTAGAAGGACGCCCTTTGTCACAGGTTTTGTTGGTGGTAGTAAACCTGTACCTATAAATGAAGATGAGGTCGATAAGATACTTGAGAGGGTTCAGCAGGTTCCTGCCAGTGGCGGTGAGTTTATGAAGGGTGATTATGTGAAGATCATCGAAGGACCTTTTGAAGGTTTTAATGGCATCGTGGATGAAGTTTACCCTGATAAACAAAAATTGAAAGTTCTTGTTAGTATATTTGGAAGGTCCACTCCTGTGGAATTGGATTACTACCAGGTTGAAAAGTTGTAGTAGGAGGATACTATGGCTAAAAAGGTTGTAGCTAAAATTAAGCTTCAGATTCCGGCGGGCCAGGCTAATCCTTCACCTCCAGTTGGTCCTGCTTTGGGTCAGCATGGGGTTAATATAATGGCCTTTTGTAAGGCCTTCAATGAGAGAACTAAGGATATGCAGGGTGTGATAGTTCCTGTAATAATAACAGTTTATGAGGATAAATCTTTTGACTTCATAGTTAAAAAGCCACCTGCCTCTGTTCTAATAAAGATGGCAGCAGGAATAGCAAAGGGTGCACATGACCCGCTGAGGGAGAAAGTGGGTAGAATAACGAAGAGTCAGCTGAGGAAAATAGCCGAGGAAAAACTACCTGATCTTAATACGGATGATATAGAGAAGGCTATGAGGATAATTGAAGGTAGTGCGAGAAGTATGGGTGTAGAAATAGTTGAGGATTAAAGTATACATACCACAATAAAAGTGGGAGGCTCTTTATGCCGAGAAGAGGAAAGAAGTACTTAGAGGCAAAGAAACTTGTGGATCCGAATAAGAAATACACACTGAAAGAGGCTTTAGAATTGGTTAAAAAAATGTGTGAACTAATGAAAAGAAATTTTGATGAAACAGTTGAACTTGCGGTTAAGCTGGGTGTTGATCCTAGGCATGCGGATCAGATGGTTAGAGGTTCTGTTGTATTACCCCATGGTACAGGTAAGCCCGTAAGGGTCCTTGTGTTTGCAAAGGGTGATAAAGCGAAAGAGGCACTTGAAGCTGGTGCGGACTATGTGGGTGCCGAGGACTTGGTAGAAAAGATCCAGAAAGAAGGATGGTTTGATTTTGATAAAGCCGTTGCTACGCCTGATATGATGGGGATTGTTGGTAGGCTAGGCAAGATACTCGGTCCGAAGGGTTTAATGCCCAATCCAAAGGCTGGAACTGTTACTATGGATGTTGCCAAGGCGGTAAAAGATCTTAAGCGTGGTATGATAGAATTCAGAGTAGATAAGGCTGGTAATATACATGTACCCATAGGGAAGCAGTCCTTTACTGTTGAACAGTTGTATGAGAATGCTAAGGCTGTTATAGATGCTCTTTTAAGAGCAAAGCCTGCTACAAGTAAAGGACAGTATATGAGGGGAGTTGCTGTATCTTCTACCATGGGGCCGGGGGTCAAGGTAGATCCCAACCAGGTTCTCGAGGAGGTTAGAAAGTAACTGGTCCAAGAAAGTGGGTACCCAGTTGTAATGGGTTTAATAGGGCGCGCCCTGCCTACCGAGACTGGTTGAGGAGATATAGGACCCCTTAGAAGGAAGGAAAGGGGGTGATAGGTATTGATACCTAAGGGAGCCAAAACGAGAAACCTAGAGGAAAAGAAGAGGAAGGTAAGCGAAATAATAAGTGCCGTAAATAGTTCGAACGCCCAGTTCATAGTTAATGTTATTGGTATGACTGCAGAGGATGTAACGAATCTGAGGAAGTTACTGAAGTCGAAGAATGCTAAGTTGCAAGTGGTTAAGAATACCCTGGCGAGGATTGCTGCTGAGGAATGTGATTTAAGGGTTGTTGAGGACCTCTTTGTCGGTCCTACAGCGGTGATTTATTCCTACGGAGATCCTGTTGAGATCGCTAAGGTTATAACTAAAGCTACCAAAGATTATCCTAAGTTTCAGATCAAGGGGGGGTGTGTCAACGGAAAAGCTCTAACTCCTAAGGATGTTGAGGTACTATCCAAGCTGCCTCCAAGAGAGGTGTTACTAGCAAAGCTTTTGGCTACTATGAAAGCGCCACTTTACGGTTTTGTAGGAGTTTTAGCTGGTAACATAAAGCAGTTGATCTATGTTTTGAATGCCATAAAGGATAGGAAGCAGGAAGGATAAAAATAATGACGGAGGTGGGAAAATGGCAGAAATAACGAAGGAAGATGTTATAAAATTTATTGAAAATATGACTGTTATTGAATTGGCAGAGTTTGTTAAAGAACTGGAGGAAAGATTTGGAGTTACTGCCAGCGTTCCTGTTGCTGTTGCAGCTGCTCCTGTTGCAGCAGCTCCAGCAGAAGCTGAACCTAAAGAGGAAAAGACAAAGTTCGATGTCATTTTGGCTGATGTAGGTGCCCAGAAAATACAGGTGATAAAGGTGGTACGTGAAATAACAGGACTTGGTTTAAAGGAGGCAAAAGATCTGGTTGAAGGTGCTCCTAAACCCGTAAAAGAAGGAATATCTAAAGAAGAGGCTGAATCTATCAAGAAGAAATTGGAAGAAGTTGGTGCGAAGGTTGAAATTAAGTAACAGGCTATGTTGAAGAGTATTATCGATGTTTTTCTAAGAAGAGGGGTGATGAGGTATGCCCCTCTTTTTCTTTTAAATCTTCTCAAGAGGTGAGGCCCCATGGTGGAAATTAAAAGGAAGAGTTTTTCTAGAATAAAAGAGATCATTGAATCACCTTTCCTTCTAGAACTACAGGCTAAGTCTTATGAAGACTTTTTGCAGTTCAATACTCCTCCGCATAAAAGGGAAAATAAGGGATTAGAAGCTGTCTTTAGGAGTGTGTTTCCAATAGAGGATTATAGTCGATCTGCAAGACTTGAGTATCTAGGTTATGAGGTGGGTAAGTGGTATTGTAAGGATGGAGAGTACAAGGGACTTGGTGGTCCTGGTGTGGTTTGTGATAAATGTGGTGAGCAGGTTTTCTTTATGCCAAAATATTCGCCCATAGATTGTAAGAAGAAGGGTCTAACATATGGAGCTCCTTTGAGGGTATTGTTGAGGTTGATAACTTTTGACATAGATGAAGAGACCGGACAAAGAACCATAAGAGACATAAAAGAACAAAAAGTCTACCTCGGTGAAATACCGCTTATGACTGAAAACTATACTTTCATCATAAATGGTGTGGAAAGGGTAGTTGTAAGTCAGTTACATAGATCTCCTGGTGTAGTTTTTGAGGTTCAAAAAGCGACGAGTGGAACAAAACCTCAAATAATTCAAATAATAGGTAGAATAATACCTTATAGAGGTTCTTGGTTAGACTTCGAGTATGATTCAAAAGGAAACATGTGTGTCAGGATCGATAAAAGGAGGAGATTCCCAATTGCAGTATTCCTGCTAGCTCTTGGGATGACTCAGGAGGAGATTTTAAGGACTTTCTATGAAAGTGAAAAGATATATGTTTTGGATGATGGAAAAATCTTTGTAAAAGATGTTACAGAGAAACTTATTGGACAAAAAGTAAAGGCTGATATTATAGATTATGATACTGGTGAGGTTGTAGTAAGAAAGGGTAGAACTATCACCGAGTCCGTCTATAGGAGGCTTGTTGTTAATAACGTTAGAAGGATAATGATTCAGGAAGATGATATATGGGGTAAACCTCTTGCGGCGGATATTATAGATCCTCTAACTGGAGAGGTTATCGCTGAGTGTAACGATGTTATAACTGCAGAAAAACTTGAAGAAATAAGAAGAAGAGTAAAGGAGTTCGAGATTCTTATCGTTGAAAGTGACAAGGTTGATACTTCGGTGAGGGATTCCCTGGTACTCGAGGATAAGATAAAGACTAAAGAAGATGCTCTTAGAGAAATTTACAAGAAAATGAGGCCAGGAGAACCTATAACACCAGAGATTGCAGAAGAATTCTTTAATAGGATGTTTTTTGATCCAGATAGATTTGATCTTTCGGAAGTTGGCAGACTTAGAATAAATAGAAAATTTGGTTTTAGTGATGATGAGGTTCCCCTTTCTACAAGGACTTTAAGAAAAGAGGATATAATAGCTGTCGTGAAACATATGATGAAGTTGAAAGTTGGTGATGAGAAACCTGATGATATAGATCATCTCGGTAATAGAAGGGTTAGGGCTATAGGAGAACTCTTAGAAAATCAACTTATGGTAAGTATGTTGAAACTGCAGAGGGCTATAAAGGAAAAGATGAGCATTGAAGATGTAGAAGCCATGAAGCCTTATGAGTTACTGAGTGCAAAGCCCTTTATGGGTATAGTTAAAAGCTTCTTCACAACTGGTCAGCTTTCCCAGTTTATGGATCAGACCAATCCGCTTTCCGAAGTTACTCACAAGAGACGTCTTTCTGCCCTTGGTCCAGGCGGTCTTACTAGAGAGAGGGCTGGTTTTGAGGTAAGAGACGTTCATCCTTCACACTATGGTAGGATATGTCCGATTGAGACTCCTGAAGGACAGAATGTTGGTCTTATCACATCTTTGACTGTTTATGCTAGAGTAAACAAATACGGTTTTATAGAAACTCCCTATCGTGTTGTAAGAGATGGAAAGGTTACAGATGAAATAGTTTACCTTTCAGCACTTGAGGAGAGTAGGTACGTTATAGCACAGGCTACAGCTCCTGTTGATAGTGAGGGAAG
Source organism: Thermosulfidibacter sp. (assembly GCA_023269715.1). Taxonomy (GTDB): domain Bacteria; phylum Thermosulfidibacterota; class Thermosulfidibacteria; order Thermosulfidibacterales; family Thermosulfidibacteraceae; genus JAGDVO01. The sequence continues at coordinate 5,440 of JAGDVO010000014.1, forward strand.
ACTCTTAGGGGAGCTTGTACCTGCTAGGAAGAATGAAGAATTTACATGGGTCCATCCTAGTGAAGTGCAGTTGATGGATGTTTCTCCTAAACAGATAGTGAGTGTTTCTGCTTCGCTTATACCCTTCCTTGAGCATGACGATGCAAACAGAGCTTTAATGGGTTGTAACATGCAGAGACAGGCGGTTCCTCTTATAAAACCCGAGGCTCCGCTTATCGGTACGGGAATGGAAAAGAAGGTGGCTATAGATTCGGGTGCCGTTGTTGTGGCAAAGAGGGGTGGAATTGTAAAGAGTGTTGATGCAACCAGGATAATCATTGCTGTTAATGAAGAGGAGGGTGGTGGTATAGATACTTACTATTTAAGGAAGTTCTGGAGATCCAACCAAAATTCCTGCTACAACCAGAGACCGATAGTTGAAAAAGGTCAGAGGGTGGAAAAGGGACAGGTAATAGC
>JAGDVO010000014.1:5905-15125 GCA_023269715.1 Thermosulfidibacter sp.
TGATATTGTAAAAAAGGGCATGCCTCTTGCCGATGGATATGCAACTAAGAATGGTGAATTGGCTCTTGGTAAAAATATCCTAGTTGCCTTTATGCCGTGGCGTGGTTACAACTTTGAGGATGCAATACTAGTTTCGGAAAGATTGGTAAGGGATGATGTCTACACTTCCATACATATCGAAGAGTTTGAGGTAGAAGCTAGAGAAACAAAACTCGGTCCCGAAGAGATAACGAGGGATATCCCGAATGTAAGTGTGGAGGCGCTGAAGGATCTAGATGAGTTTGGAATAGTAAGAATAGGAACTAAAGTTAAGCCAGGTGATATTCTTGTAGGTAAGGTGACTCCTAAGAGTGAAACACAGCTATCACCCGAAGAGAAACTCATGAGGGTTATATTTGGAGAAAAGGCGAAGGATGTCAAGGATACATCCTTAAGGGTTCCGCCTGGAGTGGAAGGTTTTGTTATAGGCGTGGAAGTTTTTGCTGGTAGGTCCAAAGAAGGCGATCCTATGAAAGAAGCCTATTATGAGGCTGAAAGAAAGAGGATAGAGGAAGACTTCAAAAGACAAATGGACGTTCTCTGGGAAATAGAAGTAGAAGCCCTGAAACCTTTGATAGTTGGTAAGAAGGTACTTGAAGATATAGTTGATCCTTCTACCGGTGATGTGATTGTTCCTGAAGGTGAGATAATAAAGGACGAGTACTTGAAAAAACTTCCCGCCTTCCTTGTAAGAGTTGTTAAGGTCAGACTTTCCAAGGTAGAGAGGATGAGATGGGAAGAGATTATAAAGAGAACGAATAAAGAGATGGAAAGACTAAGGATAATAAGGGATGAACTGATAGATACACTGAGTAAGCCTGATGAACTGCCAAGTAATGTCGTGAAGAGGGTGAAGGTTTACGTAGCTACGAAGAGGAAGTTGCAGGTTGGAGATAAGATGGCAGGTAGGCACGGAAACAAAGGTGTTGTGTCTAAAATCCTTCCAATAGAGGATATGCCATACCTTGAGGATGGTACACCTGTGGATATGGTTTTGAACCCCCTTGGTGTTCCATCTCGTATGAATGTGGGACAGATATTTGAAACCCATCTTGGATGGGCAGCTAAAGAGCTCGGTAAAAAACTTGGTGAGATTGTAGAAAAGTATAGAGAGGAAGCAGCAAAGCACTTAAGGGAGTATTTGAAAGAGATCTATAAACCAAACGATAGCTGGATAGATATGTTGAGTGATGATGATGTCATAGATATTTCTAAAAGATTAGCAAAACGTGGTATCCCTATGGCTTCACCTGTCTTTGATGGTGCTAGCGAAGAGGATGTAAAAGCTCTTCTTGAAAAGGCTGGTTTACCAAAGACAGGTAAGGTCAAGCTTTACGACGGTAGGACTGGAGAACCCTTTGATCAAAAGGTTACAGTGGGCTATATGTATATGCTCAAGTTACACCATCTTGTCGATGATAAGATACACGCGAGAGCTACGGGTCCGTACTCTCTTATCACTCAACAGCCTCTTGGCGGAAAATCTCACTTTGGTGGGCAGAGATTTGGTGAGATGGAGGTTTGGGCTCTCGAGGCACATGGTGCTGCGTATACACTACAGGAAATGTTGACTGTTAAGTCTGACGATATAGTTGGTAGGAAAAACGTGTTCAAAGAAATTATAAAAGGTCATCCTATATTAAAACCATGTATACCTGAATCATTTAGAGTTCTTGTTAAGGAGTTACAGGCTCTTGGAATAGATGTGGAGTTAATTACAGGAAAGAAAAAGTACTAATATTTTGATTTTTGGAGGTTAGAGGTGTGGGAGGATATTTTTTGGGTCGATAATTGGCCTGAAGATCCAAACGATATAGTGGGTGTTAGGATAAAGCTTGCCTCTCCCGAAAAGATAAGGGAGTGGTCCTATGGAGAGGTGAAGAAGGCGGAGACCATAAACTATAGGACCTTCAAACCCGAGAAGGACGGGCTTTTCTGTGCGAAGATATTTGGTCCTATAAGGGATTATGAGTGTCTTTGTGGTAAGTACAAGAAGATAAAACATAGGGGAGTTGTATGTGATAAATGTGGAGTTGAGGTTACGACGAGCAAGGTAAGAAGAGAGAGAATGGGTCATATAGAACTCGCTGCTCCTGTGGCTCATATATGGTATGTTAAAGTTCTACCAAGCAAGATAGGTACCCTTCTAGGGCTTTCCGTAAAAGACTTGGAAAGGGTTATATACTACGAATCTTACATTGTTGTTGATCCCGGTGATACTCCCCTTAAGGAGAAGGAATTACTTTCAGAAGCGAGATACAAGGTTCTAAGGGAGCAGTTTGGTGATAGTTTTGATGCTAGAATGGGTGCGGAAGCTATAAGGGATCTTTTGAAGAAGTTAGATCTGGATGAACTTGCCGAAGAACTGAAACTTGAGCTTAAGAGGACTACTAGTAGTCAGGTCCAAAAGGATATTATGAAAAGGTTGAGATTGGTAGAAGCTTTCAGGGAATCTGGCAATAGGCCGGAATGGATGATTCTAGAAGTACTACCTGTTCTTCCACCCGATTTGAGACCGCTAGTGCAGTTAGATGGAGGTAGGTTCGCGACGAGTGATCTTAACGATCTCTATAGAAGAGTTATCAACAGAAACAACAGGTTGAAGAGACTTCTGGAACTGAAGGCACCGGAAATCATAATAAGAAACGAAAAGAGAATGCTTCAAGAAGCTGTAGACGCCCTTATAGATAATGGTAGGATGGCTAGACCTATAAAGGGATCCAACAATAGGCCGCTTAAATCCCTTACCGATATCCTAAGGGGAAAACAGGGTAGATTCCGTCAAAACCTGCTTGGCAAGAGAGTAGATTACTCTGGTAGATCCGTTATAGTTGTGGGTCCTGAGCTAAAGCTTAACCAATGTGGTTTGCCTAAGATTATGGCTCTTGAGCTTTTCAAGCCTTTCATATACCACAAGCTTATTCATGAAAAACAAATCGCAGCTACTCCAAAGAGAGCAAGGAAACTGGTTGAACAGATGGTTCCAGAAGTTTGGGATGCTCTCGAGGAGGTTGTAAAAGAACATCCTGTTATGTTGAATAGAGCTCCCACATTACATAGACCTTCTATACAGGCCTTTGAGCCTATACTGGTGGAAGAGAAGGCGATAAAAATACATCCTCTTGTGTGTGTTCCATATAATGCAGACTTTGATGGCGATCAGATGGCTGTACATGTTCCCATTTCACTTGAAGCGCAAGCGGAATGTTACACACAGATAATGGCTAATCACAATATTCTATCTCCTGCTCATGGAAAGCCGCTTATGTATCCTACACAGGATATGGTCCTTGGTCTCTACTATATGAGCAAACCAAGGGCAAAAGCGAAAGGGGAGGGGAAGATATTTTCCTCACCTGAAGAGGTCCAGATGGCTTACGATAGAGGTGTGGTACATTTACAGGCCAAGATAAAGTGTAGGATCAATGGTAAAATTTATGATACCACTGTAGGTAGGGTCTTGTTCTATCTGAATGTTGTTCCTAGTTGTATAAGTTTTGAAGAGGTAAATAGGATCTATACAAAAGGGTTCCTACAGGATCTTGTTTTTGAAGTTGTAAAGAGAGAAGGTAATACTGTTGCGGTAGAATTCCTCGATAAGATAAAGGATTTCGGTTTTGAGCTTGCTACAAAATCTGGAATTTCCATTTCCGTTGACGACATGGAGATACCATCGGAAAAGTGGGATATAATAAAAGCTGGTCATGAATTGGCTTCTAAAACAGAAGAAGAGTTCAGAGCAGGTCTTATAACAGGTGGTGAAAGATATAATAGAGTGGTTGGAATATGGAGTGAGATTACCGATACGGTTACCAATAAGCTGATGGAGATGTTGAAGAAGAAAGATGAAAAGATCATGGAAGTAAACGGTTTTGAAGAGGACGGTACGCCTAAGGATTTTAATTCTATCTATACAATGGCAATCTCAGCGGCAAGGGGCGGTGTATCTCAGATAAAACAGTTAGCCGGTATGAGGGGATTGATGGCCAAACCTTCAGGCGAGATCATAGAGACGCCTGTTCTAAGTAACTTCAGGGAAGGGCTTTCGATGCTCGAATATTTCGTTTCTACGCATGGAGCGAGAAAAGGGCTTGCCGATACCGCTCTTAAGACTGCAAATGCGGGATATCTAACTAGGAAACTTGTAGATGTGGCTCATCATGAAATTGTTGTTGAGGAGGATTGCGGAACTGTTGATGGTATAAGATTAGAGCCACTGATAGAGGCTGGTAAGACCCTTGAGAGGATTTCCGATAGGATAGTGGGTAGAATTTCGCTGGAGGATATAAAAGATCCCTTCTCGGATACGGAAGAGTATATAGTAAGGGCTGGGGAAGTTATAGATGAAGAAAAGGCGAAGAGGATAGAGGAAGCTGGTATCAAGAGTGTCCTCGTGAGGAGTGTTCTTGCGTGCAACTCGAGGGATGGAATCTGCGCCAAATGTTATGGTTGGGATTTATCAAGGAGGAAAATTGTCGATATAGGCGAAGCTGTTGGTGTTATAGCTGCTCAGTCTATAGGTGAACCGGGTACACAGCTTACTATGAGGACTTTCCATATAGGTGGTGCAGCTACCGTTAGTGAGGTTTCTCAATATGAAGCTAAGACGCAAGGTTTTGTGAAGTATGAGAATATTCAATACATATATAACAGGCATGGAGAAAGGGTAGTTGTAAATAGAAGTGGTGAGATAAAGGTAGTTGATGAGAGGGGTAAAGAAAAGGAATCCTATCCTGTCAAACATGGTGCTATCGTTAAAGTTGAGGATGGACAAGGAGTTAGGCCTGGAGATATACTCGTTGTTTGGGATCCTTACACGGAGTCCATAATTTCTGAGCACGATGGAAAAGTAAAGTTTGGTGATCTCATAGAAGGTGTGACCATAAAGGAAGAGAGGGATGAGATAACTGGTCTCATAAGGAAGATAGTTGTTGAGCCCAAGGGTGTAAGAGGAGAAAAGTTACAACCTAGGATATCTATTAAGGCTGCCTATAGAAGGTCGAACATAGGTGGTGTTGTACACTTTGATAATGTGGAAACAGCTGTCAGAAATGAAAAAGTGTTTGTTGTCAATGATAACGCAAGGATAGTTGTAAAAGGAGAAGATAGAGAGGAAGTATACAGTATTCCAAAGGGTGCCTGGTTAAGAGTTGGCGAAAAGCAGTATGTGGAGAAAGATACTATCTTGGCTTACTGGGTGCCAACAGAAGAGGATACGGACGTTATTACTATAGGTAGATATCCTCTGCCTGTTGGTGCCTACATACAGATTAAAGAGGGAGATATCATTTATGCTGGTGATATACTAGCAAAGACTCCAAGGGAAATGGCAAAGACTAAGGATATTACAGGTGGTCTACCAAAGGTTGTACAGTTGTTTGAGGCTAGAAAACCGAAGGATAAAGCTATTATAGCTGAAATAGATGGATTTGTAGAGCTTGGTCAGATAATGAGAGGTAGAAGAAGGGTTATTATAAAGGGAGAAGGCGAGACGAAAGAATACTATATACCTACAACACAGCACATACTTGTTAAGACTGGAGATTATGTCAGAGCTGGTGATAAGCTTGTTGATGGTGATGTAGATCCACACGACTATCTTGAAACTTTCGGAGTTAAAAAGACCCAGATCTTCCTGTTGGACGAGATACAAAAGATATACAGATCTCAGGGTGTAGAGATACATGATAAGCATATAGAGGTTATAATAAGACAGATGTTCAAGAGGGTCAGAATAGAGGATCCTGGAGATACCAAGTTCCTACCAGGGGATGAGGTAGATAAGTTTGAATTTGAGGAAGAAAATAGGAGGGTCGAGGAAGAAGGAGGAAAGCCAGCTGTTGCTAAGCCTATACTTGTTGGAATAGCTAAAATTGCAGTTCAAAGTGACTCTTGGATTTCTGCTGCGAGTTTCCAGGAAACTACAAGGGTTCTCGCGGATGCTGTTGTAAAGGGTAAGGTCGATAAATTAAAGGGATTGAAGGAAAACGTGATAGTAGGTAGGCTTATACCTGCTGGAACGGGTGTTAGATGTTACAGAGATACAGAGATAAGGGTTAACGTCGATACTGGTGGCGGAGAAAAGAAAAAGGAAAGCATTGACAATTGAAAAGTTGGATGTTATATCAGAAAGCTGTTTTCTAAGGGGGTGAGGTAATGCCAACGATAAACCAGTTGGTTAAGTATGGCAGGGAAAAGAAAAAGAGGAGAAGTAGTGCACCGGCTTTACAGGGTTGCCCTCAGAGGAGGGGTGTTTGTACTAGGGTTTACACTATGACCCCTAAGAAACCAAATTCCGCTTTGAGAAAGGTTGCCAGGGTTAGGCTTACGAATGGTATAGAGGTTACTGCCTATATTCCTGGTATAGGGCATAATTTGCAGGAACACTCTGTGGTACTAGTGAGAGGTGGGAGAGTAAAGGATTTACCCGGTGTTAGGTATCATATAATAAGAGGGACCCTTGACTGTGCTGGTGTGGAAGGTAGAAGGCAGTCTAGATCTAAATATGGTACAAAGAAACCCAAGAGGTGATAGAGATGCCAAGGAAAGGTCCTGTACCAAAGAGGGATGTAAAGCCTGATTATAAGTATGGAAGTAAGATAGTGGCGAAATTTATAAACTGCATGATGATAGGTGGTAATAAGAGTATTGCGGAATGGATATTTTATAGTGCCTTGGATCTTATAGAGAAGAAAACGGGAAAACCAGGTATAGAAATATTCAACAAAGCCATAGAGAATGTAAAGCCTATACTTGAAGTTAGACCTAGAAGGATAGGTGGTGCTACATACCAAATCCCTATGGAAGTTGATCCCCATAGGCAGATAACGTTAGCTATTCGTTGGTTGATAAATGCTGCAAGGGAAAGAAGGGAAAGGACCATGATAGAGAGACTAGCGAATGAACTTATAGATGCTTCTAATAATCAGGGTGGAGCTATTAAGAAGAAAGAAGATACCCACAGGATGGCCGAAGCTAACAGGGCTTTTGCTCATTATAGGTGGTAAGGGGGTTACAGGATTATGTCAGAAAAAAGATACCCTATAGACAAAATAAGAAACATAGGAATAATGGCTCATATAGATGCTGGAAAAACAACCGTTACGGAAAGAATACTCTACTATACCGGTAGGATTTATAAAGTAGGAGAGGTCCATGAAGGTACCGCTACTATGGACTGGATGGAGCAAGAAAAAGAAAGAGGAATAACTATAACTGCTGCGTGTACCACCTGTTTTTGGAGAGATCACAGGATAAATATAATAGATACACCTGGTCACGTTGATTTTACGATAGAAGTTGAAAGGTCCCTAAGGGTCTTGGATGGTGGTGTAGTTGTCCTTTGTGGTGTTGCTGGAGTTCAGCCTCAAACGGAAACTGTTTGGAGACAGGCTACAAAATACAAAGTCCCTAGGGTAATCTTTGTCAACAAGATGGATAGAGTTGGTGCCGATTTCTTCGCTGCTATAAAAAGCGTTGAAGAAAAGTTAAATGCTACTCCCTGTGTTTTACAAATTCCCATTGGTTCTGAACATAATTTCGTTGGAGTAGTTGATCTTATTGAAATGAAAGCTATAGTTTGGGAGGAGGAAACGTTAGGAGCTAAGTACCACTATGAGGAGGTACCCAAGGAACTTGAAGATCTGGCTTACGAATGGCGTGAAAAGATGATTGAGACTTTGGCTGAAGTAGACGAGGGATTAATGGAAAAGTACCTCGAAGGTGGTGATATAACCAATGAAGAGATCAAGAGGGCTATAAGAAAGGGCACTATAGAGATGAAAATATTCCCGGCTCTTTGTGGTAGTGCCTTTAAAAATAAAGGTGTACAGCCGTTACTTGATGCTATAGTTGACTATTTGCCTTCACCTGAGGATTTGCCCCCTGTGGAAGGAGTTAACCCCTATACTGGTGAGAAGGAAACAAGAAGACCAAGCGAAGATGAACCTTTCTGTGCTCTTGCCTTCAAGATAATGATGGATCCATTTGTAGGACAACTTGTCTATTTCAGAGTTTATTCTGGGATGATGAAAACTGGTGATAGTGTTCTAAACGTGAGAACGGGTAACAGAGAGCGTATAGGAAGGCTATTGAGAATGCATGCCAATAAGAGGGAGGAGATTAGTGAGGTTAGGGCTGGTGATATAGCTGCCTGTGTGGGTATGAAGGATATATACACAGGGGATACGATATGTGATCCCAATAAGCCGATAGTTCTTGAATCCTTGGAATTTCCCGAGCCTGTAATTTCGGTTGCTATCGAACCAAAGACAAAGGCCGACCAGGATAAGCTTGGTAGTGCTCTTTCAAAGCTAGCAAAGGAGGATCCTTCCTTTAGAGTCAGCTACAATGAAGAAACAGGAGAAACTATAATAAGTGGTATGGGAGAGTTGCATCTTGAAATAATTGTAGATAGGTTGAAGCGCGAGTACAAAGTTGAGGCAAATGTAGGTAAGCCGCAGGTTGCCTATAAGGAAACTATTAGAAGACCTTCAAAGGCTGAGGGTAAATACATAAGGCAGACAGGTGGCCGCGGTCAGTACGGTCACGTTATAATAGAAATAGAACCTCTCGAAAGAGGAAAAGGTTTTGTTTTTGAGGACCATATTGTAGGTGGAGTTATACCGAAGGAATATATACCAAGTGTAGAAAAGGGAATAAGAGAAGCTCTTGAGAATGGAGTTCTTGCAGGCTATCCTGTTGTTGATATTAAGGTTAAGCTTGTTGATGGTTCTTACCATGAAGTTGACTCTTCAGACCTTGCCTTTAAGATTGCAGGTTCTATGGCTATAAAGGAAGCTGTTAAGAAAGCTGATCCCGTTTTACTTGAGCCGATAATGAAGGTGGAAGTTGTAACGCCAGAAGAGTATATGGGAGAAGTAATAGGTGATCTTAATTCTAGAAGAGGCAGGATTCAGGCTATCGAAGAAGGTAAGGGAGTCAAGATTATAACTGCTCTTGTTCCGCTTGCTGAGATGTTTGGTTATGCTACTACCTTGAGATCCCTTACACAGGGTAGAGGTAGTTTTGTAATGCAGTTTGACCATTATGAGGAAGTTCCTGCTAACCTGGCACAGCAGATAATAGGTAGTAGAAAATCTTCCAAAGAATAGAGGAGGGGGATGCTATGGGCAAGGCTAAATTTGAAAGGAAGAAGCCGCACGTTAACATTGGCACGATA
>JAGDVO010000019.1:0-36727 GCA_023269715.1 Thermosulfidibacter sp.
TATAACCTGAATTTAGGTGTTCCCTTGGATAATAGGAACCTATGTAGTAGCCATATCTATTAAAGAAATGAATTATGATTTCTTTTTGAGTGATAAATTCTAAGAACCGTTTGTTTAATGTTAACTCTCCAAAGATAATTATTTCAGCTATATTTTCAACTGGAATGTATTTTTTCTCATTCTCTGTTTCTAAATAAAGTGTGTTTTCCTTTCTTTTAATTTCTCCATCAGAAAAGATATAGATTGTTCTTCTCATGACCAACAAAGCTCCATATATCCACACTTTGAACAATATTGAACTCTCTTTGGAGGTGGTGGTATTTCCATTTTAATGATTTCCAATATTTCTTTTTGAGCTTTAAGTAGTTCTTCTTCTAATTCTTCAGTGAGAGTTACGATAATTTTTTTCTTTTCTTTAGGAAAAAGAAGATGCCCTATTGCTTTAATTCCTAAAAGTTTAAGCCTCCAAAGGTAGTAAGCAAGTTGCATCTTGGCACTTTTTACAAATTTTGAACTTTTCTTAATTTCTCCAATTATTATATTGCCATCTTCACTCTTAATTAGATCTATAATCATGTTTTCAACGTGAATCTCTTTTCTTTCATTTTTATAAGCTTCTTCAGAAATTAATCTTCCTATTTCAATAAAAGGATTTTCCTGCCAAGGAGTAATCTGCCTTGCTATAAGCCAAACTTCCCGAGGACATATGTAATAATACCATATAAGCGTGCCAGTGAAGTGCATGTTAAATAAAAGAAAAATTCTCCTCTTGCGCCAAAAGTCCTAAGTCTGAATCGTATTTTAAATTTATGAATTGAATTCCCTCTTCTGTATCCAAAAAATCTTTAAAACTCCAAAAAGGAACTTCAACCATATATGATTCAATTTCTGCTAATATTTTTTTCTTTTCCCAATAATTTTCTCGGGAAAGAGAAGCATATTTCTCCAACAATTTTTTTATTTCATCATAAAATTTAATAGGAATAACAGAAACTTTAAAGTATGTATCACGGAGATTAACCTTTCCTTCATCCAAGTCAATAGAAAACGGAGATATTTTTGTAACTGCGTTGAATAATTTTTCTGCTTTTCCCTCATCTGACTTCAAATCTTGCTCAATTCTTTTCCAATATTCTCTTAAGGCCATATAAAAATCTAACTCTGAGTTTATTTTCAAATTCAAAAGAATTTCCTTTGTAATTTTTAATTGATTCCTTTTATAAGGAAGAAAATCTTCTTCGTTCCCAAAAATATATATAGGACAGGGATTTGGATGTTCATTAAATCTATTAACTCTTCCTGCGGATTGGATTAACGAATCAAAAGGTGCGAGTTCACGAAACATTAAATCAAAACTTATATTTACTCCTGCTTCAATTGCTTGAGTAGAAACTACTATGATTGGGGCTTTACTAAGTTTTTCTTTTAATTCACTCAATTTATTTACCCTATCTCTATATATGTATCTAGCATGAAATAGATACTTGGGTACATGCTTTGAAAGGTTTCTATAAAAATTCTGTGCTTTTTCAACAGTATTGAAAATAAAAGCAATTTTTTTGTTTCCAGAAATTAACTTACTTATTATTTTTTGAAATTCTTTGCTCTGAATAGAGCATCCCAAATAAGAAACATTAAATTTAACCCTATTGTACTTAGCAAAAATTTTTTCTACTGAAGAAATTTTAAATGGCTCAATAAAGAATTGTTTAATTTTATTTTTTAAAAAATCAGGAAAAGTTGCTGTCATTATTATGATGTTAAAATCTTCTCTATAGGACTCAAAAAATTTTGAGAACAAAAAAAGCATCAAAGGAGAATATAATTGGGGCTCATCCAAAATTATACACGAATCATAAATAGAAGCCTCTTTTAATGGATATCTATCAACTCCTAAAAAAGCTAATAATAATTGGTCTAAGGTTGTGATTATAATAGGTTTTTCAAAATATTTTGCTTCTAAATATTCGGTTTGTTCTAATTCTTCCTTTTTTTCTTTCTTTTTTAAGGACTTAAGAACAAGATATCTTGAGGTATACCATTCCAAGTATTTTTCGTTAATGTATTTTTTAAGGGAGTTTTCATAAACATCTTCAATTATTGTAGTGACTGGTAATGTATAAATGATTCTTTTTCTTTTAGTCTTTAAAGCATATCCTAAACCTAAAAAAGTTTTGCCAAAACCTGTTGGGAGTTCTAAAAGAATATTTTCTTTAAATTCCTGTCTTTCATGTATATACTTATGAACTTCGCTTCTTTCTGGTTCAAGAAAGTCAGAAGGAAGAGAAACTTTTGTTGCAGATTTAACTTGAAAAGTTGGAGGTATTCCCATCGCTGAATACCAGTCGCTTTTAACAAGAGCATTATAAAAAATAGAAAATGATTTTCGTAAATCTGGAGTTAGAGCCGTAGCAAAATGAAATTCATAAATATTCTCTCCATATCCTTTAATAAATTTATTATAAGTATCAATAAAAGTTTTTTCTGTCACACAAAAATCAAAAGATTTAAGAATTCCAAAAACTTCTTTAGCAATAGAGATTTTTTTATCTTTATTTAAAATCTGTGAAAAAATGTTGTATTCAAGTTTCCGATGTGGCGGGCCATGGTGGGAAAGAATACAAAAACTTATAACTTTTAATTTCTTATCATTTAATAACTCATACAAATCTTTTTTTAAAAAATCTATTAACCAAGAATAAAAAAATATTACTGATAGATGGGTATGAAAAATGGGTGGCTTCTTCTTATTATAATAAGCATTTTGAATCGAAATTTCAGATTTCCCAACATCGTGAAAAAATAAACCAGCTTTATATATCTTCTCTTTTTCTTCTGTGAATTCTTCTTTAAGATTTTCCTTAAGGTAAGAGATACCATATTCGCTTACTTCTTTTAAATGGTCTTCTAAATTTTGTTCAGGTCTTGCCAGAAGTTTTTTATTATATGATTGTATATTCACACCCATTAATTTTTATTCCATCCAATGATTCTTTTAGTTTAATAGTTTCTTTTGGCACTAAAGCAGTACAAACTTCCTTTTGTTCTCTTTTTTTACCCACAAGTTTTAGCGACTTAGGTACCCCTATAAAAACTTCGGCAGGTCTTGGCTTATCTGAAAGTGAAGAAAATTCAGGAATTTCATTACCCTCTTTAAAAACAATTCCTGTTGGAGCGTTAATCTTGCAAATCTCTGTTTCAAATAGTTTTTTAATTATATAAATATCTGTTATTAAAAACTCATTCTTTCCCATAAACAGAGGGAAAGAAAAATCTTTCTCTTTTATTCTCTGTGCTATTTCTTCAATTACTTCTTTGGCATGGTTCAAAACTATTATTTCAAATTCTGGATAAAGAAGTAGTTCAAACCTTTCAGGTCTGAATTTTTTTTGAGTTCTACTTTTTCCTTTTATTTTCCCTGCACTAAATATGAAAGTAAATTCTATAATTTTCCCTCTATTCTTCCAAAAGGGAATGGCGATTTTAAAATTTCCTGTTTCCTCAATCACAGTTTTTTCATCCCATCCAAGCATTGCTCCAACCATGCCTATTATGGTGGGCTTTGGAGGGAAAGGATAGGTCTGTTTTAGTGTTGTTGTATATGGATTTCTAAAGTGACCAAAGGGAGATCTTATTCTGAAAGAAATACCCCACATTGTTAATTAGCTCCTTTTTAAGAAAGTAATTCAGATTTTAAGCTTTCAAGAGACACAATTTTAACCTTATCTTTAATGGTCTTCTTTATCTTTTTCTCCTCTATCTTTTTTTCTATTGTCTGTTCAATTTCTTCTGCCTTTTTATCAAAAAATGCTTCAAGTATTCCTATTTTTATCTCTATTATATCTTCTTCGTAAAGATTACATTTCTCAAGAAATGCTTCCGGTTCTATGGAGAAAATTACCTTGCCAGATGCAATGGAAACTATTTTTTCTTCTCCTGGTCTTGTTTGTTCTTTTTGCAATCTAACTTCTTTAATTCTCACTGATAAATCATTTTCTAAAGCATCATAAAGAGTTATGTTTGGTTTATTAAACAGCCCAACCATTATTAGCTTAGGAGAGAGTGGCATTTTTGAAGCACCAGGCATAGATTTACCAAGATAAAATAAACTCTCAAAGAATTTTAAAATCCTCCTTCTTCTTTCTTCAGGTGTTATACCATTAAGGGGTTCAAATTTGATACTTTTATCTTTTTGAGGAATTGCTTCACAACCAATTCTTTTTACATCACACCATATAGGGAGGATAAAGGTATTAGTGTATATTCTTTTTGTAACCATTGAACCACCTTCCTCAGCTCCTGTAGTGCTTATTATGGAAGTCAAAAAATCTGTATCATCGGGATATTCAAAAAGACCAATTGCACCTATACTTCTTATAGGACCAGGACGAGATTCTGATATACCTTTAGATTTTCTACTTTTTTCACCATTTCCCTCTTCAGTTTCATCGGTTCTCCTTGCCATTAAGTATCCAAAAAGGTCATCATCAATATATTTTACAGGATCACATTCAGGCAATGGTATTGTTTTCCCAGGTTCTTTTCTTGCAACATCAACCTTTTCACCTATTTCAATCCAATAATCCCTTATCATTCTAAATATTGCTTGTGGACTAATCCTTGGGACAACTGTTCCATCTTCAAGATGAACAGTTTTAACATCAATTTCAGCAGGTCCGCCTTCACCAGCATTTATGTTTGCTGATTCAACTCTAAAGATATCAATAACCTCAACCCAGCGAGCTTCTTCTAGCATTCTGTCAATTAGTTTTTTGTTATTCTTGTTATTCATCTTTTTCCTCCTTTCCTTCGTTTTTTTCAAAATATCCATAATATCCGAAAAATACACCTGTCATAAAAGCGTGCCTCCAGTAGGCCCTGCTTTTATCTGTTAATAAACTTAAAACTTCAGTAGAAATATTCCATTTAAGTTTTACTTCCCGATAGTCATAAAAAGTTCTTACCATTTTTCTTAAAATTTTGTGAAATCCATCAGCAATTGGACTATCAAGCTTGATAATCATATTGTCAAACCATTTATCTCTTTTCTGTCCTTTCTTTTTTAACTCTTCTCTTAACTTTGCCCATTCGCTCCCAAATCTTCTTCCTGCTTCAACAATTTCATCAAAACCCGTTGATATTATTATTTTAGACATTTTGGACCTCCTTTTTAGCCTCTAAAAAAGCATTTAGATAATTATATCCAGAAAGATAAATTTTTTCTTTTCCACTATGAGTAATTTCTCTTCTTAAAATTGAGTGTAAAAAAGTAAAATCTATTTCGCCTTCACTTAGTATTTTTCCAATAAACCTAAAAATTAGCTTATAGCCATTAACTTTTTGTTCTTTTTTAAATTTATCTACAAAGGTAAGTAATCTTTTTTGGAAATTATACACTTCTTTTATCCCGCCTTTTTCATTGATTAGTTTACCAACAATCCCAAGATAATCAAATCTTGTAACAATAAAACTCTCACAAATCTCTTCAGCCTGTTTAGATTTATCTGCAAAAATAATATAAATTGAAGGTTTGATTTTACCTCCTAATGAGATAGGAAGATTTCTATAAACAAATAATGGAAGAGATAAAAGATAATTTAAAGCATCAAGTTCTTTAAATCTCCAACCCTGATTTTGAAGTTCATTTTTCAAAAATTCTTCTGCTTTTTCCTTTTCAAATATTTTGTAAATATCTTCATTGTTATCATAAGGTAATAAGTAAATATATGCATTTTTAGCTTGTGGAAAAGGAATTTTATGTGGTCCTTTTTCTTCAACTACTGTTCTTAAAAAAAGCATATTACAA
Organism: Thermosulfidibacter sp.; assembly: GCA_023269715.1. Lineage (GTDB taxonomy): Bacteria > Thermosulfidibacterota > Thermosulfidibacteria > Thermosulfidibacterales > Thermosulfidibacteraceae > JAGDVO01. The sequence goes on from JAGDVO010000019.1 coordinate 5,807, forward strand.
AATGGACAGATAGAATGGGAAGGTTCATTAGAAAGATAAGAATTGTAATTGGTAACATCTTCAACAAAAATATTTATTGGTGGATTAAATCTTAAATTTTTAAATTTATGAGTTGTTCCACAAAAAGGACAAATAGTTGGTTGCCCAATTAAATTTTCTGTACTTTGAAAATAAGTATCCAAAAGTCTTTGTCTCCAGAATTTTAATAAGGAATCTTTTGAATCTTGGAATGTTACTTCATGTTTATTTCCTACTTCTTTATATTTTACATCTGCTTCTTTTGTAGCTTTTTTAAGTGTATGTCTTGCAAATATAGAACCACCTATAGATTGCATTGTTTTACCGGTTGATCCCTTTTTTGGAACCATTACATATTTCATTTCTTCTGAAGTTATGTTTCTTTCTATGCTTTTCTCTTTTATTTTAAAGACATATTTATCTTTAATACTATTTGGATCCTTTTCAAAAAGATGAGCAATAGGTTCATAAATAGTCTCTAGATCCCTTATATTATAACTCCCACTTATTACCATTTCTATTGCCTTATGAAAATCCTCTCTAATTTTGCTATCATCAACTTGAATATTATCCTTCTTAGCTACATATTTTGCCCATGCATAAAGTCCTGGTATCATTTACCCCTCCCTTTGAGTAAATACCTAATACCAGTCCGAATATCTTCTCTTGCAATTTGTGATAATCTTTTTAGAACTTGTTCCTTTCCCATCCATTTGCAAGTAATTCAAGGATGAATTCGATGGATTTACTGGTGACTTTTATGGCTGGTTTTCTCTCCAAGATGCCCTGATTTCTTACACAATCTCTGTGATACACTTTCTGCCCCTTGCCTTTTCTATCAGAAATTCTTCTTTTTGTCAATAGTATCAATCCCTACATTCTCACCTTAACAAGAAATTTCATATAGCATAAACCTTTTCTTCTTTAAAGTATCTTTAAGGAATACTCAATTGCAAGGATATCTTCTTTTGTTGGCCGGGGATAATTTTTGAATATTTGTTCTGTATCCCAGCCATTTGCAAGGAGTTCAAGAATAAACTCAACTGAAATTCTGGTCCTTTGGCTTTCCAACAAGGATCTCTCAATTAATCTCAATTCTATTTTTTTACCCCCATATTATATCTCCTCAGTTTGTTCCTCTTCAGTAATCGTTAAAGATTATGTGTATCATTTTTATTTTCTCTTTCACCCCTCCATACCTCTATGCATCCAAATCCAAGGGAGTTTTTTGCGCCAAGGCCTGCTTCAAAAGCCATTTTGAAGAGCTCCTTAGGAAGACATAACTCATAAATCCCATCCCAGCCCTTTATAACCGTATTTTCATAAAGGACTATCCTTTGGTTCTTCGAATTAACACGATAGGGTCTTATCGAACCATGCGCTTCAATATCACTACCATACCATGTTCTAAATTTCCTCTCTAAATTCTTAATAATTAAACTAGAAAAGTCTTCTTCAAAGGGGCTATAGTAATAGGTCTTCTTCCTACCATCCGGTGTGAAGAGAGTACTATAAATGGTTATCGGTGAAAGTACGCGAATAAGGACTTTTTCCCTATACTCGGGTAAAGGTTCTACCTCAATTGATTGAATATAAAAAGTTCGATCAGAAATGCGAATCTCATTGTTTTTCAGAAGGTTCGAAGCAAAGGACTGTATAAATTCATCATTAGGAGAAGAAAGTATCAGATGGATATCACCTTTGAAGGTTATGAAACCACCCTTCACCTTTTTTTCCTTAGAGAGAAGTCGAGAAAAAGTGAAAAATTTTATATGTCTTTTGCTCAGAGGGTCTTTAAAGCCTACATCGTGTAACTCATCAGAGAGCCATCTATCAAGGTGTCTATAGATTAAAGCTTGGATAAAAGAGTTGTAATGTATGGGGATGGTTACTTCATCATTCTGTGGTTGTAATCTAATTCTCAATCTCATTTTCACAAACGAAACCAATTTTTATGGCGGCGCAGGGACTCGAACCCCGGACCCGGCGCTTATGAGACGCCTGCTCTACCACCTGAGCTACGCCGCCTTTTCCTGATCTATTTAATAGATAATGAAAGTCTTATTGATTGTCAAGTTAGCTGCTTTTATCACACCAATCCTGCCTTTAGTATGTCATGTAGATGAATCACGCCTATTACTTTTTTCTCATCATCTACAACTACAAGAGATGTAATTGAGTACTTTTCCATTATGTTTAAAGCTTCAGTGGCAAGAGCATCCTTCTTTATCGTTTTTGGATTCCTTGTCATTACATCCTTCGCTTTTGCATCAAAGAGGGCTTTCCCCAGTCTTTCTATAAGTCTTCTAAGATCACCATCTGTTATAACCCCTAATAGCTTGTCGTAGTCGTCAACAACTGTTGTTATACCCAGCCTCTTTGAGGATATCTCTATAACAACCTCTTCCATACTCGCATTTTCTCTCGTCTTCGGTATTTCATCATCTATATGCATCAGGTCTTCAACTTTCAGTAATAGCCTCTTACCCAGGGACCCACCGGGGTGAACCATGGCAAAATCTTCTCTCTTAAAACCCTTCACCTTAAGTAAAGCCATTGCAAGGGCATCGCCCATAACGAGTGTTGCAGTGGTGGATGAAGTTGGAGCTAAGCCAAGTGGACAGGCTTCCCTTTCTACACCCACGTTTATCACCACATCACTTTTTCTCGCCAGTTCTGAGTTTGGATTACCAGTAAGTGATATTAGCTTCAGTCCAAGCCTTTTCACCACAGGTATTATCTCCAAAACTTCTTTCGTGTTCCCACTGTTCGAAATAGCTACTACCACATCATGCTTCGTAAGCATTCCAAGGTCACCATGTATGCCTTCTGCAGGATGTAGGAAAAAAGCAGGTGTTCCTGTACTTGCCATTGTGGAAGCTATCTTTTTAGCTATTATCCCAGATTTACCCATTCCGGTGAAAACTACCCTACCCTTGCATTCTGCAAGAATTCTAACAGCTCGGGCGAAATTTTCATCTACCCTATCTACCAGCCTTTTTACCTCTTCAACTTCTACCCCTATAACTCGCCTACCCTCTTCTATTATCTCTCTATCAGTCATATTTCCTCGTCACCTCAAAAAGGTCTAAAGCCATCTTTATTATCTCCTCAAGTTGAGAGAGAGGCACCATATTCGGTCCATCACTTAGAGCATTGTCAGGATCTATATGGGTTTCCATAAAAAGACCGTTCGCACCAACACCTACCGCCGCCCTTACAAGATACTTTACAAACTCCCTCTGTCCTCCCGATCTACCCCCTAAAGCACCAGGTAGCTGTACACTATGGGTTGCATCAAAGACTACTGGGTATCCAGTCTCCTTCATCATGGGGATGGAACGCATATCTACTACCAAATTGCCATAACCAAAACTCGTACCCCTCTCTGTTAACATTATCTGCCAGTTTCCGGTTGATGCCACCTTTTCACAGGCGTATTTCATATCCCATGGCGCCATAAACTGCCCCTTCTTTATGTTTACGGGTTTTTCGCTCTCTCCTGCCCTGATGAGTAAATCCGTTTGTCTACACAAAAAGGCTGGTATTTGTATAACATCAAGTACTTTTTCCGCTTCCTCTATTTCACTCTCCTTGTGAACATCAGAAAGGATAGGTATATTAAATTCCGATCTTACTTTATTCAGTATTTCAAGACCTTTTAATAGTCCAGGTCCTCTAAAGGATCTTATTGATGTTCTATTTGCCTTGTCATAGGATGCCTTGAAAATTACGTTTATCTTCAGTTTTTCCGATAGCTCTTTTATCTTTTCAGCGATTTTTAAAGTTATCTTCTCCGTTTCTATTACACAAGGTCCCAGAATGAAAAATAGAGGCTCCTTCTGACCTACCCAGAAGTTACCTATCCTAAACCTTACTGCCATACTTGAGCTCCTTCACCTTTTTTATCAAGTCTACAAAGAGAGGATGGGGTTTAAAGGGCTTGGATTTGAACTCGGGATGAAACTGTACACCCACAAACCATGGATGCATATCACTAGGTAACTCAACTATCTCAACTAGATCTTCCCTTGGGTATATTCCAGCTATTATCAGTCCCCTTTCTGCTAGTCTTTCTCTGTATTTGTTATTGAACTCGTATCTATGCCTATGTCTTTCAACTATCTCTTCCTGACCGTAAGCTTTATAGGATATCGTGTTTTTCTGAAGTAAACAGGGATAAGCACCCAATCTCATAGTTCCCCCAAGTTCACTTATTCTCCTCTGTTCCGGTAGTAGATGTATCACAGGGTGTGGAGTACCCGGATCGAATTCTTCACTGTTAGCCTTATCCAGTCCGCATACGTTTCTGGCAAATTCAATAACGGCACACTGCATCCCAAGACATATGCCTAGGAAGGGAATTCCCTTTTCCCTTACATATCTTATGGCTTCTATTTTTCCTTCTATCCCTCTACTACCGAAACCACCGGGTACTATCACAGCGTCAATATCCTTCAATGCTTCTTTAACGTTACAGGTATTTACATCTTCCGAGTTTACCCATACGATATTAGCTTTCACATCATTTGCTATACTACCGTGCTTTATAGCTTCGATCAGGCTTTTATATGAGTCCTTTAGACCTGTATACTTACCCACTATTCCGATGTTGACAGTTTGGGTGCAGTTCTTTTTCCTTTCTACCAATCTTTCCCATATGGAAAGGTCAGCTTTATTTTTTGGTAAGTTCAGTTTCTCAACTATTATTTCATCCAACCCTTCGTTGTGGAAAATCAAAGGTATCTCATAGATACTATCAACGTCCTTACCGGTTATAACAGCCCTCTTTTCTACGTTACAAAAGAGTGAGATCTTAGCTTTTATATCCTCCGGGAGGAATCTGTCGCACCTGCATATTATTATATCTGGTTGTATACCTATAGCTCTCAACTCCTTTACGGAATGCTGTGTTGGCTTTGTCTTCAGTTCATCCGCCGTTTTTATGAAAGGAACGAGTGTAAGATGTATGTATATAGCATTTTCTTTGCCTACTTCTAGTCCGAGTTGCCTTATAGCCTCTAGAAATGGTAAACTCTCTATGTCTCCTACAGTTCCACCTACTTCGACTATTGTAACATCAAAACCTTTTGAAACCCTTCTTATGGATTCTTTTATCTCATCCGTTATATGCGGTACTACCTGGACCGTCTTTCCAAGATAATCTCCCCTTCTCTCTTTAGTTATGACACTATAGTATATCTTTCCTGTAGTTACATTGTTGTCTTTCGTCATCTTTGCGTGTGTGAATCGCTCGTAATGGCCGAGATCAAGGTCTGTCTCCGCTCCATCGTCGGTTACATAAACTTCACCATGCTGGAAAGGACTCATAGTTCCAGGATCTACATTTACATAGGGGTCCAGCTTAAGAAAAGTTACCTTGAAACCCCTTGCTTCAAGAAGCGCTCCTATTGACGCACTTGCAACACCTTTGCCAAGTGAGGAAATAACTCCGCCTGTTATGAATATATATTTCTCAGTCATTTTGCTCACTTACCTCCAAAAGTTTTTCAACAGTCTCAACATCTTCCGGTCTATCCACGCCATAGGAGATATGAATAGTATCTAGTACCTTTATAGGTATACCATTTTCAAGAGCCCTCAGTTGCTCGAGTAACTCTGTCTTTTCTAAAGGACTCTGTGGCAGTGAGGTCAGCTTAATTAATATATCCTTCGGATATCCGTATATTCCTATGTGTCTGTAATAAATGGTTTTGCCAGCTCTTTCAAAGGGAATAGGACTCCTTGAAAAGTAAAGGGCGTAGTTGTTTAAGTCCACCACTACCTTCACGACGTTTGGATTTTCTATGTCTTCCTTATTCGTAATAGGTGTCCTTAGTGTGACTATAGAGTTCGATGTAGCTAGCTCCTTAAATATTCTATCTATGTCCTTGGGGTTTATTAGTGGTTCGTCACCCTGTAGATTTACTATGTATCTCCAGTCGTTTCCTACGTTTTTTACAACATAAGCTACCCTGTCAGTCCCACTTGGTAGCTCTGATGGGGTTAAAAAGGCATCTACTTTTTCTTCTGACGCAACTTCTGCTATCCTCTGATCGTCAGTTGCAACTATTATTTTGTCTACTAGCTTGCTCATTTTTGCCCTTTTTATCACCCATGAAATTAGAGGTATTCCCTTTATCGGATAAAGAAGCTTACCTGGGAATCTTGTTGAAGCGAATCTTGCAGGAATCGCTATAATATTCATCAACTACCTCTCAGAAGTTCTTCTTTTGAAATTATCTCTTTGATAAGCTTTACCTCGGATAACGGTAATCCTACCTCTTTAGCTACATCTTCACAAGATTTCCCCTGTTTTAGCATAACCTTCGCGATTTCCCTTTTTTTCTGCTTTGTAAGGTCATTTGTTTCTTTCAGCGTTATTGAGCTACTTTTCTTCTCGAGTTCCTTTTCAAAGTTTTTGAGGGTTCCTTTTATTTTCTCTTCTATGGATTCTACCTCAATGTTCAAAAGTTCTATTTTCGCCTCTATCTTTTTTACCCTTTCTCTAAATTCCTCAAGAACTATTTCTATGGTTTCCCTTAAACTCGATGACCTATCTCTGCTGTTCCTTTTCGCAAGTATAAAAACCATAAACATGAGTACCAAAACATTAAAGATACCCTGGAAAATCAGAAAAAATAAGTCCATCTTAGACCCTTATGTTTATTCTTCTTTTATCAACTTCTCTAGCCTCTCTCGCTTCTGCAGGTTCTGAAACTTCCACCGATTTACGTTCAATGAGTTCGAGTTTATCGGTAAGATCTCTCTCTTTAACTACACTTCTTACCGCAGATCTTTCACCAACTATATGTAATGTGTAGGTGCTATTTAGAATTATATTTAAAATGTTATAGGTGAGCACTTTTTATAACCCCCTTTCTATGTTATATCTTAAAATCTGAATTTTATCAATGTGGACTGCAAAGGGGGTGGTTAATGGAAGAAAAGGTTAAAGAGATACTCTCAGTTGTTGCTAGGTTCATGTTTGATGAAAATGAACTACTAGATTTGGGGTTTTCTGAAGAGCCACTTGATCCAAAAACACTCGGTAAATTTAAAAAACTGTTACTGGATAAGTTTTTGGATGAGGATTTACGTAGAAGGGAAATGGAAGAAGAACTTGATTTTGTGGTTGATTACTTTTCACAGTTATTAAATGAAAAACCAAAGGAGCTAAAGGGTATTTATGAGAAGGTTAAATTTATAAGGAAATCCGTGGAAGTTTTGAAGGATAGTTTTTTTGTTGTTGAAATAGGTGACTTTTATAGACTAAGGGCGGGATTGAAGAGATTTATCGAGAAACTAGTCGACAGTAGTAAAGGTTCGAAGGTCAAAGCTAAACTTGAGGAGATTATAGATATCCTGAATTTTGAAGAGGATAGGATTTTTTCTGAGGATCTGTGGAAAACCGTGGAGAATATAGTCATTGAACTAGAGGTCGAATTGGAAAGAGAAAAAAGAGTTTTCTGGGAAAGCTTAAAGACCATATTAAATGATATAACCGATGCTATAAGTAGTATATCCAGTGTGGAAAATGATGACATAAGAACTTTGAAGAGTTACGTGGAACAACTTGAAAGTATAGTTGAAAAGGATGATGTTGAAGAGATCGTTAGAGAAGTTAAAAGTATTGCTACAAAAATAAGAGATAGAATAGTTAATATGGCTAACAATTTTAACTCCCTAAAGAAACAGCTAGAGAGCTCCTACAAAATAATAGGAAACTTGAAGAGTGAAGTTGAAAAACAGAGGGAGCTTGCTATAGTGGATGAACTTACAAAAGTCTATAACAGAAGGGGTTTAATGCAGATTTTAAAAAGAGAGCTAAGTGCTATGAGGCGTCATTTGAAAAAACTTACTGTCTCTCTTATTGATTTTGATGATTTTAAGTGGATAAATGATAACTTTGGTCATACTGTAGGGGATAAGGTTTTGGTGCATGTGGTTAACATAATAAAAGAAGGTCTTAGATCTACGGACGTTGTTGGGCGATACGGTGGAGATGAATTTGTAATTGTAATGCCTGAAACTTCACTACAGGATGCACGCAAAGCTATAGAAAGAATTAGACTGGAAATTAACTCTAAAAAGTTTAAAATTAAGGATAGTTATATAAAGGTTAGTGTTAGTATAGGGATGTGTGAAGCAAAACCGGAAGACGATGAGGAGAGTCTTTTAGCTAGATTGAGTAGTGCTGTTAGGAAGGCTAAAACGCAAGGTAAAGGTATTATCGTTGTAGTTGAATAGGGGGTGGGAAATGGAAGAGTGGAAGTTTAACACTATAGAGGAGGCTATAGAGGATATAAGAGAGGGCAAGATTATAATAATGGTTGACGATGAAGATAGGGAAAATGAGGGCGACTTTGTTATGGCTGCTGAAAAGGTTACACCGGAAGCTATAAACTTCATGGCGAAATACGGAAGGGGTTTAATATGCCTTGCCTTAACTCCTGAAAGATGTGACGAACTGAACCTGCCACTTATGGTTCAGGATGGTGATGCTCTTCATGGAACGGCATTCACAGTGTCTATAGATGCAAGGTACGGTATTACAACGGGTATCTCTGCTTACGATAGAGCGCATACTATAAAGGTTGCTATAGATCCAAACACCAAACCCGGGGATCTAGTGAGACCAGGACATATATTCCCACTTAGGGCTAAAAAAGGAGGAGTATTAAAAAGAGCTGGCCATACTGAAGGTTCTGTCGATATTGTAAGGTTGGCTGGGCTTTACCCTGCTGCGGTTATATGTGAGATTATGAACGATGATGGTACAATGGCTAGGCTACCACAGTTGATAGAAATAGCCAAAAAATTCAACATGAAGATCATAACCATAGCCGATCTTATCAAGTACAGGTTGAAGACCGAAAGATTGGTAAAGAGAATAGCTGAAGCTACACTACCTACACCATATGGGGTTTTTAAGTTGATAGCCTACGATAGTGAGGTTGATAATAATACCCATGTAGCTTTAGTTATGGGTGATATAAAGGAGGGTGAGCCTACACTTGTCAGGATGCACTCCCAGTGCCTTACGGGAGATGTCTTCCATTCTCTAAGGTGTGACTGTGGTGGTCAGCTACATAGAGCTATGCAGATTATAGCAAAAGAGGGTAAGGGTGTACTTGTGTATCTACTACAGGAAGGAAGGGGTATAGGGCTTGCAAACAAGATAAAGGCTTATCATCTACAGGATAAGGGGTATGATACTGTTGAGGCAAACCTTAAGCTTGGCTTTCCACCCGATCTGAGAGATTATGGTGTTGGGGCTCAAATACTACTTGACCTTGGTGTAAGAAAGATAAGGTTGTTAACAAATAACCCTAGAAAAATAGTCGGTTTGAAAGGTTATGGTCTAGAGATTGTTGAGAGGATACCGATTGTTGTAGAACCTAACGAGTACAACGAGAGGTACCTTTCCTGTAAGAGAGAAAAACTGGGTCATATGCTATAGAGGGGGGAATGATGAGGGTATATGAAGGTAATCTGAAAGGGGATGGTTTAAAAGTAGGAATAGTGGTTAGTAGGTTTAATGATCTTATAACGAATAAACTCCTTGAAGGTGCTCTGGACTGTCTAATACGTCACGGTGTTAGGGAGGAAGACATAGCTATATACAAAGTGCCAGGAGCTTTTGAGGTCCCTGTTGTTGCAAAGAAGATAGCCCATCTATTTGATACTGTTATATGTCTTGCCGCTGTTATAAGAGGTGCTACTCCCCACTTTGAGTATGTAAGTAGTGAGGTCTCTAAGGGTATTGCTCTTGTTAGCATTGAGACGGGTAAGCCCGTTATATTCGGGGTAATAACCGCTGATACATTGGAGCAGGCAATAGAAAGGGCTGGAACTAAAGCAGGTAACAAAGGATTTCAAGCAGCTCTATCTGCTATAGAAATGGCAAATCTTATGAAGAGTATTTCTTAATTATTTGGTATCAAGGGAATTATGAGGAGAAAACATAGGAGCGTTTTTAGGTATATGCTTTTTATGGTTCTTTACCAGTACGAGTTTCTAAAGGAGCATACTTCTCTGGATGATGTTCTAGAGGGTTTCCTTAAAAATAAGAAGAACAGGTTTTTCAACGCACTTATCAATAGAGCAAAAGAGATAGTTAATATGGCTAGTATTCTGGATAAGTTTATAGAGGAGTTCAGTGAGTATCCTATCGAAAAGTTACAGGCTGCCGACAAGGTAATAATGAGGATTGCCCTTTTTGATATTCTCTACAATAATATACCTCCTGAGATAGCCATAAGTGAGGCTGTTAAACTTGCGAATAGGTTCTCTTCAACAGGTAGCTGTAAATTCGTAAACGGTGTATTGGGTAGATTCGTAAAAGAGAGGATAGGTGGTATTAAGGAGCAATGAGGAAGGTAGTTATAGTTGGCAGGCCGAACGTTGGCAAATCAACTTTTTTCAATAAGTTGGTTGGTTATAGAAAGGCAATAGTTTCTCCCGACAAAGGGGTTACAAGGGATAGAATTGAGTCTATTGTTGATATACTAGGCAAGAAGGCGATCCTTGTGGATACAGGTGGTATAGTTGAATCGGAAGGGAGTATAGAAAGCCAGATAAGGGAGCAGGTGAATTATGCTATAAATGAGGCTGATCTGATACTCTTTTTTGTGGATGCTCTCGAGGGATTACATCCTTTAGATAAAACAATTGCCGATTGGCTGAGACGTACCGAGAAGAATGTGATTTTAGTAGTAAACAAGTGCGATAATGAAACTATAAAGATGAGTGCACAGGAGTTTTATACTCTGGGTTTCGGGCATGTTTTTTTTATATCCTCAGCTCATAAAATCGGTTTGGGAGATCTGTTGGAGGAGATCTCAAAGTATGTAGATGAAGAACTTGTTCAAATTGATCTTGAAGCTATGCCCAAGATAGCTTTTATTGGTAAACCCAACGTTGGTAAATCATCTCTCATAAACAAGATCCTAGGTAGCAACCGTGTTATAGTAAGCGATATACCTGGTACTACACGAGATGCGGTAGATATTGTGGCAGAGATAGGTGGTGAAAAATACGTCTTTATCGATACAGCTGGTCTAAGAAGAAAGAGTAGGGTTTCCACTAAGCTTGAAGCCTATTCTATCACTAGAACTGTAGAAAGTATAGAAAGGGCGGATGTTGTTGTACTGTTAGTTGATTCCACTCAGGGGATTACTGAGCAGGATAAAAAAATAGCGGGGGTTGTGGTTAAAAGGAAAAAGCCAATTATAATAGCTCTTAACAAGATAGATATATTCGAGGGAAGTGTGAAGGAACTCCTGGAAAATGTGAAGTCTGAGTTTTACTTTATCCCAGAAGGGGCTCCCATTATTCCCATAAGCGCTGTAACAGGTAAAAACATAGGTAGACTCTTATCGGAGATAAGGGGAGTTTATACTATCAGCGGCACGAGACGGAAAACTTCTGAGGTTAATAAAGCTATAGAGGCTATTGTTGCCAAATACCATCCATATGTGAAAAGTGGGAAACCGATAAAGGTGTACTACGGTACTCAGGTTGGTGTGAGACCACCGTCATTTGTAGTGTTTGCCAATTTTCCCGAAGAGGTTTCATCTGACTACAAAAGATACTTCGAAAAAAATATAGCTAAGGAGCTGGGATTTGAAAAAGTACCTATTGAAGTTGTATGGAGGAAAAGAGAATAAATTACTCTTTATAGTGCTTTTTCTTTTCATAGCTTTTTCTCTCTATGTTTTTTACGTTCTTGTCTTTCCACTGGGCAAAGATACCTGTGTGACAATAGAAGAGGGAGAAAGTGCCAAGGATGTATTGAAAAACTTAGATGAAAAAGGTTTGGTTAGGGATAAAACCTTGGCTCTGTACTACATAAAGGTCATAGGTGTTGAAAAGAGAATAATGCCTTCTACTTTCTGTGTTACTCCCGGTGATAATTTTATCAAACTCGTAAGTAAGCTCAGTCTCAAGGGACTGAAGAAGGTTGTCATTCCCGAGGGATTTGATTCTTTCGAGGTTGCAGAACTTCTGGAGAAAGAGGGAGTGATAAAGGATAGGGGGGAATTTTTGAAGGTTGTCTTTGATAGAGCTAGGGCTGAAAGTGTACTCAAAACCTACAATCTACCCGGTTTGACTCTTGAAGGTTATTTGGCTCCTTCTACCTATTACTTTTCGGATAACTTACAGCCTGCTGTTGTAGCTGATAGGATGGTCAAGAGATTCACAAAAACTATACTACCTGAACTTAAAAAAACAAATTCTTCCATATATCAAACACTTGTAGTAGCCTCTATAATTCAGAGGGAGACTTATGAGGTTTCTGAAATGCCGATTATTGCAGGGGTTTTCTATAATAGGTTGAAAAGGGGTATGCCCTTACAGGCAGATCCTACAGTTATATACGCAATAAAACTCGAAAACGGTGGCTACTTTGATGGTAGCTTAAGTAGAAGGGATCTCTCCATTAATTCACCCTATAATACCTATTCAAACCCGGGTTTACCTCCTACTCCGATTTGTAACCCGGGAATTGATGCTATAAAGGCAGCTATGTATCCTTCCAAGACGGATTACCTCTATTTCGTTTCTATGGGTAATGGTAGGCACTTCTTTTCTAAGGATCTGAAAACTCATAATATAGCTGTAGAAAAGTACATAAAGGGACAGAGTAATGAGTGAAAAACCTGGAGAGATGTTAGGTTTTATGGGTGTTTCTGAGGAGAATAACATAAGGTTTGTAAACTTCCAATCTCTGGTAAGTAGATTAGTGGAGATATGGAACTTAGGGAGTATTACTCTAACCCACCCTATTCTACCAGAGTATTCTGATATCTTTGGGAGGCTAGGTCTTGATGTTAACAAAATAAAATTAAGAGAAGAGGAATTCTTTAGACTCTGTATAGGAGAAATAGGACATCTCATAGAAGAGGATACTCTTTTTGTTGTTTCTAATCCCCTTTACCCAGCTGGTTTCTACCTTGATAGGGAGAGGGTTAAGGCTTTGATGAGATTATGTAGGTCAAAGGGAGCTTTCGTACTCTTTGACGAGACATTTGCCATTTTTGCCGAGGATGTTTATTATGATGATGAGCTCATGGATGCTACAAACGCCATATTCTTCAGATTTTTATTTGATCCGGATACCTTTAGGTTATCTAGTAGTGGATTTGTAGTGGGAAATCTTTCTATACTAAGTGAAATTTCTCCTTACGTTGATCTTTCAAAATCTGATGTGTTAGATGATGCTTCTAATTTGTTTAGAAGGGTCAGGGAGTTAAGATGGAAGATTGAAGAAGAGAAGAGAATGTTAGTTAAGGAACTACTTTCTAGGGGCTTTAAAGCTTTTGAATCAAGGGCTCCCTATATTCTTGTGAAGTGTACTAAAAGCGTAGATTTTGATTTACTTAGGAATGCTGGAATAAATGTTAAGGCTATACCTAATGACAATTACAGTGAATTTATATTGGTCTATCTAAAGGTTGGCTGCTACAAAAGTATAGTAGAACTTTTGGGGAGACATATAGATGAGGATAAGTGAGATATTGAGCAAGAAAGGAGGTTTGGTAATCTCCTTTGAGTTTTTCCCGCCCAGGAAGGAGGAGAATTGGCCTCTCTTTTGGGATACTGTTAATCGCCTAAAAAGGTGGAATCCCGACTTTATATCCATAACCTACGGAGCTGGTGGATCTACCCATGGAAAAAGTATAGAACTTTCGATCACCCTCAGGAAGATGGGATTCAACGTTATGACTCACCTCACCTGCATTTCTACACCTATAAAAAAGATCGAAGAAACCCTTAATATACTTAAGGATGAAGATATAGAAAATATCCTGGCTTTACGTGGTGATATACCTGATGGATGGAAAAGGGATGATGAGAATAGTTATTTTTCTTATGCCTGGCAGCTAGTGGAGTTTGCCTCCCAATACAACTTCTTTTGTATAGGTGTTGCTGGTTATCCTGAGGGACATATTGAATCGAAGAGTTTGGAAGAAGATATCCGTTATCTCAAGTTCAAGGTAGAAAAGGGTGCCCATTTTGTAATAACCCAACTTTTCTTCGACAACGCTTTCTTTTACGACTTTGTTGAAAGGGCAACTAAGGTTGGAATAAATGTTCCAATAATACCCGGCATAATGCCTATAACCAGTTTTACTCAGATAGTTCGTTTTACCTCGCTGTGCGGAGCAACGATTCCCCAAAAACTTATGGATCTACTCAAGAGGTACAAGGAAGATCCTGAGGCTGTTAAGAAGATAGGGATCGAACATGCAATAAATCAGTGTAGAGATCTTATAAGAAATGGTGTGAGGGCTCTACACTTTTATACTCTCAACACGTCGCCCTCTGTTGAGTTTATTCTGGAGGAGTTAAGCGTACATTAAGTTGTTGAAATTCCTAAGGAAATATGTAAAATACGTTATCATGATAAGTTATAATGGTGGTAACTTTGAAGGCAAGGAGAACGAGATACTTCATAATGTAGGCGAGTTTGTAGAAGATCTCTCGCTGGAAGGTTTTACATTTAGGAGAGGTACCCTTCCATCTCTAAAGGTACTATTAGTGAGCAACCGTTTACCTTTTTCTATAGGTTCTGATTTAACGTTTTCGAAAAGCCCAGGCGGACTAGCTTCTGGTGTTGAGACCTTTTTAAAAAAAGCTGATTTTATAGACGATTATCTATGGATAGGTTGGCCTGGTAGACACTTGGATAGAAAAACTCTGGATCTTTTAAGACCCAAGTTTAAAAGGCATAAGGTCGTTCCCGTTGATATACCTCAGAAGTACCTTGATAAGTTTTACAACGGTTTCTGTAACAGGACCCTATGGCCTTTGTTTCACAGCTTTACTGGATATGTAGTTTACGATGATAGTTATTGGGAGAGTTACAGAATAGTTAACGAGATCTTTTTCAAAGAGGTGAGTAAGTACGTTGATGATAGTTCTTTTATATGGATCCATGATTATCATCTTATGCTTCTTCCATCTATGTTAAGGGAGCAATTCCCAAATGCTAGTATAGGTTTCTTTCTTCACATACCTTTCCCTCCTCCTGAAGTCTTTATGCAGCTTCCGTGGAAAGGTGAGATTTTTAGAGGGCTTTTGGGATGCGATCTTATCGGTTTTCATATCCATGAGTATACTTCCAACTTCCTTAGAACCTTAACTAGGCTCTGGGGTATTGATCATAGGATGGGTAATTTCGAGTATGAGGGCAGACTGATAAGGGTGGATACTTTTCCGATGGGTATAGATTTTGATCTTTTTAGTTCTGCCTACAAAATGAGGAGAGTACAGAGGTACTTTAGAGAGATAAATAAAAGCCTAAAGGGTAAGAGAATAATCTTTTCAGCTGATAGATTGGATTACACAAAAGGTATTTACAACCGTCTTTTAGCTTTTGAAGGTTTGCTTTTGAAGAGACCTGACTTACACGGGAAGATAGTCCTTATAATGGTTGTTGTGCCTTCTAGAGAAGGTGTTGAACATTATCAGAGGATGAAAAAGCAGTTGGAGGAGAAGATAAGCGAAATCAATGGAAGGTTTGGAAAACTTGATTGGATACCAGTTATATATTATTATAGACTACTTGGTTTTGAAGAACTCGTAGCCCACTATCTAGCTTCTAATGTTATGTTGGTTACTCCCTTAAAGGATGGTATGAACCTTATGGCTAAGGAATTTGTTGCTTCAAGGAGTGATTTGAAGGGTGTACTGATCCTATCCGAATTTGCTGGAAGTGCCAGAGAACTTGGTGAGGCTGTTTTAGTCAATCCTAATTCGATTAATGAACTCACCAATGCTTTGGAGGAAGCTTTAGAGCTACCAGAGAGTGAACAGAGTATAAGACTTATGTCCATGAGGGACAGGCTTAAAAGGTATGATGTCGTTAAGTGGGGAAGAGAATTTTTGAACACTTTGAGTTTATTGAGGAATGAGAAAATTAAGCTTGAAACCAAAGGTCTCGAACATCATTTCGGAGATATAGTGACCCGTTTCCACTCTGCTTCTCAGAGGATCCTATTCTTGGATTATGATGGGACCCTAGTTCCTATAGCTCCTAGACCACACATAGCTGCACCTGATAGGGAGGTAAGGGAATTGCTTAATAACCTTGTTTTAAATGAGGGTACAGATGTAGTCATTATTTCGGGAAGGAAAAAGGAAGATCTCGAAACATGGTTTTCGGGGATAATGGTAACTCTTGTAGCTGAACATGGATTGTTCGTAAAAGAACCGGATGAAGACTGGAGACTCCTTTTTAGTGTTTCTTCAGATCTTAAAGAAGCTATTAAACATATAAGAAATGTGATGGAAATATACGTAGATAGATTGCCCTACTCTTTTATAGAGGAGAAAGACTATTCTATAAGTTTTCATTACAGGACATCAGATTTGGAACTTGCAAAGCTCAGGATTCCTGAGCTGATAGATGAACTCCTGATCCTTATTAGGAACATGCAAGTGAATCTTATCTTTGGTAGAAAGGTAATAGAAGTCAGACCAGCAGGTACTGGGAAGGGGATTGCTGCTCAGTACTTTTTGGGTAGAAGGGATTATGACTTTATATTAGCTGCTGGTGACGATGCTACAGATGAAGAACTTTTTAGGTCTCTGCCAGAGGATGCTGTTACTATAAAGGTTGGACTTGAAAGGTCCCATGCAAAGTTCAGTACTAAGTCCTATCGTGAGTTGAGAAGGCTATTGGAAAATTTTGTTTCTGGTAGGGTTTAATGAAGGGGGTTTTTAAATTCAGAGCTGAACACTGGATAGTGAAATCCACTATCATAAGAGTTTCTACATTGGGAGAGTTTGTAGAAGCCTTAAGGAAGGTCGATCCTAATGCTATTTTTTACCATGTCTATGCTAACATCTTCTTTAACTGTGGAGAGTCTACCTCTTTCTTTAACAACAGTTTTGCTTACTGGCTTTATAAAAATAACTGCTTGGAATTGGCTGAAAAAATATCGGCTATTGATCCCATTGAATATCCCGATCTAGAAGAGCTAAGGAGGGTATTTTTGAAGGTTCTAGAGGAAGACCCCTGTGTTGGAACAGATAGAGTGATGAGCCCCTTTTATTTCCTCTCTGTGGAAAGAGAAGTAGTGGATTACGGCTTGGTGGCTAGGAATTTTAAAGAATTCGTAGAGATCTTTAGAAATTCAAGTGTAAATTCCGTCTTTTATCATTCTATCGCCTTTAGGGTAGATAGTAAAATGCCACTAAATGAGTACTCTTTATGGCTATCCTCTATAGGTGAAAATAAAAAGGCTGATCTGATTAATAAACTGGATATCTACAGTATGAATCTCTATGAGGTTAAGTCCGAAATCGTGAATATACTTGAAGAGGGTCGATGATGCTAGATAACTATGTTCGGTTTTTAGACGAAATGTCGTTACGCGAATTACATCTGATCTCGAGGGATCTAAGAGGGATAAGAGTCCTGCATGTTAATTCTACCTCCAAGGGGGGTGGTGTAGCTGAGATATTAAGCAGCCTTGTTCCTTTGATGAATGAACTAGGAGTAAGGACGGATTGGAAAGTTATAGAAGGTGATAACAAGTTTTTTAATTTTACGAAAAAACTTCATAACCTACTACATTATCCCTATCCCGATAGTATAGAAAGCAATGAGATCGTTCATTATTTTAAGATAACCTATTACAATTCATCCAGGATTGATACCGAAAACTATGATGTTGTTTTTATCCATGATCCGCAGCCGATGGGTCTCATTGTGAAGAAGGTTATCGGTCAAAAGTGGATATGGAGATGCCATATAGATACTTCTACGCCGAATCCTCATGCTTGGAGGTTTATAGAAAATTTTATAAATGCTTATGATGCTTGTGTTTTCCACATTCCAGAGTTTGTCCATGAGAGTATAAGAATCCCAACTTATATAATTCCTCCTTCTATAGATCCTTTACATCCCAAAAATGCTGAGCTTCTGGAATCCGATGTTAAAGCTATTTTGGAAAAGTTTGGGTTAGATCTGGAAAAACCCATAATTACACAGGTTTCCAGGTTTGATAAGCTTAAAGACCCCTTCGGTGTCGTTGCTGCTTTCAAGGTAGTCAGGAAGAAGTATGATTGCCAGTTGGTTCTTTTAGGTTCCTGTGCTTCTGATGATCCTGAGGGAGAGGTAGTCTATAAAGAGCTTGTTAGTCAGACTGTTGATGAAAAGGATATATTTGTGCTAAACCTACCACCTGATAGCCATCTCGAGGTGAATGCTGTCCAGAGAGGATCTACTGTTGTTGTTCAAAAGTCGATTAAAGAAGGTTTTGGTCTGGTAGTTTCTGAAGCTATGTGGAAGATGAAACCGGTTGTGGGATCTAATGTGGGTGGTATAAAGGAACAGATATTGGATGGTATTACTGGTTACCTAGTCAATAGTGTGGAGGGAACAGCTGTAAGGATAAGACAACTTTTAAGTAACCCGGAGCTTATTAAAACTATGGGAATTCGGGCACGAGAAAGGGTAAGGCATAGATTCTTGATTACAAGGCATCTGAGGGATTATTTACTTATGATTAAAAAACTCCTCTTTTCTTCTCCTTAATGTTCCTTATCGTAACACTTATTTTCTATGCTAAATTTAGGCAGGAGTTTAGATTATTTTTCCTGCGTAAATTCCAGAATCCTCAAGTTCCTCCTCTATCCTTAGTAGTTGGTTATATTTGCAAATTCTGTCCGTTCTTGATAGTGATCCAGTCTTAATGAAGCAGGTATTCGTTGCTACTGCGAGGTCCGCAATGGTGGTATCTTCCGTTTCTCCGGACCTGTGAGATATTATAGTTTTGTAGCTACTAGTTTTTGCTAGTTCAATGGCAGTGAGAGTTTCGGTTAGCGTTCCTATTTGGTTTAGCTTTATCAGTACCGCATTCGCAACTCCTTTAGTTATACCCTCCTTTATTATTTCCGGATTTGTTACGAATATATCGTCTCCTACTAACATGACCTTCTTGCCAAGCTCTTCGGTGATGACTTTCCATCCGTCCCAGTCGCTTTCACTTAGGGGATCCTCAATCGAAAGTATAGGATAATTCTTAACCACAGATTCACACCATTTTATTATGTAGTCGCTTGTTACTTCCTTCCCTTCAAAGATATATTTGCCGTCTTTGTAAAAGCTACTTGCTGCAAAGTCCAAGGAAATAAGTACATGCACGCCTGGTTTGTAGTTCGCCCTTTCTATCGCTTCTATTAAGATATCAAGTGCCTCTATATGGCTTGTTAGGTTAGGTGCAAATCCACCCTCATCCCCTACATTCGTGTTGTAACCCTTACTCTTTAAAACAGATTTTAGACTATGAAATACCTCTGCTCCCATCCTCAGTGCCTCTTTGAAGGAGTCTGCCTTTTTAGGTACTATCATGAATTCCTGTATGTCCAATTTGTTATCTCCATGTAGTCCACCATTTATGACGTTCATTAGAGGTATAGGTAGGATCCTTGCATTCACTCCTCCTATATATCTATAAAGGGGTATACCAAGCTCGTTACTTGCAGCTTTTGCAACAGCAAGGGAAACTCCCAAAATAGCATTGGCTCCTAATTTGGATTTATTTTTTGTACCATCTAGTTCTATCAGTAGCTTGTCTATGCCCACCTGGTCAAAAACATCCATCCCTATTAATTCAGTTGCTATTATATCGTTTACGTTTTCTACAGCTTTTAAGACTCCTTTACCAAAGAATCTGTTAGGATCATTATCCCTTAATTCTACAGCTTCTCTCTCGCCCGTTGAGGCTCCAGATGGAACCTGTGCTCTTCCCATGACCCCGGATTCGAGATATACATCTACCTCAATTGTTGGATTACCTCTTGAGTCTAGAATTTCCCTTGCAACTACATCGATTATCTCGCTCATATCCCCCTCCTAAAAACCGTATTCTTTCCATTTTCTATTGACAAGATCTATAATTTCTTTCTTCATAGTTATATCGGGAGGCCACTCTCTGTTATATCCCTCTTCAGGCCATTTTTTAGTAGCATCTATCCCTATCTTTCCACCAAAGTTCGGTAGTATGCTTGCATGGTTCAGGACATCAACAGGACCGGTCTGTATTATTACATCTCTTGCCGGATCTATGTTGTTACCTATTCTCCATAACACTTCACCTATATCATGTACATTAACCCATTTGTCCACCACTATAACTATCTTTGTGAACATCAGCTGCCCTAATCCCCATATGGCATTTATAACTTTTCTCGCCTGGCCGGGATACTTTTTGTCTATGGAAACTATCGCTATGTTATGAAATACACCCTCTAGGGGTAGATTAATATCTACAATTTCCGGGATTACCTTTTTTATGATCGGGAGGAATATCCTCTCGGTCATTTTACCTATATAGCAATCCTCTTTAGGTGGTTTACCCACTATTGTTGATGGATATATGGCATTTTTTCTCATAGTTATACAGGTCACGTGAAAGACAGGATAGAAGTCTTCCATTGAGTAATAGCCCGTGTGATCCCCAAAAGGTCCTTCTAGTCTTCTCTCCCCGCATTTTACATATCCTTCGAGTACTATTTCGGCATTTGCAGGGACAAGAATCTCAACGGAATGCGCTTTTACCATTTTTACCGGTTCTTCCCTTAAAAACCCAGCAAATAACATCTCATCTATATCTGGTGGTAGGGGACAAGTTGCTGAATATATTACCGCCGGATCACAACCCAGTGCTACAGCGCAGGGCAAATCGATTCCCATACTTTCAGCTTTAGTAAAGTGTCTGGCTCCGTCCTTATGTACATGCCAGTGCATTCCTGTGGTTTTTCTGTCGAATACTTGCATCCTATACATCCCGCAGTTTTGTTTCCCAGTTTCTGGATCCTTTGTAAATACGAGTGGTAATGTTATATATCTACCGCCATCTAATGGCCAACATTTCATGATTGGAAGTTTAAATAGGTCAACATCGTCACCTTTGATTATTATTTCTTGGCATGCTGCTTTTTTTACTATACTTGGAACGAAATCGGAAAGTTTCTTGAGTTTGGGTAGTATCTTGATCTTGTCTATAAATGAAGTTGGAATCTCAGGTTCTAGTAATTCTTCTATCCTAGTCATTAGTTCCTCGGGTTTTTCTACACCAAGTGCGAAACATGTACGTTCCATCGTTCCGAATAAATTTATTACAAGTGGGATATTACTCCCCTTTACCCTTTCAAATAATAATGTGGGTCCCCCTTCTCTTATCACTCTATCCGCTATTTCTGTGATCTCAAGTTCGGGATCCACTTCCACCTTTATCCTCTTTAGTTCTCCTCTCCTTTCAAGGGACTCTATGTAATCATGAAGGTCCTTAAATGCCAATTTCTACCTCCATACGTTTAGGTCTAACTCTGTCCTAACTACATCTCCTTCCAACGCTTCTGTTATGGCGAGTACCTTGTTGGTTCTCGCTAACAACTGTGAGAGTTCATCTTCTTTATGTATCTCAACTACACTTATTCCAAGTGTAAAGTATGGTTCCTTTATAAGCGTTTTTAATACATTAAGACAACGGTTAGCAGCGTTGATAGCATCCTTAAGCTCTATGTTCTGTAATAATACATAAAACACCCCGTTATGGTAAGATATAAGATCTTGTGTCCTAAGTTCTCCCTTTAGTAAGCTGGAGAATCTGTTTAGAAAATCGAGGAGGTCTGCTTTATCTAAATTTTCAGTCAGTTCTAGAATATTTTTGATTTTAATAGCTACAAAACACATTGGTGTTTCTACTTGTTTTATCCTTGATATGGCTTTTTTCAAGATTGTCTGAAAGAGTTTAAAATTTATGCAAAATGCTGGTGTTTCTTCAGATATAGCTTCTATCTCTGGACTTAATGTTTCTAGTCTTTCAAGTAGTGTTTTAAGTTTTTCTGTAATTCTTTCCTGTGCTTCAATAAGTATTCCCTTTATCTCTTCTATCTCTTTGTATTCCAATTTTTCTTTGCCTGATAATTTCAAGATGGCCTTCTTGAGCTTCTCTTCCGTCTCTTTGATTATGAGTTCTATTTCATCTACTATTTGTGATATTTTTAGCTTTAATGCTCTGAGAATTTTTGGTGTTTCTAAGGCCTGTGATAGTCTGTTAACGTCTACTATTTTTTTGGGTATTAGGTCATAAACCTTGAATACCATATTCGGTGGTGGTTTTTTTATTCCCTGTCGGGTTAAGTAACAAAAGACAAGGTACCATGTTATGAGGTTGTCGATGTATGGGATTATATTTGCCTTTTTCATAAATTCAGCTGTAAGGCTCAAAGCAGTGTAAAGAGCTTCCCTTTCCTTTGATGATAACTCACTTTCCTTTTTCGTTAATTCTGGGATTAGGTTAGCTATTAATTCAACCAAACTTCAGTATCCCCTTGCCATCTTCATCAGTCTCTTTATCCTCTCCTCTATCGGTGGATGAGTTGAGAATAGACTCATTATCTTTTCTCCAGAAAGTGGATTAACTATGAACATATGGGCAGTTCCTGGATTAACGTTCATCGTAAGGCCATGCATCGCATAATCGTGTATCTTTTGGAGGGCATTAGCGAGATATAAGGGATTACCACAGATTTTTGCTCCTACCTCATCTGCCAGGTATTCCCTCGATCTAGAGATGGCAAGCTGTATCAGAGTTGCTGCTATCGGCATTACTATTAACATTATTATTAGTGCTATCAACGCAAGGGGATTACCCCGTTCATCATCGTCTCTACCTATTCCTCCAAAAAATAGCGAAAGACGGCCCATTTCAGCTATGAACGTTATAGCTCCAACTATGGTTGCAGCAACTGTTTGTAGCAGTATATCTCTATTTTTGATATGGGCTAGTTCGTGACCTAAAACTCCCATTATTTCCTCTTCGGTTAGTAGATTTAAAAGACCCGTTGTTACTGCGACTGCTGCATTTTCTGGATTCCTACCCGTTGCAAAGGCGTTCGGATGTTCGCTTGGTATTATGTATATCTTCGGCATCGGAAGGTTTACCCTCTGACATAGATATCTTACCATTCTGTACAGATCAGGGGCTTCACTCTCGTCTACAGGTTTTGCTCCGTACATTGCAAGAACCAGCTTGTCACTAAACCAGTAGGCGATAAGATTCATGAATAGTGAAAATAGTGTTGCTATGATAAGTCCGTTTTTCCCACCTATCATTGAACCTAGAAGTATTAGTAGTACTGTGAGTATGGTTAGAAATATGAACGTCTTTATCTGATTACTCATGGCACAACCTCCCTAATTTCTCATTCATTTTATAAATAGATCCTCTTCAGCGTCGGTGAGTACTGCCCCTCCTCTTTTTGTTACTATATAGGTATTTTCCACCCCGACTGCACCGATACCCGGTAATAGGAATTTTGGTTCTATCGCAACCACCATATTCTCCTTCAACTCCATAGATAAACCTTTTGTAATAAAGGGGTATTCATTAATCTCAGTACCTACCCCATGCCCTATAAAGTTAACTTTTATTTCTCCATAGCCCATAAAATATTCCTTGTATCTACTTTTTTCAACTATTGATAATACTCCGTTATATATCTCCTGAGCATCTATACCTGCTTTTAGATTTTCCCTCAGCCAGTTATGGATATCAATAGTGACCCTGTGGGCTTCCATAGCTTCTTTTGGTAGAGGAGATAGGCCAGCTGTTCTAGTCATATCTACGAGATATCCCATATAAGTTCCGAAGAAATCGAATATAATAGGCTCACCTTTTTCTATCCTTTTGAATGAAGGTCCTGTTGGTATTGCGGGTGATAAACCTATGCCATGCAAGGGAGCATTTGCGTAGCTTGGTATAGCACCTGCAAAGCCTGATATTACATAACCCAGGAATCCATCAAACCTACCACCTCTCATGTATTCTCCAGCTTCATGTCCCACTTTTCTCATCTCTAAAAGACATAGGGATTGCAATTCCACTTCTGTTAATCCTTCCCTCAGTTCTTCTTTAAATTTTTCATAGCCTGCTTTCACTATATCTGCAGATCTTTTCATTATTCTCAGTTCCCATTCAGACTTTATTGATTTTATTTCTCTTATGGTTGGGGAGATGTTGGTTATATCTACCTTGAGTAGTTCCCTTATTTTGTTTACCGTTTCCCAACCTAGAACGTCATTTTCAGTTGCGGCACTTTCGTACTTTACCCCCATATCGCTTATGACCTTAGGAATGTCCTTGAGGCTCCTTATCGGTACCACTTCTATTGGGGTTTCCACTTTAGCCCTATTTGGGCTTTTTATACAGGCAAAGACGTACTTTCCATCTTTACTCACGATTAACCATCCTTCCTGTTTGGTCCCGGCTAGATAGTAAATATCTGGTGGGTAACCTATTAAAGCTATATCCACATTCATGGAATCGGTGAACTTATCCAGTCTCCTCTTGATCTCTTCATGAGGTACAAATTCCATGTATCTTTCGAGTAAATTTTTTAGATCTTCCATCTTCCCCCTCCACTTTCTTGAATTTATTTTTTCAGTGTTTATAAACTCTACTATGAAAATATATACTAGACTAGAGGAAATAGAAAGTCTTTTTATTAATGAGGATTACAGGGAAGAATTTAGACAGGTGGTGTCCCATTATCCCTTTAGAATAAGCGAATATATACTTTCAAAGATAGTTACTTTTTCAAAAGATGATCCCATATTCAAACAGTTCTTTCCAGATAGGGCAGAACTAGTGGAAGAAGGTGATTTAGACCCCTTTCTTGAGGATGAGACTTGTAAGAATCTCTATTTGGTTAGGAGATATAGGGACAGGTTACTTGTTATTACAACTAATTTTTGCTTTTCCTACTGTAGATTCTGTATGAGAAAGAGGAACTGGCTAAGGCCGACCTTTTTCTTTGAGGATATAAGCTTACTCGAGGGCTATCTCAGGGAGAACCCCGATGTAAAGGATGTTATCTTCTCAGGAGGAGATCCTCTATCCCTTCCCAATGAACTCTTAAGGGACTATCTCAAATTACTGAGGAGCTTGGATATACCTGTTATAAGGATCGGATCTAGAGCCCTCATATTAAGTCCTGATACAGTTTTTGAAAAGATACCTTTAATAAAGGAGTTTTCACCTATTTGGATAAATTTCCATATAAACCATCCCGCAGAGATTGATGATTACATTTCCTCTATCACAAGGGATCTTGTAAAATGTGGAGCCATACTTGGTTCGCAGACGGTCCTATTAAAAGGTGTGAACGATAGGGTAGACGTTCTCTCAGAGTTATTCTCAAAGCTTGTATACATAGGCATAAGACCCTATTATCTATTTCATGTGGATCCTGTTGTTGGTGCTGGTCATTTCAGAGTTGAGATAGATAGGGCCATAAAGATTATCTATTCGTTAAGAGAGAGATTATCCGGTCTTATGATACCCCATTTTGCTGTAGATACGAGAGATGGGAAAAGGATCTACCCGTGAAAGGATAGACTTAATACTTGTAGATCGTGGTTTGGTGGAAAGTAGACAGAAAGCTCAAGCTCTCATTATGGAGGGGAGAGTTAAGGTAAACGGTATCTTAGTTACCAAGGCCGGTGCAAAAGTTCCAGTCGATTCTGAAATAGAGATCATAGAGACACTTAAGTACGTTTCTAGAGGAGGATTGAAACTAGAACATGCAATAGAGTATTTTGGTATAGATGTTAAGGATAAAGTATGTCTTGATGTGGGTGCTTCAACAGGTGGATTTACACATTGTCTTCTAGTCTATGGTGCTAGAAAGGTCTATGCTCTTGACGTGGGTTATGGACTTTTGCATTCCATGTTGAGGAAAGATCCAAGGGTGGTTGTTATAGAAAGGACTAATTTTAGGTATTTTCCAAGGGAAGCTATAGCTGAAGATATAGATCTTATAACGGTTGACGTTTCCTTTATATCGGTGGAGAAACTCGCTTCTAAGATTTCCGAATTTTTGAGGGAAGGTGGAGAAGTTGTTATCCTTGTAAAACCACAATTTGAAGTTGGTAGGGAAAAAGTTGGTAAAGGTGGTATAGTAAGGGATGAAAAGATTCAGATGGAAGCGGTCCAAAAGGTGAAGTGTACTTTGCAAGAACTAGGGTTTGAAGTTCTGGGAGTTACTCCCTCACCTATTAAGGGTGTAAAGGGTAATCAGGAATACCTTCTTTATGCCAAAAAAAGATAAAAACGGGGCCGACGGGACTCGAACCCGCGACCTCCGACGTGACAGGCCGGCGTGCTAACCGTCTGCACCACGGCCCCGTTCTTTTAGCTTAAAAATGGGCGGAAGAGGGATTGAACCTCTGACCCCCAGCTTGTAAGGCCGGTGCTCTCCCACTGAGCTATCCGCCCATCTTCCGACTTGAAAAAATAACACTCCTATATTATCTTGTCAAGAGGAAATGGAGGGTCCGACTATGAGTAAGTCTCTTGGTGGAAAGCTTATTTGCGAGGAATTTGGCTTTTGTTCTATTGGTAAACTTCAGAAAGTACAGATTCCTGAGAATTTGAGAAAAAGACTGGGTTTTGTTACTGATGTTATAAAGGATAAGAGGAAACTTGAAGAGGTTTTACACCCTATATTTGTACTTTTAACCCATAGTGAAGGCTTTGGTTTTAATAGGGTTGTTTTCTTTGTTGTAGAAGGTCCTGAACTGAAAAACTTTTTTGCTTTAGGTCCCAGGGATCATGTTGAAGGACTCGATATGTACTCTCGACTTTCGAAGATTTCTTTTGAAGATTGCCTGAAAAATGTAGAAGCTACTCTGAATGATACTTCTAAACTCAGAGAACTATTCGAAACTATTAGGTTATATTCAAAGGATGCTAAAAATCCCGTTTGTGAGACGATAGATTCTGGTAATTGTTGTATTCTAACCTATACTAGGGCCAAGGATGAGAGGGCGTATAGTATTCTAACTACCTTTGGTTCTACTGCTTTAGCAATTGTTCCTATGCATTTAGAGGGTTTAGGTGTTAAAGCACTCTTCCTGGTAGATAATGTTGTTACGCTCTCTCCTATAGAGAGAAGTAGAGTCGACATTTTGAGTAAAGTATTGGATGTTTTTAAACCTCACATAGAAAGGGCCTATCTTTTTAAAGTTATAGAGGAAAAAGACGAAACTATAAGGAATCTAAGAAGCACCATAGAGGAAAAGCAGTCACATATCATAGCTATGGAGAGGTTGAATATCGCAAGGGAGCTTACATCTTCGATTGTCCACGAGATAAGAAATCCTGTTACAATAATAGGTGGATATGCATCTAAACTTTTACGTCTAATTGAAGATGGTAATATGGAAAGTAAGTCTGAAATGTTAAAGGAGATTGCGAACGCTATGTATGTTAACTCTTTAAGAATAGACAATATCCTAAGATCTCTGGATGATCTTAACGCTACCCTCAAAGCTAGAAAGATAAGGCTAAATATCTGTTATTTGGCTAGAAAGGTTGTGAAGGAGATGACTAGGAAGTTTAAGGATCTTAGAGTACATATGGAGATACCAGATACTCCTATTTATGTGGAAGGTGATCCTGTCCAGATGGCTAAATTTATCGAGAATGCCATCATCAACGCATATGAGGCTAGCCTAGAAAAGGAGGTGAAAGACCCCGTTGTTGTTAGAATAAAGAAAGAGGATAGCCATGTGGATCTTACAATAGAAGATAAGGCTGGTGGTATTCCTGAAGATATACTGTCTAGGGTTTATGAGCCTTTCTTTACTACGAAGCCCCATGGTTCTGGATTGGGTATACCTGTGATGCTGATGATAGCAAAGGAACATAGAGCTACCATGAAAATAGAAAACACTGGTGTTGGTGCAAGGGTTGTCCTTGCCATACCAGAGAGGTTGGAGGTGATTAATGGCGAGGATTCTAGTAGTAGATGACGAATCTGCTATAAGGTACCTATTCCGAACTGAATTGGAAGAAGAAGGGCACGAGGTTGTAGAAGCTTCTTCAGGTGAAGAGGCTCTAGAAATAATCGCAAGCGAAACTCCGATCGATCTTATGATTCTCGATATCAGGATGGGGGATATGAGTGGACTTGAGGTTTTACAAAGGGTTGTTAAAGAAGAAAAAAATATTCCAGTTATCCTATGTTCTGCCTATGCTTCCTATCAGGATGACTTTACATCTTGGCTTGCTGATAGCTACGTTGTAAAATCTCCCGATCTTACAGAGCTAAAAAATGAAGTGAAGAGGCTACTAGAGAAATATGGCAGGAAGTGACAGGCTATGAAAGCGGTTATAATGGCCGGTGGATTTGGAACTAGGATAAGACCTCTTACTTTCTCCATT
Organism: Thermosulfidibacter sp.; assembly: GCA_023269715.1. Classification (GTDB taxonomy): domain Bacteria; phylum Thermosulfidibacterota; class Thermosulfidibacteria; order Thermosulfidibacterales; family Thermosulfidibacteraceae; genus JAGDVO01. Next base: position 34,078 of record JAGDVO010000019.1, read on the forward strand.
CCTAAACCCATGTTACCTGTGGTTAACATTCCCATAATGGAACACATGATTGATCTATTAAAAAGGGAAGGGTTTACGGATCTATACGTTCTTTTGTTTTTCCAACCTGATGTTATCAAGGACTACTTTGGAGATGGCTCTAATTTTGGTGTGAGAATAAAGTATCTACTACCAGATAGAGATTATGGAACTGCCGGTGCTGTAGGTCTTCTGAGGAATGTGATAAAAGAAAGATTTTTGGTAATTTCTGCGGATCTCATAACCAATTATCCCCTTGGGGATCTATGGAATTATCATATCAGTAAGTCTTCCTTTGTGACTATCGGCCTTGTTTCCGTTGAAAATCCTCTACAGTTTGGTGTTGTTATAACCGATAAGGATGGTAGGGTGGTTAAGTTTCTTGAGAAGCCCAGCTGGGGAGAAGTTTTTAGCGATACCGTGAATACGGGTATTTACGTTCTTGAACCTGAGGTTTTTGACCACATACCTTATGAGGAAGAATACGATTTTAGCAAGGATCTCTTCCCGAGTCTACTGAATCAAGGGTATCCTATCTTTGGCTATAATACCAACTGCTATTGGAAGGATGTTGGTAGCCCTGAAAGTTATATGGGTGTTCATATGGATGTATTTAACGAAAAAATTTCTCTTAGAATAGATGGAACAAGGGTGAAAAAGGAAAACGCCACTATCTATATAGGTGAAAATACTGAAGTAGCTGATAATGTTGCTTTTGAAGGTTTAGTTGTTTTGGGTAACGGTGTGAAGGTAGGAAATAATGTATTTTTGAGGAATGTTGTTATAGGGGATAATACCATTGTATCTATAGGTTCCAAGGTTTTCGAATCTATTATTTGGCACAATGTTAATATTGGGAATAACGTTGAGATAAATGAAAGCGTTATATGTAATGATACTGTCATAGATTCTGAAACTATGGTAGAAAAGAACACGGTTATCGCGGAGGGAGTTAGAATAGGTAGTGGTGTTCATATAAAAAGTGGTGTGAAGATCTGGCCACTTAAAATTGTGGAGGATAATGCTATTGTTACTGATAATCTTATATGGGCTGAGAGGTGGAAAAGCTCCATATTTGAATCGGGTAAGGTTACTGGACTTACGAATATGGAACTTACCCCTGAATTTGTTGCAAAGCTTGGTGTTGCTTATGGTTCCTATTTAAAGGAGGGGTCCTATATTCTTGTTGGTAGAGATTCTTATCCTGGCTCTAGAATGCTTGCTAGAGCTTTTATAGGTGGTGTTCTTTCAACTGGTGTAAATGTAAGAGATCTACATGCTGTTTGTGAACCTGTATTGAGGTTTAAGCTAGAAGGTTTCGGCGAGATTGGTGGTGTGTATTTTAGAAGGAATCCTTCCAGTATAAAAGAAACGGATATAATGTTTTTCGATTCAAAGTCTCTTACACTCTCAAGTGGTCAGGAAAAGAGTATAGAGAGGATCCTTTTTAAAGAGGAATTTAGAAGGGTTGACGTTGAAAGGCAAGGTTTGATTGAGGAACTCGGTAAGATAAAGGATTTCTATGCGGAAGGTTACCTTAGGTCTCTCAATGTTGATGCAATAAGATCAAAGAACTACAAGATAGTTGTAGATTACAATTTTGGTCCTTCCTCACTCATTTTCCCGGAAATAATGGGGAAACTCGGAGTTAGAATAATAGGTATAAATGCGGGTGATCCGGTTGGTGTTTGGGAAGAGGATTGGGGGGATCTAAGAAGGATAGTTATATCGATAGGAGCAGATGTAGGATTTTCTTTGAGTCAAGATGGTGAGTATGCTTTGGTGATAGATGATGCTGGTAATTTTTTGTCTACGGAAGAGGTTGTATCTGTTGTTTCTTTGCTTCTATCCAAAGTAGGTAAAAAAGGTAAAGTGGCTTTATCCGTAACCATCCCAGAGTATATAGAGAGATTCCTTGTTTTGGAAGGGTTTGATGTTAAAAGGATTCCTGTTACGAGAAGGAAGATAGAAGAAGAAGCTCTAAGAAGTAACTACATATTCATAGCAGATTCTAAAGGTAGATTCATATTCCCGGAGTTTCATAGGACATTTGATGGCTTGTTTTTCATAGGTTTTTTACTAGAGCTCCTTTCATACGCTGGTATGAAAGTTTCTGAGGCTTTGAGATCGTCCCCTAAGGGTTTCTTTAAAAAGTTGAAATACTACTGTCCCCAATCCAAAAAGGGTAGTATAATGAGGAAACTAGTGGAATTTTATGCTGATAGAGAATTGGTCCTAATAGACGGTGTTAAGGTTAAGTTTGAAGACGGATATTTTCTTGTCGTTCATGATGAGGAAAGCCCTGATGTGGTTGTGTACTGCGAAGCTAGCTGTGTAAGTTCTCTTGAAAGGCTTGAAAGGGAAATCGCTGAAAGGATGGGTTTACTATTGTCTTAATGGAGGGGGATATTGGCCGATATAATATTTGGTATCCATTGCCATCAACCTGTAGGGAATTTTGAGGATGTGATAGTAAAAGCTTTCAACAAAGCCTATAAGCCTTTTATAAAGGCTATCTCAAAGTCTTCTCTTTTTAAACTTTCCGTTCACTTTAGTGGTGTTCTTCTTGAATGGATAAAGGAGAGAGAACAGGAGTTATTCGAAACTATAGGAAGACTTATCGATAGTGGTA
>JAGDVO010000019.1:36737-67866 GCA_023269715.1 Thermosulfidibacter sp.
ACCCATTCTAGCTGTGATACCAAGGGATGATCGGATAGAGCAGGTCATGCTATCGAAGGAATGGGTAAAAAGAGAGTGGGGGTTTGAACCGAAGGGTTTATGGTTAACGGAAAGGGTCTGGGATAGTTCAATTGTTGAGGATCTTGTGGATTGTGGAATAGAGTTTGTGATAGTCGATGATTACCATCTTGTTGCTTCTGGTATTCCAGAGTCAAAGATAGAAGGGTACTTTTTAACTGAGAAGAATGGTTTTAGATTAAAAGTCTTTCCTATAAGTGAAAAACTGAGGTATCTTATACCGTTTAAACCTATTAGGGAAACTATAGAATTTTTGTCCAAGAGAAGAGGTACTCTTCTTATTTTTGACGATGGTGAAAAATTTGGTATATGGCCTTCTACATATAAGTGGGTCTATGAAGATGGATGGCTTGAGTCTTTTGTTAGTGCTGTTGAGGAAGGTAAGATAAACATGAAGCTTTTTAGCGAAGTTATTGAAAATGAAAATGCAAGTGGCCTCTGCTATATGCCCATTATCTCTTATTTTGAGATGGGGGAATGGTCTTTACTTCCTAAAGAAGGCTACAAGTTTAATAGGTTTATAAAAGAGCTCAAAGAACAGGGTTTGTTTGAAGAATATAGACCATTTTTGAAAGGAGGTATATGGCACAACTTTTTCGTTAAATACGAAGAGACAAATAGGATGCACAAGAAGATGCTGATGATTTCAAAGGAATTAAGGTTACATAGGGTTGAGGAAGATGTTAAAAATTATCTTTTTAAGGCCCAGTGTAATGATGCCTACTGGCACGGTATATTCGGTGGCCTTTATCTACCCCATCTAAGAAGAGCAGTTTATGAGAATTTACTAAAGGCTGAAAGATATTTACCGGACAAAGTGGTTTTTGATGATTCAGATTTTGATGGCAAGAAGGAAATATACCTGAGAAAGGATGGTTTCGTTTTGTGGATCTACCCACATAAAGGGGGTATGGCTAAGGAATTATCCCTTAGAGGATGTAGTTTAAACATAGCCGACACCCTAAGGAGGATCAGAGAAGCTTATCACATGTTAACCGGGATAGGTGGTAGTGAAAAAGATGAAGGGATTTCAAGTATACACGAAATAGAAAGGGCTTTAGAGTTTGAACCTGAGTATGATAGTTATGATAGAGGCGTGTTTTTAGATAGGTATTTCTTAAAGAATTCTCAATTTTCCCTTGCGGATAGTTGTTACAATGTGGAGAGGATTTTAGAGGATACTGTTGAGTTGAGTTATAGTGATTCTAACCTAGAATTGAGGAAGACTTATTCTGTAAAGGGTAATTCTTTAACCGTTAGTTATGTTTATAATTCTAGTATAGCTATCAGGCCAGAAGTTGAACTTAACCTCAATCTTGGGACTAATCAGGCAACGTTCATAGTGGATGGTATCCCCTTTTCCATGTCTAAGAGTACTCATTTAAGTGGTGTTAAAGAACTAAAGTTTGTAACTCCATTCATTCCTGGCTATTTACTTGTAAGAATTTCTTCAGAGGTTGAACTTTTTGTTGTTCCTATATTTACCGTTTCCCAGTCGGAGGCTGGTTTTGAGAAGGTTTATCAGAATAGTGCGGTTATATTCAAATATCCAGAGGAAGTTAACTCCAGAGAGTTCTACATAACGTTGGAGGTTAGATATGCCTGAGCTTCGGTATGATCCCTTTAAGGAAAGATGGGTTATAATTGCAACTGAAAGAGCGAGAAGACCAGAAGATTTTGAAGTTCAAATTGAAGAAAGAAAACTTATCGTTTGTCCCTTTTGTTATGGCCATGAGGATAAGACACCGCCGGAAGTTTTCTCTATAAGACCCGATGGATCTGCACCTAATACACCCGGTTGGAGGGTAAGGGTAACACCGAATAAGTATCCCGCTTTAAAGGTTGAAGGTACTGTTGAAAGGGAGGGTGTTGGACTTTTCGATAAGGTTTCGGGTATAGGTGCCCATGAAGTTGTTGTTGAAACACCTCATCATGATCTTTCACTTGCTGATCTTTCTCTAGAAGAGATAAGGGATGTTCTTATTGCATATAGAGAAAGAATACTGGATCTCAGGAAAGATGTTAGGTTGAGATATATTTTAGTGTTTAAGAATCATAGATCACAGGCTGGGGCATCTCTTTCGCATTCTCATTCGCAGATAATAGCAACTCCTCTAATTCCTATAGTTATTGTTCAAGAGCTTAGTGTAGCAAGGGACTATTTCTTAAAAAAGGAGAGATGTATACTGTGTGATATAATAAGGCAGGAACTGTATTTTAAGGAGAGGATAGTATTTGATGATGGTAAATATATTATGTGGTGTCCCTTTGCTTCATGTTTTCCTTTTGAATGTTGGCTTTTACCTAAAGCACACAAGCATGACTTTGCTGAACTTACCGATGGGGAATTGTTAGATGTTGCAAGGGCTCTGAAAGAAATGCTTCTTAGGATAAAGATACTTTTAAACGATCCACCTTACAATTTTGTGCTCCATACTGTACCCAATCTTGTACCAAGGCCAGGTAAACCGGAGTACTGGGGTACAATAAAATACGATTTCCATTGGCACATAGAACTAGTACCTAGGTTGACGAAAATAGCTGGATTTGAATGGGGTTCGGGTTTTTACATAAATCCCACACCACCTGAGATAGCTGCTTCTCTTCTAAGGGATGTTAAACTGATTTTGTGATTTTTTGCAGTTGTGGCATTTACCTTCTATTATTATCTCTATACTATCAACAGAAAAAGTAGAAGGTATACTATTTTCTATTTTTATGATCAAATCACTCTCCAATTCTATATCAAAGATTCCACCACATAAGATACATCTAAAATGGGCATGGGGCTCTGTTCTTATATCATACCTTGATTTTCCAACATCTACCTTTATGAGATTTACTATTCCCTTTTCAGCAAAGTCGTTTAGGATGTTATAAATGGTTGTTCTTGAGATGGGCGGGGATGTTTTTCTTATTTCTCTGTATATTTCGTCGATCGTAGGATGTATTCTCTTTTCCATCAGAAATTTCAGTATTCTTATTTTGTGAGCTGTAGGTTTAATATTGTGTTTTATTAGTGTTTCTCTCAACTCTGCATGTTCTTTGCGTAACATCTTATACCCCTATTTTACTTACTTAAAAAACCTACCTGTAAGCTTGTACCATATAACAAGATCTAGCTCAACTGGTTTTAGATCCAATCTTTTTGCCATTTCAATAAATTTTCTCTCTAGATGTAAGTATCTATTCATGTCTAATTTAACTTTCGATCTTTTCTCTATATTTTCTTCCCCTTCTAAAAATCTTATTATATGTCTATCTATTATGGCACCATCTTCTAACATGAGTCCTATGTTTCTTAGGAAGTGACTGGCTTCCTTTATGCCTAGTCCCTTTACATTTTTGGTTAACCATAATCTTTTATCCCGTGTTGAGGTATTTTCATCTATTATGATTTTGTATATTTCTTCAAATCTTTCTGTGGCTTCTAGCATATATTTTGTCTTGTTTCTATGGAATCTTACGAGCCCTCTTATTTTTTCTTCAATTTTTATAGGATCGGGTTTTTCGAGAAGGCCACTTTTTTCAAGAATTTCAACAGCTTTCCAACATTTCTCAGCTTTTGATTGGGGAGTGAATATAGAAAAAATAAGTTCCTTCAAAATTCTTTTCTTATCTTTTTCTTTCCATACATTTGAAAACTCGGATATTCTCTTACTTAAATCTTCTTTTATGTCTATGTAGGTTTTTCTTATATCTTCGAAATCTATGCCTTTCATTAAATCATTTTTATCAGCGCTTCGACGATACCTAAAGTTACCGATATTCCCCCTTTGTTTCCCATAATAACTATATGAGGGATAGATGAGTCAGCTATAGTTTTCTTAAGTGTTGGTATTTTTTCGAATCCTGGGGTGGTTGCTATTATGCCGCCTATTTCTATTTTTCTTAAGTTGTTTACTAGTTCTTCAAGTAATTTTTTATTTTCGTTGATTATCACCAACGATTTTTCGATATCTTTGTTTATTTCTTTTAATTCTCGTATGTTCAGGTTCTTACTGCAATTCTTTGTAATTATGGAAAGATCGGTATCTGTGTAGATAGGTCTTTCTCGGATAATTTCCAGGATTTTTTCTATGGAACCCGTTCCGATTTTAATAAGAGATGCTAAAGAGAAGTCACCAGTTTTCTCGATTACAGATAATATTATTTCTAATGTTGGGCTACTAAAACCTTGCGGTTCTAGTGATTTCTCTACAAATTTTCTTTCATCAATCTTTTCCTTGTACGATTCCTTAGTTATATCTACTTCTAGTAGTACCGGATGTTTGAAGAAACCTCTATCAGTTACCATCCACTTACCTTCTCTTACTATAGTTCTAGAACATCCAACAAAGATAGTTGTGTTTTGATTCGTAAATTCTTTATCTAATAGGTCTCTGATAGTTACAATGTAAACTTTCTCATTTTGGAGTCCTACGTTTTCGGCTACTCCGACTGGTGTATCTACACTTCTATATCTGGCTATTATTCTCATGGCTTTTGCGAGATGGTATTTTCTACCACGACTTCCTGGATTTATTATGACTATAGGAATATCAGCTTTCGCTACGTTGTCTAAGTTGTATGCTATATACTTCCAGGGTATAAGCGAATCGGAGAGGGATACAAGAGCAAAATCGCCACCTATAGGTGATCCAAGCTTTGCACCGGCGAAGCTAAGTGCTGGTATACCTGGTATTACTTCACATTCTATATAGCTGGGAACTAGTGATAGGATAGCTCCTGCCATTCCGAATATACCGGGATCACCACTTGAGATTATTAACACTCTTTTACCCTCTTCGGCGAGGCTTATAGCCTTTTCGCTTCTTTTAAGCTCTTCACCCTGGTTGTAACTTATTATTTGTCCCTTTGCTAGTTCCTTTATTTGGTCTACGTACTTGTAGTAGCATATGATGACATCTGCTGAGTCTATTAATTTTTCTAGTACACCACATATATCTGAAGGTCTGCCTGCTCCTATTCCAACGATTGTTATAGTTCCATATTTTACCATTTTTCGTCTCCCTTAATAGTATATTCCCACTTTAGGATAATTAATGTATATATTTTCACAAAAGTCAATATAGAACAACATTTTTATGTGTTTGCTTCTTATTTTATTTCGATATCCTTGCTGTTACAGAACTTGCAAACAACTTCAAATTCTTCTAAGTGGGGATTTTTGTGGATTATATTGAAGTTTCCATCGATCAATTTAATGTTATAGAAAATCACAATACCTTCTTCTTGACAGTCACCCGGCTTTAATTGTTCAGGAACCTCTATCGATTCATCTATCGCTATGGTACCCTTTTGTTGACATTTGTTACATTTTAGATTTAAATACTTTCTCATAAGTACTACTATATAAGTATTCCATGATTATTTCAAGAGGTAACTGGTATGTTTACTGAGGAAGTTATAATAAGGCTAATTCTATCACTTATACTGGGAGGTATAATAGGAATAGAAAGAGAAATTAGGAACCAGCCTGCAGGGTTCAGAACCCATTCCATACTATCACTTGGATCCTGTCTTTACATGCTTATTTCAGTACTTTCTGCTGAGAAGTATGGTAAAGGATTACCCGCTGATCCTACAAGAGTTGCAGCGCAGGTGGTAAGCGGTATAGGTTTTTTGTGTGCTGGTGCTATATTTAGAATAGGGGTTAATATTAAGGGGCTAACGACCGCCGCTAGTCTGTGGACTACAGGGGGGATAGGGTTAGCCTGTGGCATGGGGTTATATTTTCCAGCTGTAATTTCGACCCTTCTTCTTATTCTTACATTAACTATTCTTGCCAAGTTTGAGAAGAATTTGCTTCTTACAAAACCGAAAAAGAGCTTATACATAGAAGCTGAAAGAAGTCCTACTTTGTTTGCAGATTTGGAAAAAACTCTGAATGGACTTGGTTACGGAATGGATTTTGTTGAAGTTGAACGTGAGAAAGATCGTATAGAAATAAATATGGTTATAATTCCTCTTCCAGGAAAAGTTTATATTGAACAACATTCATTAATAGTTGAAGAAATTTCCAAGATTAATGGTATAGTATTTGTTGAAATAAGATGAAAATTTTTGTACAATATACAAATTTAGAAATAATAAAACAGTATGGAGGTGGATCATGCGGAGAATTTTAACACTATTTTTGGTGCTATTTTTAGCGTTTGCTATTGGTGTTTCCTATGCGAAGGACAGTATCATAGTAGGTTTTACTATGTCGAAGACCGGGAAGCTCAACGCGGAATCTGACGAGCAATTCAAAGGATTAAAAATATGGGAGAAGTATGTGAACACTCAGGGTGGAATTTATGTTAAGAGCCTAGGGAAGAAGTTACCGGTTAAGTTCGTTTATTATGATGATGAAAGTAGTAAAGAGAGGGTGCAACAGCTATACGCGAGATTAATACTTAACGATAAGGCCGATTTTCTGATCAGTCCCTATAGCTCGGAGTTGACTGCTACTGCTGCTATTGTTGCAGAACAGCATAAGAAGATTATGCTAGCTATAGGTTCTGCTTCTGATAGTATATTTAACAAGGGTTATAGGCATATATTCCAGCTATACACTCCTGCAAGCCGTTACCTAACGGGTGCTATCGATATGCTCAAGGCACTTAACCCACGTGCAAGCAAGGTGGCTATAGTTTATGAACAGACCAATTTTGCTACTGATGTTTGTAAGGCTGCTAGAGACTATGCTTTGAGTAAGGGTTTAAAAGTGGTACTCTTTGAAGGCTATGCACCAGGGACTACCGATTTTACGAGTTTTATAAATAAGATCAAATCTCTACAACCAGATGCGGTTATAGGTGGTGGTCACTTTGCCGATGGTCAGACTCTAGCAAAGCAGCTGTATGAACAGAGGGTAAAGGTTGACGTTGTATCACTTCTCGTTGCTCCAAGTGTGCCGGAATTTGCTCAGATTGGAAAGGCTGCTCTTTACGTTACCGCACCGAGCCAGTGGGAAAATGGTGTTAAGTATAACGAAAAAGCCGCAAAGAAATTAAATATACCTTGGTATGGTCCTAGTGTTGCTTGGTTTGTAAAAGAATACAAGGCAATAGATAGGAGTGGGAAGGAACCCGGTTATCACGCTGCAGCGGGACTTGCAGCTGGATTGGTTCTACAAAGAGCGATAGAGACTGCTGGAACCTTGGATGCTAACGCTGTTAAGGCTGCTCTCGAGAAGATGGATGTTATGACCTTTTATGGTCGTGTAAAATTTGACACTGGTAGATTCTATGGTAGACAGATCGGTCATGAGATGGTTTATCTCCAATGGCAGTTGAAGGGAGGCAAGTTGGAAAAGCTTTTGGTATGGCCACCTGAGGCTAAAGAAGCTAACCTTATAAGTTACAAGAAGAATTTCTGAATAACTAGGTGAAGGAGTATTAAAAGTGGAAGCTCTGTTAGCAGCGATAATTACCGGTTTGCTTTTAGGTATGGTCTACGGTCTTGCGGCCGTAGGCCTTAACCTTATATTTGGTGTTTTAAAGATAATAAACCTGTCACATGGTGCATTTATTGCTCTTGGTATGTTTGGTGCCTATTATCTTTTTCAGTACTTTGGCTTGATTCCATTTGTTTCTGTAATTCCTGTTTTTGTGGTCATTCTTATCATAGGTATTTTGCTTTACTTTATAGCTATAAGAAGGGTTATGGGAAGGCAGGAACTTTCCACGTTACTAATAACCTATTCCATCAGTTTGATTATTGTAGGACTTGGTACTTTCTTCTTTACCACCAATCCTAGGTCTATAGATATACCCTGGGAATCTATTAGGATCTTTAGCGTGTATATTCCGGCAACGAGAATAGTAGCTCTATTTTTAGCTATCATTTGTACCTTCCTTTTATACTTGTTCCTATACAAAACTTGGATTGGAAAAGCTGTGAGAGCAGTGTCTATGAATAGAGTTGCAGCTGAGTATATGGGTGTTAATTCACATGTGATACTTGCTACATCCTTTGGGATAGGAATAGGTATCGCTGCTATAGCTGGGGTTGTTATAGCTTCCATTTTTCCCTTTACTATACTCTCGGGTGGTGTTTATGAGCTGAAAAGTTTTGTTATCTGCGTTTTGGGTGGACTTGGTAACCCCTTTGGTGCGATTGCTGGCGGTTTGATCCTTGGTTTAGTTGAGAGTGTTCTAAGCTTGAAAATACCTGTAGGTATAGTTCCGTTTATAGAGTTTATACTTCTTGTTCTCATGCTCCTTGTAAAACCTGAAGGAATTTTTGGGAGGAGATGATAATGACTAAAAAGTATGTTCTTTTTTGGCTTTTACCCATTGTTCTTTTGATTGCTTTGTACCCTATTGTTACTGATAATTTTCTTGTAAGGGAAAATATATTTCTTATGCTTTCCTACATAGTTTTCGCTTCGAGTATGAACATAATAATGGGATACACAGGTTATGTTAGTTTTGGGCATATAGTGTTTTATGGTATTGGCAGTTATGTTGGTATTTTGCTTATAAATAATCTTCATGTTCATTTCGTAATTGCTGTTTTATGTGCTGCTTTGGTTGCTGGTGTTATAGCTCTTCTTATTGGAGAAGCTGTTCTTAGACTTAGAGGCGCCATATTTGCAATAGCAACTATAGGAATTAATGAAGCTGTTAAATCTTTGGTTGCTAATGTGGATTCACTTGGTGGAGCTGTTGGAATATTCATGGATTTTTCTGTTTATGATAGTTATGGTGGTCCAGATAAAGCCTTGTGGATAGCCTATTACGCTATGGTAATCCTAACGGTATTGACTATATTGGTTTCCTATTTTGTTAGGAATTCCAAACTCGGTCTTGGTTTGCTCGCAATAAGAGAGGATGAAGATACTGCTCTTGTTGTAGGTATAAACACCAAGAGATTTAAAAGTATAGCCTATTTCTTAAGTGCTATTTTTCCTGCCATGGCTGGGACAATATTTGCCTTTAAGTCAGGGAATATAGTTCCTGATGATGCCTTTCATATAGTTAAGTCTGTTGAAATGATATTTATAAACGTCTTTGGTGGTCTTGGTACTGTTTCTGGACCTGTTTTAGGTGCTATAATATACGAGAAACTCAAGGATTATCTATTGACAAATCCTACACTTAAGGATTTACATCTTGCAGTTTCAGGAGTTACTCTACTACTGATCGTTATTTTTGCCCCAAGCGGGATTGTTGGTTGGTTTAGAGAAAGATTCAAAGTAGTGAGAGGGGTGCTGGAATGATTCTGAGACTTGAGGGTGTTACAAAAAGGTTTGGAGGTTTAGTAGCTGTAAATAATGTATCTTTTGAAGTTAAGGAGAGTGAGATACTAGGGATTATTGGGCCAAACGGAGCTGGTAAAACGACACTGTTCAATCTTATAAGTGGAGTTTACATCCCAGATGAAGGGGAGATATATTTCAAAGATATTAGGATAACAAAATTTTCTAGTTATGAAAGGGCAAAAATGGGAATAGCAAGGACTCATCAAATAGTAAGACCTATGAATGAACTTACCGTTCTTGAGAATGTAATGGTGGGTGCCTGTTTTGGTAAGGCTGATCTGGGTTTTAAAGATTCTGTCGATATAGCAATGGATGTGTTGAAATTACTTGGTTTACAGAATAAAGCTGAGCTTCTTGCTGGTCAGTTGAATCTTCCACAGAAGAAGAGGTTAGAAATAGCAAGAGCACTTGCTTCTTTTCCTGATGTACTACTACTTGATGAGGTTCTAGCTGGACTGAATCCAAGAGAAGTTGAAGAGATGTTAGAGGTTATAAAGAAGATAAGAAGTGAAGGGATAACGATACTCATGATTGAACATCTTATGCATGCTGTAATGAGCGTTTCGGATAGAATTGTGGTGCTCGATTTTGGTATTAAGATTGCAGAAGGTACACCTAAGGAAGTTGCGAGTGATCCTAAGGTTATAGAAGCCTATCTTGGTGATCCGAAGGTTGCCCTTAAATTTGTTAAGGAGGTTAAGTAGTGAGTGAGATTCTGGTAGTTGAGAATATTGATAGTGGATACAAAGATGTCCAGATACTTTGGGACGTTTCGTTGAAGGCTGAGGAAGGTAAGGTTACAGTGATAGTTGGTTCCAACGGTTCTGGTAAAACCACATTATTAAGAACTATTATGGGTTCTGTAAGAGCAAAGTCGGGTAGAATAATGTTCGATGGTAACGATATAACAAAGTGGCCCACTTATAAGAGAGCTGAAGCTGGTCTTATATATATCCCTGAAGGAAGACAGCTTTTTCCTGATATGACTGTTCTAGAAAATCTTGAGATGGGTGCTTATACAAAGAGGGCAAGGGTGAAGATGAAGGAAAATCTAGAATACGTCTTTACGCTTTTTCCGAGATTGAAGGAGAGGATAAATCAAAAAGCTGGTACTCTTTCTGGTGGTGAACAACAGATGCTAGCTGTTGGTAGAGGAATAATGGGTTGTCCAAGGTTGATGCTATTCGATGAGCCAACTTTAGGTTTATCGCCGAAGCTATCGATTGAGATTTTTGGTATAATAGATAAGTTGAAGAAAGAAAAGATATCCATGATTCTGGTAGAGCAGAATGTCTATTTCTCTCTCCAGATTGCAGATTACGGTTATGTGCTTTCTGAAGGTAGAATAGTTAAAGAAGGTAAAGGTGAAGAGCTACTTGCATCAGAGGATGTGAAAAAGGCATATCTCGGTGTTTAGTATTTCACATCAATGGCCCATCTTCTAGTCTTTCTATTCTATAGAGGATGGGCTTTCCTCCTACAATATCTAAAGAACTTATCTCTTCTATAGCTTTTTGGATGCTTTTTTCTTTAGCTTCATGGGTAGTCATTACTATAGGTACGAGATCTTTTTCTCCCCTACCCTTTTGTATCACAGCTTCTATACTTATCTCCTGTTTAGCGAGTATCCCTGAGATCTTGGATAGTACCCCTGGCTTATCAACAGCCATTATCCTTAAATAATAGTTAGTTACTATTTCTTCTACAGGTTTTATTTTTACATCTATTTCATCGACGAAGGAAAATATAGGTACCCTGTTTGTTGAGGAGTTTTTTATGTTTCTTGATATATCTATTATATCAGCGATTACACTCGATGCAGTTGGATACATCCCAGCTCCTTTGCCATACACCATTATATGCCCAGCGAAATCTGCAAAAATGCTTAGGGCATTATAGACTCCATCTATCTTTGCCAGTGGATGTTCTAGTGGAATTAGAGTTGGATGAACTCTTATCTCTATTTCGCCCTTATTCTCTTTTATTATGGCGAGAAGCTTGATTCTGTATCCCAGTTCAAGTGAGAACTTTATGTCCATTAGATCTATGTTGCTGATTCCTTCGACAAAAACATCCTCTATACCTATAAACCTACCAAAGGTGATTGTTGCTAGTATAGAAGCTTTGTGAGCTGCGTCTATCCCATCTATGTCTAAAGAAGGATCGGCTTCAGCATAACCTTTTTTTTGAGCTTCTTTAAGAGCTGTACCAAAGTCGACATTATCCTTTTCCATTCTTGTTAGTATATAGTTCACAGTTCCATTTATTATTCCGTATATACTCTTTATGCGATTTCCGGCTAAGGATTCTTTGATAGTCTTTATTATAGGAATGCCCCCACCTACGCTTGCTTCAAAACCTATCTCCGATTTTGGACTATTTTTAAGTAGTTCTATTAACTCCTTTCCTCTTTTCGCTATTAATGCCTTATTTGCAGTGACAATGCTTTTACCCCTTTTTAGTGCTTGGGCTATTATATCGAAGGCTACACCTGTCCCACCTACTAACTCGACAACTATGTCTACCTCATCATCTTCTATGACATCCATGTAGTTTGTTGTACATCTATACTTGGATAGATCTATACCTCTATCCCTTTCAAGATCTATGTCACATAACCAACCTATCTCAATGTCAAAACCACATCTTTTTCTTATCAAATCTTTGTTTTTCTCTATTAGTTTGGTTACTCCTGTTCCAACTGTTCCAAGACCCACTATACCGATTTTGGTACACTTATGCATGTCTTCCTAGGCCCTCCTGTCAATGCTTTTTTAATACCCTTTAAGGCCTGTCTTATCCTCTGCTCGTTTTCTACAAGTGCGAATCGTACGTATTTATCTCCGTTATATCCGAATCCTATCCCAGGAGATACAGCTACCTTTGCTTCCCTTAGTAGGAAAAGGGAAAATTCCAAAGAACCCATATATTGGTACTCTTCTGGTATTTTTGCCCACACAAACATAGTCCCCTTTGGTTTTTCTACCTTCCATCCAATCCTGTTTAATCCATCGACTAGAATGTCCCTTCTTCTTCTATAGGTTTCCACTATTTCTTTGACACAGTCCTGTGGGCCATTCAATGCTACAATTGCTGCGATCTGGATTGGTTGGAATGTACCGTAGTCGTAGTAACTCTTCAGTTTGGCAAGGGCTGATACTAGTTTTTCATTACCACATACAAAGCCTATCCTCCAGCCTGCCATGCTGTAGCTCTTTGACATTGAGAATATTTCCACTGCTATATCTTTTGCCCCAGGTACCTGTAAGATGCTTGGTGCGATATACCCGTCGAAGGTTAAATCGGCATATGCAAAGTCATGGATCACTATTATATCGTGTTCCTTTGCAAACTCAACCACTTTTTTGAAGAATTCCAGATCAACTACTGCTGTTGTGGGATTATGCGGGAAACTTATTATCAAGATTTCTGGTTTTGGCCAAGTCTGTTTTACAGCTTCCACCATCCTTTCGAAAAAGTCTTCATCGGGAGATAGGGGCACTGATCTTATGTCGCCTCCAGCGATTATTGGTGCGTACGTGTGTATAGGATAGGTTGGTGTTGGAACTAGAGCAACATCCCCTCCCCTTATTATGGCGAGTGTAAGGTGGGCTAATCCTTCTTTTGCTCCTATTGTTACTATGGCTTCCTTTTCGGGATCTATATCAACCTCGTATCTCCTTTTATACCAGTTTGATATTGCCTCTCTAAGCTTATATATTCCACGGGATGCAGAATATCTATGGTTTCTTGGATCTTTACTGGCCTCGATAAGTTTTTTAACTATATGGGGTGGTGTTGGTAGATCAGGATTACCCATCCCAAGATCTACTATGTCTTCTCCCTCTTTACGGGCCTTGTGCTTTAATTCGTTTACAACTGCAAATACATAAGGAGGTAGCCTTTTGATTCTTAAAAACTCTCTTTCCATGTTTGCCTCCTGGCAGTTATTCTTGAATAATTATATTTTTTTAGAGTAAATTCAATATATAGCATAAGAGAAAGCCTGATGAAAAGAAAAGAAAGGAAAAAGGAAAGTGGAAAAATATGGACTGTAAAAGATGTAATCTCATGGACAGTGGGATACTTTGAGGAGAAAAGTGTACCTAATGCTAGGGTGGAAGTCGAAAATATTATGAGTTATGTTATAGGTGTAAATCGTCTCAATCTTTACATGCAGTTAGATAGGCCTATGACCAAGGAGGAACTCGAAAAATTCAAGATTTTAGTTAAGAGGCGTTTGAAAAGAGAACCAATACAGTATATAATTGGTAAAGCTTATTTTTGGAAGTATGAATTTTTGGTTAAGAAAGGTGTATTCATACCAAGGAGAGATACAGAAACCCTCGTTGAAGTTTCGATCAAATATCTCCGTGGAAAGGAGAGTCCTCTTATACTAGATGTGGGGACAGGAAGCGGATGCATTTTACTCTCTATAGTTAAAGATTTACACAACGTAAAAGGTGTGGGTGTGGATATTTCCAAGGTGGCTATGGAAGTTTTTAACAGAAACAGAAAGAAGCTCCTTGTTGAGGATAGAGCTTTTGGTGTGATAGGTAATATATTTGGTCCCTTTAGAGAGGAAGCTTATTTTGATGCTATCATCTCGAATCCTCCCTATGTAAAAAGCGATGAGGTTGAAAAGCTTCAGGAAGAGATTGTTTACTTTGAACCAAGAGAGGCCCTTGATGGCGGCCCCGATGGTTTACAATTTATAAGGTTGCTTGTAAGAGATAGCTACCCCAGAATTAAAAAAAGTGGCTTTATCGCTTTAGAGGTGGGTTATGATCAGGCTACAGCTGTCAAATTTTTGCTAGAGAGGGCTGGATATAAGAGGATAGAAGTTCATAAAGATCTATCGGGGATAGATAGGGTGGTGGTAGGATGGAAGCTTTAATAGTAGAAGGAGGAGTTAGGCTTAAAGGGACTGTTAGAATAAGTGGTGCTAAGAATGCAGTTTTACCTATCATGGCAGCAACTCTACTCACAGATGAGGAATGTATAATAGAAAACGTACCAAACCTTAGAGATGTTGCTACTATGACTCAGCTTCTCTCCTTCCTCGGAGCTGACATTTCCTGGGAAGAGGATGTAATGAGGATAAGAGTTAAGGACGTAAAGGAGCCTTTTGCACCCTACGATCTTGTTAGAACTATGAGAGCCTCTGTTCTTGTTCTTGGCCCTCTTATAGCAAGGTGTGGTTTTGCAAAGGTTTCGATGCCCGGTGGATGTGCCATCGGTGAAAGGCCTATAAACTTACACCTTAGAGGTTTTGAGACTTTAGGAGCGGTAATAGACATAGATAGTGGGTATGTGATAGCAAAGGTAGAAGGAAAATTGACTGGTAATAGGTATGTTTTTGAAAAAGTTACTGTAACGGGAACTGAAAATGTTATAATGGCTGCATCACTTAGTGAGGGTGAAACTGTTCTTGTTAATGTTGCTGAGGAGCCTGAGGTTGTAGAGCTTATAGATGTTTTGCGGAAAATGGGAGCTGAAATAGAAGAAATCGAACCAAGAGTACTTAGAATTAGTGGTAAGGAAAAACTGGGAGGTTTTAGACACAGAGTTATGCCCGATAGAATCGAAGCTGCGACTTTTATAATAGCAAGCACAATGGTTGGTGAGTGTGTGGATATTATTGATGTGAGATGTGAGCATTTAGAAGCTGTTTTAGAAAAGCTCAAGGAATGTGGAGCTAGGTTTGAGAGTATAGACAGAGGACTCAAGGTGTATGGAGCGGAGAAGATATTAGCTCGGGATGTTGAAACAGCCCCTTATCCTGGCTTTCCTACGGATGTGCAGGCACAATATATGGCCATGATGACTATTGCTGAGGGAGTATCGATTATAACTGAAACCATATTTGAAAAGAGATTCATGCACGCTGCTGAGTTAAGGAGGATGGGAGCAGATATAGTCGTGGAAGGGCAGAGGGCTATAGTTAAAGGGGTTAAGGAGTTGAAGGGAGCGCCACTTATGGCGAGTGATTTGAGGGCAAGTGCTTCTCTTGTTATTGCTGCATTAGCTGCAAGGGGTGTATCAAAGATATCAAGGCTTTACCATCTTGATAGAGGTTATGAGAAATTCGATGAAAAATTGAGATCTTTGGGGGCAAGGGTATGGAGGGTAAAAGAATAAAGGTAGCTATTCCAAAGGGAAGGTTACTGAAGGATGTGGTTAAACTTTTTTCTTCTATAGGCATAGACATAACGGATACGGAGCATAGTAGGAGACTTGTCTTTCACTACCCTAAGTATGATATTTCCCTTTTTCTTGTTAAACCTTTTGATGTAGTAACTTACGTTAAGGAGGGTGTTGCAGATATAGGGATTGCAGGTGACGATGTCATAGAGGAGATAGGGGGAAATATATATGAACCTCTAGATCTAGGGTTTGGTAAATGCCGCCTTGTCGTTGCACAGAGGGAAGACTTTGTAATGGAGAAGGATATTCTCATGCTTAAAGTGGCTACTAAGTATCCGAGAATTACAGAAAAACATTACAGTAAAAAGGGAATTCCTCTTGATATTATAAAACTCTACGGTAGTGTTGAGCTCGCGGCAACCTGCGGTCTTGCACATCAGATAGTTGATCTTGTGGAAACTGGTAGGACTTTGAAAGAAAATAGACTTATTGAGGTTGAGAAGATCATGGATGTTTCTGCAAAGTTGATAGTTAATCGTTCTTCCTACAACGTAAAGTATTCACCGATAAACGATCTGATATCAAAAATATCTTCCGTACTAGAGGATTAGACTTGTTAGTGGAAGAGTGCTGGAAGGACATAGAGGAGAAGTTTTTAAAACTTGGGATTAAGAGAGAAGATTTATATGTGAAAAGAATTTCTAAGAATAAGCCCGTTTATTGCCTATTTTGCAAGGATGAAAAGTTTGTTGTTAAGTTCTTCTCGTCACCTGAAGCATCATTAAGGGAGTACAGGAATTTGAAATTCCTTTATGAAGAGATGGATTTTTCTAAAGGGGATTATAGGGTACCTAGACCCTATTTTTACAGTAGCGAATTGAATTGCTGTTGTGTTGTTGAAGAGTTTGTGGAGGGTAAGGATATCGACCATTATCTTGGTAAGGCTCTTACTAATGAGGCAAAGTACTATGGTAAGTTGCTGAAAAAACTTGCTCTTGTTGCGGGTTGGTTGTCCCATCTACATAAAAGTTCTTACAAGGGTATTCCTTCAGATATCGGTTTTCAATTTGCCTATTATGAAAAGCTTTTAACTTCCCTTTCTAATTGGGAGGAGTTTAACAATTTTAGATTTTCCATAGAGGTCCTTTTGGAAAAGTGGAAAACCAAAATCGGTTTACATGATTTTTGTTATTCCACTATTATACATGGTGACGTAACACCCACGAATTTTATTATTAAAGGTAATATGGTCTACGGTATAGATCTTGAAAGGATGAAACGCCAAAATCCTCTTTGGGACGTTGGATTTATGGCATCTGAAATAAAGCACTACTATATGTGGAAAGGAAAGAGTTCTTTCGATGCGGAACCTGTTGTTTCCTATTTTTTTAATATTTACTCTGCTTTGTTTAATAAGGTAGGTTTTAACAAGCTTTCGGATTACCTTCCCTTCTTTATGGCTATGGGATATCTAAGGATAGCTAGGAATCCTTGGTTAAGTGATGAACACAGGGTAAAACTGGTTGAGGAGGCCGTAAGTTGTTTAAAGTACGGGCTGTAGTTTTCGATCTATACGGTACCTTAGTCGATATCCAGACTAACGAATGGAAACCGGAGATCTTTGACTTTATATCGAAATTTTTGGGGTACTATGGTATGAATATGTCTCCTGAGGAGATTAGAGTTAGACTTGATCTGGAAATAGATAGAGCAAAGAAGCTTAGCAAAGAAGTTTATCCAGAGATAGATCTCTTGGATGTTTTTGAGAAAGCTCTTTTTAAGGAAAAAGTGGTTGCAAGGAGTTTTGTAGAGGCTATAGTTAAAATTCATAGAATAATAAGCATCGATTGGATAAGGCTTTTCCCAGATACCCTGGAGGTTTTGAGGGAGCTGAAAAAAAGAGGATTTAAGATGGGTATTTTGTCGGATGCTCAGGGGGTCTTTACGTATAGTGAAATACGAATGCTGGGTTTGGATGTTTTCTTTGATTATATACTTTTTTCTACAGAGTTTGGATTCAAAAAACCTGATCCCAGATTGTTTAGAATGGTAGCAACCATCTTGGATACACCACCAGAGGATACTCTGTATGTTGGTGATAGTGTTAAGAGGGATCTTGTCGGTGCAAAGGCAATTGGTATGAAAATGGCTCTTGTAAGAAGTAGTCTACCTTCTGATTTTCCGGTTAAACCTGACCTTATGAGCCCTGACTTGAAAGGGATTCTAAGTTTTTTGGATTAATAACGTTTAAGGAGAGGGGGAAGTGTGGATTTTAAGGGTTAGAGACGGTTTTTCAAGTGCACATTTCCTAAGAGGTTATGAGGGTAAGTGTGAAAATCTGCATGGTCACAATTGGATAGTAGAAGTTGAAGTTGAAGGTCATGAACTTGATAGCAAGACAGGTATTCTCTTAGATTTTAAGATACTGAAATCCGTGGTTAGAGATGTTTTATCTGATCTTGATCATATTCTATTAAACGATCTCGAATATTTCAAAAAATTCAATCCTTCTGCTGAGAATATAGCAAGGTATATATTTGAAGCATTAAAGGAAAGGCTAAAAGCTTATAATGTTTCCTTAAGGTCTGTTACTGTTTGGGAGTCGGAATCGGCTTCTGCTACCTACTGTACTTCTGATTCTTCAAGATAAAGTTCTCCTGTATCATAGTCATAGGCGAAGAGCTCGGCATACCTTGCCCAGTCTATTATTGTCTTTAGCTGTCTTAAGGCCTCTTTAGGTGTAAAGTGGTTTTCGAGGATATCAAGGAAAAAGTCTTCTTTAAGTTTACCCTTAGGAGTACTTTTTAGCACTGTAAATATCTGATTCACAAAAGGAACATTGTTAAGTAATGCTTCTTTAAATATCTCCTTCTGTTTTAGTGGATCTGCCTTTGCCCATTTAATACCAAGTGGTGTTAGGACAAAATCACCCTCTACTATCTCTCCAAACCCCAGTATCTTTGAAGCTTCTATTATCGGGAATATGTCGTCTATTTCAAGGTTTAATTCTGAGGCTAATTGATATATGTCTACCCTGCTACCTTTATCATAGATCATTTCAATAAGACCGGCGATTGACCCCACCTTTGCATGTGGTAGAAAGAGGAATTTATCTCTTCTCTCTATTTTATCGATATCTATACCTTCTGCTTTGGCAAGTAGCGTATAGATTTTGTCAAGTAGACTTCTAAATTCCCAGGAACTTTTGTTTCGTGGGAAGGGAATTTCTATAGGGATCTCTGCCATGATTCTGCCTGGGTTGTGGGTCATTACGATAGCCCTTGTTGACATATATACGGCTTCTTCAATATTGTGGGTTACCATTATTATGGCCTTTGTAGGAAGTTTGCCCTCTTGCCAGAGTTCAATTATGTCTCCCCTCAGATTATGTGCTGTAAGGACGTCTAAGCTACTCGTAGGTTCATCCATGAATAGTATCTCGGGTTCTACAACCAAAGCCCTTGCTATACCAACACGCTGTTTCATCCCTCCTGAGAGTTCCTTAGGATAGGCTTCTTCAAAACCGTCGAGCCCAACGAGGTCTATCGCCTTTAGAGCCTTTTCGTGTATTTCTTCCTTGCTGTAATTGCTGTTTACAAGAGCAAGTTTAACGTTTTCTAAAACTGTAAACCATGGAAATAGAGCAAAATTTTGGAAGACCATTGAGACTTTAACTTTAGAGAGTTTTATTGGAGTTCCTCTATAGAGAACTTTTCCTTCCGTCGGTTCAATTATACCTGCTAAAATCCTTAGAAGTGTAGATTTCCCAGCCCCTGTTTGCCCCAGTATAGATATGAATTCACCTTCTTTGACGCTGAGATTAATGTCTTCAAGTACCGTTATATCCTTATTCTCGCTTTTAAATACTTTCTTTATTCCAATAGCTTCAAGAACCGGCATTTTATCTTTCACGATTCTTATTCCTCCAGTATAAATCTACTCTTTACAACTCTGAAAAGTCTCTTCCATATGAATATGTTTATTGAGGCTACCACCATCGCCATAACCGATGTTGATACAAGTAACATTTTAAAGTTGGCATTTAACGCCGATTCTGCGATTAATGCTCCGAGGCCACTCGTTTTTAAGATTCTTCCTTCGTAAGATATAAATTCACTCACTATCGTTGCATTCCAGGCACCACCACTTGCGGTTATTAATCCTGTTAATAGGTTTGGTAGTATTCCAGGTATGAGTAGCATCTTCCATCTATTTATTCCCTTTAGTTTTAATAAATCCGCGACTTCTATGAGGTCTCTAGGAATGGAGTAAGCTCCTGCTATTATGTTGAACAAAAGGTACCACTGTGTACCAAGTAGTATAAGCGATATTGAAGCTACATCTACCGGTAAGTTTAACTTAAGGATTATGACAACTATGAGAGGAAAAACTGCTGTTGCTGGTATAGATGCTAATATTTGAAATATACCTTGTACCTTTGATGCCAGAGATTTACTCATTCCTATAATTACACCTATAGGAAGTGTCCATGCTAAAGCTATTGTAATGGATAGGAAAACTCTCATAAGTGAAAATAATACTGACTTGAGAAGAAGTAGTATTTCTTCCTTTGTCAGACTTCCAAAAGTTGTAAGTAATAATTCTATCTTACTTAGGATCATAAAGAGAAAAGTCCCTATTAAAGCTATCCATAGAGTGTTTATAATGAGACTCAGGGCTTTGCTCTTTTTCCTTTCCCCTCTTTCGAACTTGTAGCTCATCTTTTCAATAAATGTTATTAGCGAGTAGATAAAAGATCCTAATTTATTAGCTATTTTTGATTTACCAAGGATATTGTATACGATGGAGTTACTTTCTATCTCCTCCACCACCTTTTCCATCTTGAATCTTTGTGCCCATGTTGTAAGAGGCTGCCATATTATAAAATCCAGAATTGTGATAGTAGCTACCATTGTTATTATTCCGTATATTACATATTCGATATTTCCTTTTTCCGCTGCCGTTTGGATGTACGAACCGAGTCCCGGTAACCTGAAGTATTTATCTCCCAGTGTAAACATCTCGCATGCCATAAGAAAGAACCAGCCACCTGCAACACTCATTATACTATTCCATACAAGACCAATAATACTGTAAGGTAGGTCTATTCTTATAAATTTGGATACTTTGTTAAATCTAAATATATAAGCAGCTTCTTTGAATTCCCTCGGTACTGAGTTTATGGAATGGTAATAGCTAAAGGTTAGGTTCCAAACTTGCCCGGTAAATATAAGGAAAATTGAAGCTATTTCAACGCCTATTCTCTTATTTGGAAATATGGAGATCATAGCAAGAGTTACCGCTGGCATAAAGGAGAGTACCGGTATCGATTGCAGTATATCAAGTATTGGAATCATTATGGCACTATGAATGCGGGATTTAGACGCAGTATAACCGTACCATATAGAAAATACTATGGATAGAATATAGGCTATAAACATTCTAACAAGTGACTGCGCTGTGTACCATGGAATGTAAACAGGATCTAGGTTAACTTCAAAGTAGTAACCGGTCTTATTCCATTTGGAGGTTACAGATATGATGAGGGTTAGAAAGAGTAACAAAAATAAAGCTACTACTAAATCTATCACATTTATCCTACGTTCCGGTATGGATAATGTCTGGAATCTCATGCCCTGAAGTTCAATAGTATTCTATGTTTATGGATCTGTCAACCTTTTCTTCACTTTGGTATTTTGATAAAATTTTTGGTATTTTGGAAAAAATTTAAGCATGAATTGTTGACATTACTAAATAATTATTATTATAATTAAATGAGGCTTTGTTTTAAAAATCAAAAGGAGGTGTGTTATGTCTTGTGAAAAGGAATATCGTAGCATTTTACTCGATACTGCAAAAAAGATCGCGAAAAAGTATCCCCTCGAGTACTGGATGGAGAAGGATGAGAAATGTGAATTTGCGGAAGAGTTTTGGAAGGATATTGTGGATGCGGGTTTTTTGGGCATACTTGTTCCAGAAGAGTATGGCGGGTCCAACCTTACAATGGAAGATCTCTATCTTGTGATTAGGACACTTTGTGAAAATGGTTGTGGGATGGCTGGCAATTGGTACATATGTCTAACAGAAGTCTTTGGAGCGCTTCCTATTGTGAAATTTGGTACTGAAGAACAGAAAAAGAAGTATCTACCTGGTATAGTTGATGGTAAAATTGAGTTCTGTATGGCTCTTACAGAGCCAAACGCAGGTTCAAATACTTTCAGGATAGAAACCTTTGCGAGTAAAACAGAAAAAGGTTTTGTTGTGAATGGAACTAAGGTTTTTATTTCTGGTGCCGATAGGGCGAAGGGTATGCTTCTAGTCACTAGAACTAAGAAACTTTCAGAGGTGGAAAATAAGACAGATGGTATAACGTTGTTTTTAGTTGATCTTCCCAATCCACGTGTGAAGGTTTCTCCAATTTCCAAACATGGTATAAATTATTCCCATTCCTGTGAAGTTTGTATAGAGGATCTTGAGCTCACAGAGAATGATATACTGGGTGGTCCTCAGAGTCTCCATAAGGGTTGGAAACAACTCATATATGTTCTTGATCCCGAGAGAATAGTGTTTACAGCGGCAGCTATAGGGATAGGTATGCTCGCTATAAAGAAGGCTGTTGAATATGCAAGCACAAGGAAGGTTTTTGGTGAGCCGATAGGATCCTATCAATCGCTACAACATCCGCTTGCCGAAAGTTATGCCCATCTTGAATGTGCTAATCTTATGGCACTTGAAGCTTGTAGAGTATTTGATAGTAACGGTAATTATAGAGAGTTAGCTAGAGCTTCTAATATAGCCAAGGTTGTTGCTGTTGAAGCAGCTACACGTGCTGTTTATTGGGCTATGCAGATCCATGGAGGCTATGGTTATGCTAAGGAATACCATGTTGAAAGGTGGTGGCGTGAAATTAACCTTATAAGGCTTGCCCCAGTTACACAGCAGATGGCACTTAACTACATAGCGAGTAATGTTTTAGGATTACCGAGGGGCTATAAATAAATATATATAAATTAAGTAGTATTAAGTTCGATGGGGATCTCCAAAAAGGAGGTTCCCTTTATTTTATTCTTGACAATATCATTATAATGTTTATTATAAATAGTAGACTAAATGATCTGGGAGGGTAATATATGGCAAGGCTAAATGAAAAAGCGGAAAGGCTTATGGAGCTTGCTAAGAAGAGGGCTCTAGAGATTAAAGATTCCATAGTCGATACTGATCATGTTGTTGGGGCTCTATTTGCTATGGAAGATGACAATCCCTTTAAAAAGTGGATTGAGAATAGGGGCATAGATTTTAGAAGTGCCCGTCAAGAGGTAGAGAGGATTCTAGATAGTGTAAGAAGCCAGTTGGATAGCGTTACGGACTCATATATGAAGGCTGTGATAGAGTTTAAAAACAACCTTAGAAGTAAGTATCCTATAAATTTTGTGGACGATACTCTAAGGGCTTTAATTTTACAGGTAGATGATACGCTTTATAAGTCTATGAAAGGAGAATCCATAGGTGACAAGGTTTCCGTCCGTGTTAAAAGATGGGTACCTCTTGAAAGGAGAAGGAAATCTCTTATTGAGGAATTTTTTGGTGAGGATGTTTTTGCGGACATTTTTGAGAGGTTCTTTGAAGATTTCGAGAGACCTTCGGTTAGCTGGACTTTCAGAGAAGAGGCTGTAGAAGTTCCTAAAGCTTTCGTAGATTTTGTTAGAGAGATAGGTGGAAAACACAAAATAGATCCAAGTGAAATAGATGAAGTTATAGTTACCCTTATAGATTTTGGTGATAAAATAACCAATTCTCTTCAGCAACTTGTAGAAAATGGTACAGATCCAAGGCGTGTGACGAGAAACATATTGAGATTGATGTTTAATGAGAAGTTTAAGGATGTCACAAATTCATACTTCTTGGAACTCGTTTTAAATAGAGCCGGCAAGGATGTAGATGAAATAGGTATATCTGATATAGTTGACTCATTAGTAGCCCACCCCAATACTGTGGGTGGAAGTATTCTACAGCAATTGGTAAAATCTTTAGAGGGAAAAGGAGGAAAGATGGGTAACATTAGGAAAGAATTGAAGGAAGAGGAAAGGAGTGCTTTAGAAAGGTTCGGTGTCGACTTGGTTAAGCTCGCAAAGGAGGGTAAGCTCGATCCTGTAATAGGAAGGGAAAAGGAGATAAGACAGGTTATAGAGGTACTTACTAGAAAACAGAAGAATAACCCTGTTCTCGTGGGAGATGCTGGTGTAGGTAAAACAGCTATAGTTGAAGGATTAGCTCAACTGATAGCAAGGGGCGAAGTCCTAGATGAACTAAAGAACAAGAAGATTTATTCCATCGATATGGGTGCCCTTTTAGCTGGTACTAAGTACCGTGGTGAGTTTGAAGAACGGCTCAAGTCTCTTATTGAAGAAGTTAAGGGAAGAGAGGATGTAATACTTTTTATAGATGAAATACACAATCTAGTTGGTGCTGGAAAAGCTGAAGGAGCTATGGATGCAGCCAACATTCTTAAGCCAGCCCTTGCAAGAGGTGAGATAAGAGTTATAGGTGCGACTACGTTAGATGAGTATAGAAAGTATATAGAAAAGGATTCGGCCCTTGAGAGAAGATTCCATCCGGTGTTTGTACAGGAACCTTCATACGAAGATACTCTCGGAATCTTAAGAGGTCTGAGGGAAAGGTACGAAAGATATCACAACGTTAAGATTACCGATGAGGCTATAGAGGCGGCGGTAAAGCTAACTTCTAGATACGTACAAGACAGGAAAAATCCAGATAAGGCTATAGATGCTTTGGATCAGGCTGCTAGCAAGAAGAAACTGGATGTGGCTTATGCAACGCTTAGCGATAGGAATAAAGAGGTAGAAGAAAAGATAGCTAAATTGGAAGAAAGGATAAAGGATATAGACGGTAAAATAGAAGAGGCGGTGAAAAAGGATGACCTTGATCGTGAAGCGGAATTAAAGATAGAAAAGGCGAAACTTGAAAAGGAATTAAAACTTCTTAAAAAGAGAGGTACTGGTGATAAACAAGAGATATATGTGAATGAGGAGGATGTAGCAAGGGTTGTTTCTGAATGGACAGGTATTCCTGTTTCAAGAATGATGGAGGAGGAAAAAGAAAAACTACTCAAGATGGAAGAATACTTACACAAGAGGGTGATTGGTCAGGAAGAAGCTGTGAAGGCTGTTTGTGAAGCTATTAGGAAGGCACGTGCAGGCATATCGGATCCAAGAAGACCACTTGGTTCCTTCCTTTTCCTTGGACCTACGGGTGTCGGTAAAACAGAGTTGGCAAAGGCCCTTGCAGAGTTCCTATTTGGTAGTGAGGATGCACTTATTAGGCTTGATATGAGTGAATTTAAGGAAGAGCACTCTGTTGCAAAGCTGATAGGAGCTCCTCCTGGATATGTTGGTTATGAAGAAGGAGGAAAACTAACAGAGGCTGTGAGGAGAAAACCCTACTCTGTTATACTACTTGACGAAATAGAAAAAGCCCATCCTAGGGTGTTTGATCTCTTCTTACAGGTATTGGATGATGGTATACTTACTGATTCACACGGTAGAAGGGTTTCATTCAGAAATACTGTTATAATAATGACTTCTAACTTGGGTTCCGAGTATCTGAGGAGTATTCTTGATAGAAAGGATGTTATTGATGATGAAAAGGGGTTTGAGGAACTTTTTGAAGATGCTAAAAGGAGAGTACTTGATGTTGTCAAGGGTTACTTTAGACCAGAGTTCCTGAATAGGATAGATGAAATAATAGTGTTTAGACCATTGACCAAGAAAGAGATTAGAGCGATTCTTGAACTTCAAGTTTCAAGATTAGCTGAAAGATTAAGAGACAGGAATATGCATATTGAGCTCACCGAGACTGCGAAGGAGGCATTGATCAACATAGGTTTCGATCCTGTTATGGGTGCTAGATCTTTGAAGAGGGCTATTCAGAAAAATGTGGAAAATGAAATATCAGAGCTTATAATAAAGGGAGATTTGAGGGAGAGCCACAAAGTTGTAGTTGACTACAGGGATGGAAAATTCACATTTGATGTAGTGAGACTGGGGGAAAATAGTGATACCAATAAAGGATGAGAATCCCACCGAAACTTTTCCCTTTGTTACGGTTAGTTTAATTATAATTAACATACTGGTTTTTATATGGGAACTGAAACTAGATCCTTATACACTTAACGCTGTTATAGATGAGTTTGGAGCTGTTCCTGCAAAATTGTGGGGTATAAGCAAAGGACTTATACCCCCTTTTATTTCCCTAATTACTTGCATGTTTCTTCATGGGGGGTTCCTACATATAGGTGGTAATATGCTTTACCTCTGGATATTTGGTAATAACGTTGAGGATAGACTTGGGCATATAAGATTTTTATTTTTTTATGTTATCTGTGGTATAATAGCTACGCTTTTCCACTCAGTTGTATATCCGAATTCATCAGTTCCGCTGATAGGTGCATCAGGAGCCATAAGCGGTGTATTGGGTGCCTATCTAATTGAGTTTCCCTTTGCTAGGATAGTGACTTTAGTTTTTATATTCATCTTTATAACAACTATAAGGCTACCAGCCTTTTTGTTCATAGGATTTTGGTTTTTTATGCAGTACTTAAACGGAATAGCATCCCTTGCACTTTACACCCCAACAGGTGTCGCTTGGTTTGCCCACATAGGAGGATTTGTAAGTGGTCTTATACTTTACCGCTTTTTCCCTAAAAGAAAATCTAGGAGAAAAGTTTACTACTATATAGATTAGCTATAGTTTCTCTCTTATTTTTTTAGCAAAGCTTTCCATTTCTCCTTCAGCATATTTTTCTTTTCTCCAACCAAGTCTAAAACCGTCGGTATAAAATCTAGGAATTATATGAACGTGAACATGAAATACTTCTTGACCACTCGCTTCACCACAGTTGACTAGTATGTTCAATCCATCCGCATCTAAACTTTCCTTTACAGCTTTTGCTACTTTGTTAACGACCTCAAAGAGTTTTCCCGCCTCTACTGGTGTGAGGTCCAGAAAAGTTTCGCTATGCTTTTTTGGAATTACAAGGGTATGTCCCTTATTTACTGGAGCTATGTCTAGAAAAGCAAGGAAATTTTCATCTTCATAAATCTTAGTGGATGGTAGCTCACCTTTTACTATCCTACAAAATACGCACATTTTTACCTCCTTGTAAAATGACGTTTTTTGTTGTTAAATATATTACAAAGTGAGAATAAAAAACAAGGAGGTAGAAAAATGGTCAAACTAACATTCTTAGGGCATGCGTGTTGGCTAATTGAGAGCCCGCAGGGGAGAATAATAATAGACCCATTTTTGAACGGAAATCCTCAGGCTGTCAAAAAGCCGGATGATATAGTGGTTGATGCAATTTTGGTGACCCATGGCCATGGTGATCATTTGGGTGATGCTATTGCAATATCAAAGAGGAATAATGCAGTTATAGTTTCTCCCTATGAGCTTGCAATGTTCTGTGGTAGCAAAGGAGCTAATGTTCACCCTATGCACATAGGAGGTTCAAGGGAGTTTCCCTTTGGATGGGTAAAGCTACTTCCTGCAAGTCATGGTTCTGGTTACGTTGAGGATAGCGGATCTATAATTTATCTAGGTAATCCCTGTGGTTATCTTATTAAAACTGGTGGTAGGATGATCTACCATGCGGGAGATACAGGTTTAATCGCCGATATGGAACTAATAGGAAGGTTGTATGAAGTTGATGTTGCACTTCTACCTATAGGTGGTAATTTTACTATGGATCCAGATGATGCTTTTGAGGCTGTTAAATTGATCAGACCTAAGGTTGTAATACCGATGCATTATAACACATGGCCACTCATTGAGCAGGATCCTAACAAGTTTGTAGAAAGGGTAAATAGAGAAACAAACACTAAGGGTGTTGTGGTGAAGCCCGGTGAATCTTATGAAATATAGATTGTTTCTACTTTTCCTTCTTTTTATCGTTGCCTGTTCCGAGGGAGGGGGTATTAAAACCTCTCCCTTCGAATCTAATAGCACTAACAGAGCACTAGCTAAGGTGGCTGTGATAAAGGAGACTATAGATAAAAAGGAAGTTGAAAGTGTAAAGATAGAATTGATCAATAGTTTTTGTAAAGATTCAAGAAGAAAGTATGTTCTAAAGATTTATACGAGAAACCCTCTATGGAACGATCTTGATTGTTCCTATAAGAGCGCGTGGAAGATAGAGGAGTATCTAGTCGATATAAGACTTAAGCCAACCGAAATAAAAAGGATTTATTTAAAGGGATTACCTCTCCAGGATGGAGAAAAGGTTTACGAAATTACCTTTGATGATAATTGTACAACTATCGATAAGAAACCTACCCTTTTATTTCATTTCTTAGGTACAACAGCAAGTCTTACCCCTTGACGAGTTATAATCTATCTCTCCTTCCAAACAGGATCTCTCTTTTCAAGAAAAGCCTTTATACCCTCTTTTGCATCCTCCATTTTAGCGTTAACCACTATGAGGTTTGTGGCATACTCAAGTGCTTCAATTTCACTCATGTCAAGTTGTGAATGGAACAACCTTTTACCAAGGGATATTACGTTAAGGCTGAACCTTGTAACTAGGGAGGCTAGTTCCAATGTAACTTCCATTAGTTTTCCTTTAGGTGCAACTCTATTTACTAAACCCCATTCATAAGCTTTTTCAGCTGTTATGGGTTCGCCTGTAAATAGCATTTCTGCTGCTCTCTTCCTTGAAAGATTTCTGGAAACATATACACCAGGAGTCGCACAGAAAAACCCAAATTTTATGCCCGGGGTCATGAAAAGCGTACCCTCTTCTGCAACTGCTAAATCACAGGCTCCCACTAGTTGACAGCCAGCACCAGCTGCAAAACCATGTACGCTTGCTATTGTAACTTGTGGAATTTCTTTTAATGTTCTAAACATCTTCCCACATTCATTGAAAACTTCGAACACATCTTTTATTCCCTCTTGCAAGACATCCTCATAGTAATGGCCAGAACAAAATCCTTTACCCTCTCCTCTAAGAATTACAACTTTTACCTTTTTCTCCTCCCCTACCCTTTCAAGGTGTTTTCTTATAGTGTCGATCATTTCTTTAGTCAGAGCATTTCTCTTTTCTGGATTGTTTAAGGTTATTATTCCAATATCGTTTTTCTCCTCGTAAATTACCAAATGGCTCATGGTCTTACCTCCGCAGATTTTATGTCTAAGGCTTTACCTAACAGCTTAACCCATATATCAAATGAATCTATCAATGTTTTGATTTCATCCTTCCTTAGCATACCTATTCCCTTTGAAATAAAATCATACACACCTTCTTCAAACTGTTCGTATTTTTTTTGTCCCTTTGATGTAAGCCTTATTTCCACTTTTCTCCTATCTTTTGGGTCTTTTACTTTCTTTATTAGTTTATCATCTTCCAGTTTGCTAGTAAGTACCGATAGTTTGCTGGGGCTAAGAGGGTACAATATTTCCCTCAATTCGCTCAATGTTATTCTCTTATCTTCCCTTTCGATTAGTATTGTAAGGATCAATAGTTCTAGATTAGAAAGATCAGTGGTGAGGATGAAGATCTTTCTAAAATAGGGTCTTATTTTGCGCATCCCCCTTATTATGTTTTCTGTAGCGCTTTTATCCAGCATCTCCATACCTTAAATATTACTTTAGTATTTTAAAAATTTCAAGATGTCGAAGGAATTTTTATTAAATTTTTAACTAGATTTTGTGAACAACAAAAAGTTTTATATACCCATTGACAACAATATATTGTTTTACTAAAATCATTTCAAGATATATAAACATTTCAGGTGGTTAACAAAAGTTGGAGGTGAGCCATGGAGTTGAGCAATTCAAACTATTTCGAATTTATGAAAAACGTTTTTAAGAGTGTGGGGTTATTTGAAAAAGATGAAGCTTTAAAAGGTGTGAGGGTTCTCGATGTAACGGCTGTTGTTTTAGGTCCTTCTGCAAGCGATATGCTTGCTGAGTTTGGAGCTGAGGTTATAAAATTTGAACCCGCCCATGGTGATCAGATGAGATTTGTTACTCCCTTTGCCTACTTTTACAAGAACATGTCACCTGGTCTTTGGGAACAACAGCATAATAGATACTGGGTGGGGATGCATCTTGGTCACCCAAAAGCGAAAGAACTCTTTTTGGAATTTGTCAAGAGAGCTGATGTTGTTATCGATAATCTTACACCTGGGAGGATGGCTGAGTGGGGTTTGGATTACAGTGTACTATCAAAGGTAAATCCTAGGATAATTCAGTTACATGTGTCTGGGTTTGGTAGTTGGGGACCATGGACTGGTAGGACTTCATATGACGCTATTGCTCAGTCTATGGGTGGACTTTCATATATAACTGGCTTTGAAGATAGAGGTCCTATCAAATCTGGTGTGTGGATTGCTGATTGGATAAATGGGTTGATGTGTGCACTTTCTATTGTGATTGCTCTTAACTACAGGGAAAGGACCGGTAAAGGGCAGTTTATAGATCACATGCAGGTCGAGAACGTTATAAGAATGTTAGATTGGACTTGGCTGTATTGTTATCTAACGGGCAAAAATAGGTCGAGAAGTGGTAATCGTGATCTTGCGATTTGTCCATCTGACCTATTTGAATGTAGGGATGGTTGGATTGCAATTGCTGCCTTCACTGAGTGTGAATTTGAAGGACTATGTAAGGCTATGGATAGGATGGATCTATTTGAGAAGTTTAGGGATCCTATTGAAAGACTAAAGGATGAAAATGCTAGGTACATACTTTCAGAGATGGCTAAATGGGCTAAGGAAAAGCATACTGAGGAAATAATAAGGTATGCGGACACTTACGGTTTTAGTGCTAGTAAAGTTCTAGAGGTTGATGATGTCTATCACAGTGATCATTTTAATGAAAGATGGGCTGTCCAGGAGTACGAGGATGAGGTTTATGGTTACTTTAAGGAGCAGGCATATGCGCCTAGGATGAGCGAGACGCCAAGTAGAGTTAAGTGGGGAGCGAGACCTATAGGATTTGACAACGAATACGTTTTCGTCAAAATTCTAGGGCTTACCGTTGATGAGGTTAAAAAGTTGTATGATGAGAAAGTTATATTCAAATGGAGTGAATCTATACCTTCAAGTTGCCCGCCACCCGATTGGGATGGCAAATCCGGTATAAAATATCCATAAAAAGAAAAGGAGGTGTATCATGAGCTTATCAGAAGAAAAAATTGTAGGTATGGCTATAAATAAGGAATATGCAAAGTTTACGTATTCTATTACAAATCCCGATGATGTGTTTAGAAAACCGGAAGCTCTTGATGATGTTGTCGTGCTTGATTTAAGTTATGGTAACTTTGCCGGTCTTTTTGCCTCAAGTTTACTTGCTGAAGCAGGTGCTGAAGTCATAAGAATTGAACCGCCTGGTGGAGACATAGCAAGAAAGATGTCTCCCTACGGTATCATGATAAAGGATGCTGGTTTACCTTACATAGTGGAAGGTAGGAACAAGTTCCATATAACTCTAGATATAACGAAAGAAGAGGGTAAAGAAATATTCAAAAAACTGGTTAAAAAAGCTGATGTTATAATAGAAACATTTAGACCGGGATATATGGCAAGTTTAGGGTTGGGTTACGAAGATCTCAAAAAAATAAAAGAGGACATCATA
>JAGDVO010000007.1 GCA_023269715.1 Thermosulfidibacter sp.
AACTATAGGTGTCCTTACTGTTACAATGTTTCCTTGGTTGAGGGAACTGATATAGAGAGGATAGAGGAAAGTACAATAGTGGAGTTTCTGGAAAGTAGGAGGAGGTTTGTAAGTGCTGTGGTTATAACTGGTGGGGAGCCTACTATCCATGGTAGTAGACTAGTCAGTTTTGCAAAGGAACTTAAAAATAGGGGATTTCTTGTAAAGTTGGATACCAATGGTTCCAATCCTCATATTTTAGAAAATTTGGTAGATCATATTGACTACTGTTCTGTAGATCTAAAGACCGATGAGAGGAGGTATCCATTGATTGGCGGTGATTTTTGGGTAGTTTTGGATTCAGTTAAGGTTTTAAGGAGTGCTGATCTTTCCTATGAAATAAGGATTCCCATGGTTCCACTTTTTGTAGATGAGGAGATGCTCCTATTCATAAGGAAGTTTTTAATGGAAGGTGAGAGGATCGTTTTAAAGAGGTTTATCCCCTATTTTGGGACACTCGATAGGACTTTTTCTAACCTTCAACCCTATCCTCCAAGTATAGTTGACAGGTTTATCGAGATTTTAGATGGCTTTTGTGTTTCTGTAATATAGATACTACCAAGATTACATAGGGAATAAAAAATACAAGTACTCTGAGTAGAAAGGAGAACGCCCTATGTATGAATCTTTGGTTGTAGTTATAAGGTACCAGAGTGGATAGGATTCCAAAGGTCAGAGTAGTAGCTGATATTACGAAAAGTGTAAATAACTTGTTCTTATCCGGTATCAATTCTGAAATTTCCATTTTCTTTGTTTTGAGCCTAAGCGAGAGGTATGTGAGTTGTACAATCGAAGATATGGATGTTGCAAGGGCGATTCCAGCCTGATAGAGGAAATGTAGCAAAATATAACCCAATAGCGCATTTGAAATTATGGATACTAATGCCCCCTGTCTTGGAGTGATAAGATCTTTGTGGGCTTGGTATAGAGAGATTAGAATTTTCTGTACGGAATAGAAGGGTAGTCCTATTGAATACATGGCTAATGTAAAGGCAACCGGATCTACTAAATTTAAACTAAAGGCACCTCTCCTGTAGAGTAGGTCTATTATCTGATGCTTGTTTGTCACTATAAATATGGTGATAGGTATATTCACCATTGATACAAAGAATATGGAAAACTTGACTTCCTCTATTAGCTTTTCTCTATTGTTGGATGCTACTAGTTCTGAGGCGTGCGGTAGAAATACGTTACCCAAAGACACTGCAAATAGGGAAAGAGGTAGCAAAAATAACCTATTTGCGTAGTAGAGGATGGAAATACTAGCTTTTGGAAGGAGAGAGGCGAGGATAGTATCCACAAAAAGGTTTATCTGGTATACGGTTGTTCCTATAGCGGCTGGGATCATAAGTTTTACAGCTTCCTTTACCTTTCCTTCAAAAGGTTTTCCTATAGGTTTTGATGTGAGTCCATATCTTATCGTGCCATACTTTATGAATAAGTACTGGACTATGCCACCTGTCACCCATCCTATTATAGGGGCTATAATCGGTTCATCAAAAAGTTTGTGTAGCAATATGAAAGCTATAACTGTTATGTTTAAAAGTACTGGGGAAAAGGAAAAGTAGAAGAAGTTTTTTTTGTAGTATAATACGCTACTTTCAATTACTGTTAGACTAAGAAAGAATATATACAGAAAAGATATCCTAGTTAGAGATACCGTTAGATTGTATAGGTCCTTATACCTTGAGAATCCAGGTGCCGTTACTTTTACTATGATAGGGGTGAGTAGTATCCCAACCGCTGTAATAATTCCCGAAATTATCATTATACTTACAAAACTGGAATTTATAAATCTTTTAAGTTGTTTTTCGTTTTTTTCCAATTCATACAGAAAGGGTACAAAAGCTGGAAATAAGGTATTCTCTCCTAGTAATTCCCTAAACGCGTTTGGTATTCTTATAGCTATGAAAAAGGCGTCGGTATAACCTGAAGCTCCAAAGTATTTAGCGAAAAGAAGGTCTCTTATATAACCGAATATTCTAGATATGAATGTTGATGTTGAAAAAATGAGCATTCCCTTTATTATGCCTTTTTTCCTACTCATTTTTCCCTAGTCTAAATAGAATGTTTGATATGGGAACTGATATCATAAATAGAGTAACACCTGCTATTACGTCCGTCATCCAATGGTATTTATGGTAAATGGTAGCCAGTATTATCCCCAGGGTTATTGGTAAAAGCAGTAAAAAGGTCTTTTTGTGTTTTCTGACTATATAAAGGCAGGCTAAGCTAACTGCGGTATGACCACTAGGGAAACAGTCGAATTTTGTGGGCTCAAGTTTATCTAGAATCTCTTTGATTTTGCTGGCTAACACTTCCTGTTTCTTGGGGTTACTGTTATTAAGTACGAATCTTGGCCCCACTGCTGGGACTAAGAAATAGCCTAAATAGGATAAGTAAAAGGTTACAAGTATAGTTGTGAGCCCTAATCTAAAAGCTTTTCTATCCCGATTGTAAAGGGATATACCAGCAATCACGGGAACAAAAAAATAAAGCGTATAACATATCTGCAGAACATCAGAAAGTATAGGACTTTGAAGTTTATCTACTATCTCGAAGGGGTTTCTGCCGAAAAAAATGTGCTTATCGATTTCAAAAAGGAATCTATCGTAACACACGGGGTTTATAGCTTCTACAAGTCCCCTTAGATTCATAAAATATGTTGGGACTAGTATCAAGCTGTACCAGTTTCTTATGATCTCTATTTTTGATCTTGACGCAATCAGAATGATAACAATTGCCAATATTTCCACTAATAGATGGATATAAAAACCTTTTATTTTGGCTGATCCTAGGATAGTCAGAAAAAGCATTATTACGCCGAATGTGAGATTTATTGTGTCTTCTATTTTCATTGGATTGTTTTTCAGATTATTATTATACCACTGTATCCTACTACTTGGCTAGTATCCCCTGTGATATCGCCACTTGTCATGTATCTTACCAATTCTGCTTTTGTGGCACCAAGCTGTATGGCAGAGGAAAGAACCACAAAAGTTGGCATAACACCACACATTGAAACCTCTTTCTTTATTACTCTTTCTAACATTTCAACGGGATCTAGTTTTAGTATCGCTTCGATTACATAACTATCCTTTTCATAGGCCACCTTATTGGGTTCGTAGTGGGTAAAATCTGTGCTGGATATTAAGAGTACATCTCTCCCATATTCTTTCACAGCATTTGTTATTGCATTTGCTAGATCGTTTAACTTTTCCAAGTTTTTTGTACCTACAACTATTGGTACAAGGGTTACGTCTCTCCTAAAGTATTGTATTATTGGTAGTTGAACTTCTATGGAATGTTCTCCTATATGCGCGAGAGAATCGTTTTCTAGATAACGTGACTTTTCTAGTATTTTTTGAGCTAATTCTTCGTTTATAGGGATTTCACCAAAAGGTGTTATCCATACACCTTCAGCCATTATAGAAAGAGGTGCTCCGAGTCCTGTGTGATTTGGACCTAAGATTATCAGATCCCTTGGTATCAGAACATTCGCGATAGTTTCTGCTGCCACATAACCTGAGTATACGTATCCCGCATGAGGTGATATGACCGCTATAGCTTTCTTTGGTATCGGTGCTTTTGAGGGTAGTAGTTTTTCTATCATCTCAGTTAGTCTGATAGGATCTTTGGGATAGAAGTATCCTGCAACATGAGGTTTTCTTATATAACTACTCACTTCGCGCCTCCTAATGAGCTCTTATGAGGTTTTTTATTATATTAATATACCATTCCACAAGGGGTAAAAGCTTGCTATTTTCAAAGGGACGTTCGCCTGCAATTCCGTTTACAAGTATGAATATAAAGGAAGCTATCGTCAGCCCTTTGATTATGCCTATAACCAGTCCACTTATACGGTTGGCTATGGTCAGATGTATCACCTTTAAACCAGTTTCTACCATCTGAGTTAAGAACATTATTACAAGTTTAGTAATAAGGAAAAGTGTTATAAATGCAAGCATCCTACCTATCAACTCTGAGTTAACAAAGCTAACGCTCAGCACCTTGAGATAGAATGAGTTGTTAAATTTATAAGCTACGAAAAGGGATATAAAGGTACCCGTTAAAGACAACAATTCCCTTATCAAACCTTTTCTGAAACCACTAAAGGCGAAGATAACTACGAGTACTAATGTTATAAGGTCAAACCAGTTCATTTATATATTCCTAGAAGATCCTCTTTTATTTTCTTTTTAATAGACTCCACAATGCCCTCCTTTTTTTCTCCTTTTAGCTCTGCAAGTTCTTTTTCAGCTACATCAACGTATTCCCATCCTGGATAAGCTTTTATCAAGCTTTCATAACATTCTATAGCCTCTTTTTTGTCTTTTTTCTTTTCATAGGTTTTACATAGTAGATAGGTTGCTTCTGCCTTTACGTTTCGGCTGTTAGCCTTATCTATTGCCCTTTTGAACCTTATCTCCGCAGATTGATACTGATCCGTTTTTAGGTAGAACTTCCCCACATATATATCGTTTTCTGCCAGCCTTTCTTCACATTCTTTCAGCTTTTTCTTTGCCTCTTGGATCCATGGACTCAGCGGATAGTTATCTGTGAGTTTTTTGAATGTTTCGATAGCTTTTATGGTGTAGGTTTGATCTCTATCGGGAGGCTTCATAAGGTTGTAATAGCATAATCCGAGCTTGTACATAACATAATCGCTATTTGGACTTAGAGGGTACATTTTTAGGTAATCTTCGTAAATTGCAATCGCCTCTTCGTAATTTCCACTACTAAAATAGGATTCTGCTAGGTTTAATCTGGTATTTTCAACTATCCTACTTTCTGGTGATTGTTCTAGTACCTTTTTGAATAGTTGTTGGGCCTCTTTGTAATCTTTTTTCATTAGCGCTGCTTCTGCCTTTTTATAAGTGATTTCTGGGTTTTCTTCTTCCTTTGGTTTTTCCTTGCTACCGATAAAGGGGATATAAGAGCATGATGAGAGAAGTAGTACACTCGATATTAACAGGGTGAACTTTTTCATTTTTTTAGCCTCACCGATATTTCTTCGTTAAAATACTTTTCGTAGAGTATTTGCCAAGAAGGCGAACCTTCTGGAGGTGCCTTTTTTGAACTTAAAATTTTATTCCTTATCTTCTCGTCTATCGATTCTAAAAGTTTAGCATCCCTTGTTAAAGTGTTTATTATGCATGCTCTAAGTAATCTGGAATTTCTAATGGGTATCTTTAACTTTACAAGTTCTTGGACGATTCTATCTGCAAGATAGAAGGTCCTCTCTCTTGACATCATATTGGAAATCCTCTTTCTTTGGCTATTTTTTCTTTTATTTTTTGGAATAGCTTTTGATAACTAATCCCTTCCCTTTCTACCAGATCAATATGCTCTTTCAGGATTCGATGTACCTCTTCCTCTATCTTTCTCTCCTCCTCTATGTTACTGTTTATTATATCAAGTACTATCTTGAATAGCTCCCTCTCTTCTATTTCCACTAGTTTCTGTTCTATTAGCGACTTGGTAAGGCTTTTTGCTAGGAAAGCTGCTATAGTGTTGTTTAACTTCATGCTATAGATTATATAGAGTAACAATAGATTTTACAATAAGAGTGGGAGGTGCACCTTGTTATGAGAATAGTGGTTGCTACTAAAAATCAGGGTAAAATAAAAGAGATAAAGGAACTACTCGGTGATATCGAAGGCCTCGAAATACTATCTATGATAGATTTTGATGATTTGAAGGATGTTGAGATAGAAGAGAATGGAGCTACCTTTGAGGAAAACGCTTATATAAAGGCTCTTTTTGTAGCTAAAAAGACGGGCTTACCAGCACTTGCTGATGATTCAGGATTAGAGGTGGACGTACTTGGTGGTAGACCTGGTGTAAAGTCAGCGAGATTCGGAGGCCCTGGGCTCACGGATGGGGAAAGGAACGAGAAACTTTTGGCTCTTCTGAAGAATGTTCCCCTGAAGGATAGGACTGCGCGTTTTAAGTGTGTTATGGTGCTTGTTGTGCCTCCTGATTTTGAAAGGTATGTTACCTATGGGGTTTGTGAGGGTGTTATAGTGGATAAACCGCGTGGTACTTTTGGATTCGGTTATGATCCGATATTTTATCTGCCTAAATTTGGTAAAACGATGGCAGAACTTACCACGGAAGAAAAAAACGCGATGAGTCATAGAGGTAAAGCTTTAAGAACTATGAAAGAGATAATAAAGGAAGTTCTGTTTGGAAAAAGTTATTAAATGGGTGTAAAAGTAGTTAGTATCTCTAGAAACTCCATCTTCTATAAAGCTGGTCTCAGAAAGGGCGATTCTATAGTTGCTATAAATGGGAAAGAGGTAGTGGATGTGATCGATTTAATGTTTTACAAAGGGGAATCGGTATCTTTAAAGGTTAAAAGGGATAAAGGAACGTTCGAGTTGAATTTTAATGATTTTGATTATGGTGGTGTGGAATTTGAAGAATTGAAGGCTATCCCATGTAGATTAAGGTGTTTGTTCTGCTTTATGGATCAGATGCCAAAGGGCCTTAGATCCTCTCTTTACTTTAAAGATGACGATTACAGGCTTTCTTTCCTTTACGGTAACTATATCACACTTACCAATTTAAAGGAAAGAGATTTAATAAGGATTAAAGAATATAATCTATCTCCCCTTTTCGTTTCTGTTCACTCTACAATACCGTCCATAAGATCCTTCATGATGGGTTCAGAAAGGGCAGGAGAAATAATCAACGATCTAAAAAAGCTTAGTAAGTACTGTAAGTTTATTCATACACAGGTAGTCCTCTGCCCTGGTATAAACGATGGCTATTCTCTAGAAAAAACCATTTTGGACCTTGCGGATATGTTTCCATTTGTAAGAAGTGTAGCTGTCGTTCCCGTAGGTGTTACTAAGTATAGAGATGGACTTTTTCCGATAAAACCTGTTGGTAAAGGTGATGCTATTGAAGTTTTGAAAACTCTTTTGTCCTATGGGGAGAGGTTCTTGAGGGATCTGGGAACGAGATTTGTATTTCCGGCGGATGAGTTGTTTATAAAGGCGGGTCTTGATTTACCTCCTCCAGATTTTTACGAAGATTTCTGTCAGATGGATGATGGTGTGGGTATGATATCCTATTTTCTCTCTAGAGTCAGGAGATATGGAAGAAAGAGAAAGCTAAGGGTTACACTTGTAACAGGTGGGATGTTTTCGCCCTATCTAGATAGGGCACTTAAGATGGCTAACTTTTCCGATTACCAGATCTTACCTATTAAAAACAGGTTTTTTGGTAGGTATGTGAATGTTACAGGACTTATAGCTGGGAAAGACATTATAGAAACTGTTAAAAGACAGGCTTTATATAAGGATATCTGGATACCTGACGTTATCTTTAACGATGATGGTTTAACGATAGACGATATGAATAAACTTGAAATACAAACTTGCCTTCCTCGACATGTAACTGTAGTTCCGTCGGATATAGATTCATTCTTGGATTTTGTCTCTTAACTTCTAGTACAGGGATCTACCTATCTTTTCCTTTGCTTTAAGACCAATGTTATACCCTAGTTCTTCTGAAATTCTTTTCCCAGCCTCTATTGCTAGAGGAGCTAATTCATTTTCTATCCTCTCCATGTTTATCCTGGTTATAGGTCCCGATATAGAGAATCCTCCTACAATATTTGTCGTATAGTCAAAGATAGGTACGGCTACACCTACAACACCTTCTTCTACCTCCTCAAAGTCGATTGCATAACCTCTTTCCCTTACAAATTCTAGTTCCTTGAGGAGGTCAGATTTCTTACGGATAGTTTTTTCAGTGTATACTGGGAGATCCTCTTCTGGAAAGATCTTGTCGATCTCTTCTCTGCTTTTAAAGGCAAGTATCACCTTTCCAATAGCAGAAGCATTTGGACGGTAACGCTGACCGACCCTCGGTACAACTCTAACAGTGTGGGTAGTTTCTTCTATGAGTAGATACACTACGAATTCCCCTCTTAGATCACCTATGTAACAGGTTTCATTACATTTTTTTACCACTTCCTCCATTATCAGTCTTGATGCCCTGAAGAGTCTGAGTCTAGATCTGTAAATTTCACCTAGCTCAAAAACCTCTAAACCGATTTTATATTTTTCTGTGGCTTTATCCTTTTCTACGAATCCTCTGAATTCTAGGGTTGCTAGAATTTTAGCAACTTGTACTCTATTTATGCCTGTTTTTCTTGCTATTGTTGCTATATCCAATTCGCCTTCGTCAAAGTTAAAGCATTCTAAGATCCTAAATGCGTTTAATACAGATTGAACCGAATAACTAGCCCTTTCCCTCTTTTTGTACATTTTTCACTCCTCTTTACATATTTAAGTTGTTTTTATTTATAAAACACAGTTTAATAAAAAGTCAAGTTGATTTTTGGAATGTGAAAAGTTATACTAAAAAAGGTCATTGCTATCAAGAGAGTAAAAGCGTTGTTCTTCATGGAGGTTTGATGTGGCTAAAGTTATACTGGTGGTTGATGATGATGAAAGGATGCAAAATGCCCTGAAAGAGGTTCTTTCTAAGAAGTATGTTGTTATAAGTGCCTATGATGGTTATCAGGCTCTTGAGATTATAGGCAAGAAAAAAGTAGATGTTGTCATTACAGATTTAAAGATGCCGAAAATGGGTGGTTTTGATTTTTTTAAGTCTGCAAAGAAATTAACCAATGCCCCTTTCATATTTATAACCGCCTATGGGACTGTCCCTATAGCTGTTGAAGCTATGAAGGAAGGGGCTTTTGACTTCATTCTCAAACCTTTTTCTCCCGAATTGATAGAAAAGGTTGTGGCTAAGGCTATAAGTTATTCAAGTAAAGCTTCTAAGGTAAGAGAAAATGAATCTATCATGACTAAAAGAGAAAATATCAGCGAAAAAAGGCTTGTATGGGTCTCTCCTAGGATGGCAAAAGTATACGAGATCGTGGAAAGGGTAGCTCCGACCAAGGCTACAGTCTTAATTACCGGTGAGAGTGGAACAGGGAAAGAACTTGTAGCTAGGTTGATCCACGAAAAAAGTGGTAGAAAGGGAAGATTCATAGCTATAAATTGCGCGGCCATACCTGAGGCTCTCCTTGAAAGTGAACTTTTTGGTTATGAAAGGGGTGCTTTTACAGGTGCCACTACGAGTAAGGAGGGTAAGTTTGAACTCGCAGATGGTGGTACACTTTTGCTCGATGAGATAGGGGATATGCCTTATTCTTTGCAGGCTAAATTGCTGAGGGTTATTCAAGAAGGTGAAGTTGATAGGCTGGGAGGTAAAGAACCTAAAAAGGTGGATGTTAGAATAATTGCCTCTACAAACAAGGATTTGCTAAAACTTGTTGAAGATGGTAAATTTAGAGAGGATCTGTACTACAGGTTGAATGTGGTTCCTATAAATATTCCACCTCTCAGAGAAAGAAAGGAAGATATACTACCACTAGCAGAATATTTTTTGGAGAGGTTCTGTGCTTTGTATAAAGTAGAAACTAAGGTTCTGGATGAGTGTGCTAGAGAACTACTTTTAAATTACGATTGGCCTGGTAATGTTAGAGAGCTTGAGAATATAATGGAAAGAGCTGTGATTTTATCTGGTGATAATCCAGTAATCACAAGTGATGATATCTTTATAGAGTCTAGAATGCCAAGGGAGGAAAGTTTAGATTTGAGGATAGATGAGCTCGAAAGGATTCTGCTATCTAAGGTAATAAAGGAGGTAAAAGACATAGCAAGTGCCTCAAAGATACTAGGTGTCAGCGAAGATGTCCTTGTGGAAAAGCTGGAGAGGTATGGTTTAAAGTTATAATGGCATTTATTTTGCTAATAATGATTGGAGGGTTATAGTATGGTATCTGGTATATTTAAGAATATGGGTTTAGCAGTTGTAGAAAAGAGTTTGGAATTTATCGAGAAAAGAGGGGAAGTCATAGCTTCTAATATAGCCAATGCCGATACACCTTTCTATAGGGCTGGGAGGGTCTCCTTTGAAGAAGCTTTACAGGAGGCTATTTATAGTGATAGGTTGAAGTTGGAAGTTACAAGCGAGAAACATATAATTAATGTAAAGGACTTAGATGAAGTTGAACCTAGCTTCTACAGAAAGCTCTATCCTGTAAGAAATGACATGAACACGGTAAATATAGATGAGGAAATGGCGGAATATGCTAAAACTCATCTAAAACATATTGCCCTTACCAATAGCTACTTCTTTACTATAAGCATGCTGAAATATGCAATTATGGGAGGTAGGAGGTAATTTTTATGGGGATATTTAGGATTTTCGATATTGCCTCAAGTGGCATGTACGCTCAAAGAGTTAGAATGAACGTTATAGCTTCTAATATAGCCAATGCTAATACCACTAGGACTGCTGAGGGTGGTCCGTACAAGAAGAAAGATGTTGTTTTTGTTCCGGAAAGTAATATATACTACAATATGGGAATTCCAACGGGTGTAAGGGTTGGTGCTATAGTGGAGAGTAAAAGGCCTTTTAGGGTAGTTTATGATCCTTACCATCCCGATGCTGACAAAGACGGTTATGTTAAATATCCCAACGTCGAGGTTGTAGAGGAGATGGTTAATATGATGTCTTCGGTGAGATCCTATGAGGCGAATGTTACGGTTTTTAACGGTGCAAAGGATATAGCATTAAAAACGTTGGAGATATTGAGGGTGTAAGCTATGGACGGTAGGAGCATAAGGACTATAGATTTAAGAGTGGGGGATCTTTTTAATAGGGAAGCAGGCAAAATTCAAAGGGGCGAATCGAGGAATTTCTATGAAATTTTGAAACAGGCTATAGGTGAGGTAAACGAACTTCAGAAGGAAGCGAAGAAAGTTTTGGAAGATTTTGCCACGGGAAGGGAAGAAAATATAGAAAAGGTAGTTACCACTTTACAGAAAGCTGATATAGCCCTAAGGATGTTA
This sequence comes from Thermosulfidibacter sp., assembly GCA_023269715.1. GTDB lineage: Bacteria > Thermosulfidibacterota > Thermosulfidibacteria > Thermosulfidibacterales > Thermosulfidibacteraceae > JAGDVO01. The sequence goes on from JAGDVO010000007.1 coordinate 10,926, forward strand.
ACAGAGGTAAGAAATAAAGCGATTGAGGCCTATCAGGAGATAATGCGAATGCAGGTATAGTGTGAATGGCTATATTTGATAGATTTAAGGAAAGGTTCGAATTCTTAGGTAGACTTGGGAAGAAGGAAAAGAGAGTTATAGGTGTATCTGCACTTTTGGTGTTCTTGGGACTTCTTTTTTTGGCTATTCTTGCGGGAAAGAGAGATGAGTATACCGTTCTCTATAGTAATTTGGATCTAAAGGAATCGGGCGAAATAGTTAAGGTGTTAAAGGAGAAGTCTATTCCCTTTAAACTTGAAGATGAGAGTAGAACGATCCTTGTCCCTAAGGGTAAAGTACATTCTACAAGACTTGAACTTGCTTCAAGGGGGCTCCCAAGGGGCGGAAGTATAGGTTTCGAGATTTTCGATAAAACAAATATAGGCTTGACTGAATTTACAGAACACTTGCAGTATCTGAGGGCTTTACAGGGCGAACTTGAGAGAACCATATCTACCCTCAGTCAGGTAGAGTCTGTAAGGGTTCATCTTGCCCTTCCAAAGAAAAGTGTATTTTTGGAAGAACGTGAAGAACCAAAAGCTACTGTTGTGATCAAACTGAAGCCAGGTGCTGATCTAGGGAAAAAAGAAGTCAAAGCGATAGTGCATCTAGTTGCCAACTCGGTAGAAGGGTTAAAGCCCAATAATGTTACCGTAGTCGATACGCAAGGGAGAGATTTGACCGAACTCGTGAGGGGTGATGAAGAACTCGAAGGTGGCGTAGATAGAGCCGAATTTAAACATAAACTTGAGAAGGCGATGGAAAAGAAATTGAACAGTGTACTCACTTCCATTCTTGGGCCTGGTAGGGCAATTGCTACTGTTTCTCTTGATGTAGATTTTTCTAAGGTTGAGAGGATGCAAGAAGCGTTTGATCCCGAGAGTATAGCGGTAAGAAGCGAAGATATAACTAATGAAAGTGTGAGGGGTGTGGTACCACAGGCAGGTGGCGTACCAGGTACAGAATCAAATCTAGGTCCACTGGAGATTCTATATTCACAGTCAAATATGAGTTCGGATAAGAGAAGAATGATAAGGAACTATGAGATAAGTAAGGTTGTCGAAAAGATCCAAGTACCGCCTGGTGTTATTAAAAGACTCAGTGTTTCAGTTATGGTTGATGGAATCTATGAGAAACAGGGGGACAAGGAAGTTTACAAGCCACTTTCACCTTCTGATCTGGAAGCTATAAAGAGAGCTGTAATGGCTGCAGTTGGTTATAATCAAGAGAGAGGGGATGTGGTGGAGGTTGTAAATGTTCAGTTTAGGAATAATGAACTGAAGAGTTATCAGGAGGAGATGAAAAAAATGGAAGAGAGAGAGTTCATATATTCTCTCATAAAATATGGAACCTTTTTTATCTTTATGTTATTCTTCTTGTTCCTCGTGATTAGACCTTTAGTAAAGTATCTTTTGGGTATGACACCTACCAAGGGGGTTAGGGAAGAAAAAGCTGAGGTTGAAGAAAAACTTGGTACTATAGGCCATGTTTCAGAATACATGAAAGAAAGGAAAGAATCACCTGTTTCTTCTATGCGCCATGAGGCTACTATGGAGGTTGAGAGTGGATTGCTGGAGGAGAGAGAAATTTCAGTAGAGGAAGTTGCGAAAGAGGTATTTGGAGAAGGAGTTCTTGAAGGTCTGAAGACCGAGAAAGCAAAGGCTAAGGCCATGCTAAGACAAGTAAGGGAATGGATTGAGAAGAATCCCAGTGTGGCTGCAAAACTCATAGAAACATGGGTTGAAGAGGGTATGTGATGCCAGAAGAAAAGGAAGGTGTAGCCGAAAAACAGGTATCCATTTTAGAAGAACTGAGTGGTCCTCAGAAGGCAGCTATTCTTCTAGTTTTACTAGGGGAAGAGTATGCTGCCAAAATAATGAGAGAACTTCCGGAGGATGTTGTACAGAAGTTAACTAAAGAAATAGCAATGCTAAGGGCGGTTGATCCTGAAGTTGCGAAAGAAGTTTTGAAGGAGTTTTTTACACTGACCGTTGCTTCAGAACAGCTTGCAAAGGGTGGTATAGAATTTGCCAGAAAAGTTTTGATTGAATCACTTGGGCCTGAGAGGGCAAAAAAGGTCATAGCCAATCTTGTTAAGACCATGGAAACCCAGATAGGCTTTGAGGCGTTGAAGCAGGTTAGACCTCAACAGTTAGCAAAGATCATACATAAAGAACATCCTCAAATCATCGCTCTTATTCTCTCTCATCTTGAACCTCCAAAGGCTGCGGAGTGTCTTCAGGAGCTTCCTAGGGATGTACAGGTGGAAGTCGTTAAGAGATTATCCAAGCTTAGTGATATATCTCCTGAGGTTTTAAGGAGACTTTCGGTTGTTCTTGAAGAAAAATTGCAGAATGTGGCAACGGGTGCAATAGAGATAGGTGGTATAAAAACAGTTGCTGAGATCCTTAACAGATTGTCAAAAGCTGATTCTAAGGAGATCCTTGATAAGCTCTCCCGGGAAGAGCCTGAACTTGCCGATTCTATAAGGGATAAGATGTTTGTCTTTGAAGATATACTTAAGCTTGATGATACTGCTGTAAGAGAAATATTGAAAAGAGTTGACAAGAAAGTTCTTACCGTAGCCTTGAAAGGTGCAAGCGAAGAGATAAAGAACAAATTTTTCGCAAATATGTCGAAAAGGGCCGTTGAAGCCTTGGTAGAAGAGATAGAGTTTATGGGACCTGTTAAACTTAAAGATGTAGAGGCGGCTCAGAGGGAAATAGTGGATCTTATAAGAAGGTTGGAAGATGAGGGTGTAATATCCCTTGGTGGCGAGGAATTCGTATGAAGCGTGATAAGATCATAAAAAATGGAGAAAAAATAGAGGAATTTATATTCGAATCCTTCGAAGACATAGAAATTGTATACGTAGATGATATGGAAGGGGCCAATGGAAGGGCTATATTCGATTCTGTAGAGGGATATGGAAATTCTATAGAAGTCACTTTAATTACAGAACAATCTAATTCGGAAGAGATCAAAAGTAGAGATGTCGATATTGATAAGGTTTACGATGAAGCATTTAAAAAGGGCTATAAGGACGGGTATAATAAGGGGTATGAAGAAGGGAAAGCTTACGGGTTAAGCGAGATAAAGACACATTATGATACTATTTATTCTAAAGAGTTAGAGAATTTTAAGAATAATCTCAACAAGCTTTTTAGAAATTTAGAAGAAAGCTTTAACAAGTGGTTAGAGGATCTCTATTCTTGTGAGGATTTGCTAGTTTCCCTAGTGATTGATGCTGTAAAACTCATCACACTTCAGATGCCAAGGGAAGATGTGATAAGAGAGCTTGTAAGGGGTGCGATTAGTAGGATAGGTGAAAATGCCAAGGTGGTTATAAAAGTTAATCCCTCAGTTATCGTTTATCTAGAGGATCTTAATATCCCCTCTTCTGTCTCTATAGTTCCAGACGAGACACTGGATTCGGCTAGTGTTGTAGTTGAGGGGCATAGTGGTGTTTTGGAATCTAAATTGGAAGATAGGTTAAAGGGTCTTATAGAAGCGGTTTTAGAGTATTTTAGTGGTAAGTAATGGATAGATTCAAGAGACTGGTTGCCTTAAAAGAGGCTATAGGAGAGAGAAGGGTCTTTAAGTCTATAGGATTTGTGAAAAACATAGTTGGGTTAGTTATAGAATCCCATGGTCCCGAGAGTTTTGTGGGTGAGATTTGTAAGGTATTAACCTTTAATAGGGGTGTTGTAAACACAGGTGATTCATTGCTAGCAGAAGTTATAGGTTTTAAGGAAGATAAGGTGATACTCATGCCCCTCGGGGATATCACAGGGATTTCTGTCGGTAGTAAAATAATAGGTACAGAGAAGCCTCTTACTGTCAAAGTTGGTATGGATATAGTAGGTAGGGTTGTCGATGCACTTGGTAGACCTATAGATGGGAAAGGGCCCATTCTGCACGATGAAGAGCTGCCTATATACAGGAATCCACCGCAACCCCTTGAAAGAAAAAGGATTTCTGAACCGATCTCTACGGGAGTAAAGGTAATAGATGCTTTCCTGACGATCGGTAAGGGTCAGAGAGTGGGTATATTTTCTGGTTCCGGTGTAGGGAAGAGCACACTTCTGGGAATGATAGCTAAGTATGGGAAAGCGGATGTGAATGTTATCGCCCTTATAGGTGAGAGGGGAAGGGAGGTAAAGGAGTTTATAGAGAAGATTCTAGGTGAAGGGGGTATGAAGAAGAGCGTTGTGGTTGTTGCAACGAGTGATATGCCACCTGTCGTTAGGAGAACCGCTTCCTTTACAGCTATAACCATAGCTGAATATTTCAGGGATAGAGGAATGGATGTTTTTCTCTTTATGGATTCTCTAACGAGATTTGCAATGGCTCAGAGGGAAATAGGAATAGCTATTGGGGAACCGCCTACTACTAGGGGTTATACACCAAGTGTTTTTTCTCTACTACCAAAACTTCTTGAGAGAGCAGGCACCTCGGATAAAGGTAGCATTACAGGAATTTATACAGTTTTAGTTGAGGGTAGTGATATGGAAGAACCGATTGCTGACGCTACAAGGGCGATACTAGATGGTCATATTGTGCTTTCAAGAGGCATGGCTTCTAGAGCTGTGTATCCTTCTGTTGACGTTCTTTATAGTGTTTCGAGGGTTATGCCTGATATAGTTGACGAGAGACATCTTAAGCTAGCGATGAGGGCAAGGGAACTATTGGCTGTATATGGAGACGCTGAGGATCTTATAAATATAGGTGCCTATAAGATGGGTATGAATCCAAAAATAGATGAGGCTATAAAGTACCGTGATAGATTAATCGAGTTTATAAAGCAGGATATGAATGAACACTTTGATCTTGAAAGTGCCATAGAAATGCTTGAGAAGGCTCTATCATGAGTGTGATAAGTCTTCTGAAGAGATTGGAGAATCTTAAGAGTAGGGAAAGGGAAAGGATGCTGCTAGAACTTTCAGAGATAGATTCTGGTATTAATAGACTCAGGTCCGAACGCGAAAGGTTGAAGGAGAAGTTGAGAAATATATCCATTGTAAAAGGGGACTTTGTGACGGTTGGTCAATTAAATAAGAATTTTCAGGAGATAGAATTTGTAGTGAGGAGAGATAGAGAGGTAGAAAAATCAATAAAGGACTTGGAGGCAAAAAGGGAAGTTTTGGTACAAAAATTGCTAGAGCTCGAAAAGGAGAGGAAGATCCTTATGAAGCTTAGAGAGAAGAGAGAGGAGGAGATGAGGAAAGAACTTTTAAAAAGAGAGATAAAGATGTTGGATGAAATTGGGATATTAAGGTGGAAAAGTGAGAGGTAAGGCTTTTTTAGTAGGTTTTATTCTTATGTTTTTTTGGGGGACGACCAAGCTGATTGCTGATGATAGCTACTGTGTAGAGAAACTTGCTGAGTATAAGTTGAATAAGATAGAATTTGAACAGCAAAATAGGATACTCACTTTACTTAGAAATAATCTTGATAAGCAGATTTCTCAGATTCAATCACTCAAAAGCGAAATGTGGAAGATATGGCAGGATATAGAGGCGAAGAGAAAAGACATAGAGAGTAAGAAGAGGGAAATTGAAAAATTGAGGGCTGAACAAACTGAAATTAAGAAGAAGGGTTCAGAAGCCCAAAGTAAAGAACTGGAAAATACTGCCAAGTATTTTGCCTCAATGAAACCAACAAAGGCTGCTAGTATAATGAATAATATGGATCCGAAGGAAGTGGCAAGGATTTTGCTGAAGATGAATGAAAAGGCAGCTTCAGATATTTTGAGCAGGATGGACCCTAAGAAGGCTGCAGAAGTTACAACTTATATGGAGAGGGCTAGGTGAATATACTTTTAATTGGAAACATAATTTCTCTTCTATTTACCGCAACTAATATTATAAGAACTCTAACTAGTGAAACGAATAGTTCTTGTAATTCAGTTCAGTTAAGTTTCCTAGATATACTCTTTTCTAAATTGAAAGGTGGTCAGTGCTCTCAGTGTAGTCTAGATAACGGTACCCAAGATTCAACTTCAGGTGGGGAGAATTTTTCTACAACTTCTATAGATTCTAGCATAAATTCTAAACTCGAGTTAGATAAGGATAGGTCTGTCGGATTGGATAGTAAATTGGATAGTCTTCTGGAGTCTCAGGTTTTCGGTGGTTATCTAGGATTTTTTGATTTCGGGAGGATGGATAATTTGAAACCTGATAATAAGAATGTAAGTGTGGAATTTGATAATAAAACAGGTAACTCTAATTTTAAAGATAGAGACTTAAATGAAGATGAAGTAGATCTAACAGTTGTTAAACTGGTAGTTAATGAGTTTCTTAAAGTTTATGGTAAAGTTTATAGTAATGGAGATAGTAAAGAGTTTGTAAGTAGCTTAGATAAAAATGATTTTCAACCAACAGACTTTATTTTGAGTAATATGGAAAGAAATTCTGAGAAGACCATATTTAAGACGGATCCCAATGTTAATAATAGACTTGACAAAAGAGATAGTCTAGATCGCATTTTGAAGGAGATAGTCGATAATTTGAAAATGTTAGAGGGTAAGAAAAAAAATAATGATGGCAGTAGTCTTGATGAAACTTTGGAATCGACAGTGACTTCTGCTAGGGATAGTGTTATTGAAGGTAAGGATATTGAATCTTTTAGTAGGTTAAATTCTTTTTCCGAAAAGGAACTGGATGCTTCTAGCTTTATAAAACTTGATCCCTCTAGTAAGCTTGATTTTCCTAAGGAAGAAATCTTAGAAGGGACTAATTCCGATAATTTGGAAATGGTAGTATATTCTAGTAAAACTAGTGATAAAGATGAGTTATCAAATTTGCTGGTGAATATAAGAAAGTCTTCTGATGATAAAGTTGAAAGCAATAATACTAAAGAATCCATTACACATAGTGACTTTTCAGATAAAACTGCTATTAAAGCAGAATTTAAGGGTGAAAGAAAGCTAGAAATCCCGGATTTTAAATTAGAAAAGGTTTTACAGAATGTATCTAAGTTTAAGATAGGAACTGAAAGGGATTTTACTAATCCTAAGGTGATAGATATGAATAGTTTTGAAGAAAAGGTTTATAACACTCAAAGAGATTCCAATTCAAAGGTTTTCAGTTCTTTTATCAAAATTGATAATGATTCAAGTGGTAAAGACTATTTCAACCATATTACTGTAGATTTAAGAAGCAGTGTAAATTTGGAAGATTTAACTGTTGAAACTTATAGAAAGATAGCCTCTCGATATTCAGAGAAAGGAGATTCTGAATCTAATATTGGTAATACTAGAGGATTGGAAGAAAGCTTTAGATTAAATAACAGAAGTGTAGAGATAGAAAGGAAGATGGTTGATCGACAGGATCTATTGAATAGGGATAGTTTGCCTTCCGCCTCTAGCTCGAGTGTTGATGATAAAAGAAGTAGCAGGAATATTACTTCTAGGTTTAGTAGTGATAGTGTATCTAGGACCTCCGATCTAGAGGTTGTTCATAGGAGTAAGTTAGGAAGTGAAGATCTCAAGATCGTTACATTAAATATTGATGATTTACCGATAGAGAAGGTTAAGTTACAGTTTAATGCTAGTACGAGGGATTTAAGGGTTATCTTCGTAGATAGGAGCAAAGATTGTTCGAATAACTACTATAGTAGCTTAGATTTTGTGGATCTAAAAAGGAATCTGGAAAGTATAGGTTTCAAGAATGTTGATATATACACCATGAGTTACAATCACTCTAACCCCAACTTTTCGAATAGTAACGGTCATCAGAGAAGTAACCCTAGTAGAAAAACTACCTATCGGGTGGAAGTTGGAGATATCCAAATTGCTGACGAAACTACTGAAAAAAAATCTATAGAACTCTCCGAAGGTTCTTTGAATAAACTTGCTTAATCTTTAGTTCCTTTTGATATCTTTAGGACCAATCTACTATCCATTTTGGCATGTAATTTGCTAATTGCTCTTATGTAAACCAAATTTTTGGAGGTTGAGTAGATGGCTATAGGTAGTGTACCTAATTTGAATAATGTGAATGGGGTTTATCCAAGTGGGTCGAACTTAAAGGTGGATAGAAGGTTGAACCTGGATAAAGATGCCTTTTTGAAGATCCTTATAACTGAACTTACGACTCAAGATCCACTTGATCCGCTAAGGGATAGGGACTTTATAGCTCAACTAGCACAGCTATCGCAACTTGAGCAGATAGTTAGTATGAATAATTCTATAGGTTCAATGATATCTTCTCTATCTTCCGCTGTTAACTCTATGAGATTTACAATGGCCAGTAATTTTATAGGGAGGATAGTACAGGCAGAGGGGCTTGATTCAACGGTTGTTGTTAAAGGCGAGGTTTATCCTGTTTTGGTAGAAACTGGTGGTAAGGGGATCTTGAGTTATACGATTTATGATCAGAACGGTAATCCTTTGTACAGAGAGTCATTAGAAAGTAATGGTAATAATGTTGTCTTAAAGCCTAGTATTTCTCTACCCGATGGTATTTATAGGGTTAAGGTAGATTTCAAACCCTACGATAATAGCGCTAATTCTACAGCTAAAGTCTATGGATGGTCATTGGTGAATGGGGCCATGATGGATGGTAATGATATTGTTCTTTCTGTTAGTGGCGGGGACGTAAAATTCGATAAGATTAAAAGTATAAAATAGGGGGTGTGAAATGCTAAGGAGTTTGTTTACCGCTGTAACGGGTTTGGATGCTCAGAAAACCTCGATGGATGTTATAGGTCATAATTTGGCAAATGTGAGCACTGTTGGATACAAGAAGGAGAGGGTATTTTTCCAGGACATATTCTATCAGAATCTTGCTGCAGCTACTGCTCCTACTGTCACTAGGCCTGGAAGAAATCCTTTACAAGTAGGTCTTGGTGCTAGGGTTGCTTCAATAGACACAATATTTTCACAGGGCGCTCTTGAAAACACAGGGGTTGCAACTGATGTAGCCATTCAGGGTAAAGGATTTTTTGTTGTTAAATATGGAAATGATGAATACTATACAAGAGCTGGTAACTTTAGATTTGATAATAGAGGTGCTCTTGTTGATGAGAATGGTTATAGGGTACAGGGTTATAAATTTAATGAAACTACAGGTAGCTGGGAATTAGTTTATGGGGATATAGTTGTCAATCCCAATGAGCAGATGCCACCTAAGGCTACCGACATTATAACGTTAAAAGCTAACCTTTCATCTGGTGCTACAGGTTATACCTATGAGACATGGGTTGTTGGTCCTTTCAAAAATAGTGCTTCTCAAACGGTATCTGCTACCGATGTAGATAGACTTCTTATCGCTAATAGCTGTATGGCAAATGCGGTTACTACAGGGGATTACATAGAGATAATAGGAACAGGGCATGATGGTCAGTCTATAAGTGGTAAATTTTACCTTAATAATCCAAATATTACTGTTCCTCAAGTTGTGGGTAGATATTCTATAAGTTTTACATCTAGTATAACTGTTACTGCTTCTTTTACAGTTTCCGCTAATGCTCCTTACGTGATCGACGTTAATACCGGCAAAATTTATAAATCTGGAGATGTTGTTTCAAATGGTGCAACTATAAAACTTGTGGGAACTTATGATGATTTAAGACGTTATCTGCAGTACCTTTATGGCCCCAAATACATGGTTAGATGGGAGAACGGAATATTAGAAGTAATAGACAAGACTTGTGGTAAAAGTTTGATGAGCCTTAGGATGAGGTTTGTGGATAACGACGTTACGGGTAGTAGCATGACACTTCCAGACATTAGAAGAGAAGTTGTTGGAAAGGATGCCGATAAACATGTTGTTGTTACAACAATATACGACAAGACAGGACAGGCCCATACTCTTAAAATCACCTTTATGAAATTACAGGGTGAAGATTACGACGATAGTGGTGATTTCTTCGATAATCCCAATGATAATGCAGCTACTACCAAAAACAGTTGGCTCTTTTATACGGAGTTAGATGACAAGCTCCTTGAGGTTGATGGTTCAACTGGAAGAGTAGATTTTGGTCCCGATGGTATTCCCAGAATTACCTATTACTATGCTCACTTCAACTATACCACATCTACAGGTGCTACCATTGATATAGGAGCTTTTGGTAACGCTGGAGTTAGAAGCGGTTTGCCGCTATGTGGTTCTGGTAGATGCCCAAATAATCTTGTTGCTGATATTGATGGTGATGGAAAAATAAGAATCCTTAGTTCTGGTGTAACCTTTAGCATAGCTACTTTGAATGATATAGGAGCTGCTTTGGGAATTCATGTTGAGAACTCTGATTTCTTTAAGGGGCTTTTTGATAATCCTATATACATAAACGTTTTTGATAACCTTGGTAATCTCCTTTTAACCGGCCAAGGTGGAGATTCTAGAACCTATTATGTTGATCAAAACGGTTATCCTGCTGGTGATTTGTCAAGTCTGGAAATAGACGATAATGGCATTGTAAATGCCTATTATACTAATGGTAAGGTAATAAGTAAATATAGGCTGGTACTTGCTGGGTTTAATAATGAACAGGGACTCAAGAGAATGGGTGGTAATCTCTTCTCAAAGACGAGTGCTTCCGGTAATCCTTTCTACGGTACGCCAAGCGAAGCGGGTCTTGGAACTTTAAGATCGGGTACGCTTGAGATGTCTAATGTGGATATAGCAGAGGAGTTCACTAAGATGATAATAGCACAAAGGGCATTCCAAGCTAATGCGAGGGTTATTACGACTTCTGATGAGATGCTCCAGGAGGTGATAGCCCTTAAGAGGTAGGTGAATTCATAGAGCTATTGAAAATTTAAAACTTGAAAAATAAATATTAATTGTTTAAAGTGAAAACTAGAATCTGATTTGGGAGGTAAAAAGTATAAGGATGATTACTATTGATGAAGTTAGGGAACAGTTTGAAAGGAATGAAGAGTTGGCAACTTTTCATCCCCTTGCCATTAAGATAATGAATATGGTTGAGGATCCTGATGTTTCTATAGTTGAGCTCGAAAAAGTTATAGAAAAGGATCCAGTTATCGCTGCTGAAGTGATAAGGGTTGCCAATTCTCCTTTGTATATGCCTAGTCAGCAGATAAAAAGCTTGAGATACGCTATAAGCTACCTTGGTATGGCTGTTGTGAGGAGTATAGTTATAGTAACTGCATTACGGAGTGTCTATAAAAAAGTAAAAAATACGGAAGTAGCGTCCTATCTCTGGAAACATTCTTTGATAAGTGCTACCTTCGCTAGGGAGCTAACAACTTCAGTGCTATCTAATAAGCTAAATAAGGAAATAACTTTTTTAATCACCCTTGTTCATGATATTGGTAAAATAGCGCTTTTAAACTTTTATACGGATCTTTATCAGCGTGTGTTTGTTGAGGTCAAGAATGGTGGTCAATTCTTTACTGCTGAGAGGGAAATAATAGGGGTGGATCATTGTGAGGTAGGTGCGCTTTTATTGGGGAGATGGCTATTTCCCGTAGAGTTCGTTGAGACTGTAGCAAAGCATCACGAGGAACCATTCGATGACTATACCGCTATAATTCTTCTTTCAAACCTTTTTTCATCTAGTATGACGGATGTTTTGATTAATCCCATCGGTTATATGGCATATAAGGATAGAGCTTTGGAAATTTTAGGTGTCGATAGTTATATATTTTCTCAGGTTGTAGATTCGGCTAAGAAGAAGTTGGAAAAAAGTGGTGATCTTTTAAGTGTTTGAGGAGGTTCTCTGATGACTGAAGAAGCACCTAAGAAAGGCGGGAAGAAGAAACTTATTCTGATTTTAGTTGTTGTACTCTTGTTAGTAGGTGGTGGCGTAGGTGCTTTCATATTTCTTAAAGGTAGCAAAGGAAAAGGTGGTGAACAGGCTAAAGGTGAAAGTAAGGCTGAAACCACTAAAGGAACTGCCTTTAAAAAGTTAGATCCTTTCATAGTTAATTTGAGTGACGAAGGTGGTGGTAGGTATGCTAAAGTGGAGATTACTTTAGCTCTTTCTGATAAGAAAGTTGAGAAGGAGGTTGAGGAGAAGTTACCGATAATAAGGGATTCTATAATAACCATAATATCTATGAAAAAATACGATGATCTTGTTAATCCTGCTGGTAAAGAAACATTGAAAAGAGAGATAATGATGAAGTTGAATAGTATCCTCACAACTGGACAAGTTGTGGATATTTACTACACTGATTTTGTGTTGCAGTAGGTAAAGGTATGGAAGATGTCTGGAAGTTAGAGGAGATAGAAACTTCTGATAGAGAAAAAGGGAACCTTAGTATAAATTTTCTTAGAGATGTAGAATTGGAGATTGAAGTAGTACTTGGTAGAGGTAGTTGTACTATAAGAGAGCTTATAAGCTTAGAAAGGGACGATGTAGTACCCCTTGATAGATCCACGGGAGAACCGGTTGATATTCATTTAAATGGCAGACTATTTGCGAAAGGGGAGGTTGTTGTTATAGATGATAAATTTTCTGTCAGAATACTTGAGATCGTCGATCCTAAAGAACTTTAATTTTTTTCTTCAAAGTCCAGGAATGACTGCAAATGAGGTACCGAAGATAGAGACACCATCGCTCTTTTGGTATTCTGTAAAGATGGTTTTTGCTCTTTTTGTTGTTTTGGGTTTAATTTTATTTTTTGCATATATTCTTAGGAAATTTGGGACGAGAACTTTTCATATGGCCTCAAAAGGTGTTGTGGATGTCGTAGAGGTTGTTCCTATTTTGAATAGGTGGTACGTTATTCTCTTAAAGGTGGGTGATAGGTTTTTTCTGGTAGGCTGTTCGGAGAACAATATAAGACTTTTGGGGGTCTTGTCAAAGGGTGATATTGAGGAGAGGAATTTCGAAAGTACAATAAAGAAAGTAGTTGAGGGAATTGAGGAAGAATAAGCTATTTATTCTGGTTTTATTAATCATAATGATCTGCTTTGCTCTTTCTTACGCTCAACCTATACCCAAATTGACAATATCTGTAGATAGTGCAAAAAATCCAAGGGATATAGCTTCAACTTTGGAAATACTTTTCATACTTACCATTATCACTCTTGCTCCGAGTATACTTATAATGGTCACATCCTTTACCAGAATAGTAGTTGTTCTCTCTTTATTAAGGGGAGCATTGGGTACCCAACAGATACCACCAAGTCCTGTGATAATAGGTTTCTCGCTTTTCTTGACTTTTTTTGTTATGGCTCCAACCTTTGACAAAGTTTACAATGAAGCTTACCAACCCTATGTTAGAGGTGAAATTTCCTTTTCAGATGCCTATAATAAAGCTATTAGTCATATTAGGAGTTTTATGTTCAATCAGGTGAGAGAAAGAGAACTTGCTACCTTTCTTAACATAGCCGGGATAAAACCCAAGAATAAGGATGATGTGCCTACTCATGTATTAATACCGGCTTTTATTGCCAGTGAGTTACAGACCGCATTTGAAATAGGTTTTCTGCTTTATATACCTTTTTTGATTATAGATATGGTTGTGTCAAGCGTACTTTTATCGCTTGGAATGATTATGCTTCCTCCGATTCTTATATCTCTACCTTTCAAACTTTTGCTTTTCGTTATGGTTGATGGTTGGTCTCTAATAACTAGTTCGCTTGTAAGGAGTTTTAGGTTATGACGGTTGCGGATGTCATAAATGTTATGGAAAGTGCGATGAAAATTACAATCATGATAAGTGCACCTGTTTTGGTTGTTAGCTTATTAGTTGGTATTTTGATAGGAATTTTACAGGCTGCGACTCAGATTCAGGAGATGACTATCACTTTTGTTCCTAAGTTAATTGCAGTTGGACTGGTGCTCCTCTTCTTTGGTCCCTGGATGTTAAGGATGCTCTTATCCTTTACGGTGCAACTTATATATAATATACCTAACTTTGTAAGATGAGGCTAGTTAACCTTGAAGAATGGTACGTTTTTCTGATTTTACTAGTTAGAGCTTCTCTTTTAGTCTTCTTCATGCCAGTTATAGGTTCTAGATATGTGCCATCTATTGCTAAGGTGGCACTTGCTCTTTTTATGGCTTATATAGGTTACAATCATCTTGAGGTGACTTCGAATATAGTTGCGAGTATTCCCAAAAGTTTTTTAGAAATCGCTATAGTTGTTTTGAGGGAGCTTTTATTTGCCTACACGCTTTCTATCGCTGTAAGAGTTGTTTTTAATGCAGTTGAGTTAGCTGGTGAGTATGTAAGTTATCTTATGGGTTTTTCAGTAGCAAATATACTAGATCCCACTAGCGAAGGCAGTGTACCTTTAATTTCTCATCTTGAAAATATAGTACTTATGTTGGTTTTTCTTTTTATAGGTGGACATCTCTGGTTTATATATACCTTCAATTATTCTATAGATGTTTTTCCTCCTTTTCACAATCCGAGTTCAGTAGTAGATGCTTTGAGGCTTATCATATTTTTGTTTGGTAAAATTTTTGTTATAGCTCTTTACATTAATGCACCTATTCTGATAGTTATGATAATCGTTCAATTCGTTCTTGCTATCACTACAAGGATATTGCCTCAGTTGAATGTGTTTATGGTGGGTTTTCCCCTACAGATATTTATCGGTTTTTTGTCCATATTAATATCTCTTAACATCGTAGCGATAGTTTTTAGTAGAGAACTCCTTACAATGAGGGACTATATGGAAAGCATTATAAAAATTTTTGGAAGGTAAAGTTCTATGTTTGAAAGAGATGATGCGGAAAGGACTGAGGAGGCTACCCCGCGAAAGAGAGAGGAAGCGCGAAAAAAAGGACAGGTTCCAAAAAGTAGGGAACTATCTACTGCTATTTTGCTTTTTTCTGTGTTACTTTTCTTCTACCTTTTTAGAGACTACTATTTGGGTGCGTTTAAATCTGTATTTATACACCACCTGAGACTTCTCGGTAGGAATTACACTCCCAACGAGGTGATACTAGGATTTCTATACTCCTTGGGTAGGTTTATGATCCCCTTTTTTATCGTTGTTTTAACAATAAGCGTTTTGTCTAATGTTATTCAATTTGGTGTAGTCTTTACACTTGAACCACTTATTCCTAGCTTGGATAGATTAAATCCTTTTAGATTCTTAGATATAGTCCTCTCAAGGAGGACGTGGATAGAGGTTTTAAAATCTCTTTTGAAAGCTCTTTTGGTGTTTTATGTTGTCTATGTTTTTCTTAAATCTGAACTGCTGATCCTGGGGGGATTTACCAGTTACACTCCTCAGGTGGTTGTATCACAACTTATGGATCTTCTATTTTCAATTAGTTTTAGAATAGCTTTACTCTTTTTGGTACTTGCTATTCTGGATTACGGTTATCAGAAACGGGAATACGAGTCTTCGTTAAGAATGACCAGGCAGGAAATAAAGGAGGAGCTAAGACAGTACGAAGGAGATCCATTGGTTAAATCCAGGATGAGAAGGATAATGAGAGAAATTACCAAGAGAAGAATGTTGAGAGAGGTTCCAAAAGCTACCGTGGTCATAACAAACCCTGTTGAGTTAGCTGTCGCTTTGAAATATGATGAAAAGGAGATGGATGCTCCACAGGTTGTAGCAAAGGGGGCCGGAGAATTGGCGCTTAGAATAAGAGAAATAGCGAGGGAACACAATGTACCTATAGTAGAGAACAGACCACTTGCAAGGGCCCTTTATCGGTTGGTTGAAGTTGGTGATGAGATCCCACAGGAACTATATAGGGCTGTAGCTGAGGTTCTTGCCTATGTCTATAGGCTAAAGGGTAAGGTTAAGTGAGGGAATTGTCAATAGATAGGGTTAACTATTTTACAGAGATAAGTATAGTTATAGGTGTAGTACTTATTCTTCTTGTTATGATAGTTCCAATTCCATCCTGGTTGCTTGATATTCTTATAGCTTTAAATATCGCTCTTTCGGTTTTAGTACTCCTTACGACCTTCTATACTAGAAGACCCCTAGAGTTTTCAGCTTTCCCAACAGTTCTTCTAATTCTAACCCTCTTTAGACTTTCCCTTAATGTTGCTAGTACACGTAGGATCCTTCTTTATGGTAATATGGGAACAAGTGCTGCTGGTCATATAATAGAAGCTTTTGGTCAATTCGTGGTTGGTGGTAACTATGTTGTAGGTTTTGTAGTTTTTCTCATTTTGGTTATAATAAACTTCGTTGTGATAACTAGGGGTGCGAGTAGAATCGCTGAAGTTGCTGCGAGGTTTACCCTTGATGCCATGCCAGGTAAGCAGATGGCTATAGATGCCGATTTAAACGCTGGAATAATAAACGAGGAGGAGGCTAGAAGGAGGAGGGCAGAGATTGAGAGAGAGGCTGACTTTTATGGTGCCATGGATGGTGCTTCAAAATTTGTTAAAGGTGACGCTATAGCAGGATTGATAATAGTCTTTATAAACATAATCGGTGGTATAGTAATTGGAGTTCTGTACCATAAGATGGATATTACAGGAGCCCTTTCAACCTATACGATTCTAACAATAGGAGATGGACTTGTTACGCAGATACCAGCTTTAATGCTATCTACAAGTGCAGGTATTATAGTATCTAGATCTGCTCAGGAATCCCAGTTTTCAAGAGATATAATAAACCAATTGACCAGCTATTCAAAGTCACTCTATCTTTCCTCTATTATAGCTTTGCTTATGTCTTTTGTTCCAGGTTTCCCCTTTTTCCCTTTTATGCTTTTATCTATAGCTTTCTTTACTCTTGCAAGGGTAGCCTCACGTAAGGAGATGGAAGAAAGGAAAGTAGTTGAGGAAAAGAGGGAGACACCTGAAGAGGACATAGAAAGGGCGAAGAGTTCACTTGTCGTTGATCCCTTGGAACTCGAACTTGGATATACTCTCGTTTCTTTGGTTGATTCCCATAATCTCGTTGAAAGGATTAAAACTATAAGGAGGCAGTTAGCCCAGGATTTAGGTTTCATACTACCGCCTGTGAGAATAAGGGATAACGTTATGATAAGTCCAAATAGTTATAGAATACTTATCTACGGAACTCCTTATGGTGAGGGTGAGGTTTATCTCGGTAGGTTACTCGCAATACCAGGGCCTGGAGTTTCTGAAGAAATAGAAGGTATAAAGGTAAAAGAACCTGCTTTTGGCGTTACCGCTTATTGGATAGATGAGAATATGAGGGAGAAAGCGGTACTCCTTGGTTATACAGTTGTTGATCCTGCTACTGTTATAATAACTCATCTATCGGAAATGGTCAAAAGATACGCGTATGAGATAATAAGCAGGGATGATGTAAGAGAGCTTGTTGAAACTTTGAGACAGAGTTATCCGCGTTTGGTAGATGATCTTGTGCCCAATGTAGTTTCCTATGGTTTACTTTTGAGGGTTTTACAGAATCTATTAAGAGAAGGTTTTCCCATAAGGAATTTGAAAAAGATATTGGAAGTACTTGGTGACTATGCTCAGAAGATAGATGACATTGAAGTTTTGACTGAGCTTGTAAGACAAGCTCTTTCCCGTCAGGTCATTTTGAACTATCTAACTCCCGATAAGTTTTTACCCGTGATACTTTTTGACCCCACCTTTGAGAAAAGCCTTATTGAGAAGGTTACAAAGACGGAAAGAGGTAGTTATCTTACTCTTGATCGTGAGAATATGGATATGCTTCTAAACAAAATCTCTGTCAGTCTAGAGGAGGCTTTAAGGCAAGGTTATCAACCAGTTTTGGTGGTTTCCTATGAGTTGAGGAGTGCACTTTTTAAGTTTGTGGATTCTCATATTTCAAGAGTTCCAGTTTTTTCGCATCTCGAGATACCGCAAGATGTAAGAATTAAAGTTGTTAGTGTTGTGAGATGAAGCTCAAGAAGTTTGTAGGTAGAGATATGGCTTCTATACTGCTTAAGGTTAAGGAAACTCTGGGAGAAGATGCTGTCATAATTTCCAGCCGTAAAGTGGGGGACAACATAGAAGTGCTTGCTGCTAAGGAAGAAGAAGTTGTATCAAAGGTTTCAACAACCAGAGGAAGATTAGATCTTTACGATAGTTTAAGCAGGGAAACTATCGATAGAAAGATTTCCTTTGATATATCTAAAAAAGAGGAAAATGCTGATTTCGGCAAAGTGATTTTTGAGATAGAATCACTGAAAGAGTTGATTTTGAGAAAGTCAAGAATAGATGAAGAGATGGAAAAGCTTAGAAAGGAGATGGATGAGATAAAGAAACTAGTTGAGAAAACTGCATCAACACTCGTTATGATTCCGGGTCTTAAGGAGGATAACGTGGAGCTCTATAATAGGCTGAAGGAAATGGAGGTTGATGAGACCTTTATAAGAAGGATATATGAAAGGATTACTGTGGAAGAAATACTCTCCCCTGATGCTGTTGCCTTTGAGATGATCTCGAAAGCTATAAGATGCGGCGATATTGAACTGGCAAAGGGTGTTCCTATTGTTTTTGTAGGTCCAACGGGAGTTGGGAAAACCACCACTATAGCAAAACTTTCTGCTCTTATAAAGTTATACAATGGCATGGATGTTGCTATAGTTAGCATAGATGTTTTTAGAGTTGGTGCCATGGAGCAGATGAAGATATATGCAGATATAGTGGATATCCCTTTATACGTGGCTGAGACACCAGGAGAATTTAAGATGTTGGTAGAAGCCTTAAAAGATAAGATTATTTTTGTCGATACTGCAGGGGCTTCACCAAAGGATGACGCAAGGATAGGTGAGCTAAAGAGTTTCATGACGGTTATAGATAGCTATAAGCTCATAGTTTTGATTCCTGTCTATCTTAGGTTGAAGGAGGCTATGAGGATTATTGAGAGATTTTCAATTAAAAGACCTGATGGCATTATACTCACAAAGGTCGATGAAGCCGATACCTACGGCTTGTTTGTTAATCTTTCTATTTATCTTGATATTCCCTTGCTTTTTATGACTACAGGCCAGAGAATTCCGGAAGATATAGAAAAGATTGATCCTAAAAGGATTGCGCAAATAATACTCAAGGGTGAAATAAGATGAACAACCAGCTTCATTTACTTAGGGAATTAGTATCTTTAAAACATCCTGTTGGTACTTTCTCTATTACGAGTGGTAAAGGTGGTGTGGGGAAGACAGTTCTTTCTATTCTTCTGTCTTTATTTATAGCAGAAAGGGGTTACAAGGTTCTTTTAGTGGATGGTGATGTTGGGCTTGCCAATGCTAATGTTATGCTAGGAATTTTCCCTGATAAAAACCTATATCATCTTGCGGTTGGAGAGGCGGTTGTTGAAGAGGTTGTCATAGATACACCCTTTGGATTTAAGTTGCTTCCTGCTGGTAATGGTATAAGAGATCTTCTAGATATGAGTTATGAGATGCGTAAGAGAGTAGCTCTGGAGCTTGTCAAGCTTGACGGGATGTTCGATTATGTCATCGTTGATACTGCTGCAGGGATAGGCGATGAGGTTTTCATGTTTACCCTCTCTTGTCAGGAGGTTGTTGTAGTTGTTACACCTGAGCCTACCTCTGTGGTCGATGCCTATTCCCTTATAAAGATACTTTATAGAGAATTTGGTAAGTTAAGGGTCAATGTGATACTCAATAAGAGTTCCGATACCTTTCCCTTCGATATGCTCCAGAGAATGGTTGAGAGTTTCTTACCTCAGGTAAAATTGGATCTTATAGGAGTTGTTCCCTCTCTGGACAGAATAGGATTTATGGTAGTTTCGCAGGATTTCAGCAGTTTTCGTCTTTTAAGCGATAAGTTTGATCTCATAATTTCCAAGATTTTGGACGAAGATAGATTTATGAGGGTTAAGGGCGGAATAGGAAGGTTGGCTCTCGGCTTTTTGAGATACAGGCCAAAAAGGGGTAATTATGGTATTTGACAGTTTCGTTATTTTGAAGGAGATGGCTATTTTGTCTTTTATAGTGTTTTTTATAGTTGTCTTTGGAATATCTTACTGGTTTTTTGATGAACCATGGTTTGCTGTGTTCTTATCCCTCTTATCTTCGGTTATCCCCAGTGCCTTTTTGGTTATCCTGACATTTATGGACGTTTTCAAGTTGGACTTGGAGGTTAGTAAAGATGACGGTGAGAGAGAGGATAATAGCAACTTATCTACCGCTAGTTGAGAATATTGCAAGGAGGATATACGAGAGATTACCGAGAAACAAGGTTTTACTAGAGGATCTTATTAGTGTTGGCTATTACGGATTGTTGCAGGCTGTTGATAAACTAAAGGGGGAATCGGAGGGATCTAACTCTCTATTTATAGAGATAAGGATAAAGGGTGCCATTTATGATTATTTAAGATCTTTGGATTTGATGGGTAAGGAGAGGAGGAGGAGATACAAGAAGGTGAAGGAGGCCTATGAAAGGTTGCTTGCTGAATACGGTGAGGATCCTAATCTTAAAGAGGTAGCCGATTTAACTGGTTTAGATGAGGAGGATGTGCGGGCAATTCTCTTAGACGGTTCGGTAGCGGAGTTACAAAGCCTCTTTGATTCTGTTTTTTCCGATAGGGAAGATGAAGAGGTTATAGATAGAGTAGCTAGTGAAGAGGATTTGGAAGAGTTGGTTGAAAAGGAAGAGTTCTTGAAAGCCGTTTCCCAAGCCTTTGAGGAACTGGATGATAGGGAAAAGATACTTCTATCCCTTTACTATTTTGAAGGATTACCGTTGAAGAAAGTGGCAGAATTGATGGATATTTCTGAATCAAGGGCATCTCAGATCCACTGGAGGGCTATAAAAAAAATCAGGAATATCCTCGAAAAGAGAGGTTACAAATTGGAGGAGTAGAATGATAAGAGTTCTTGTTGTTGACGATTCCCCCTTTTTCAGAAAAGCCATAGCCAGAATTCTTGAGAAGGATCCCGATATAAAGGTGATAGGTTTTGCCTCTAATGGAAAGGAAGCTATAGAAAAGGTTTTGGAACTAAGTCCAGATGTTGTTACCCTTGATATAGAAATGCCCATCGCCGATGGTTTTGAGGCTTTAGAGGGGATTATGGCAAAAAAACCGACTCCTGTTCTTGTTGTTAGTGCTCTTACAAAGGAGGGTGCCCGTGAAACTATAAGAGCTTTAGAACTGGGTGCTTTGGATTTTGTTCCTAAAAATATAGATAAAGGACTTTTTGGCTTCTATGATATGGAAAAGGAGATAATAAATAAGGTTAAAGCTATTGCTGGAAAAGAGGTTTTGCTAAGAATCTCTGATAGTAAGGCTAAGGCTTCTGATGGTGATCTAAAAATAAGTGAAGTCAGTATATCCAAGAAGGTTTCAGTGGTAGGTATAGGTTCTTCTACAGGTGGTCCTAATGCCCTTAAAAAGGTTTTTGAATGTTTGGATAAAAAGGATTTACCCCTACCGGTACTTGTAGCTCAGCATATGCCGCCACTTTTTACTGCAATGCTTGCTGAGAGGTTGAACGAAGCTAGTAGTCTGGATGTTAAAGAGGCTGTGGGTGGTGAGACTTTGGAGAATGGTGTTGTATATATAGCTCCCGGTGGAAAGGTGATGGAGGTAGAAAATTTTGGTAGTAGGTCTATTATAAGGATAAAAGATCCTGATGAAAGTGTTATATATAGACCATCTGTTGATCTACTTTTTGCATCGGTGGCAAGGGTGTACGGTCCAGAAACACTAGGCATTGTGTTAACTGGCATGGGGAATGATGGTAGTATGGGTGCTAAAGAGATAAAGAATAGGGGAGGGATAGTGGTGGTTGAAAGTGAGGATACCGCTGTAGTTTACGGTATGCCGAGATCTGTTTATGAAAAGGGACTAGCAGACTATAAAGTTCCTCTATTCGAGATACCTGGACTTATTAAGAAAATAGCCAAAGGTCCTGGGGGTAGTAACCGATGACAAATGTTCTTACACAGGAAGAGATAGATGCTCTTTTAGCTGCGGTTCAGGAAGGGCAAGATTTCAAACAGGAGATCCAAGTTGAGAGATTTAGACCAAAAAGACCGGTAGTACCTTATAACTTCAGGAAACCAGATAGGATTTCCAAAGAGCAATTAAGATATCTCCAGGTTTTACATGATAGATTCTGTAGAAATCTTTCAAGCAGCCTCTCGGTTTATATAAGGAGTGTTGTGGAGGTAAGTATAGTCTCAATTGAACAGATCACTTATCAAGAGTTTTTACTATTCTTGCCGGGTGTTTCTCTATACTGTGTTATAAAAGTTGAGCCTGATGTAGGAAGGCTTGTTTTAAACATAGATCCAGAGTTAACCTTTGTTATCATCGACAGAATATTAGGTGGTCCTGGAGAACCACCGAGAGGCATTAGACCTTTTACAGACTTGGAATTGGATCTTTTGGATGGCGTTTTAAACAGAATAATTATTGAGCTTGAGAGGGTTTGGGAGTCTATTATAGAAGGCGTAGAGATGGAAGTTGAGATGAGAGAGACACAAGGTGGGCTTGTGCAGATAGTTTCGCCGAATGAGGTTGTTGTTGTTATTACCTTTGAAGTTAAACTGGGTGAATTTAAGGGTAACATGGTACTATGTATACCCGCTGTTACTTTAGAGCCTATAGCTGACAAACTTATTGTGGAAGGTGTGAAAAAAAAGGCTAGTATCGATATACAAAGAAAGATTCTGGAACACCTTATGGAGGTGGAACTTGAATTAGAGTGTGTTGTAGGTTCTATTCCTCTCACGGTTGGGGAGTTTTTGTCCCTTGAGACGGAAGATGTACTGAAACTCGACACCTTCGTGGATGAGCCTTTTATAGTTATGGTAAATAATGTACCCAAGTTTATTGTTAAAGGCGGTTTACATAAAGGAAGGAAAGCTTGTTTGATAGATAGGTATGTTGCACGTGAGGATTTGCTTGAGGTAAGGGAGGGCGCCGAATGAGGATGGAAATACTGTTTGATGCAATAAAAAGAGGGCAGGAAGTTATAGGTGGTATGGTAATGGCCAAAGGTGAGATTATCTCGGATTTTATATTTCTAGATAATGAAACAATAGATAGAGTAATTAATAGGGAAGGGTTTGCATCGATCATTGAAACTGATTTTGGTAAAATGTCGTTATTTATAAATGATGAAGGCGCTATAGGATTTGCCTCTCAGGTTGTTGGATTATCGCCGGAGGAGGTTAAAGTCGAAGAGGTCAAGGATCTTCTAAACGAGTTTTTCAGCCAGTTTTTCAGTATTATAACGCTTGAACTTTCAAAAATCTCAAAGGGCTATTCTATTAAAAATAAGGAGTTTTATGAGAAAATTACAGTGGCTAAGCTAGTTGAAATGGGTCTCACGAATATCATCAACCTCAAGATGGTCGCTGGTGAAGTGGACTTTGATGCTTTATTCCTTTTAGATAATGATTTGAAAAGGTCGCTTGAAGAGGATTATACGGTGAAAAGAGAGATAGAACCTGTCTTTAGCGATATTAGGGCAGATGTTCCCAAGCACGAATCCAAGATTGAGCAAACTAAATTAGAACTTATTCTTGACTTGGAGCTACCTTTATACGTTAGACTTGGTAGGACCAAGATGAAAATAAAGGACATTCTCAAGCTCGCTCCCGGTTCTATAATCGAGCTTGATAAAAGTGCGGAAGATTACGTGGAACTTGTGGTCAATAAGAAGGTTGTAGCTTTGGGTGATGTTGTGGTTATAGAATCCAACTTCGGTTTTAGGATAAAGGAGATAGTGAGTAGATACGAAAGGATTTCTGGTCTTAAAGGATGATCTTGTAATAGCTATTGGTTTTTCATTTGTTTATTGACATTTAAAAATTTCAATGTTAATAAAACAGAAGGGGGGCGTTAATGCCTAGGAGACAAAGCGATAAAAGTGTTGTTGAAAAACTTAACTTAGGTAACAAGATAAGGGATCTTAGGTTAAAGAGAGGGTTCACATTAAATGAGCTTGCTGAAAGAACAGGTTTTTCCATTGCACTTCTTTCTCAGATAGAAAATAACATTGTTTCCCCGCCGATATCCACGCTCTGGAAGATAGCGGAGGTTCTTGGTGTAAAGATATACTACTTTTTCCAGGATACTCCTATAGAGGGTGAAGATTTTGTGGTGGTTCGTGGTGGTAAGGGTAAGCCAGTTGCAAGAAGGGAGACCTATCCTAATCTATCCTTTTATTCATTAGCTTTTGGTTTAGCTGATAGGAAAATGGAACCTTTCATGGTTGTATTTGATAACGATGAGTTTGGTAAAACACCACATTCGCATGAAGGTGAGGAGTTTCTATACGTCTTGGAGGGTTCTTTATTATTGAAGCTGGGTAGTGAAACTATAGAGTTAAGTGCTGGTGATTCTATTTACTATGATTCTAAAATTCCCCACTGTGTTGAAGGAAAAAAAGGTGCCAGGTTTTTAGCAGTGGTTATAAAACATTAATGGGAGGTTATCATGAGGGAAGTTTATATATTATCCGCTGTAAGGACTCCTATAGGTAATTTTCTTGGAGCTTTGAGTAATATCCCTGCACCGAAATTGGGGGCTATAGTTATAAGGGAGGCTGTCAAGAGAGCTGGTATAAAGCCAGAAGATGTGGATGAGGTTATAATGGGTCAGGTTGTTCAGGCTGGTGTTGGTCAGGCTCCTGCAAGACAAGCTATGAGGTATGCTGGATTACCAGATAAGGTTAACGCTTTTACCGTTAATAAGGTTTGTGGATCTGGTTTAAAGGCGATAATGCTAGGTGCTACAGCTATAAAGGCTAACGAAGCAGATGTTATAGTTGCTGGTGGTATGGAAAATATGAGTTTATGTCCCTATGCATTGTTCAAAGCTAGAACAGGTTACAGGTTGTTTAATGGTGAGCTTGTAGATCTTATGGTCTATGATGGTCTTTGGGATCCATATCACAATTTCCATATGGGAATGACGGGTGAACTTATCTCCGAGAAGTACAACATCTCTAGGGAGGAGATGGATAGGTTTGCTCTTGAGTCTAATAAGAGGGCGGTGGAGGCTATAAAGGAAGGTAGATTTAAGGAAGAGATTGTACCTGTTGAGATACCTCAGAAGAAGGGTGAAACAGTTATATTTGACACTGATGAGGGACCTAGGGAAACAACCTTGGAAGCGCTTAGTAAACTACCACCTGTGTTTAAAAAGGATGGTAAAGTGACAGCAGGGAACGCTTCTAAAATAAGTGATGGAGCAAGCTGTGTTGTTATAGCTTCAAAGGAAAAGGTTGAAGCATTGGGCCTTAAACCTATAGCAAAAATAATAGCCTATACTTCCTACCACGTGGAACCAGAATGGGTTATGGAAGCTCCTATACCTTGCGTCAAAAAGTTGCTTGCAATGACTGGTTTTACGATCGATGATATTGATCTTTTTGAACATAATGAAGCCTTTGCATCTGCGTCATGTGCTGTTATGAAGGCTCTTAATATACCTCATGAGAAGTTCAACGTTAACGGGGGAGCTGTTGCTCTTGGACATCCCATAGGTGCAAGTGGTGCGAGAGTTTTGACTACACTTATATACGCTTTGAAACAAAGAGGATTGAAGAGAGGACTTGCCACACTGTGCCTAGGTGGTGGTGGTGCGGTGGCTATGATAGTGGAAGTTTTATAGGTTCTTGAAAAACGATAAAAGGAGGATGGCAATGAAGTTGGAAGATGTAAAAAATGTAGGGGTTGTCGGTTTTGGTGTTATGGGTAGTGGTATAGTTCAAGTGTTTGCTCAAAGTGGTTATAACGTGATTGTGAGGGATATAAACGATGAGGCTTTAAAGAAGGGGCTTTCTGTTGTTGAGAAAAATCTTGGGAGGCAGGTTGAGAAGGGCAAAATTTCTGAAGAGCAGAAGAAGGAGATCCTCTCGAGAGTTAAGTGCACAACTGCTTTAGAAGACCTTAAGGATGTTGATTTTGTCGTAGAAGCTGTTGTTGAGTTGGAAGATGTTAAGAAAGAGGTCTTCACCGTTCTCGATAAGGTTACAAGGAGTGACGTTATTCTTAGTAGTAACACCTCGAGTATCTCTATAACGAAGATAGCTGCATGGACTAGTAGGCCTGAAAAAGTTGTAGGTATGCATTTTATGAATCCGGTACCTGTTATGAAGCTCGTTGAGGTTATAAGAGGTTTACAAACTAGCGAGGAAACCTTGGATCTTGTTGTAAAGCTTTCTGAAAAGCTCGATAAGGTACCTATTGTGGTTAACGATTCTCCTGGTTTTGTGTCGAATAGAGTACTCATGCCTATGATAAATGAGGCTATATGGACTCTTTACGAAGGTGTTGCTTCTCCTGAAGCGATAGATGGCATTATGAAACTCGGTATGAACCATCCTATGGGACCATTGGCTCTAGCTGATCTCATAGGTTTGGATACATGCCTATACATTTTGAATGTCCTATATGAAGGATTTGGTGATCCAAAGTATAGACCTTGTCCTCTCCTTATTAAAATGGTAGATGCTGGATATCTTGGTAGAAAGACAGGTAAAGGTTTTTATGAGTACAAGTGATTTAGCTTTAGAAAAGAGGGGAGATTTGGCAGTAGTCTCCCCTTTGTCTTTAGATATAGATAGTTTGGTTAATCTCATCGGGTCGTTAGACTGTAGTGAAACACCTGTTTTGTTGTTTGACTTGAAAGATGGTACTTCTCTTAATTTTAGCGGTTGTTTTTCAAGGTTGTTCGATGTACTGTCTTCCTGTAATTTCATAGTTGTGTCTTTTATAGATGGAACCGTTAGAGATGGTGTTATTGAACTAGCAATTGCTTCTGATCTTCTTTTTGCAACCGATTCATCTCAGATTTTGCTAACTAAAATTGAAAAGTTGGATCCCTCTTTACTATATTACGGTTTAAGGTTCTTTGGGTGGGTAAGATTTAAGGAACTGCTCTTTTTGGGGATTTTAGGTGTTGATAAGCTAAGGGATTGCTTTAACGGAGTTTTTGAGAATAGGAAAACTTTTGAAGTGGAATTTGAAAAGGTAAAAAGGGAAATTTTGGAGCTAAATCCTCGTGGAGTGTTGGCTACGAAGAAGGTAATAAGCTGGTCTTACGGTATGGGGTTTGAAAGTGCTCTTTTACTTGAGAAAGATGTGTTTACCTATATTTTCGGTAGAGAAGAAACCAAGGACTCTTTAAATAGCTTTTTACTTAGAGAAAAGCAAAAATTTGAAAGGAGGTTTTGTAATGAGGTTTGAGTTAACGGAAGAGCAAAAAATGCTGAAGGACATGGTAAGGAGATTTGCAGAGGAGCAGGTAAAACCTAGGGCTAAAAAGATCGATGAAGAAGGCCAGATACCAAGGGATATAATAGAACAGCTTGCTGAGCTTGGTCTTTTTGGAGTACACGTTCCAGAGGAATACGGTGGTAGTGGAATGGATTATGTCTCCTACGCTATAGTTATCGAAGAACTTTCAAGAGCCTGTGCTTCTACTGGAGTTCTCGTTTCAGCTCATACTTCGCTTGTTGTGGATCCCATACTTAAGTTTGGTACTGAAGAACAAAAGAGGAAATATCTGGTACCTCTTGCTAAAGGGGAAAAGATAGGTGCCCATGCTATGACGGAACCAGGTGCTGGTACTGACGTTACAAGTATTTCTACTACAGCTAGGAAAGAGGGTGATTACTACGTTATAAATGGTGTAAAACATTTCATCACGAATGGAAGAGAAGCTGATATATTCTTGGTTTTTGCTTATACAGATAAGGAGAAAAAACATAAAGGTATAAGTGCCTTTATAGTGGAAAGGGGAACTCCTGGTTTTACTGTTGGTAAGTTGGAACATAAGCTTGGTATAAGAGGTTCTTCAACTGCTGAACTTATCTTTGAAGATTGTAAAGTTCCTGCTAGTAACCTCCTAGGTGAAGAGGGACAGGGATTCTATATAGCTATGGAATGTTATGATGGCGGAAGGGTAGGAATTGCAGCCCAGGCTGTAGGAATTGCTCAAGCTGCCTATGAGGATTCCCTGGAGTTCGCAAAGACAAGAGTACAGTTTGGTCAGCCCATAGCCAACTTCCAGGCTATACAGTTTAAACTCGCTGATATGGTGACTTTGATAGAAGCTGCGAGACTCCTCTACCTGAAAGCAGCTTGGCTCAAGGATCAGGGGATAAAAAGCTACTATCTATACTCTGCGATGGCAAAACTCTTTGCCAGTGATGTTGCTATGAGGGTTACAAGGGAAGCTATCCAGATTCACGGTGGTTATGGTTATACAACAGATTACAATGTTGAAAGGTACTACAGAGATGCTAAGATTACAGAAATCTACGAAGGTACTGTGGAAGCTCAAAGATTGACTATAGCAAGGGCTATACTGAAAGGAATATAACTAACTTTGACATTGTGAAAGATTGACAAAGAATGCTAGTTATAGTATATGAGTGAGTGCTCATTCATTATAAATTATTAGGGGGGGCAGAATGAAGGCGGTATGTTTTGTAAAGAGCGTTCCTGATACTGAGACTAGAGTTAGGTTGACCGGTAATAGGCTTGATAAGAGTGAGATAAAATACATTCTCAATCCTTATTGTGAATTTGCAGTTGAAGAGGCTGTAAGAAAGAAAGAAGCAGGGATTGTTGATGAAGTACTTGTTATAAGTATGGGTCCTAGCAGAGCTCAGGAAGCCATAAGGAGTGCTCTTGCCATAGGAGCTGATAGGGGAGTTCATATTGAAGATGATAACCTTGACGGTTCTGATGCTATTGTTACGGCGCGTGTTCTTGTTGAGGCTTTTAAGAAAGAAGGTGGGCTCGACAACTATCAGATTTTGCTGTTTGGCCTGAGAGCTATAGATGGTGATACCTGGAGCGTTCCTAGTATGATTGCAGAACTCCTTGGGATACCTGCTGTTACTAACATAGTTAAACTCGATATAAATGGGAACAAAGCTATTGCTATTAGGATGGTGGAAGGTGGTGAAGAGGTGTTTGAGGTTGAGTTGCCCTGTGTATTTGCAGCAAGGAAGGGATTGAATGAGCCTCGCTATCCCTCTTTGCCTAGCATAATGAAGGCTAAGAAGAAGCCTATTACTAGGTATACCATTAGTGATCTTGGCATTCCATCTGATGCTGTTGGAAAGGTGGGTTCTTTTACCGAGGTTCTTGAGTATACATTACCTCCTCAGAGACAGGCTGGTAAGAAAGTTGAAGGTGAGCCTGAGCAAGTTGTGGAAGAGCTTATCAAATTCCTCCGCGAAGTTGCAAATATCATATGATTGGAGGTGTGGTCATGGTGCTTGTTGTTGCGGAAGCTAGAGAAGGTGCACTAAGAAAGCCAGCGAAAGAAGCACTTTCTGAAGGAAGGAGAATGGCTGATAAATTAGGGGCTAAAGCTGTAGCCGTTATAATAGGGGAAGGAGTTAAGACTCTTTTAAAGGAGATTTCAGGTTATGGTATGGATAAAATTTATGTAGCTGACAGTGCCTTTTTAAAATACTATCACCCTATGGCTTATGCTAGGATCATTTCCGAGGTTGTGGCGAAGGAATCTCCCAAGGTAGTACTTATGGGAGGGACACAAACTGGTAGGGATCTCATGCCAAGAGTAGCTATAAGGGTAGGTGGGGGATATGCTCCTGATTGTACGGGTTACGAGATAAATGGGGATTCTATAATTGCTGTAAGACCGGCTATTTCTGGTAAAGTTATCGTTAAAGTAGGTTTCAAAAAGTATCCTGCTTTTATGGTTTTGAGACCCAACGTCTTTGGTGTAAATGAGGATATAATATCTGTTTCAAGTGAAGTGGTGGAGATCTCCTTTGAACCTACCGAGGTCGAGAGAAAGCAGATAGTTAAGGAATTTAGTATCAAGACAGCTGGTAGGCCAGAACTCACCGAGGCTGAGATTGTTGTTTCCGGTGGTCGTGGTTTGAAGGATGCTGCTAATTTTGCCATGCTCGAGGAGCTTGCCGATCTTCTTGGTGCTGCGGTTGGGGCGTCGCGTGCCGCTGTTGATGCTGGCTGGAGACCTCAGTCCGATCAGGTAGGGCAGACAGGGAAAACGGTATCTCCAAAGCTTTATATGGCTATTGGGATCTCTGGTGCGATACAGCATTTGGCAGGTATGTCTTCTAGTAAATACATAGTTGCTATAAACAAGGATCCCGATGCACCTATATTTAACGTTGCCGATTTTGGTATAGTGGGTGATCTCTTCAAGATCGTACCTGTACTTATAGAGAGGTTGAAGAAAGAAAAGGCAAGGAGTTAAGACTGTAGGGAGGTAAAGGTGGAAATAGTAGAAGTTACCCGAGGGGTGTGGTGGAATGTACCTACTCTCTTTAAAATAATGGTGTATCTATTAGCAATAGTTTCTGCTTATTTGATCTATAAGGGTATAAAGGAAAGGTATCGGCTTTGGAAAAGGGGTAAAGTAGAGGAGAGAAAACCGGATATAGGAACTGCTATAAGGGAAGTTCTAACCCATTCAAGGATACTGAGCGAGAAAAAACCAGGATTAATGCATGCACTCATATTCTTCGGTTTCTTCGTGCTTTTTATTGGTACGCTTATTGTGGCCGTGGATGCCGATACACCACTACACATATACCACGGAAAATTTTATCTAATTGTTTCTTTTCTCCTTGAAATTGCTGGTCTAGTCCTTATAGTGGGCTTAATAATAGCTCTAAGAAGAAGGTATGTGGAAAAGCCTGAAAGGTTGAAGCCAGAAACCAGTGATGATTATGTTGTTCTTTGGCTTCTGCTATCCGTTGCAGTAACTGGTTTCATAGTTGAGGGTGTTAGAATCTCTGCCCAGGGTTTTCCCAGTTTTGAGAAGGTTTCCTTTGTTGGATATGCTCTAGGTAAAATATTTAACTTTCTAGGCCTTGGTGGATCGAAAACTCATAAGTTTTTCTGGTTCATCCATGCTATTCTTTCCTTCGGTTTTATAAGTTATATAGCTTACTCTAGGAAACTGATGCACATAATCGTAACACCATGGAATATAGCGTATCGTGACCCAAGACCCTATGGCGTGGTTGACAGGATACCCGATATAGAGGAACAGGAGAGTTTTGGGCTAGTTAGAATAGAAGATCTTACCTGGAAGCAACTTATGGATCTTGACGCCTGTATGGGTTGTGGAAGGTGTCAGGATGCTTGTCCTGCTTATAGTACGGGTAAACCACTTACGCCTAAAGGGATAATAAGAAAACTGAGAGACCATATGGAAGAGAGGTTTATTTCTGGTAGATCGGAAGAGGAGTGTGGTCCATATGAGCATATCGAGGATGAAGTTATATGGTCCTGTACTACCTGTGCTGCCTGTATGGAAAAATGTCCAGCGAGAATAGAGCATATAGACAAGATAGTTGAGATGAGGCGTTATCTAACTCTTATGGAGGGTAGAATTCCGGAAGAGATGGCTTTAGCTCTGAGAAACATGGAGAATAATTTCAATCCATGGGGTGTAGGATTTGCGTCTAGGGCCGATTGGGCTAGAGATATGGGTGTTTCTACTATGTCTGAGAAAGGCGAAGCTGAGTATCTACTATGGGTTGGATGTGCTGGTAGTTTTGATGATAGGTACAAGAAAGTTATTAAGTGTCTTGTTGAAATTTTGAGAGCAAGTGGTGTCGATTTCGCCATATTGGGAGTTGAAGAGAAATGCTGTGGTGATTCTGCAAGACGATTGGGTAATGAGTATCTTTTTGAGATGTTTGCGATGGAAAATGTGGAAGTATTGAAGAACTATAATGTGAAAAAAATAATTACAGCCTGTCCCCATGGATATCATGTACTTAAAAATGAGTATCCCCAGTATGGTTGGAGTGGAGAGGTTTACCATCACACGGAGTTTATTCTCAATCTGATTAAAAATGGCAAAATAAAACTCAAGAAGGGAATAGGATATAAAACTGTTTATCATGATTCTTGTTATCTTGGGAGACATAATGGAATTTACAATGAGCCGAGGGAGATTCTTAGAGAAATCGTGCCAGCTGCGAAGTACCTGGAGCTACCTAGGAATAGAGAAAACGGTTTCTGTTGCGGTGCAGGTGGTGGGAGGATGTGGCTTGAAGAAAGAATTGGAAAGAGAATAAACATTGAACGGTCAGAGGAAGTTGCCTCAACGGGTGCTGAACTTATTGTAACTGCATGTCCATTTTGTCTAACTATGTTTGAAGATGGAATTAAGGTAATAGGCAAAGAGGAGGCTATACTTAGGAAAGATATAGCAGAGATTGTAAGAGAGGCCATGGAAAACTAGTTATAAAGTTGACAACCCCCACCTTGTATGGTATGGATCTTTCATAATTAAAATCTCAAGAAGGTGGGGGTGTTGTTATGATGAATAATTTAAGGTGGTTGTTTT
This sequence comes from Thermosulfidibacter sp., assembly GCA_023269715.1. GTDB lineage: Bacteria > Thermosulfidibacterota > Thermosulfidibacteria > Thermosulfidibacterales > Thermosulfidibacteraceae > JAGDVO01. Next base: position 43,106 of record JAGDVO010000007.1, read on the forward strand.
ACTCCCTTTTGTTAACTCTTTTGATTGTTCCTTCGTCCTTTGCCTCGGAGGCTGATATAGTTTTGCCCGATCTTTCACAGGTTTACTTCTTCGGTGGTAGAGTTCATGGTGTTGCCATAATGTATATTGGTTTACTGATATGCGTGATCGGATTACTTTTCTCACTTTTTCATTACAAAAGCGTGGCTGGTATGAAGGTTCACGAGGCTATGGAGGAAATAGGTGAAATTATCTGGCAGACTTGTAAAGCCTATCTTAAGCAGCAGGCTAAATTCCTATTCCTTCTCTGGGCTATAGTTGCTGTATGTATCGTGTACTACTTTGGTGTACTTTCAGGAAGGAGTGCCTTTGATGTTATAGTTATCCTGATTTCCTCTGTCATAGGTATCCTTGGATCTTTTAGTGTTGCAGTTTTTGGTATGAGGATTAATACTAAGGCATCTCCTAGAACAGCCTTTGTATCTCTTTATGGAACTCCCCTTGATGTGGTGAAGATACCTTTACATGCTGGTATGAGTGTAGGTTTGATGCTTGTGAGTGTAGAGCTCTTTATAATGATATGTATACTTGTATTCCTTAAAGATCTTGCAGGGCCTTGTTTTATTGGATTTGCAATTGGTGAATCACTTGGTGCTGCTGCTCTTCGTGTTGCTGGTGGTATCTTCACTAAGATCGCCGACGTTGGTGCTGACCAGATGAAGATAGAATTTAAGCTACCCGAAGATGACCCAAGAAATCCAGGTGTTATTGCCGATAATACCGGAGATAATGCAGGTGATAGTGTAGGTCCTACAGCTGATGGTTTTGAGACATACGGTGTTACTGGAGTTGCTCTAATTACCTTCCTTGCAGTTGCTCTTGGTGGTTCACCTATGTCTGCTGTTCTTATAATCTGGATATTTACGATGAGAGTCATAATGATCTTAACGTCCCTTATCGGATTCTATGTAAGTGAGGCTATTTCAAGTGCTCTATATGGTGGTAAAGAGAAGATAGATATGGAGAAAGTCCTTATAAATCTTGTATGGCTTACATCTATTATATCAATAATTTTGACTTTTGTTACCAGTTATCTACTTTTATCAGATTACAAACAGTACCCAGATCTCTGGTGGGTGCTATCGATAATAATTTCTTGTGGTACTATAGCAGGTGCTATCATACCGGAGTTTACAAAGGTATTTACAAGCTTCAACTCTAGACATGTAAAAGAGATAGTTACTTGTTCGAATAAGGGTGGTGCAGCTCTTAATATTCTCTCTGGGTTTGTTGCTGGTTGCTTTTCCAGCTTCTGGGAAGGACTTGCTGTTCTCGTGCTTATGCTTATAGCTTATATTGCTTCTCATAATCCTTCCTTGCAGAATCTTATGCCTCCTCAATATCCCTTTGCGGCAAGTATCTTTGCTTTTGGTTTGGTTGCCTTTGGGTTCTTGAGTATGGGACCTGTTACCATCGCTGTTGATAGCTATGGTCCACCTTCTGATAATGCTCAGTCTGTCTATGAGTTATCTAGGATTGAGTCTAGACCAGATGTTATTGAAGATATAAAGAAGAGGTTTGGTTTTACTCCCAATCTTGATAGGGCCAAGCATTATCTTGAAGAAGCTGATGGTGTTGGTAATACGTTCAAGGCCAGTGCAAAACCAGTTCTGATAGCGACTGCTGTTGTTGGAGCTACTACACTTATATTTGGTATAATCGTTTTACTCGAGAAGATCTACGGTAATGCTGTTGGTATGCTTTCGCTTGTACAGCCTTGGATAATCCTTGGATTTGTAATGGGTGGTGCTGTAATCTACTGGTTTACGGGTGCATCTACTCAGGCGGTTGTTGCTGGTGCGTACTATACCGTTGACTACATAAAGAAAACACTCAAACTTGATGCAGAGAAGGCTAGCGTAGAGGATAGCAAAGAAGTCGTTAGGATTTGTACTAGATATGCACAGAAGGGTATGCTTAACATATTTGCTGTTATATTCTCAGTAGCGATAGGAATGGCCTTCCTTGATCCATATGCTTTTATAGCCTACCTTATCGCTATAGCTTTCTTTGGTCTCTTCCAAGCTATCTTCCTCGCCAACTCTGGTGGTGCGTGGGATAACGCAAAGAAGGTTGTAGAGGTCGATATGAAGGCTAAAGGTACTGATTTACACGCTTATACGGTTGTGGGTGACACTGTTGGAGATCCCTTCAAGGATACTTCTAGTGTTTCTATGAATCCCATAATTAAGTTTACTACACTCTTCGGATTGTTGGCCACTGAGATATCTGTTACTATGCAGAACCAGACGTTGAAGAATATAATAGGTATAGTGTTCATGATCATTGCTTTTTACTTTGTCTATAGAACCTTCTATGCTATGACGATAAGTAAGGACTAGTGATATCCTTGGTATCCTGGGTTTAAAGGGAGATTCCACTTTTACTGGAATCTCCCCTTTTCTTTTCTTGATTTTTTGTATTTATAATCCTATAAGTTCTTCATGGTTTAAATTAGGGGAAGATGAGATGGAAATACTGATACATGTTACTTATAAATATTTAGTTGAAAATTATCAAAAGTTAGCCGATAGAGATCTATCCTTGGAAGTTCTGTTTTTTGCTGAAGATCTTGATAATGGTGTTGACCTTAATCTACTATCCTCTATTGTCGGTGTCTTTAAGAAAAAAGGGTTATTTTTGAATGTACACGCTCCTTTTTATGATTTGAATCTAGGTTCTTTTGATAGGTTTATACTTGAGGCTGTTTTAAAGAGGTATGAATCGATGCTACCCGTTATTAAGGTTTTAGAGCCATCATGTATCGTTATCCATACTGGCTATGATAAATGGAGATATAGATCTAGAGAGAAGAGCTGGATTAAAACTGCTAAATTAACTCTTAAAAGCTTGGATGCTATGTTTCCCAGGAGAATAAAATTTGCCCTGGAGAATGTTTTTGATGAAAGTCCTGTAGTTTTAGAGGAACTGCTTGAAGGTTTTGACACCAGTAGATTTGGCTACTGTTTTGATATAGGACATTTTCATATCTTTTCCAGAACCTCTTTAGAAGAGTGGTTATTAAGGATTGGCGATAGAATATTCGAGTTACATATCCATGATAATGATACACTTGATGATAGACATTGGGGAATAGGAAAAGGGTCTGCACCCCTTTACTCCGCTTTGAAATGGGCTTTATCAAAAAACGTTCCTTATTTTACTATTGAAGCGCATACCGAGGAGGATGCAATTGTATCTTTGGATAAACTTTTATATCTAAAAGGGAAGTTTTTGGAGGTAAGGGATGGATTATAGGGAAACTCTAAACTTGCCAAAAACAGATTTTCCTATGAAAGCTAACCTTGCTAAGAAGGAACTTGAAATACTGGGGAGATGGTATAGGGAAGATATATACTCTAAAATTTTGGAGTCTAGGAAGGATTGTCCTCTTTTTATTCTGCATGATGGTCCACCTTATGCCAATGGAAACATTCACATAGGTCATGCTTTGAATAAAATACTGAAGGATTTTGTAGTAAAGTCTAAGACAATGGAGGGTTACAGAACGCCGTTTGTGCCAGGGTGGGATTGCCATGGGTTACCTATAGAGCATCAGGTTGATAAAGAGCTAGAACCTAAAAAGAAGGGACTTACAAAGGATGCTATAAGGAAGATATGTAGGAAATATGCTGAAAAGTATATAGGGATTCAAAGGGAGGAGTTTAAAAGGTTAGGTGTTTTTGGTGATTGGGATAACCCTTATGTTACTATGGATTACGATTATGAAGCGGAGATTGTTAGAGAATTAGGTAGGTGTTTTGAAAAAGGTTTGGTTTATAGGGGAGCAAAGCCTGTTTTTTGGTGTATAAGTTGTGTAACTGCTCTAGCTGAAGCTGAGGTTGAATACGACGAGCATGAGTCACTTTCGGTTTATGTGAAGTTCAAGTGCAAGGAAGGATTTGAGAAGATCTTCCATGTATTGAGGGGACTAAACAAACCTTGCCATGTAATCATCTGGACAACTACTCCCTGGACTCTTCCGGCAAATTTGGCTATAGCAGTTCATCCTGATTACTATTATTCGTTGGTAGATGTTGGAGAGGAATTGTACATTCTTGCCGATGGTCTTGTTGATGAATGTATGGCTAAGTTTGGCGTAAGCGGTAAAGTTCTAGCCAAGGTTAAGGGGGCTGATCTTGAGAATTTAAGATGTGAACATCCTTTTGAGAATAGGGATTCTGTTATTATACTTGCCGACTTTGTTACATTGCTACAGGGTACCGGTTGTGTGCATATCGCGCCTGGCCATGGTGAAGAGGACTATATGGTTGGATTGAAATACGGTTTAGAAGTTTATAATCCCGTTGATGATCATGGAAGGTTTGATAACAGTGTTACATACTTTAAAGGCGAAAATATATGGGATGCAAATCCAAAGATAGTAGAATTGCTTAAGGATAAAGGTGCCCTTATTTTATCAGAGGTGGTTACCCATTCTTATCCCCACTGCTGGCGCTGCAAAAATCCGGTGATTTTTAGAGCCACACCTCAATGGTTCATTTCTATGGAGAGGAATAATCTCAGGGGGAAATGTCTAGAGGAGATTGATAGGGTAAAGTGGATTCCTGACTGGGGTAGAATAAGAATAAGGGATATGGTTGAGAAGAGACCCGATTGGTGCATATCCAGACAAAGAGCTTGGGGTGTGCCTATAACCGTGGTTTACTGCAATAATTGTGGGTATATCTATGCAGGGAAGGAATTATTTGATCGTGTTGTGGAGCTTATGAGACTAGAAGGGGCTGATGTATGGTTTACAAGACCGATCGAAGATTTTATACCTAAGGGATTCAAATGTCCAAACTGTGGTGGTGTAGAATTTAGAAAGGAAACCGATATTTTGGATGTTTGGTTTGACTCAGGCGTTAGTCATGCTGTAGTGTTGGAGAAGAGATCTGACCTTTCGTGGCCTGCAGATCTCTACCTTGAGGGGAGTGACCAACATAGAGGTTGGTTCCAGAGTTCTCTTATAGTTTCTGTTGCTACGAGAGATGGGGCTCCCTATAGGTCGGTGCTTACCCATGGTTTTGTGGTAGATGGAGAAGGTAGAAAGATGTCGAAGTCACTTGGTAATGTGATATCTCCTCAGGAGGTCATAGAAACTTATGGAGCGGACATTCTAAGACTATGGGTTGCAGCGGAGGATTATACAGAAGATGTAAGGTTGTCGAAAGAGATACTAGATAGGCTTGTCGACTCTTATAGGAAAATTAGAAATACGATAAGATTCATGTTGGGTAACCTTTACGATTTTAATCCCAATAAGGATCTTTTAAGATTCGATAATATGCTGGAGATGGATAGATGGATAGTGAGTAGATTTTCTAGGTTGACTGACAGAATTTTGGATGCCTATAGAGATTATCTTTTCTATAGAGTTTTTCATCTTGCCCATGGTTTCTGTAATGTGGATCTATCTGCTATATATTTGGATATAGTTAAGGAAAGACTATATGTTCACGGCAAAGAATCACATTTTAGAAAATCTGCTCAGAGTGCCATTTATGTCATAGCAAAGAATCTGATAAAACTTTTAGCTCCTATTCTTTCGTTCACTATGGAAGAGGCATGGCAATATTTACCTAGATTTACAGGTGATTTTGAATCGGTGCATCTAGAGTATTTCCCAAGGGAAGGAGATATCCCCTTTGACAGTGTTATCGAAGAGAAGTGGAATAGATTATTAGATGTAAGAAAAGAGGTGAATAGAGCTTTGGAAATTGCAAGGAACAACGGTTTGATAAGGCATTCTTATGATAGTAAGGTAGTTCTTTTTGTGAGTGATGATAATCTCAGGGGGTTCATAGATTCCTTCGATAACTGGACATTGAGGGAGTTTTTGATAGTGTCTCAAGTTGAGGTTAGGGAAGGTATTGGAGGTATCCAGGCTGAGGAATTGAAAGGGCTTTCGGTTGAAGTTTTGCCTGCAAGTGGTAAAAAATGTGTGAGATGTTGGGTTTACTCTGAGAGTGTAGGAGAGAATAGTGAGTATCCTGAAATTTGCAATAGGTGTGTGAGGGTTTTAAAGGGTGAATTATAGGAAGTTTTTCTGGATGACCTCTATAATCGTTTTTCTGATAGATAGAATTACGAAAACTATTGTAGTTAAGACCCTCTTTGGGAAGTCTGTGGAAATTTTGCCTTTTTTCAGTTTGACTTTTGTCGGGAATAGAGGGATAGTTTTTGGTATAGGAAGTAGTTATAGAAGTTCATTCACTTTTATACTCGCCTCTCTTTTAGCTATAGCGGTTGTTTTAATACTTTACAGAAGACTGAAAGCTGATGATAAGATTGCCCATGTTTCTCTTGGTATGATTTTCGGTGGTGGGTTGGGGAATCTTTTTGATAGGCTGTTTTATGGTTATGTTATAGATTTTATAGATCTGCACATTGGTAATTATCACTGGCCAGCATTCAATGTCGCAGACACTTTCATAGTTATCGGAGTTCTTCTTTTCCTTTCAAGTTGGAAAGGGGGTTGAAATGCATCCATATATAAATATTGGCTTTGTTGAGATTCCTTCTTACGGTGTAATGCTTGCCATAGCTTTTATTGTCTCTCTTGTTATTGCTTCGAAAAGGGCTGAAAAAGAGGGAATTGAGCCTAATTTGATCTTGGATTTGGCTTTTTGGGTAGCATTCTTTGGTATATTAGGTGGTAGGTTGTATTTTGTTGTAGAGCATTTTAATTACTATTTGCAAAAGCCTTGGGAAGTCTTCTATCTGTGGCAGGGTGGTTTAGGAATATACGGGGCTTTGGTATTGGGTTTTACTGCTGGTGTTTTTTACCTGAAGAGAAAAGGATTACCCTTTTTGAAGGTTGCGGATATCGCTTTTTCGGTCCTACCTATTGGGCAGGGTATCGGTAGAATAGGTTGTTTCTTAGCTGGTTGTTGTTATGGTTCCTATTGTGAGTATCCAATTGGTGTTATCTTTAGAGATCCCAGGTCCCTCGCTCCCATAGGTGTGAGGATTTGGCCAACTCAACTTTTTGAATCGGCTTTATGTTTCTTAATATTTATTTATTTGTCTTTTGTCTTTAATAAGTCAAAGAAAGATGGAGAAATTATGTTTCTTTATTTTATTCTTTATGGTTTTGTTAGGTTTGTTGTTGAATTTTTTAGAGGAGATCCCAGGACATATCTTGGTTTAATATCTACACCTCAGTTTTTCTCAATTTTGTTTATAATTATAGGAATTGCAGGCTTAATTTTTATTAACAGAAAAACTAAGAATGGTTAGAACTGGAATATTCTGGTTTGTCTGTGCTTTGATAGTCTTGATACTGGGTCCAGTATTCGTGTTATTGGGATATATAGATAAAAGTAAGAGGACTACAGACATTTTGGCTTTATTCTGGGTGAATACTCTTTTGTTTATTGCTAGTACCGAGATCGATGTTAGAGATGGCAGAAGACTGAAGTTATACGATCAATACATAATAGTTTCTAATCATCTAAGTTATTTTGATATCTTCGTTTTGATAAAGTTATTGGGTAAGGTACCACATTTTTTGGCTAAGAAAGAGTTGTTTAGAATTCCTATATTTGGTTGGTGTTTAAGGGCTGCTAGTGTGATAGAGATAGATAGGGAAAATCCTAATATCGCTCTTAAATCTATAAAGAGTGCTTTGAGAAAGGGCTTACATAAACCTATAGTTATATACCCGGAGGGTACAAGATCTAATACTGGTAAATTACAGCCATTCAAGAAGAAGGGTTTAAAACTCCTCTTTAAAGTTGGTTTACCCGTTATTCCTATAGTAGTTGTGGGTACGAGGGAGATCATGCCAAAGGGTTCTTATATAGTTAGGAAAGGAAGAGTTAAGGTTTTTGTTTTAGAGCCAATTGATGTTTCTGAAAGGCTCAGAAGTGTGGCAGAAGAAGATTTGATAGAAGAGATAAGAAATAGGATCAACAGTATTGTGGAACTTTACTACTAGCTCAGTTACAAGTTCTCCTATAGGTGTGATAGATTCTCTGAATTACAGTGATTGCTCCAAATGTGACAATAAGATAAAGTCCCAAGTGTAACTTGTTTATAATTGAGAATATGATTAGGATTAATGTACGTTCTGCTCTTTCAAGAATTCCTACTTTGCAGTCAGTTATTATACATTCTGCTCGTGCTCTTGTGTAACTTATAGTGTAAGATACTATAAGGGCTACTATGGATAGTAGAAGCATTTTTTTATCCTTTATCTCAAAGAAATAAATTGATATACCTAGATATACCACTGAGTCGGACAATCTATCTACAGTTGAATCTAGGAATGCTCCAAAATCCGTTGCTTTGCCCCTGATTCTTGCTAGGTTACCATCTATGAGATCACATAGTCCTGAAAGGGCAAGAAAAATAGCTCCTGTTATGAAACTACCCTTACCATAAAAGTAGGCACTAATTAAACTTATGAGAAGACCAAATAGAGTTATCGTATTCGGACTTACATTGTACTTACCTATATAGTTAGATATAGGTTCTATTATTTTGTCAGTATAAGGTTTGAGATTACTTAGCAATTTTTAAACACCCTTTCTGAGGTAGTTGGGTAGAGCAAAGGCCCCTCTATGTATGTCGTAATTGTAATACTTTAGGTTTGATGTTATTTTGTAGTCTTCCCTTACAGGTCCCATCTTTGGATCGTACTTTTTGGAACCTATTGTGAAAGACCATAATCCGCCGTACATGGGGACTCCTGCTATATAAACTCTTGCTATTGGGAAGATCATCGAAATGGTATTTTTTACCTTCTCTATGAGATCTTTCTGGAAGTAAGGTGAACCAGATTGAACATTCAAAATACCATCATCTTTGAGAGCTCTATAGCATGCGTTATAGAAGTCACTCTCGAATAGACCAACTGCTGGACCTACTGGATCTGTTGAATCGACTATTATCAAATCAAAATAGGCTTCTTGGCATTCCTTTAAAAATTCTATACCATCCCTTACTAGTATTTTTGTTTTAGGATTCTTCAGTTCACAAGTTGTTTGAGGGAAGTACTTTTCTGCTAATTCAATAACAACTTCATCTATCTCAACTAGTAAAACCTCTTTTACTGTATCATGTTTAAGTATTTCCCTTACAGTCCCTCCATCTCCACCACCAATTACGAGTATCCTTTCAGGATTTGGATGGCTGAACATTGGTACATGAACTATCATTTCATGATAGGTAAACTCATCTTTCTCAGTGAACATTACAGCTCCATCTATTACCATCACTTTACCATGATCCCAACTTTCAAATATCTCTATTTTTTGGTACTTGGACTCTTTATGGCAAAGTATCTCTTTTATCCTAAAGAATGTTCCCCAACCTTCTGTGTAGTTTTCAAAGAATATGAAACTCACGGTTCCTACCCCCTAATCCCATAGTACCACTCCTGCAAAGACTGCACCACATTTTACAACTGTGTGCTCTACAGCTATACTTTTTACCTCTTTTACACTCTTTCCTCTCATCTTCATCCCTTCTATGGCCATAGCTCTTACAGTTTCCTCTATCTCCTCTTTTGAACCGACGCCTGAGTGTTCCATTATCAGACCCGGGTAGTCTTCGTCATCGGGTATGGCTATTGCTACTCCAGCTGCTATTCTCTCTCCTGGATTTTCAGAAACATAACTAGCATAGGCAACAGGTACAAGAGCTCCATATGGTAATTTAATAGGTTCTATAAGTTGTGCTCTTGGAGGTAGTATACTTGACATCTTTACAAGATTTGTATTTCCGACACCGGCATCTAGAAGGGCTCCGTCGAATGCGTTGAGTGGTTTAAAACCTTCAGATTTACCAGCAATTAGAAAGTATTTCATAGGTGTCTTAAAGACCATAATATAATTCTCCCCTAGCCTTCTATCTTATAATTCAGGACAGGTATGTTATGCAACTGTCCTCTACTTATTTCCATAGTGAACATGTGTTCTGCCTGTAATTTTTCCCTTAGCCTCTCAAAAGCTATCCAAGGATCTACAGTTTCTCCGCAGGTAAATAGGTCAACAGCTGCATATCCGTATTCCGGCCATGTATGTATCGCAAGATGTGATTCTGCTATTATCACAACTCCACTTACACCGTGGGGGTTGAAAAGATGAAACACACTCTTTACTACTGTAGCTCCAGCTTCTTTTGCTGCTTCAACCATAGTTTTTTCAATACCAACAACATTATTTAAAGCGTCAGGATTACACCCGTAGAACTCTACTAAAAGGTGACGTCCCAGCCTCTTGGTCACTTTTACACCTCCCTTAAATAGTCTTATTTAATAGGCAACAAGAAGTACTTCCGCTTCCTTTTTAGCTTCGTTCCTTATCTCATAATTGCTGTCGGGAAATATATAGAAACAATCACCTTTTCTTAATAGGTAAATATTGTTATTTATCGTCAGTTTAACCGATCCTCTTAACACATAACCAAATGCTTCTTCTACATCCCAGTCTTCGTTTGTCAAGTAACCATCAGGTTCAATATGTATGATTACCGCATCCAACTCCTTGTAATGTAAGCTGGGTATGGGTGAAACTATTTTAACTCCCTCTCTTTCGAGTTCTACCTTCTGCCTCTCTTCCTTTTTAAAAACGAATTTTTCTGTACTATTCATATCTTTGAAGAATGTGGATATATCCTCGCCTAGTACATCTAGTATAGCCTTTAAAGCAGCTATGGATGGGGAAGCTTTGTCTCTTTCTATTTGGGATAGAAATCCCTTCGTAAGTCCCGCTTTCTCTGCAAGCTCTTCCAACGTTAATCCCCTTGATTTTCTAAGTCTTCTTAGCTTTCTTCCAATTTCCACCCTTAAACCCTATGTTTACTAAACTTTTTGTTTAGTGATAGTGGTAGAACTAAATAATTGAAGTTGTCTTCTATGTCAATACCCTCTTTAAATTTTTTTAAGCTAATAGTAAAATAGCGAAAAAATGTTTTCTGTAGGAGGTTTAGATGATCGCTACTGTGACCTTGAACCCTGCAATTGACCACAATATTGAGGTTGACGAGATAAGGTTTGATGATGTGACTAAGATGAAGAATTCCTTTATGCAACCTGGTGGTAAAGGTATAAATGTGTCAAGGGTTATAAATCTGCTAGGTGGTCCAACGGTAGCGTATGGGTTTATAGCTGGTAGAGAGGGTGGTCAGTTGTCTATGTTACTTGCCGAGGAGGGCATTTTAAATTCTTTTATAGCGGTAAAAGGTGGCTCTACTAGGGTAAATGTTATAGTTACCGAGAGAACAACTGGCAAACAGATAAGGATGAATGGTGAAGGTCCTAGAGTTGAAGTTGAGGAGTTGGAGTTGCTGAAGGATAGACTTCTCAGATTTGGTAAGGGTGGTCCTTGTGCTGTTTCTTTTATGGTTTTTGCAGGTAGTATCCCACCGGGGTTGCCTAAGAATGTTTACAGTTATCTTATAGAAGAGGTTCAGTCTATAGGTATAAGGTGTGTACTTGATACCGATGGGGACGCTTTGAAGTACGGAATAAAGGCAAAACCGTTTATGATAAAACCTAATACCTATGAGCTTGAAAGGTTGGTTGATAAGAAAGTTGAAAAGGATGAGGATGTAGTTGAATATGCGAAAGCTATAGTGAATATGGGTGTTGAAATAGTGGCTGTAACAAGGGGAGGTAAGAAAGCTTACCTTGTTGGCAGAGATTTTGTATTTGAGGGGATACCTCCGAAAATAAAGGTTGTAAGTGCCGTTGGTTCTGGTGATGCTTTTGTTGGAGCATTTCTATATGCAATCTATATGGGTAAGACTCTGGAAGAAGCCTTTAAGTGGGGTATGGCTGCAGGAGCTGCAACAGCTATGGTTCCGGGTACAGGAATTATGACTCTTGATCTTTTTGGAGAGATGCTTCCTTTGGTAACAGTTAGTAGAATAGAGTAGGAGGTGGAAGGTGATGGATTTTCTAGGATGTTCGATGGGTAAAAGAACAAGGCTCTTTAGGTTGTTCTATATTTTTGGGCCAGGTAAGGGTAAGACAATACTTTTACCAATAGATCAAGGGTTGGAGCATGGACCAAGGGATTTTGTGGATAATCCGCAATCGCTGAATCCGGAATACCAGATAAAAATAGCTATTGAAGGTGGTTTTTCCGGTATAGTTATGCATATAGGGCTAGCTGAGAAGTATATGTACAGCTATAGTGGGTTTCTACCACTTGTTTTGAAGGTAAATGGTAAAACTAATATACCACCTGAAGATGAGGCTTTTTCACCTTTGACTGCTAGGGTTGAAGATGCGGTTAGGCTAGGTGCGGAGGCGATAGGTTACACTCTCTATGTGGGATCTCCGAGGCAGGATGAAGATTTCAGGCAATTTATGGAGGTGAGAAGGGAGGCGGAGATTCTTGGCATACCAGTCATTGTGTGGGCCTATCCTAGAGGTAGGTATATAGAGGAAAAGGGAGGTAGAAATTCTCTCTATGCTGTTGATTATGCTGCAAGGGTTGCTGTTGAGCTCGGAGCGGATGTTATAAAACTTAATATGCCGATACTTGATCCTGCAAGGGCCCATGAGCTACCTTCCCCTTATAACAGGTGGGTTTCCGAAATGACAGAGTTTGATGCTATGAAGAAAATCATAGAGACTGCGGGTAAGGTTCCTGTCATAGTTGCAGGTGGTGAGAAGATAAGTGATGCTGAGTTACTAGAAAAGGCTAGGATTGCTGTTGAAGCAGGTGCGAAGGGTTTTATATTCGGCAGGAACATATGGCAGAGGGGGTTCTCTGATGCACTTGAAATTTCTAAAAGGTTAAAGGAAATTCTAGTGGGAGAGTAGGGGGCCTACAAAGATGTCTATAGCTGTGAAGGTAAATATGGTTAAGCTAAGATAACCGTTCATATTGAAAAAAGCTATGTCTATTTTTGATAGATCGTTTGGTTTGATCAATGAGTGCTCCCTCAAAAGGATAAGGCCTGCAGCTATAACACCTAAAAGGTAAAACCAACCCAATGTGGGTTCTAAGTATTTGATTAAAAGTAGTGTTATGAAGGTTAAAGAGTGAAGAATTCTAGAAAGAATGAGTGATTTTTCAACACCCAGGAACCTAGGTATAGAAAAGAGACCGTATTTTCTATCAAATTCTATATCCTGGAGGGCGTATATTATGTCGAAGCCACTCACCCATGTGAACACAGCAAAGGCCAAAAGTAGGGATGTTAGAGAGATCTCTTCCTTTACTGCTATCCAAGCTCCTACTGGTGCTATTGCAAGTGCAAGTCCAAGGATAAAATGGGATAGCCAAGTAAATCTCTTGGTATATGAATAAAATGCTGTTACAAATACTGCGATTGGGGATAGATGGAAACAAGTTTTATTTATCTTGTAGGCTGAAAATACAAATATCATATAGCATACTATCGTAAAGATAAGAGCAAAACTTTTGTTCACAAGTCCCTGCGGTATGTGTCTATTCATAGTGCGGGGATTAAGAGCGTCAATTTCTGCGTCAACATACCTATTAAAACTCATAGCAGCTGATCTAGCACTTACCATTGCAACTATGATCCAGAGGAGTTTATCAGGTAGTATTTTACCCTTTGTTGCTATTGCGTAGCTTGTGAGTGCAAATGGTAAGGCGAAGATACTATGGGGGAATTTTATCATATCAAGTATCTTTTTTATCTCCTTTATCAGTTTTCCTATCGGAACCATTTCACTTCTATTTCTCTTTCCTCTTCTGAAAGTATCTTTATATTTACTATCAATCTAGCTCTTGCAAGCTCAAAGAAATTCCTATCCCTTTCCCACCATTCCACCACTACTATGCCTCTATCTAGTAGATCATCTATATCTATATCATCCTTAGGGAAAGAATCCAGTCTGTAGAGATCTACATGAAAGAGTATTCCCGCTTTACAGGGATACTCGTTGACAAGGGTGAAAGTTGGGCTGGTTACCACTTCATCCACTTCCAGTGAAGAGGCTATACCTTTTACAATTCTGGTTTTACCGGCACCCAGTTCTCCTCCAAGGAGAACAAGATCTCCCCTCTTTAATTCCTTGCCTAGTTTTCTACCAAGCTCTATAGTCTCTTCTTCGCTTCTAGTTACCACAATCATCTTGAGGAAAGTAGTAAGAATAGTATTGCCATTCTAACCGCGACACCATTTGTAACCTGTTCCAAAATTACGTTGTTTTCAAGGTTCATTATCTCCGGCGCGAGTTCTACTCCCCAGTTTACAGGTCCGGGGTGCATTATAATAATATCTTTCTTGGCTCTTTTTAATTTTGTCAAATTTAAGCCGAAATGATTATGGTACTCCTTCAAAGATGATATAAGTGGTGATTCTATTCTTTCAAGCTGTATCCTTAGGAATATGATAACATCTAGATCTTCTATAACCTCTTCTATTCTACCTGCTACCTTTATCCTTGGTTCCACCTTTTCTATATCCTTTGGAATCATTGTTTTAGGTCCTACGAATATTAGATTGGCGCCCAATTTTGGCAAGAGAAACATATGTGAACGTGCTACTCTACTGTGAGTTATGTCGCCCACTATTGCGATATTTAAGCCTTCCAATTTCTTTTTCCTTTCCAATATGGTAAATGTGTCCAGTAGTGCCTGTGTGGGGTGTTCGTGTTTACCATCTCCTGCGTTTATTACCGAGGCATCTGTTATGCCTGCTATAAAGTTGGGTATTCCTTCACTTCTATGCCTTATCACAAAGGCATCAACTATCATCGCTTCTATGTTCTTGACTGTATCTCTTACGGTTTCTCCTTTTGTCATGCTACTTGCCTGTGCCGTAAAACTTACAACGTCGGCCGATAATCTTTTAGCGGCAAGCTCAAAAGAGGTCCTTGTACGTGTACTGGGTTCGAAAAATAGTGTTGCTACTGTTTTACCTTTTAGTGATGGGACCTTTTTAACTTCTCTTTGTAAGATCTCTTTCATCCCAAATGTGGTCTCAAGGATAAGCTCAGCTTCTTCTCTTGTGAGGTCCTTTGTGCTTATTAGATCTTTCCTCTTTAACATCACTCTATCCCTACCATCTCTTTTCCATCTATTTCTTCAAGTAATACTATAATCTTTTCGTCTTTAGAAGTGGGTATACGTTTTCCTACGAAATCAGGCTGTATAGGCAGTTCTCTATGTCCCCTATCGACCAGTACTGCAAGTTGTATAGCTTTGGGCCTACCGTAATCCATTATTGCATCTATCGCTGCTCTCACTGTTCTACCACTTTGGATCACATCATCAACTAGAACTATTATCTTTTCTGTGATATCTTCTTTAATTTCACTTTTTCTTACCTCGATTACCTTTTTTATGCCTATGTCGTCTCTGTACAGCGATATATCCAAACTTCCAGTTGGTGGATGAAATAATGTTAGTTCTTCTATTATTTTCGCTATTCTTTTAGCCAGTATATCACCTCTTCTTATTATTCCAATCATTATGAGGTTTTCTACACTTTTATTTCTTTCTATGATTTCTGTAGCCATTCTTTGAAGAGTTCTTTTTATATCGTCTTTATCCATCAATACCTTTCTCATGTTATTCTCCTAAGAATTTTTTATTGATCTCTATTTTTAAATGATTTCTTGAGTCTAAGATTAAAGCGGTCCATATCTTGTTTGCTTTTGCATTTAAAATGTTTTTCTTATGGTTTTTCATGAAATTCTCTATATCTTCCTCTGGTGGAAGTGTTTTTTTTGTAACCTTAAAAATTACAAGTTTATTATTTTCTGTAACATAACCAATTTCTCCCTCTTTTTTATTTAAAGCTTCTATAGCTAAGAGTTTATAAGATTCGTTATTTATTGTAACGGGGCCTCTAGAGATATTATTGAGTGTCTTGAGTGTACTATTATACTCCTTTGCTACTTCCTGCAGATCTTTTTTTGATTTAATTGTGTTATCTATCAAGTTTTTAATATAGTTCTCGATTTCAGAGTTTCTTATTTCTGTTTCTATTAGTGGTTTGGC
This sequence comes from Thermosulfidibacter sp., assembly GCA_023269715.1. Classification (GTDB taxonomy): domain Bacteria; phylum Thermosulfidibacterota; class Thermosulfidibacteria; order Thermosulfidibacterales; family Thermosulfidibacteraceae; genus JAGDVO01. Next base: position 59,086 of record JAGDVO010000007.1, read on the forward strand.
TTCTTCAAATGTTAGAGGCTTTGGTTCTTTTTTATTCTTTATACCTACTATTACGTAGTAATCTTTTGACTTCATGATCTCTGAGATCTGGTTTTCTTTTAGGTTTTTTATATTATTTAGTATTTCTTCTAAATCATTATCACTTAATACATCTTCTTCTATAACACGTATATTGTATTTCTTCGACAGTTCTATAAGACTTTTTATATCTTTAGCTTCTTTTAATATGAGTTCTAGTTTCTTTAAAACTTCTTTTTTTTCATTCTGATTTTGCGGTTTTACTTTTATTACTATACCATTTATTATTTCTTTGGTTTTGTATCTTTCCTTGTTTTTCTCGTAGATTTCTTTTACTTTATTTTGATCTACTGGTATTCTTTCTTTTATTTTGTTTAAATCTACCAATATGCAATCAATATTTCCTCTTATGAGATTCCAAGTAGCTATTTTTCTCAGTTCAAAATCGCTAAGCGTGGTTCCTTCTTTTATGGTAAGTTGAAGTTTTTTTATTATTAGTTCATTTTGTAGATTTTTTTCGAACCTAGCCGGGGTTAATCCAGCGTTTTTAAGAGAGTAGAGATACTTTTCTTTACTAAATTTCCCTTTTTCTACAAAATCTGGTATGGAAATTAATGTTTCCGTTATTTCCTTAGAAGAAGTGGTGAAACCGGATCTTTTTGCTAGATCATAAATAACAGTGTTTGTTATAAGTATTTCCAGAGCTTGTTGTTTAATTTCCTTTTGAACATTTTGGTCGATATTTATCCCTTGACTCCTATATAGCTCCATTAGTCTTTCAAATAGTGATACGAAGTCTTCATAACTTACTTCTGTTTTATCGATTTTTATTATCCAGTTTGAGAAGGGATTAAAGGAACCTTTTCCCCAGACTATGAATATACTGAGTATAAAGGAAGCTACTATAACCCATATTAAGACGTTGAATTTTCTAGCATGATTTCTTATGGTATCTAGCATTGTCGCTATCCTCCTTTTACAGTGTTTAAAATTACCTCAAGAAGTTCAGGTAATACCTTTTTACACTTTCTTTATCTTTTGCTACACGTGGAAGTATCTTTACATTTTCGTCTAGGTCTAGATAACTTTTTATGGCCTCTATAGGCCAAGTTTTGAGAAGATCCTGTTTGTTTGCTGCGACTATATAGGGTATCTTTACTCTACTATAAAAAAAGTCGAGTATTGATCTTGCTTTTACTATACTATTTATGTCTGTACTATCTACAAGAAGGACAATTCCTAGAACTCCCTTGATCAAAGATTCCCAAGTTAGGCTGAACCTGTCTTGCCCTGGGGTTCCAAATAGGTACAAAACTGTATCATTATCTATTGTTACCTTTCCAAAGTCCATACCTACGGTTTTAAAGTCTTTTTTCTGAGATTCTTCTTTGTTTTTCGTCTTTTGTTCTGTCAGAACAGGATCTATTTCACTTATAGTTCTAATAAATTGTGTTTTCCCAGCACCGAATGGACCTGTAACTATTATTTTTACTTTCATGATCCTTTTAGCCTTCTAATAATACCTTTTATCGGGTCTATTGCAATTGATTTTAAGTCAATTTTGAGTTTTCTCTCTGCTCTCTTGATTATTCCACTGGCTAAGAGCCCGTATAGTATTTTTCTTATTTTTAATTCATCATTTAAGTCATGTTTTAGTAACTCTGTTATTTCTTTTACAGTTCTTTTTCCATTAATTATGTTTAACACTTTTATTTCATCTAGAGTAATATTTATGTTAGATATCATTTTCTTGTAGTTCTTTGTCTTTTCTGGTATAAATTCGTCACTTATTTTAGTTAATTCTCTTAGCTCTATGTTTCTTGATATTTCTATGATTATACTTTCAAGTGGCAAGTTTACTGAATTTCTGTTGTTGTCTAGATCTTTTGAGCTTTTAAAATAAAACTTTGCGTTTTTTATCAGTTTTAGTAGTTGTATGCTCTTCTTTATATTTACTATTGGATCAATATTTTTTTCTTCTTCTGAGAGTGAACTATATGTGATTTTTCCTTTATTGAATATAAGAGTAAGTTTTTGACTATTGTAAAATGTAAGTTCTCCTGTAAGTTTATTTTCTCTTATTATTTGAAGTATATCAAGAACCGTAAGTGGTGGAATTGTACCTTCAAATTCCATTAGTTTCCTCTATTATTAACACTCTTTCATCTTCTGTAAGCTGAACTATATTTATTTTTGAGTTTCCATATTCTGTTTTGATTTCTCTTAGTTCCTTTGAATTGTTTATTTCTCTTCTTAAGGTGCTCGAAATGAATAAAAGGGTTGCTCCCAATGATGATAACTTTTCTGCATCTACTTCCTTTCCTTCTCCTTCTTTACACAACATCATTTCTGGTAGTCCATCTAGTGAGTAAAATACTACAACTTTTACCTGTCTATTTTTGTTTATCCACTCGTTTATGATTTCTTCTAATTTTCTTCTAGAGTCTATCATTACACTATAGCACCTATAGTGGTACCGATTGCGGCTATAATTTTAGGCATTGTAACTTCTAATAGCATATTTTTTATGTTTTTGGAAGGGATTATCCTCTTTTTTGGTATGAAGAGTTCTACATGGTTATTCGTGATATTGCTCAGTTTTTCGGTTAATCCTGGCAGGAGTGATGAGCCACCGGTAAGGTATATTTTATCAACCTTAGTATTTTCGATTCCAAGAGCCATTATCTCGGAGAGTAGACTTGATACCGTTTCTTCAGCTAGTGCTTCATATAAATGATTTTCAAGTGAAAAGCTGGTTTTTAATTTTTCCGCCTCTTCTTTAGATATTCCCAAGATTTCGCTGATTCTCTCCGTAATTTTTGAGCCGTTGATGGACGATATATTTCTGCTTACTCTTATTTCCAGATCTTTTACTACCATTATTTTTGTGTAGTTGTGTCCTATATCTATTGCCATGAAGTTTTCTTTTTCTTCTTCAAATATAATAGCATTTGTAATGGCTGTTGTTGTTGAGTCTACTAAGGCTATTTTACTATTTAGTCTTTCTATGACTTTCATCAATTCTTCTACGATCTTTTTACGTGCTACTGTAAATATCCCTCTTAATCCACTTTCGTTGTTTGAGTAGATGAAATAGTCGAATACGACCTCATCCATTGAAACTGGAATGCTAGAAGTTATTTTTTCTCTAATAACCTCTTCAATTTTATCTTCAGAAATGTAGTTTGGAATGTTAATTGGTGCTGCTATAGTTAAATATGAAGGTAGGACGACGCTTACGTGGCTACCTTTTAGTGATAGTACTTTCCAAATATTTAATAAGTCTCTTTCTAACTTCCCATCTTCTAAATACCTTATAAAATTTTCGCCTATACTGCATTCAACTATAAAAGCGTTCTCTATTTCTAGATCTCCGTTAATCTTCTTTACTGTTGCTAGTTTAATTGCAGAACTACCAAAATCTATACCTACCGTTTTTTGACTTAACATTTATCACCTCGCTATTAGGGTTTTCTAAGTCTTTCTAGCGCTTTTCTCATTCATGTTCTTTTTCCATGGTATCTAGCGTCATTTCGAGTTTAACAATTTCACCTTTTACATTTTCCTTATCTATATCTCTATGTGGTTTAAATTCAATATTCATATTGCCGTAAGCCATTTCAATAGCCTTATCCGAAATATCTTTGATCGGATCTGTTATGCACTTTTTGATTATGTACTTAATACTACTTGCCATTTGACTGAATCTATTATTTTAAAAAGACTTGCTAGTTCCTGGTTTACTATAATTGCTGCACACGCTTCGTTTTCCTTGAAGCCAAAGCAACTATCACTGCATCTTTCATAAACTATGCTCTCCCATGGCTTTCTTACTTCGTTCCAAGTGCTCAAATTTTCCCAATTCAAGATCCAACCATAAGGTCATTACGAGAGGAACGAGTAAGGTTATAACAACTGGTACCAATACTTTTGTGAATATAGAAGTCCTCTAGCCTATTATAGTCCCCCTTACATTTTAGGTTTCATATTTTAGTATACATCAAGATGTTAATAAGTTCAATATTGACAAGTTATTGTTAGTTATTTATTCTAAAAATATTTAGAAGGAGGTTTTAATGAGGTGTAAGCACTGTTCTACAAAGACCGATAAAAAAGTGAAAAGTATAAGTTTAGCTTTATGCGACAATTGTTTTAAGTCGTTTTTAGTTAAAAGGCTAAAAGCTTATAGGTTTAAAGAGAATATCACTTTCGTTACTATTTCTAGAGATAGAAGTGAATTCATTAAGACTTTTTATGGAATTAGCGAAGATAGGGTATTTCTCATAAAAGAAGAGTCAGTAGATCCAAAGAACTATCTTTTGACTCTGAAGTTTTTAGATCATTCTAATTTAGCTATTGATTTGTTATTAGAAGAGATTGCTTCCCTTTTCTTCTACTTAGTATACACCAATTATCTTGATCTTTTAGAGTGGTTTATAGGAAATGTAAGAATAAATAAAATTATGATACCTTTTGGCGATTTTTTGAAAGAGGATTTGGAAGAATTTTCAAAATTTCTTGGGTTAAGAGTGGTTTTTGATTGTACAATGTGGGATGAAAGGTTTCTTGCAATTATCAAGGGCTTAAAAATGCTTGATACTTCTATGCGTGGTACACTCTACAGATTTTGGGTTGGATTGAAGAAGGATAGAAATTTAGTGATCTGATAGTTTTTTAACTAGTTTACTTTTATTCCACTTTTGTCTATATATGTTATGTGATTGCCATGGACTGTATAAGAATTAGAGTAAAGAGGAAGAAAGGCTTTGAAGATCTACCCTTACCTTTTTATGCTACAGAGGGTGCAAGTGGAATGGATCTATTTGCAGCTATTGAAAATGCCGTTGTGATAAGGCCTGGCAGATGGGAGGTGGTGCCAACAGGAATCTATGTTGAGATACCTAAGGGGTACGAGGGACAGATAAGACCTAGGAGTGGTCTAGCTAAGGATCATGGTGTTACTATACTTAATGCGCCTGGGACTATAGATTCTGACTATAGAGGGGAAATTTCGGTAATTCTTATAAATTTGGGTGAAAAGGAGTTTTTAGTTAGAAGGGGTGATAGAGTAGCTCAACTTGTGATTACTCCTACTGTTCGTGTTGTTTTTGAGGAGGTGAGTGAAATTTCCTTAACCAAAAGGGGAGAAGGTGGTTTCGGGTCTACTGGACTTTAATAAAATTTAAAGGAGGATAACCATGAGTCATCTTCATTTAGAAAACATAAAGCCCGTTAAGGAATTCTTTGAGAAACTTAAAAGGATGTTTCCTGCTCCTTGGCACCATCACGAGGTAAGGATTATAGGTAGGGGCAACAGAGAATTTAAAATCTTCATTCCCGAAGGTAGACCCGATATGCTTGCTGTTATATGTGAAGAGATGAATATATATGAGGTTTTCGAAGATTTAGATGATGTAGCAAAATTCCTAAGGGATGTCGTTGGTCTTTCTGAGATTCCGACTTACGAAAAGCCTATTAAACACCACCACAGCGAACATGTTCACAAGGAACATCACAGTCATCATTGATAAGGAGGATTAACCTTCTGTCTTTTGCGAGAGTTTATCGTATACTCTGTTAATTGTATCATTTTTAATATACTCCTTTGCTTTATGAAGTAATTTCTTCGCATCTTCTACTTTGCCATCTTTTAAATAGCTTTTTGTGAGTTCTAGTACATTTTTTACTCTTTCTTCCATGCGGTTCTTACCCATTGAGAATGTTGAAGGTTTTTTTTGCATTTCTTTCCTACATTTTGGGCAGGTAAGTGGCGGGCTATTATAGCCTGTTATTATTTCCAGTATTAGGTTACATTCCTTACAGATGTATTCATAAATCGGCATCTTAGTTACCTCCTTGGTATTTACTTATAAATTGCTATTGAAATAAGTTTGGTAATCTTGTAATTTAAAAACTAGATGAAAACTAATCTATGGAGGTTATATACCATGAATTTTGCTTTGAGTGAAGAGTATAAGATTCTCCAGAAGATGGTAAGGGATTTCGCAGAAAAAGAGATAGCTCCTATAGTTGATAGGGTTGAAAGTGAAGAGAATATTCCAGATGAACTTCTAGCGAAAATGGCCGAATTGGGCCTTAACACCATTACTATTCCTGAGGAATATGGTGGCCCTGGTATGGATACTATCAGTTTTGCTTTGGCTATTATGGAAGTGGCTAGAGTCTCTGCGTCTGTTGCTGTCGCCATGTCAGTTACAAACATGGTTGCGGAGGGTATATATAGATTTGGTAATGAAGAACAGAGGAGAAAGTATCTCCCTAAGCTCGCACGTGGTGAGTATCTAGCTGGAGCTTTTGCGCTAACAGAGCCTGGTGCGGGATCCGATGCGGGTAGTATAAGAACTACAGCTGTTAAAGAAGGTAACGAGTATGTTATAAATGGGAACAAAGTCTTTATAACTAATGGTCTTAAAGCGGGTATATTTATGGTAGCTGCTGTAACTGATAAAGAAAAGGGTAAAAAGGGGATAAGTGTGATCCTCGTGGAAAGGGGGACTCCTGGACTTACTATAGGGAAGAAAGAGAAGAAAATGGGGCAGAGGGGTTCTGATACAGTTGAGTTGGTATTTGATAACTGTAAGGTTCCCATTACTAATCTTCTTGGGAATGAGGGCGATGGGTTTAAAATTATGCTTGCCGATTTAGATGGTGGTAGGATAGGAATAGGTGCTCTTGCTTGTGGTGTTATGAGGGCATGTGTGGATGAAATGGTTAAGTATTCTAAAGAAAGGGTTCAGTTTGGACAACCTATAGCCAATTTTCAGGCTATTCAATGGATGATAGCAGACAGCGTGACGGAACTAGAGGCAGCTGAACTTCTAGTACTAAGAGCAGCTTGGCTTAAAGATAGGTTTTTGAAAGGAGAAGGTGGTAGGTTTACAAAGGAAGCGTCTATTGCGAAGTTATTCGCCACTGAAGCTGCAAATAGAGTTGCATATAGGGCTGTTCAGGTGCATGGAGGATACGGTTATATAGAGGAATTCCCCGTTGAAAGATTCTATAGGGATATAAGAGTTACAACGATATACGAAGGTACATCGGAGATCCAGAGACTTGTTATAGCGAGGAGTATTCTGGAGGGATAGTTGGGGAAGCTGGAGAGAGGGTTTGTTCAGGTTTATACAGGAGATGGCAAGGGTAAAACGACAGCAGCGTTGGGATTGGCTTTTAGAGCAGCTGGACATGGTATGAAGACTCTTATAGTTCAGTTTATGAAGGGTTGTGTTTTTTATGGTGAACTTGAGAGTGCTAAAAAGATGGATCCTTACATAAAAATAGTTCAGGTTGGAAGGGAAGAATTTGTAAAGAAAGGGGATCCTGACGAAATAGATGTAAGACTTGCAAGGGAAGGGTTGGAGTTAGCATATAAAGCCATTAGCAGCGGAGAATACGATATAGTGGTGCTTGATGAGATAAATGTGGCTGTTGATTATGGGCTAATTCCTTTGGAAGAAGTTTTGGATCTTATAAGAAATAAGCCTGAAAATTTAGAATTGGTTCTTACAGGTAGATACGCCCATCCTGAGATTGTGAAGGCTGCCGATCTTGTTACGGAGATGTTGGAGATAAAGCATTACTATAGTGATAAGGGTGTGGATGCTAGGGATGGAATTGAAAGGTAACTTTGATATAATTAAAAATTAATATAAAGAATTTACAGGGAGGTACAAAGATGAAAGAAGTTGAGAAGGAAACCTCGATGTTTAAGGAAGAGGTGTTGAAGGCTATAAGAAAAGAGCAGGAGAGGTGGGAAAGGGAATGTCTAAATAAAGAAATCTCGATCCATCCCGAAAGGAAAGAGAAATTCTATACCATGAGCGGTATTGAGCTTAAAAGGTTCTATACACCCTGTGATATTGAGGGTTTTGATTACCTAAGGGATCTCGGATTTCCAGGCGAATACCCCTTTACTAGGGGTGTCCACACTACTATGTACAGGGGTAGATTGTGGACGGTTAGGCAGTTTGCTGGTTTTGGTACGCCGGAGCAGACGAACAAAAGGTATAAGTATCTTTTATCTATAGGTCAAACGGGTCTATCTATGGCCTTTGACTTTCCTACGCTTTACGGTAGGGATTCTGATGACCCGATGGCAAGAGGTGAAGTTGGTAAGTGTGGAGTGGCTGTTGATACACTGAAAGATTTCGAGATAATTTTCGATGGTATTCCTATGGACAAGATTACAACTTCAATGACCATAAATCCTCCAGCTTTTGTGCTTCTGGCTATGTATATAGCGTGTGCAGAAAAACAGGGTGTTTCCATGGACAGGATAGGTGGTACTGTACAGAATGACATGTTAAAGGAGTTTATAGCGCAGAAAACATGGATATACCCGCCTGAGCCTTCTTTAAGACTTGTAAGGGATATAGTTGTCTTC
>JAGDVO010000005.1:0-13633 GCA_023269715.1 Thermosulfidibacter sp.
CATTATGGTCCTTATATCCCACAAAGAGCTCTTTACCTTTTTTAATAAAAACTATTACTTCATCTTCTAAACCAGCTTTTGCCACCTTAATTCTACTTGGGAGATCTTTTAGGCTTTCAACAAGCTCACGATGCTCTGTTAAAAGACGATCATATTCTTTAAGCACCTTAGTGTAAAAACTCTCCTCTTCTTCATCCTGAAGTAGAGAGGTAAGTCTCCGATAGAGTTCAGAGGCCTGAGGTTCTTCATCGGGACTAAAAATTTTGGCATCCTCCCCAAGGACATTGTGAATCATAAACATCTTTGTCTGAGCAATTTCTCTTGATCGCACATGATCTGCCCCCTTTTCTGTAGGAAAGAAGTTTACAATGTAAATTTCATCATAAACCTTTTTGGCTATACGATTTATACGCCCAACTCTCTGAATAACTCTCACGGGATTCCAAGGAATATCATAATTTATAACTACGCCTGCTCTATTTAAGTTAAAACCTTCTGAAAGCTTATCAGTTGTGAGAAGTATATCATAATCATCTCTTTGTTTCTTATATTGAGCATCAAAATTGGTATATATATTTTCTATAGTAGTTTTACCAAGATTTCCAATGGCTGTAAGAACTCGACTACCAAAGTGTTCTTCAAGAATTGGTCTAAGATGTTCTGCTGTGTCTTTATATTCAGTATATATTACAACCTTTCTCTTCTCTTTGATGAATCCTTTAACAACCTCTATAAGCTTTTCAGCTTTTGGATCTTCTTCAAGTAAATTCAATTTTTCCATTTCCTCCACTAATTCTTTGAATAACTGAATATCTGACTCAATATCCTTGAAGAATTCATCCCTTAATTTGAACTTATTGATATCATAAACTTTGTGGAAAGAAGAGTCAGGTTTTTCCTCTTCTAATTGCTTTCTGTAATTCTCTAATATTTCTAAAATTTCCTCTTCATCTTTTTCATAAATTCGCTCTATAAGCCTTCTATCAAGAACAAATTTATTAGATTTTTTAGCAAATTCTAAGGCATTATTATAAATCTTAATAAAATTCCTAAGGCTCTCATAGAAAGCTCCAAAACTACTTTCAAACCTTTTCACAAGAAGCCTTCGCATAAGATCATAGAGGTTTTTCTGATAAAGATAAAGAAAAGGATCTTCCTCTTTTTCTAAGTGTATTTCTGGCTCGTCGAAAAGATTCCTTGAGATGCCTTTTTCATATAAAATTGGTAAATAAATCGCTCCTTTAAATCTTCCACCTTCATCAACGGTGTAAAATGAGCTTATAACTTTGTCATAAAATTCAAGTTGTTCCTCAGTTAATTCATAAAAAGCCTCGATTGGGTCTTTTACCTCTGAAAATTCAATTTTCTCTTTATCTTTGAAATATTTTAAATCCAGACGATTTCTTCTTATCACCACAGGCTCAAGAATAGAACGAATTTCTTGGGCTATTTTTTTAGCTCTCTTATTGACTTCAATTAGATGCTCAGATTTTAAAGAAGACACTTTTATTGAAAAAAGCTCTTTATAATACTTTAAGGCTCTACTTCTTCGCTTGTTATCCATTGAGTTCCAATACTTTTTGATATAAGCTAATTTTTCAAATTCAATTTCGTATTGTTTAAAATGAGCTTCCAAATCTTCATCATAAACAATAGAGGATTTTTTAGGAATAGAAAAAAGTTTAAGAAGAGCAAATATGTCTGATGGGCTGTTATTAAAAGGAGTTGCGGAAAGGAGAAGAACAATTTTTCCTCTGCAGATTTCCCTAAGGTAATGATAATTTTGGGTCTTTTCATTTCTAAAGCGATGAGCCTCATCTACGATTACCATCTCAATTTCTGGATGATTTTTGACAAAATTCAGAGCTTCTTCCAATTTTCCAAGAGACCATACCTCCCAATCCCAAAGTTTAAAATCTTCCAGATATTTTTTCCAACCAGAGGTTTTAGCCTCATCTCCTATAAGATGGGGAGGACAAATCACTATTCCTCTTTTACCCAGAGCCTTGGCGGTAAGACAAGCAATGATGGTTTTCACAAGCCCCACAACATCTGCAAGAATGCAGCCACCGTGAGCTTCACAATTAGCAACTGCCTGAGAAACAGCTGAAAGCTGATAGTCATAGGGTTTGTATCCTCTCTCTTTTAAAAGATTTTCTAAATCTCGAACAGGATAATGGCCTTTATGTAATTCTAAATAAAGTTTAAGTAAATAAACGTAAGCTTCAAAGGGTGTGATTTTTCTTAAAAAAGTTTCTCTTTCAAGTATTTGGAGAATCTTTTGAATGTCATCAGGGGTTAATTCAATAGCCCTCTCCCAAAGGGAATCAAAATACTTTTCTGCCTCTTCAAAGCCATAGTCTTTTATCTCCACATTGAATTCATCCTGAGATTCAAGCCCTGCTCGCGTGAAATTACTGCTACCTGTAATAAAAAGGCCAGGCAAAATAAGCCTATGTTCGTCATCCATTTTAAAAAGGTATAACTTAGCGTGATTAGGATCACGGGTCTTTCTCAATATAAGTTTGTTTTCTAAAAGAAGTTTTTTGAAAAATTCAACTTGATCGTAGATTTTTTCATTATCAAGCTCTGCTGATGTGAAAGCCTTTTTTATAGATTGAAAAAATTCTTTTTTTATTTTATCTACTTCAAAACACGTGCCTTTTTAGCACCTTCATAAATACCATAAACTCCTCCATCAACATTCAAACCTACAAGGATTTTTAAAAATTCTTCCCCTAATCTACCAGTAGTATAAAGATTTCTTAGAGTCTCGTACAAAACTTTAATTCCAGAAAAATAAAAGAAACCAACAAGAAATTTTAATTCTGAACTCCTTTCAATTAACTGCTTTACCCTCTTTTCTAAGCTCTTTTCAGATTCATTTGTAATAAACATCTGCAATAGAAACTCTATAATTAAATTACTGATTTTTGCATTATACTACAAAGTGATCATAATTTCAAGGTCCTTTTGTTTGAACTAATACAGTTAGCGCCTTATAGTAGTTACTCTACCATAGAAGGGAGTATTTTAATTGAAAAAAAAATCTGGTACAAAGTCAAAGGTTATTCTACTGTAGTTAAAAGGGAGGATCATAATGGGTGACAACCTTGTTATTGCGGTACTTGGACTAGGCTATGTTGGATTACCACTGGCATTAAAACTGTCTAAATACTATAGAACCATAGGTTTTGATAAAGATGTCCAGCGTGTAAAGGAGCTCGCAGAAAACTACGATAAAACAGGTGAAATAGAAGAAGAAGAACTCAAAAATGCAAATGTTGAATTCACAAGCGACGAAGAAAAGCTAAGAGAAGCTGACGTAATAATAGTCGCAGTACCTACCCCTATAGATAAGATCAAAAGCCCAGATTTTTCATACCTAAGAAGTGCATCCGAAACGGTTGGAAGATATATAAAAAGGGGAGCCACTGTAGTATTCGAATCCACAGTCTATCCCGGAGCAACAGAGGAAATCTGTATCCCAATAATAGAAAGAGTTAGCAAAATGGTATGGAAAAAAGACTTCTTTGTGGGTTATTCCCCTGAGAGAATAAATCCAGGAGATAAAGTCCATACACTTGAGAACGTGGTAAAGGTAGTAGCCGGAGATACAGAAAGGACAACAGAACTGCTCGCAGAAATATACGGAAAGATAGTTAAAGCAGGGATATACAAGGCAAAAGATATAAGAACAGCAGAGGCTTCAAAGGTCATAGAAAATATACAGAGGGATCTGAACATTGCACTTGTAAATGAACTAGCCATAATATTTCACCGATTGAATCTTGACACAAGAGAGGTGCTTGAAGCTGCGAGTACCAAATGGAATTTCCTGAAGTTCGAACCAGGACTTGTAGGAGGTCACTGTATACCGGTTGACCCCTATTACTTAGTATACAAAGCAAGGGAAATCGGCTACAATCCAAGGGTCATATTAGCGGGTAGAAGTATAAACGAAGAAATTCCAAAGTTTATAGCAGAAGAAACGATAAAACTCATGATAAAAAGTGATAAATGTATAAAGAATGCAAAAGTTCTGGTACTCGGATTCTCTTTCAAGGAAAACGTACCAGATGTCAGGAACAGCAAAGTTTTCGATCTTGTAAATTACCTGAAGGAATATATGGTAAACCCAATTGTATATGATCCCGTTGCAGATAGAGATGGTGCCAAAAAGGAATACGGTGTAGATTTGATAAAAGACATAGAAAGTTTCGCCCCCTTCGAAGCGGTAATATTTGCGGTAAGACACAATAGATTAATAGAAGAACTCAATCTAAAAAGGATAAAGGGATTATTAAACCACCCACCTATACTGTTAGACATAAAAGGAGTATTCGACAAGAAGGAAGCTATAAAAGAAGGTATAATCTATTGGAGACTATAACCAAAATCACCGGTTTATAATGGAATTATAAACCCTTATGTTACCCTCAACGAGTTGATCTGGATTAAATCTTTCAATAGCTCTTTTCCTACCATTCATTCCCATCCTTCTCCTTATGCGTGGCAAGAAAAGTAATTTCCTTATATTATTGGCAAGATCGGTAACATCGCCACATTCAACCAATAGACCACTTTTGCCATCCACAACAACTTCTGGTATACCACCTACTTTAAAAGCTACAACAGGTAAACCAAAATAACCTGCTTCTATCAGAGAAGTACCTAATCCCTCAGAAAGTGAAGTGAAAACAAATATATCGGAATACTTTAAAAAACTCGCAACGTTCTTCCTCAGCCCACCAAAAATAACCTTATCACCAATCCCCCTCTCTAAAACAAGCTCTTTCAACTTATCATAAAGTGGGCCTTCACCAAGTATCACAGCCCTCACCTTCAAAAAGCCTTTAAGACTAGCTATAGCCTCAACCAGGAAATCTTGAGCTTTTTCCTTCGCAAGTCTACCTATGTTAACAATCACAAAATTACGATCCAAATCACCAACAGTATCTTCAACCTCTTTCCTATCAATCTCACAATTAGAGTACTTATCTAGATCTAGCGCATCATAGATGACCTCAACATTCTCTAATTTCTTTCCCAACACACCGTTTTTTTTGTAAACATCAAAGACCGCAAAACTGATAGCTATAAGCTTATCCGTTAAAAACCTATACAAGAGCTTATTAAAGATATGCGTCTTAACAGGAAATATATTATGCCTAGTCCTTAAAACCTTTATACCACCTATCAACTTAGCAGCAATAGATGCGACCCAGCCATCTTGAGAACCATGAGTATGAACCAATTTTATCTTCCTATCCTTCATAAGCTTAAGAATAGCGACCAGATCCAAAAAGAACCTCTTAAAGCTGAACTTCTTCGGCAAATACCAATCGTCAAACACCTCTAACCCCGCTTCCCTTGCCCTCTCAACCAGAGTGGCATTCTTAGGAGCAGCAACGATAACATCATAACCTCTATCCCTCAATCCCTTACAGACCACAAGAATTCTATTAGCCTGACCTCCCCAACCACCAACATGCATATTTGTATGCAGAATTCTCACCTCAAAAACCTACTTTTAACGAAATGCTCAAGTTCAAAAAGTCTATCCCTCAATTCAACAGAATCCTTCGGTAAAAAGGGTTCCCCATAACACACATAAACCTTTGAAAAAGGTAGGGGTAACATAAATCTATCCCAGGAGTTGAACCTGATATACTTTGTATATTCAGCAGTTACAGGCATAATCTCAACCTTCAATTTATCCAAGATCTTTAATAAACCAGGTGATACAGTATACCTTGGCCCTCTTGGACCATCAAGTAAGATTGCTACTCTCTCACCCCTACGCAGTAACCCTAAAAGTTCCTTTGTACCACCTATAACCCTTTTATAGGTTGATCCCCTGATGGTTCTAAAGCCAAACCTCTCCAGAATCCAAGCTATAAAGTCACCATCCCTGCTCGGACTGACCATTATATATATACCACTATTTCTGTGTAGATGAATTAATGGAACAAATCTGTTGTGCCAGAAGCCATAGATAATATGAGCTTTTTTGCTATCGAATACTTCCCTATTGATCTCCACAATCCTTAATGTTGCAAAGTATAAAGGAAGTAAAAGTCTCAAAAACCACTTAACAATATCAAGAAAACTTCTATTCTTTAACAAGGAACTGAAGTTCACAAAGCCTCCTGTACTTAGTATCACCACTTATCAATTCTTCATGAGTACCTTCTTCAACGATTGTTCCACCTTCCATAACGTAGATCCTATCTGCCTCTATCACAGTGGCAAGTCTGTGGGCAATTATAAGTACGGTTTTATCACGCATAAGATTATAAAGTGCACCTCTTATAGCCGTCTCAGATTCAGCATCAAGGGCACTGGTTGCCTCATCAAGAATCAAAATAGGAGCATTCTTCAGTATAGCTCTTGCTATAGCTATCCTCTGCCTCTCACCACCAGAAAGCCTTACCCCTCTATCACCAACGATAGTATCATAGCCATCGGGAAGTCTCATTATAAAATCGTGTGCGTAGGCAAGTTTTGCCGCCTCAACAACTTCCTCATAAGTAGCATCAGGTTTACCGAAGAGTATGTTGTTGTATACCGTATCGTTAAAAAGAAAAACATCTTGACTAACAACACTTATCAGATTCCTGAGGAAAGCAAGTTTTATCTTTCTTATATCTATGCCATCTATAGTAATCTGACCCTTTGTCACGTCATATAACCTCGGAAGTAATTCCACAAGTGTTGTCTTACCAACACCACTTTCCCCAACTATAGCTATCTTTTCATTCTTCCTAATTTCAAGGTTTACACCTTTTAAAGCCCATTCGTCCTCCTCTGCATCAGGGTACTTGAACCAAACATCAACGTACCTTATCTCGTCCCTAAATTCTGTAAGTTCTATAGCATCAGGATCATCTTTTATATCAGGTTCTAGAGAAAGAAACTCCCAAACCCTTTTACTCGCAGCTATAGCACTGTTTATATCAGTATGAACAGTGGAAATCTTGCTTATAGGGTCATACATGAGCATAAGGCTGGTAATAAAAGAAAAGAAATCTCCAGGAGTCATATGTCCCTCAGTAACCTTCAAACCTCCAATATAAACTATTATTGCAACACTTATGGATGAGAGAAACTCAATAATAGGAACATTAAGTTCCTTCGCCACCATGGCCTTTATCGCAAGGTTGTAGTAGTTCTCCAACTGTTTTTTAAACCTATTTATCTCTCTATCCTCAGCTCCAAAAACCTTGACAGTCTTTGCTCCTCCAAATCCCTCTATCAAAACTCCCGACATCTCCGCCATTCTTTCTTGCTGTTTTTTTGCGTTCCTCTTAATGTACCTACCAATCCTATATATAACGTAGCCCATAAGGGGTATCACAAATACAGAAATCAAGGCTAAACCCACATCCCTCTTAAACACCAGAACCACAAGAATGAGAAGAGTTATACTCTCCCTTATAAGATTCCTTATCGCAGAAATGTTGGCATTGTCTATAACATTTACATCATTCAGTATCCTTGAAACTAACTCACCTGTAGATTTTGATTTCAAAAAACTATAGCTCATGAGATGTAACCTTCTGTGGAGATCCAGCCTTATACCCATCAGCATCTTAAAACTGGCTATACTCATAAAGTAGTTCTGGAAGAACCTTGCAACACCTTTTGTAAAATAAAGGCCGATAATCATAAAAGGAACCAATTTCAGCATTCCTTTGTCTTTTTCCATAAAGACCCTGTCTATTATAGGTTTTACAACCCATGCAGTGGCTCCATAGGTGACAGAAACTATACCTGCACAAATAATTGCAAGTAAAACCAACCACCAATGGGGTAAAAGATATATCCTAAGAAGTTTAAGATAATACTTCATTGAAAAACTCCCCTACTCTTATAAAATGGTCTTCTCTATATAAAAGTTTAAAAAGTTCTTCAAAAGTACCATAGGGTAACTGGTCATATTCATCGGAAATCCTTCTAAAATCCTCAAAAATCAGGTCAGGATGAGCTTTATTCTGCAGATATTCTGGAAAAGCCTCCCTACCAAGTAGAATGTTAACTATAGATATGTTTCTAACCCTCACAAGCTTTCTCGCAATACTGTAAACCCACGGTCTAACTCTATAAACAACAAAGGTATAAACACCAAGCAGAGCGAGTTCGAGAGTAGCTGTACCGCTTGCACTTATAGCGTATCTAGCTCTCGCCATATACTCGTACCTATTCTCAAAGGGAACCATTTCTATCCAGCTGGGAATAGTCTCAAACAATTCTTCCGGTAAACTTTTCGCCTTTATCAGATAAAACCTAAACCTATTTCTGTAATATTTCCTTATCAACCTAGAAGTTTCAACCATAGTTGAAAGCAAACTGATAACCTCACTTCTTCTAGAGCCAGGTAACAGTAAGAAATAATCATCCTTCTCTAATCCTATATAATCCTTAAGTAGAAGGCATAGGGGATGGCCGAAAAACTTAGCGTTGACCCCATATCTATTAAAAAACTCCTCTTCAAATGGGAACAAAACAACAAGTCTATCTACCATCCTAGCCATTTTTTCTGCTCTTTTCGTCCACCAGGCCCAGACCTGTGGAGCACAGTAGTAACAGACAGGCTTACCCAAGCCCTTGGCATATCCAGCTAATTTAAGGTTCATACCGGGATAGTCGAAAAATATAGCCCCATCAGAACCTCTAAGAGCTTCTTTTAACCTCCAATATATACCTAGAATCTTAAATATCTTACCCGGCTCTTCAAATCCGACAAAACTGAGATCCTTAGCTTCGTACAGTAACTCCATACTATCCCTTAAAAACTCAGCACCTGTGCCAAAAAAACGGAAATTCTTATTTATATTACCAAGCTCCCTTATAACGTTAAGAGCATAAATAGATGAGGAATCCTCAGCACTAATTACTAGAATCCGTCGCACCACTTACCCCATAAACAGAGATTCCAAGCTCCATGGCTATTTCAATTGTACCAGGGATAACTATAACCTC
The DNA here is from genome assembly GCA_023269715.1 of Thermosulfidibacter sp. GTDB lineage: Bacteria > Thermosulfidibacterota > Thermosulfidibacteria > Thermosulfidibacterales > Thermosulfidibacteraceae > JAGDVO01. The sequence continues at coordinate 8,986 of JAGDVO010000005.1, forward strand.
TCCCGCCTCAACCGCTATCAATCTACCACCTGCTTCTTTAATAACCCTAATCGTATCAGGTCCAACAACTGGTAGATCCATAAAATCACTCTGCATCGGTCTTTTAACCTTAACCACTACAAAATCCTTAGAATATCGACCAGCCCTTGTTATGGTTTCATCAGTCCCCTCAACAGCTTCAACGGCAACGACCGACCTCTTCTTAACTACCACCGTCTGACCTATTCCAAGCTCCCCTATCCTCTTTGCGACCATAAAACCGTATTCTATATCTCTAATATCCTCATCATCCAATTTCCCAACCACAAGACCCTCTTTAGCAAGATGGTTGGTAAAAATCTCCTTCTGGTTGACAACTTTTATGCCCCTTTTATCCAACTCCCTAACTATAAAGGAGAGTATACTGTCATCGGCAAAACTATCTAGTTGCGAAAGCATCTTTATAGCAGTCAGATCCAACTTAAAAAACCTCTTAAATAAACCTTTCTTTTCAACCTTACCAAAAAAAACTACCTTTTCGACACCTTCTTTTTCAAGGGTATCCAAAATTTTTCCAACTTCACCTGGCGAGAATCTATAGTGATACTCATAGGTAGGGTTATCAGCTACAGAGATAACGATAAGATCCTCTCGATTTTCTATAAGTTTGCCAAAATCCTTAGCATTACCACCTATAAGAGCGATTTTCCCCAAATCCACTTCTCCTCTATTATGAACTACGTAAGAAGATAACATTTCGCATCAACCAGATACCATCTGCCATCATTTTCGGATCTAACAAAATCAACCTCTAGGATTTTCACGTCGTCCTGAAAATCCTTAAAGAAGGCAACAACAGGCAAAACATAAGGATAATCGTCAAAACTTACCTCGTCTATCTTACCCCCTAAAGCACCATCCACTTTAACGGTCCCCTTATCCTTCTTATTCTCCCTCTCAAAGATAAAGGTATGCTTTTCAGAACTTGGTACAAACTTCTGAACCAGTATACTTTCAAGTGTAAGCCATGGTAGATTGGAAACTATCTCCCCAAGAGCTTTGGGATAAGCACTATCAACATCCTCCTTACTACTTACAACCACAACCGCTTCAAGATCCTCCCTATGAACAGCACTTGAAGCTACAGCCTTCAAAACTACAGGCAATCCTATATCTTCTATTATGTAATAGATATCAACCTTGCTTCTCGCAACCTGATACTCGGGCACATCAACTCCATAAAACTCAAGGATCCTAAAAGCTTCTACCTCAAAACTCTCCTTACCTTTATCTTTGAGCTTCTTAAGGATCTCGCTCGCCTTTTTCTTACCGACCTTGAACTCCCCGCCGAAAAACATAGCTTCCTCCTATTGCATTTATATGAAGATTTATTTATCATAAAACACTATGAAAACAATAATAGGGATAATTTACATCATACTAGGTTTAATCCTGATAGGCGATAGTGTTATAAGGTTCAAAAATAATGATATCGCGATGGGCTCTCTTGACCTAATACTAGGTGGATACCTGCTCCTAACGCAATACATAGTTTATAGAAGAAGTGGCAAGCTTGGTCCTATCTGCTGCTGTGGTACCAATGAAACTGATAGATGCTCTATAAATCACAGCCGGAAGACTTCCTAGTAGAAGAAATCCCTCTCTATCAGTTTACCAGAAAAGGTGAGCATGTAATACTCAAGATCAAGAAGCGTAATCTTACCACCTTCGACGTAATAAAGCAAATTGCCAGTTTTCTTAAAATTCCCGAAAAACTCATAGGCTATGCAGGTCTAAAAGATAAGGTTTCCGTGAGTATTCAGCATATATCCATACCCAAGAACATTCTAGGAGAGAAACTAGATACCCTTAGAAAACACCTCGAAGAAAGAGGTATCAGCGTTTTAGATATAACAGAACATAGGAATAAGCTAAGACCAGGACACTTAAAGGGTAATATCTTCACGATCAAAGTGAAGGAAGTGGATAACGTAGAAAAGGTATTGTCAAAACTGAGGGAATTAGAAAGATATGGTATACTAAACTATTTTGACGAACAGAGATTCGGCAAAGATAACATAGAAAAAGCAATAAGCCTATTAAAAGAAGAGCAAAACAAAAAAATAAATCCCTACAAAAAACGTTTATTGGTTTCTTCACTAACCTCTCTAATCTTCAACGAATATGTAGATGAAAGACTAAATAGGGAATTAGTTAGAGTACTAAAAGGTGATATTATATTTGATCAAAAATCCTTTAAGCTTGACAAAGCTAAAGAAGAAAGCGAAATAACCATCAACACAATCCCTACAGGCCCAATATGGGGTAGTCACATGATAGAACCGGAAAACGACATCCTCAGGGAAATCGAATACCGAATACTCGAAAAATACGGACTAAAGAAAGGAGACTTCAGAAAGCTAAAAAATAAAGGAACTAGAAGACCGATAAAAGTATATCCCGAGATGCTGGATGTGGTTGAGGTAAGAAAAAAGGAATTAACCATCAGATTTTTCTTACCAAAGGGTAGCTATGCAACACTGATTCTTAAAGAATTAGAAAGGGTTAATTAAAAACCATAACCTTGTTCTTGCCAGCGCGTTTAGCTTCGTATAAGGCGCTATCCGCCCTTGCAATTAGAGTTTCCGGTGTATCTTCCCTCTTCATACCAGCTATTCCTATACTTACGGTAATCTTAACTGCATGTACGAAAAGATGATCACTAACAGCTTCCCTTATCCTTTCGGCTAAAATAACCGCCCCATCCACATTAGTTTTAGGTAGGATTATGGCAAACTCTTCTCCACCTATCCTACCGAATATGTCTGATCTCCTTATGTTATTCCGAACTATCTTTGCAATCTCTACAAGAACCCTATCACCAAATATATGTCCATAGGTATCGTTTATCCTCTTAAAATTATCTATGTCAAAAACTACCACGCTCAAAGGCTCACCATATCTTCTCGCATTTTCCATCATCAAACCCAGATAATCATAAAAGACCTTTTTATTGTAAGCTCCTGTCAGAGAATCAAACAGAGCTTGCTCTTTTAAGGTTTCTTCCTTTTTCTTCTTTTCACTTACATCCCTTACAATCATTAAATACCCGATGTTATTCCCGTCCATTTTAAGAGGATACTCCTTAATTTCAAGCCAAGTCGCCCAAGACTCTTCAGGTGCGATAATCACCCTCTCTAAAGTTTTCCCCGCCTTGTCGAAAAGTTTTGGTATGCAAGGAACACAGGAACCTTTCCTCCTATAAACCAATTCATAACATTTCTTACTAGAAACATCTTCAACCGCAAACATATCACAGAAGATAGGATTAACCAGAATAAAATCATAATTACAATCTATAAGCGCCATACCATCATCTACACTATCAAAGATAGCTTTGATCACCTTCAGAACACACTCATCGAACGGTTTCATCTTGCTGAAACCCTTCTCTTACCCATTATCTTAGACTCATAGAGAGCCTCATCCGCCCTCTTAAAGATACTTTCGAGATCGTCTCCCACTGTATACTCTGTTAAACCTATACTGACAGAGATCTTGATAACATCAAGTAGGGCAACTTTGCTTAGTTCAGCTAGTATCCTTTCCGCTACAAATTTGGCACTACTTACATCCGTCTTTGGCATGATAACTACGAACTCATCGCCTCCGTACCTTGCAACAATATCAGATTCCCTCACCAACCCCTTTAGAACCTTCACAAATTCTTCTAGAACCTTGTCACCAAACACATGACCATATCTATCGTTCACCGCTTTAAAATCGTCAAGATCTATAAGCATTATAGATAGTTTGTCACCGTAACGTTCACATTGCTTTATAAGAATACCCAAGAATTCATTTAACGCCCTTCTATTATAAACACCTGTAAGCTCGTCTATAGCCGAAAGACGTTTCAATTCCTCCTCTAACCTCTTAAAATCCTCCACATCATAACCAACTATCACACAGTAATTCCCATCATCGTGAGTTAAACTATCCACGGCAAGTTTAACCCAAACCGTATCTCCACCCTTCTTTATTAACCTAACCTCATACACCTTTCTATCATCCAGTTCGCCTTCCATAGCGGCAACCATATCAGCAACTACCAAGGACCTATCAGGACCATACACCAAATCCCAAGGAGCTAGTTTCACGAGTTCATCGTCACCATACCCTACGATTTTGGAAACGCTTCTATTAACCCTCAATATTCTGTTATTCTTAGCTAGAATAAATATAAAACCACTGGAATTTAGAATACGTTCGGTGAGAGAACTGTTAAAATTTAGCTCTCGCAATAACTTCACCTTATCAGTCTCATCGAACAAAACAGCCATGTACCCAATTAATTTATCAAGCTCTAGACTTTTCTCACTTAAAAGTAGTGGATAAATCCTGAGGCTATACCATCTTCCATGAATATCAAAACTCTTATCTCTTATCATTCTATCATTTTCTAATGACTCAACTAAAATATGACGCACCGTATTGACCACCTCTTTTTCAACATCCAGTTGAAAAAGAGGTACACAACATCTATCAAAGATCACAAATTTAACGTTGTCCATTTTAAAATCCTTTAATCTTTCTACAACAAAAACTCTAAGATATTCATCTATATCATAAACTTTTAAGAGAATCAGGTATCTAAGGCCATCAACTG
>JAGDVO010000005.1:13643-27585 GCA_023269715.1 Thermosulfidibacter sp.
ATTTAGAGTAAAGCCGTGTAAAACCGAAATGGCTTCCTTTAACCAGGGCACATTGAACTTAACCGGTTTGGTAAAGAAGGTATACTTTTTCACAGAAAGTATTTCACTAATGTAACTTGCCAAGGCTACCTTACACTCCTCGAGTAAGAGAAGGGCATCATATACGTATTTTCCTATCGCATTACTTACCTCGAAATTACGAGCACTCGAATTACTACCTATGACCTTGAAATTCTCATCAAGAAGCCATATAGGTTCATTTATGTGGTTAAAATCCATAATCATTAAGTGTATGATATCATTAGTAGTAATAAAAAACAACAGGGGGCAACATTGAGATACTGTAGCACAAGAGATAACAAGCTGTCCTATGGTTTTGAAGAAGTTGTTTTGACAGGGCTAGCACCAGATGGCGGGTTATTTGTACCTAAAGAGATACCAAGAGTAGACGGAAATACACTTGATAGATGGCGAAACTTAAGTTACGTTGAATTAGCAAAGGAAGTAGTTAAAATTTTTGCTTCCGACTTAGAGGGAAAAACTATTGACAGACTATTAGAGATATCCTATTCGAATTTCTCTCATCCAGATATAGCCCCCATAAAAAGGTTTGACAGATTCAGTATAATGGAACTATTCTACGGACCTACTCTGAGCTTCAAGGATTACCCTCTTCAGTTCCTTGGTAACCTTTTAGAGTACCTTCTTAGAAAAAGAGGGGAGAAGGTAAACATAGTAGGGGCAACAAGTGGAGATACAGGTAGTGCAGCAATACACAGTGTAAAGGGAAAGGAAAATATAAACATATTCATACTTTACCCCAACAACAGGGTAAGTAAAATACAGGAATTGCAGATGATTACAGTTGAGGAAGAAAATGTATATTGTCTCGCGATTAACGGTACCTTTGACGACTGTCAGAGTATAGTTAAGAGAATCTTCCTCGATGAAGAGATAAGAAGCAGAATAAAAGTTACAGCGGTTAATTCCATAAACTGGGCAAGGATACTGGCTCAGATCGTATACTACATATGGGCATCCTTAAAATCAGATAAGAAAAGCATATTCTGCGTACCAACAGGGAATTTTGGTAATGTCCTTGCCGGTTTTTACGCAAAAAGGATTACTGAACTCATTGAAAAGCTGATTGTTGCCACAAACGAAAACGATATACTTTACAGGTTCTTTACAAAGGGAGATTACAGTGTAAGGGAAGTAGTACCAACAATAAGTCCGGCAATGGACATCCAAATAGCAAGTAACTTTGAAAGGTACCTCTATCATCTCTTTAACAATGAAGACGTAACGGTAAAAAAACTGATGGAAGAATTTAGTCAGAAAAAGGTGCTTCTATTCGGGAAGGATGTACTTGAAAAGGTGGGATTGGATTTCTTAAGTGGTAGAAGTAACGATAAGGAAACAAAGAAAACTATAAAGGAAATCTACGAAAAATACAAATACATAGTAGATCCTCACACAGCAGTTGGCGTAAAGGTTCTGCTTGAACATGAAGAGAAGTTCAAGGGCAAATACAACCTAGTAAGTGTAGCAACCGCACATCCTGCCAAATTCCCAGAGGTAATAGAAGAAACGATAGGTAAACTTGAGATGCCTGAGGAAATAAGAAGACTCACAGAAAAGAAACAGAGAAAATATGAACTTCCAGCAGATATCTCCGCTGTAAAGGAGTTCATACTAAGACACGCTCTAAGGTAGCAAGGATGAAAGATTTTGGCAAAAGGATACTTATAATTGATGGGGCAATGGGTACCCTTATACAATCCAGGAAATCAGGCTATAGAGGGGCTCCAGAACTTTTAAATAAGGAAGATCCTGAGTTGATAAAGGAGATACACCTCGCTTATATAGAAGCAGGGGCAGATATAATAGAAACCAACACCTTTGGAGCAAACAGGATAAAACTATCCAACTATAACTTGGAACATATGGCCTATGAACTAGCATATCTCGGAGCCAAAATAGCAAGAGAAGTAGCTAAAGATAAAGCAATAGTTGCAGGTTCTGTGGGACCACTGGGAAGACTACTATGGCCAGTTGGGGATATAGACTTTAAAACTTCACTTAATGCCTTCAAAGAGCAGATAAAAGGGCTAAAAGACGGTGGTGCTGATATAATCTTCATAGAAACAATGAGTGATGTTAGAGAAGCAAAATCAGCCATAATCGCAGCAAACGAACTCGAAATCCCCTGTGTAGTAATGATGACCTTCCAGGAGGACGGTAGAACTCTACTTGGATCAACACCTGAAGCTGCCGCAATAGCTCTCTCTAGCATGGATGTACTTGCTGTAGGTTCGAATTGTTCCTTCGGTCCAGACCTTCTCATAAATATAGCACAGAGAATGGCATCGGTTACATCAAAACCACTCGTTTTCATGCCAAACGCAGGATTACCTAAGCTAATCGACGGAAAAACTGTATTCCCGATGGGACCGGAAAAGTTCCTATCCTACATGGATGAGTTCATATCACTCGGCACTTGGATGATAGGTGGTTGTTGTGGAACAACACCAGAACACATAAAACTCCTCGCTAATAGATACAAAGAAAGTAAACCACTTATTAAACCCGAAAAACCCTTTATGATGATTTCTGGGAGAGACAAAATAACATTCATAGGAAAAAATCAATATCCTGTGATAATCGGTGAAAGAATAAACCCAACGGGAAAAAAAGATTTCATAGAAGATCTGAAGAACAAAAGAGCCTCGTGGGCTATAAGGGCTGCACAATCCCAAAAAGAGTGTGGTGCGGAGATATTGGACGTAAACGTCGGAACTCCTGGGATAGACGAAGCTGAGCTACTTCCGTTTATAGCTGCAAACGTACAAATGGCAACAGGTCTACCTATAATGATCGATTCCTCTAATATAGAAGCGATAGAAAGAACATTAGAAGTTATAGATGGTAGATCCATAATAAACTCCACAACAGCTGAAGAGAAAAAAATGGAAAGTTTACTTCCGCTAGCCAAAAAATTCGGAAGCGCTATCCTTGTTTTACCGACGGATGAAAGGGGTATACCAGAAGTAGCTAAAGAAAGAATAGAACTTGGAAAAAAGGTACTTTATGAACTGGAAAGATTAGGGTTAAAAGTGACCGATATGTTATTCGACTGTCTCGTAACCACAGTAGCGGCAGAAAATAAAGGAGCGCTCATAACCCTTGAAACACTAAAACTAGCAAAGGCTGAAGGATTTATAACAGTAATGGGTGTAAGTAACGTCTCTTATGGATTACCGAATAGAAAAGCAATAAACATGAGTTTTTTGGCAGCAAGTCTAATAGGAGGGCTTGACTCCGCAATAGTAAATCCAGAAATTCCCGAAATATTAGAAGTTTTCCATGCAAGCGCATTAATCGCTGGAAGGGATGAACAGGGAAGGGTTTACATATCAAAGTACGGTGGTCAAAAAGAGGTAGTCAAGGGGGAAACCAAGAAAGAAGCATATAGTAAAGAAGAAGAGCTAAAACTAGCAGTAATTGAAGGAGATTCACAAAAAGCAGAAGAACTAACAGGAATACTCATAAAAGAAAAAGACTCTCTAGATATAATCAACAACTACCTAATCCCAGCTATGGAAGAAGTGGGTAAGAGATACGAAAGGGGGATATATTTTCTGCCACAACTAGTAGCTTCAGCAAAGGCAATGCAAGCAGCTTTCAAAGTTATAAAGGAAAATATGAAGGGTAAAGAGGCAAAAACAAAAGGAAAAGTTATACTTGCCACTGTGGAAGGTGATATACACGATATAGGGAAAAATATAGTGGGGATGCTACTTGAAAACAACGGGTATGAAGTGATAGACCTTGGCAAAAATGTACCAACAAGAAGGATAGTTGAAGAGGCAAAAAAGATAAAACCACTCGCTGTTGGATTAAGTGCCCTAATGACAACAACCATGCAAGAAATGAGAAATGTTATAAAGAAACTGAAAAAAGAGGGAATAAAAACCTTCACTATAGTTGGTGGAGCAGTGGTAACTGAAGAATTCGCAAGAGAGATAGGAGCAGATGCTTATGGAAAAGATGCACTAAGTGCAGTAAAAATATTAGATGAATGGGTGAAAAAAAATGAGAAGTCCAATAATAATAGCTCTTGATGTAGAGGATATAAAAAATGCTATCAGAATTGTAGAAGAACTGAAAGATTATGTTGACATTTTCAAAGTAGGTCCAGTTCTATTCATGAAATATGGAAAAACGATTATAAAAGAAATCAAGAATCTTGGAAAATTCGTATTCCTCGATCTAAAGTTTCACGACATCCCAAACACTGTAAAACTTGCCGTAAAAACGCTGGTAGAAATTGACGTCGACTTCGCAACCATACATCTCTCAGGTGGAAGAAATATGGTAAAGGAGGCGGTAAAGGCATCACTTGATACAAATACAAAGCTACTTGGAGTAACCGTACTTACATCAATATCAACGGAAGATTTGGAAGAAATAGGAATAAATACAAAATTAGAAGAGATGGTGAAAAATCTCGCAAAAATAGGTATTGAAGAGGGAATAAGCGGAATAGTATGCTCACCCAGAGAAATAGAAATTGTAAGGACTCTATCAAAAGAAGTACTTATAGTAACACCTGGAGTAAGGATGGAAGGAGAAAATGTTCAGGATCAAAAAAGGGTTCTAACACCTATAGAAGCTATAAAACGAGGGGCAAATTACATAGTGATGGGCAGAAGTATACTTGAAAGCGAAAATAGAACTGATAAAATTAAAAAGTGTTTGGAGGAGGTTTGTCTTGATAAAACAAATCGATGATGCCACACTAGAAAAGTGGGCCAACTTTTTTAAAGCTCTAGCTCATCCAGTTAGGCTAAGGATAATCCTGACGCTTATAGAAAAAGGAGAAGCTTGTGTAAAATCGATGTGCGAGATTCTTGAAACGAGCCAATCCAACATATCCCAACACATATCAATCCTGAAGAATGCGAATATCATAAAATGTCAGAAAAGGGGAATGTTACACTGCTACAGGATAAACGATGAAAGAATAGCAGAAATTCTGAAAATCATAAAGGAAGGTTAGTATAGTTTAAGATGAAGTCCACTAGATGAACTACCTCTATGTCGAGATGAAGTTCTTTTATATCATCCTTTAGTTTCATCAGACAGCTAGGGCAGGTCGTGATTATAAAATCAGGCTTAACTTCAACAAGGAAATCTTTTCTCACATCGAAAATAGCCCTCGATACCGAAGGATATTTGTATCTATACAAACCCGCACCACCACAACAAACCCTTTCGTATTCACTTCTTATAAGTTCAATGTTAAGAACCGATTCCATAAACTCGATTAACTTTCCCTCCCTTCCCGCAGAAAAGGTATGACAGGGAATATGTAAAGCCACCCTGTAGGGCTCTCTTGCATAAAACACCAAATTACTATCCAAAAGAAATTCATAAATAGGTTTCACATTCTCAAAACCAGCATCTACAATGGTTGAGTAGCAACTATCACAAATTGTTATTACTTCTTTGTATCTCTTTAATTTATCTTTCAAAAGATAAGCGCACCTCAAATATTCGCCCTTTTTACCGTAAACTCTCAAAGGTAAACCACAGCACAAACCACCAGATACAGCCACATTAAATCCAAGCTTTTCTAAAAGAATAACAGATTGAATCCCCACTTTTGGCAGAAATTCCTCTACAACACAACCGCCATAAATCGCGGTATCACTACTCTTATCCAACAATCCTCTTTTAAAGGCCCACTCAAGGAAGGAACCTTCCTCTTCTAATCTAACTATTCTCCTAACTTCTCCCAAGCTTGAAAACTTTCTTCTATCAGCAACGACAATAGGAGCATATTTTTCGAGTAGATTAGTAGAACCTACTCTAAATCTTATTTCCTCAATTATATCACTTATAGGTATAGCAGCCGGACAAACGGTATTACACCTACCACAGCTTGCACATAGTTCAGCAAGTTGAGCTGCCTCTTCTAACCCTTGAGTTATAGCAGTCCATATTACACCTATTCCACCCATATAGATTTTAGAAAAACCATGACCACTCAAGACTCTGTAAACAGGACATACCATCATACAAGCGCCACATCTTATACATCTGAGAGCATGTCTGAGATATCTATCCTCCCTAGCCTTCTTTCTACCGTTATCGAGCACAAAAACGTACCACTTTCTGCCATCCTTCCATCTAAAGGGAGCAGCGAAAATAGAAACATAACTAGAAAAATCTATCCCAACTGCGCTTTTCGGTAAGACCTTAAGAATAAAGATAGCATCACTCAAGTTCCTAACTATCTTTTCCCAGCCAGCAAGTGTGATGTATACATCGGGCAAAGTGGCACATAGCCTTCCGTTACCTTCATTCGTCATAAGATAGAAATAGGTTGGATCTGCCGAGACAACATTTATACCCGTAAAACCCGCCTTCGCACTCAGAAAATAGCTCCTAAATTCCTCCCTTACTTTCTTAGTTATAACAAAGGGATCCGGTGGTATGTCCTCGTTATAGTATTTAGAGAATAACTCAGCTATTTCCTCCTTTGTTCTATGAATTGCAGGAACGATAAGATGAGAAGGTTTGTCACCCATCAACTGCAATATCCTCTCACCAAGATCCGTTTCTACAACTTTTATACCGCTAGCTTCTAGTGCCAGGTTTAAACCTATCTCCTCACTTGTTATAGATTTAGATTTTATTAGAAGATGAACTCCGTTCTCCTTCAGAACATCCAGAATCTTCTCCCTTGCTACCTTTGCATCGGCTAACTCGGTAAAAAAAGTACCTCTTTCTTCGAGTCTATTGGCTATCGAATCCCATATACTATAGGCTTCATCAATAGCAGAATCCTTTATATCAACAAGCCTCTTTCTAATGTCTCCAAAATCGCCTAGGATTGACAAACTAGCCTCACGTGTTTTTACATATCTAGAGATTACCCTTTCCAACGCTACCCTCAAGTTCCTGTTATTAAGAAGGATCCCAAGCTCTTCCTTAAGTTCAGGTAATAACTTCATTTTAGAGACCCCACGCCTACAAGCCTACCAGGACCATGTACACCAAAAACATGGATAAGTTCAATGTCACCTGTCTTACTGGGACCAGTTACCACAGAAACATAAACCCCCTGATTCTGAGCCAAAGCCTCTTCAAGAGTTTCAAATACTGGAACGCCTTCAAAAATATTGACATGAACATAAGGTAGACTGATCAATTTAAAATCTTCCTCCCTATCATAGACAAAGAGCAAACTGCCAGTTTCAGCTACAAGAGCTTTAGGTCTTGTAATAGAAACAAAAGCAAATTCCGCTTTACAAAAATCAATCTCTTTTTCAAGCACTTCCATTATAAGTCCAACTAAAGTTTCCTCACAGGCTATCCTTTTATCTTCCAATTTATCGATAAATTCGGGAAGACTATTGTAAAATTCCCCACCAACTTCTCTAAATTTATCCAGAAACCTTGTAAATATATCCTTTATCATTTTAAAGCGTCACTTCCCTTTTCTCCTGTTCTCACTCTAATAGAATTTTCCACAGGTAATACGAATATCTTACCATCACCTGGATTACCAGTTCTACAAACACTTACTATAGCCTCAATTATTCTATCAACCTGATCATCCTCGCAAACTACCTCTACCCTAGTTCTCGGGAAAAATTTAGGTAAGGCTCCGTATTTCTCCATCATCTCTTTAAAATGAGCCATGGGCTTACCTATACCCATGAAATTATCAACACTCACACCTGGAGCACCAACCTCAAGAAGCTTCCTCTTAACATCCCACAGCGCCTCGGGCCTCACATAGGCTATGATCATCTTCATGAGTATACCCTCCCCGATTTTAGTTTTTATTAACATATTTTACAAAATAACTTTAAGCATATCAACCTAAGAGCAGGAAAGTCTAAAAATGTTGACAAAAAAAATAGTCCATGATAGCTACTAAAACATGTTAAAAATAGTGAACAAAGGTTCACTAAACGAAAAGTCTGTCATTGTAATATTACTTTTTGTTTTCGTTATTCTTTGCTCTGGTAGTGTCGAGGGTAAAGTTGTTCAATCAGACGATATTCTCGATGAAGAAAAGGTTGTAGCCCTTGCAATTGAGAAAAACCCCTATATAAAAGAAGCTAACTTTAACCTTCTGAGTCAGATAGAATCTGAAAAGGTAGCATTTGCAAGTAGACTACCAAAATTAGAGTTGAACTACGACTATATTTATGTGAAGGATAAACCTTATATAATAATGGACTACCAGATCCCTCCGCTATTTCCGGGTATGCCAAGCCTTGGAAAGATAAGAGAAACCATCCCTACTGGTAAAAACCAAAGTATAAAGTACAACATAACAGCTTACATGCCTATATTCACAGGCTTTTACCTCGAAGAGCTACAAAAAGCTGAGAAAATAGGAATAGATGTAAAGAAATTTATTAGAGAAGCTCTAATCCTTGACATAGCCCATACAACAAAAGTAGCCTACTATAACGTTCTCATAGAACAAAAACTACTCGAAGTTGCGGAAAAATCGGTAGAACAACTCGAAGCACACCTCAAAGATGCCGAAAATCTTTATAAAGCAGGCCTCATCCCTTACAACGACCTACTTAAAGTAAAGGTACAACTCTCAAAAATGAAGGAAAGAAGGGCAGAAGAGGAAGGAAAACTGAGAAGTGCCATGACCTATCTTGCCACACTTATACAGGAAGACCCTTTAACACGACTCAAACTTAAAGATGTATCTAGCGATTCTATAGTTTTACCAAAAATGAAACTGGAAAAACTGATAAAAATAGCGCTTTCGAATAGACCAGAGGTAAAGGCCCATTCGCTTATAACAAAACAGTTTGAAAGTTATATCAAAATAGCAAAAAGTGAATACTATCCAAAGGTAAACGTGTTTGTGTCTTACCAGAGAAGCGGTGAAAACTTGCTCGCCACAAAAAATTCCTACACAAATGAAGAAAACACGATATATGGTTTTACTGTAAAGATGAACATATTCGACTTCAAAAAGAGAGAACATACTGTAAATAGACTGGAATACGAAAAACTATCACAGAAAGAAAGAGAAAAGCAGATTACAGATAGGATAAAAAACGAAGTTGTAGTAGCTTATAATAATTTAGTCGTAGCTTACAGAAATTTTGAAACCGCAAAAGAAGCTCTAATTCAAGCAGAAGAAGACTTCAGGATAACAAAGCTCCAGTACAGTGTAAACATGGCAAAAGCCATAGAGGTTATAGATTCAGAAAAGGCCCTCACAGAAGCACGCACCTTTTATTACACCAGTTTATACAGATATTACATGGCACTAAGTGAGTTAATGAGAGCTTGCGGGATCAGAGATAAAAACATTCTATATAGTGGAGCATCAGAATGAGGAAAAAGCTCATCTTTGTCATAGTATTTATAATCGGGATTATATCAATTGGAACTGGAATCTATCTCATTCTACAACATAAGTGGTATGCCATAACCAACGCTGTTTTTGTTGAAAGCAAAACTATATCAAACATAGGTTTCAATAGAGTTGGTGGGAAAATAGTTAAAATGACAAAGGAAGAAGGAGATCCCGTAAAAGAGGGAGAAATACTAGCAGAGATAGATCAGAGGGATATAAGACTAAAAAAAGAACAACTGGAAAAGGAAATAGAAGCACTTGGAAAGCAAAAAGAACAATTACTACTAGCTCTATCAAGGACAGCCATACAGAGCTCTAGTAGCGTTTCAATAAGCGAATCAAACGCAAGAAGTCTTGAAAAGAAAATTCAAGCCCTGAAGAACAAGCTAAAAGCCCTCGATGCAACTATAGAACAGTTAAGAAGGGATTATGATAGGAACAAATTCCTTTACGAAAATAATGCAATCGCTAAGAGGAACCTAGAAGTAGTTGAAACAGAGCTAAAAGCGAAGATCGCTGAAAGAGAAGCAACATTGGATGAGATAAAGTCCTTAGAAGAACAACTCAAATCAGCAATATCCCAGGTTGAATACTCAAAAGCCGGGATGACTGTTACAAAGGAAATACTCAAGCAGATAGAGTCTATCGACGCAAAGATATGGGTCCTTAGAAAGGAACTTGAAGATGTTAATAACCTGATCAACTACAGCGTTCTTAAGGCACCATTTAGTGGAAAAATCGGCAAAAAATATGTAAATGTAGGAGCTGTAGTTGCACCAGGACAACCAGTATACGCTATCGTGAATCCTAAGGATATATACATTCTAGTTTTGTTGGAAGAAGAGAAGATGGAAGGTGTAAAACCCGGTGCGAAGGCCAAAATAACTATAGATGCCTATCCAAACGAAGAGTATGAAGGTGTCGTAAGTGAAATCTTACCAACAAGTGCAGCAAAATTTGCACTTGTACCAAGAGATATATCCGCTGGCGAATTCACCAAAGTTTCTCAGAGGATACCTGTCAAGATAAAGATAACAAAAGGGGATATCAGTAAGTTAGTTGTAGGTATGGGTGGTGAAGTGAAAATAAAAAGGTTAAAATGAACCAGGATTTTGAAACAAAAATCTACGAAAGAATACCTCCAGTTGAAAGGTTCTTTATTACCATTGTAGTAGTATCAGGAGTTTTTATGGCCATCCTTGATACTACAGTTGTTGAAATAATACTCCCAAAGATAATGGCCCCACTTGCAACCGATATATACGGAGTGCAATGGGTGGTAACAAGTTACATGATAGCAAGTGCCATATTTCTCCTACTAATAGAACCCCTTGCAAAAACGGTAGGACTAAAGTGGACATTTATAACCGGAGAGACCCTATTCACGACCGCTAGTTTCCTTTGTGCTAATGCATCCACCTTAGGACATATGATAATATTCAGGAGCCTCCAAGGTATAGGAGAAGCTCTAATTATAGCAAGTGGTGAAACCATCATCTTCACAATATACCCGCCTGAAAAAAGAGGATTGGGCATGGGAATATACGCACTCGCGGTCAGTTTCGCCCCTGCTCTCGGACCAACATTAGGAGGATACCTAACTGAGCACTTCTCTTGGCATCATGTCTTTTTGATAAACCTTCCTGTAGGGATAATCGGAGTGATCCTGAGCCTAGCTATACTACCTGAGGTTGTAGAGAAAAAGGAGAAGTTTTCCCTAAACTTCATAGGTTTTATAGCAATGGGAATTGCAACTATAAATCTACTTACACTCCTATCAAAGGGCCAACAAAAAGGATGGTTTTCCTCTCCAATGATCGTAAATCTTTATACCGCTTGTGCCCTTTTCTATTTCCTATTTTTTATAAGTGAATACTTTTCAAAAAACAAACTGATAGAATGGGAGATATTCAAATTCAAAGAATTTACAGTTGCTATCGCCATATACCTCTTTATACTGGGTTTATCCATGTATCAGGTATTTTATCTTTTACCTATATACTACGAAAGATTAAGATTACTAGGTACTTTTGACACAGGCTTACATATACTCCCAATGGCACTAACAATCGGTATAGTATCGATCGTATCGGGAATTTTAAGTGATAAAATTGGTGAACAAAACGTACTTGTAGCATCATCCATCATTCTTATAATAGGGACAGCTATTTTTCTACCCAAACTTGACTACTACACACCAAAAAAGATATCAACTTTATATACAATACCATGGGCCATCGGCGTTGGCATGTTTTTCGCGCCTATAACCACACTTGCTTTGAGGAACCTAGGAAAATATACAAATCTTGGCGTCAGTCTGCTACACTACATAAGGTTTATAGGTGGCTCTTTTGGAACCGCAATTGCCACAAACACGCTCCAAAAGGCACTGGCAAAACATCATGAAGGAATACTTTCTGAGCAGTTTAAATCAATAGATTACATAACTATAAGATTAAACGAATGGACCTATATAGCAAAGCAAATGTTTCCAGGTGAATTAGCCGAGAAAAAGGTAAAAGCTTTATTAAACGGAGTAACACAGTTAATGGCCCTAAATGATGCCCTTAAGGACACCTTTGCAAGCTCAGCTTATTTTGCCTTTTTAGGCCTACTATTTTTGATCCCACTATTGGTAAGGGGTAAGAAAAATGAAGAAGAGAATAATAGAAGAACTAGCCAGGGAACTATTAGAACTTGAAGAGAAAAAACTTTATAGGAAAATGGTAACTATAGAAAGTCCACAGGATAGATGGGTAAAGATCGAAGGTAGATGGGTTCTTCTATTATGCTCAAACAACTACCTTGGACTAGCAAGCCACCCAAGAGTTATAGAAAAAGCGATAGAAGCAATGAAAATCTACGGCTTTGGGAACCCAGCTTCCCGTCTAGTATCAGGGAACACAAAGTTACACGAAGAGCTCGAAGAAAAATTAGCCCGTTTCAAAGAAACAGAAAGTGTCCTACTTTTCAGTACAGGATACATGGCAAATATAGGGATAATAAGTGCCATATGCAACAGCCCTGAGGATCTTGTTATTTCCGATAAACTAAACCATGCCTCAATTATCGATGGCCTAATGCTATCAAAAGCTCAATTCGCAACATTCAGACACAACGATCTGGAACATCTTGAAAAGATCCTAAAAGGCAAAAAGGGGCGAAGGAAACTGATAGTGGTTGATGGAGTTTTCAGTATGGACGGTGATATTGCGCCTCTTAGAGACATTGCAAATTTAGCGGAGGAATATGAAGCCCTCCTTATGGTTGACGATGCTCATGCAACTGGAGTTATAGGAGAAAGAGGTAGAGGCTCTGTGGAATATTGGAACCTATACGGCAAAATAGATATACAAATGGGGACGCTAGGGAAAGCACTTGGTGGTTTTGGTGCTTTCGCAGCGGTAGATAGGACATTAAAAGAATACTTTATAAACAAGGTAAGACCTTTCATATTCACAACTAGTCTACCCATCCCAGTAGTTGCAGGCGTTATGGAAGCTCTGAACATACTTGAGGGGAATCCAGAACTTATCAAAAAACTGAGAAGGAACGTGGAAAACTTCGTCAAAGGCCTTAAAAAACTCGGATTTGATGTAAAGGATCAGGGAACAGCTATTGTTCCTATAATAGCAGGTGAAGAAGAAAGGGCTCTCAAAATGAGCAAACTCCTATTTGAAGAAGGTGTCTTTATAACTGCTATAAGACCACCTACGGTACCAAAAGGTACGAGTCGCCTCAGAGTGACACTTACTGCAAGCCATACCGATGAGGATATAGAATTTGCATTAAGAGCCTTCGAAAAAGTAGCTAGAGCTATTTAAAAACTCATATTGACAAACAAAAGGAAAGCAAATATTAATTATAATTACCAGGAAATGGGGCGGTGGTGCAGTTGGGAGCACGCCAGAATGGCATTCTGGAGGTCACGGGTTCAAATCCCGTCCGCTCCACTTTATTGTAACACTATTTGTGAAAGATATAACAAAAAGCGTGATAAAAAATGCCGAAGGCGGGATTCGAACCCGCACGGGGTAACCCCCACTGGATCCTGAATCCAGCGCGTCTACCAAATTCCGCCACTTCGGCAGATTCACAAAACTTCAAATGGTAAAGAGGTAATACCAGTAAATAACTTTCTTCTTTTCTCTATAAACAATGGGCGATGGTGGGTTCGAACCACCGACCTCTCCCTTGTGAGGGGAGCGCTCTCCCACTGAGCTAATCGCCCTCTTTAAGTACTCATAATAGTAAATGGACGGTGCGGGACTTGAACCCGCGGCCTCTACCGTGCGAGGGTAGCGCTCTCCCACCTGAGCTAACCGCCCTCTTTTTCTAACACTAACGTACAACCATTCCAATCCCTTTCTCCTCTCCACAATTTTATAATTACCAATTAACGCTAAGTTGTCAATAGGAGTGTATCTTGACAAAAAAGGCTTTTAAACTTATTCTTTCTAAGGTAATGGAGAGGTGCCCGAGTGGTCGAAGGGGCTCGGCTGGAAACCGAGTGCAGGGTTTAAAGCCCTG
>JAGDVO010000005.1:27595-62427 GCA_023269715.1 Thermosulfidibacter sp.
CTGCCGCGGGTTCGAATCCCGCCCTCTCCGTAGGAAGGAAGGCCGTAAGGTCCTGTGCAAAGGGAGGCTGCGAACCCCGCCAGGCCCGGAAGGGAGCAACGGTAAGCAGTACTCTCTTGTGCCGCAGGGTGCCTTACGGCTTAATTGACATTTAGAAATCCTAACTAAAAATTCCAAAGGCCAATAATGAACGTTAAAAGAACTATAATAAAAGCTGGGAAGGTATTATGGGAAGAACACCTTGTAACTAGTCACAGTGGTAATATTTCAGTAAGGGAGGGCGACTTTGTATACATAACGAATACAGGTACGAAGTTAGGTTTCTTGGAAGAATCGGATATCTCAACAGTCCCCATCCAAGCGGGAAGAAACGAATACCCTTTTATCTCAAGTGAATGGGACATCCATAGAGGACTCTATTTAAACACAAAAAGGACCGTTATAATACACGCCCATCCACCTTGCACAGTAACACTATCCCTAAACTACGAAAAAATAGAAGCTATAGATTACGAAGGGAAAATATCCTTTAAAATAGCTCCTGTTATCGAAAATCTTGAAGATAGAAAAAAACTGTTGGAATCACTTCTCGACAAATTTGAAAATTATAAAATAGTTGTAATCAGAGGACATGGTACATTTACACTCACAGATTCAATAGAAGAGGCCATCTTTTTGACCTCAAGTCTCGAATTCTCATCGAAGGTACTTATCTTTAACGCTATATTCAACAAAAAACTTTAGATCAATCAGATTAAACGAAGGCATTCCTATAGTTATCATACTCTTCAAGTGCCTTCCCAGCTCCCAAAACAACTACCTCAAGCGGATTAGAAACCCTAACAACTTTCACCTTTATTTTCCTTTCCATAAACCTATCAAGACCATGTAAAAGAGAACCACCACCGGTAAGATAAACTCCATTCTTTGCGATGTCAGAAACCAACTCAGGTGTAGTTATATCTAGAACTCTTCTTACAGCATCAACCATGGTTTCCACGTAGGGCGATACAGCTTCCCATACCTCCTCGCTGGTTATTTCAACCTCCTTAGGGGTTCCACTAGCTAAATCCCTACCACCTACTACCATTCTCCCCTTTCTCTCCTCCGGGGTTGCACTACCTATAGAGATTTTTACGTTTTCAGCATCACTCCACCCTATCAGAAGATTGTATTTATCCCTAACATAGTTTCTTATAGCCTCATCCAACTCATTCCCAGCCACTCTTATAGAATCCTTTACCGAAATCCCACCCATTGAAATAACAGCTATATCGGTCGTACCTCCGCCTATATCAACAACCATATTACCCCTTGGCTCATGAATAGGTATACCAGCACCAATAGCAGCAGCCATAGGCTCGTCTATCAAGAGAACCTCCTTAGCACCAAGCTCATGAGCAATATCCACTACAGCACTCTTTTCAACTTGAGTAACTTTGGAAGGAATACACATAACCATCCTTACCTTACCAGTTTTAAGCTTCAAACCCGCCTTATTAAAGAAATTTCTTAGCATAAAATAGGTAGCATCGTAATGATCTATCACACCGTCGTTTATCGGATTTATCACGTCTATATGTTTGGGGCTCCTACCCCACATAACCTTAGCTTCTCTACCAACCGCCACCACCTCGCTTTTATTCTCTATAGCTATAAAGGAAGGCTCATTTAAAACTATACCCTCCCCGACAAGATATATCAGAGTATTAGCAGTTCCAAGATCTATAGCCATATCGACTTTAAGAACAACTCCAAATAGACTCTCAAACCACTCCCTTATCCTATCAAGCAATCCCATCATATGAAGAACCTCTTTTTCTGAATTTTCTTATCCTCATCTCTCAAAATATGATCGAGTTTATAGAGCAAATTATCAACGCTCGACACTTCATCGGGCATAATAAAGGTATGGGTGTTGTAAATGTTGACCACATCGACACTGTTCATAAACTCCCTAACAGCCTTTGAAGCCTCTTTAGCCATATCTCTACTTTCAAACATTGAAAGCATGGCCATGAAGTTATCCTTTATCTTATACATGTAGAACTTAGGGAACTTTTCCTTCAGAGAGTAAAAAACCTCCCAATAGGTCCTATCCGTCTCCCAAAAACCCTTTCTTGAAACATCCTTTACAAATTCCTTTATTTCTATGAGTATCAAGAGTAACTTCAGATTCTCCCTGGAAACCCTGTTAGAAATTATCCTTAAACGATTCAAAAAGCTCTCGGTAGGTGATACAAGTTCACTCTTTTCATCAGTAGCCTCAATCATCCTGACAAAAATTCTACCAAAGATATCAAAAACATCAAAAAGATCCTCTGTGAGATAATTCTCTTTCTTTGACAATACAACAAACACATATCTTCTCGTCACTCCCCTATAGGGAATAATGAAACCATATCCTTTAAGGCCTGGTAAAAACTCTTCTTCATCTAAGACGACGTAAGGTTCATTCCTATCAAATGCCAGATACACAATAGATCGAGGTATAACCTTTATGTCATTGGCATTCAAACCACCAAAGGTGTGAAGCGCAATGGATACAATATCATCCCCTTCCTTATAAAAAAAACCTATAAAATCAAGCTCTAAAAACTCACCTACACTGTAAAGTACAAGCGAAGGATCACTTTCTTCTACTACTCGATCCAACATATCTTTAAGCATGTTAAACTTAGATCTTACAACATAGGAGAATTCTACTTCAACAAATCTCACAAGAATCGTTTTTAGAAACTTAACAAGAGCAATTAAAATCTTCTGAGATCTTTCAGGAAACACGTCCAGCCTATCCGAAGAAAAGGCTAACAAAAATCTTCTAGATCCCACTTTAAATGGAATCGCCATAAAACTCCTTGGAGGCTTATCCCTATAAGGTACACCAAGTGACTCTATAAGTGATGAATCTGAAGTTACGAAAATCTCCGGCCAACTGCTTATAACGAAAGAAAGAAGATTTTCTCTATTTTCCCCACCAACAAAAAAACACACTTCAGGTATTTCCCTCCTAACAGAGAAGGAAGTAATAGGTACAAACTTGTCCTTTTCAACTTCACCGTATATAACTCCATCTTCAGCCTCTAAAAAGTCAACTGCCAATCTTATTAAATTATCGAGAACCTCCTTTGTTCCCTCAGTCATAATCAAAACCCCTCTCACTTCTTCATGCCAAGTATCTTTTTTGCCTCCTGTGCTTCCTTACTATTTGGATATTTATCCATCAACATCTTTAAAAGTATATCCCTTGATTTTCTATCTCCAATTTTCTCAAAAGCAATAGCCTCTTTAAGATATGAAGCAGGTATTTTACTATGATCAGGATATCTTGCCCTGTAATCTTCAAAACGAATTATAGCTTCCTTATATCTGCCAGCAATAAAGTACAATTCAGCTAGCCTGTATGAATAGTCAGCTATTTTGGGATCTTTAGGATTATCAGTTATATACTTCTCATATATAGCTATGGCACCAGTGTAGTTCCCACTAGCTGCAGTCTTCTCAGCTTCATCTATAAGATTGGATTTAGTGCCATTTGCCTGAGGAAGCTTTTTGATAGACTCACCTATATTCAAAAGGGCGTTTTCCAAAGCGCTTAACCTTTGTTTCAAAAGGTCAAGCTCAGTATAAACAGAATCTATATCACCCCTCATCTTATAAACATCCTCCCTAAGTCCATTAACGGTATCTTCTATGCTCTTGTAATTACCCTTAAGAAGATCTAATGCCTGTAATTTCCCCTCAATCGACTTTAACCTAGCATCAATAGAATCAATCTTTTTAGGAGTTACTTCAAGCTTTGCTACACTTGACTCCAAGTTACTAACACGGCTATTCAAAACAGCTACATCTTCCTGTGTTGCAAAACATCCAGCTAAAAACGATAAAAGTACACATATAGACACTATATTTCTCATGACAACACCTCTTCCCACCGAGGGTTTACACGTCAATAATAGCCCTATTGAAAACAAATAAAAGGGATAACCCTACTTAGGTTACCCCTTATCCAACAGGAAACCTCCTACTGAGTTACCTTAAATTCATCTCTCCTATTCATACGCCAACAACTTGGAGTGTGCTCGAAGCAGATAGGCTTTTCTTTACCATAACTTATCGTCTTAATCCTATTCTCCTCAATCCCTAGATCTACAAGGTATTTCTTAGCTTCATTTGCTCTCTTCCAGCCAAGAGCAATGTTATACTCTCTTGATCCCCACTCATCGCAGTGACCTTCGATAGTAATAACCATATTCTTACATTTCTTCATCACCTCTGCAATCTTATCCAAAGTTGGCCTATACTCGGGCTTGATATAGTATTTGTCGAAATCGAAGTGAATCATAGGAAATTCCTTTACATTACACTCATCACCAATAGAGGCTACTGGAGCTGGCTTTTCTTCCACAACAGGAGGAGCTTCCTTAACCGAAGCCTTCACAACCTCTTCCTTTGGGACTGGTTTCTCCTCTACCACCTCCTTCTTCTCAATGGGCTTGGGAGCAGCTGTTGGCTGTTCACATACAGGAGTCCCACAACTGGACAAAAAAGCTAAAGTACAACCCATTAATGCACCAACAATACCATACATTAACTTACTCATAACTCACCTCCAATATGGATTCTGCCAATATCCTGTAGCAACCCTTACTTCAATGCTACCATATAAGGATCTTATAAACAAGTTGCCCCCTTTTACGTATACTATATAATCACTATTCACAGAAAAGGAAGGATCCTCTCCATTACCCAGCAAAACTATATTGCCCGTTTTAAGATAGTACACCCTCAAGAACCATCCACCTTCCATAGAGGAATAAATTATCTTTTCACCGTCGGGTGACCAATCGGGGTCAACGTCATACCTACCTGCTGTAATCCTTCTAATTCTATTACTAGAAAAATCGTAAATATAGATACTGGGATGACCAGCTCTATTAGATACGTAGGCTAATTCTCTACCATCAGGAGACCAGGTTGGTGAAGTGTTAATAACACCCCTTTCTACTATAAGGGGAGTTACTTTTCCCGTTTTAGGATCACACAGGAATATACCGCCCTCCGCACCTTTGTAGCCTGTAAAAGCTATCCTTGAACCATCGGGCGAATAAACTGGTGTACTATCAGGACCAGGTGTAGAACAAACCTTTCTATATTTCCCCGTTGCAAGCTCAAGTTCATATATATCAAAATCACCATGGACCATCATTGAAAATATTATTTTACTCCTATCGGGAGAAAAGCTTGGTGAAAGAATAGGATTAGTACTATATAGTACCCTCCTATACGTCCTTGTGCCAGGATCAACTAACAAAATCTCATTGCCACCACCTATTTTTCTAACAGCTACTATCTCTCTTCCCAATAAACCCTTTCTGCCCGTTATGAGTTCGTATATAATATCGGCTATTCTATGAGCCACCATAAACGGTTCATTCGATTTTGCCTTTAAAATCTTCTCAAAAATTTTCTCTCCACTTTCCGAAGAATAAATTTTCAAATCTGTAATTAAGGAATCTCCTTCCAGACTAACGTTATACTCAACATAAAGGACAGCCCCAATTAACCTAACATCATCCATCGACAACTTAGACGAGGTAAAGAGGGGTAAGAATATACCATACACATCCAGATCTTTCTCTAGATAACTCTTTATCTCATCCGAACCTCTACCGCTATAGTAAAACAGAACCTGTAGCTTCTTCTGACCAGGGCTTGTTATGTCAACATAGATCCTTGAAGATCCACTACTTTCATTCTGAGCCAGAATAGGAATAGACAAAAATACCAAAAAAATAGAAATAAAGAACAAACTGAAAAATCCAAAAAACAAACTCGTCCACTTAGCTCTTGGCTTCATCACATCCCCACCCTTCATTATAATCTAAACCTGATGCCAAGTTCCATATAATCATACTTCCAAGTCTCGGGCAAGGAACCAAAGGGTGAAGAAAACTTAACCGCTCTGTATACACTGGAATCAAACAGAGCATCACCAGATTTTTTCTCAAAGAAAAGATCCACTATCCTTCCGCTTCTATCTATTTTCACAACTACTATAGCTTCTTTAGCCCCACCCTTTTCTGGATAACTCCAGTTAGACTGTATCTTTCTCACGATCTTACCTATGTATATTGAAAGGAGAGGATCTACATTGCCACTCCCACTTCCACCTAATGAAACACCGAATGAAAGACCGCCACCCGTAGTATATGTGTAGATTTCCCTTCCATATCCACCACCTCTGCTACTTCCAGCACCTATAGCTTTCAACCTCTCTTTTAGGTATGCTTCCTCTCTCAGCTTAGCTATTTTCTCCTCAAGCATAGAAGTATCTACCGCCTCTTTCTGATGTTCAACCTTCCTTGCCACCTTATTTTTAGAATAGATAATCTCCTGTCTTTCCTTTGTCTCTGTACTAGCTTTACTCTTCTCAATCTTCGTTTTCTCAATAGAACCACCTTTATACTCTCCTTTAGTTTCCTTTGTTACATCTTTAGCACTTGGAGTTGTTTCCGGTATTTTACTTCCACTTATAGAACCTACGGAACCGTACTCACCGAGACCAACAACACTTACGTTATAAATCTCCCTTGGTCTCGTATTCATAGAGCTGACAAACCTCCCATAAATGACAATGGCGAAAAAGAACATGATATGAAGCAAAAAAGAGAGAGCAAGGTACCTATACCATACCTGCTGTAGCCTAAAAAACATTACTATGTGCTTCTACCTTCTGGCTTAGTAGCTATTCCAACCTTAACTATCCCAAGAGCCCTAAGTTCGCCAAGTATCTTAACAACATACTCAAAGGGAATGTCTTTTTCAGCCTCTATGACTACAGAATCATCCGCCCTATGCATTAGTACATTCTTAGTAACAACTCCTACATCACCAAAAGTAACAGGTGTATTATCCACAAATATACCCTTTTTAGAAACGGATATAACAAGAGGCTCAGCTGTAACGGGTATCTGAGAAGATTTAGCTTCTGGCAGGTCCATAACAAGTCCTGTCTTCATCATTGGAGCAGTAACCATGAAAATTATAAGCAAAACCAACATAACATCTACAAGAGGCGTAACATTTATATCCGCAAGTTGTTTTCTGTTATTCCCATTAACAGTCATTTCCTATCCTCCATGTTCAAAAATATTATCGAATAAGCTCTAAATTTTTCAAGAATATCTTCTATCCGGCCATTCACATAGTTATAGAAGAACACCGCAGGTATAGCCACAAAAAGACCAAGAGCAGTATTAACAAGAGCTTCCGATATACCAGGCGCAACAACAGCAAGACTTGCGGAACCCTGTAGCCCTATACTGTGAAATGCTTTAACTATCCCCCAAACAGTTCCCAATAGTCCCACAAAGGGAGACACACTACCAGCACTCGCTAGGATAGAGAGTCCCCAACTATAGTTTCTCCTTGCTACGAGTTCGCAGGACTCAATTATATCCTTTGGCTCCTTGAATTTTATTGTATTCAAAAGTCTAACAAAGACACCAAAGGGAGTATCACCATCAGCTTCCTCGATAATCCTATCTTTAGAAGACCCCTTCTCAATTAATCTATATATAGCTTCTTCTTTATTCTTAACGGTGGTAAGCTGAAAGTACTTCTGGAAAAAGATAGCCCAGGATAGAATAGATAAAACTGCTAAGACTAGAACAACGACTATAATAACAGGATCTTTAAAAGCAGTAGAAAAATAGATAGCAAGAATATTTGTTCCCATCTGCATCCTCCTTTATCATTTGAAAGTAACAATATCACTTAAAAGGCACTCTTGACAAGTACTTTTCAATACCACTATATATATAACCAAGCACTGGGAAGTCGTCTAATTGGCAGGACGCGGGACTCTGGATCCCGTTGTGGAGGTTCGAGTCCTCCCTTCCCAGTTTTAAGGGTGGTCCCATCGTCTAGCCAGGTCAGGACACCGGCCTCTCAAGTCGGCGGCAGGGGTTCAAATCCCCTTGGGACCACCAATTCTACCAAAAAATACGGTGGGCGTAGCTCAACGTGGTCAGAGCACCGGACTGTGGCTCCGGGGGTTGGGGGTTCGACTCCCCTCGCCCACCCCATTTTAGTTTTAGGAGGGAGCTGAAAGATGAAAAGAACCTACCAGCCGAGCAGAATCAAAATGAAAAGATGCCATGGTTTTAGAGCCCGTATGAAAACTAAATCGGGACGTAAAATCCTTAAAAGAAGACGTGCAAAAGGCCGTCATAGGTTAACTGTTTAAAGTTTCTTTTAAATTAACTTCTCTCAATGGAGTTTTCTTTTTCAAAAAAATACAGACTGAAAAGGAAAAGAGAATTCGAAGCAGTTTATAAAGAGGGGAAGAAAAAAAACGGAAAATTTGTAGTTATATACTACCTTGAAAATGAACTCGGCTATCCAAGGCTTGGTTTATCAGTATCAAAAAAAATAGGAAAAGCAGTAACAAGAAATAGGTGGAAGAGACTGATAAGAGAGATATTCAGACTTAACAAACATCTATTCCCCTCCTGGGATATTGTAATAGCAGTTAAAAGAGGATATAAACCACCAAAATACAGAGAACTTGAAGAGGATATAGTTAGAACCATTGTTGGGGAACAAGTTGCCGAAGATAAAAGTTCTGATATGTAACTTTCTAATCTTACTCATAAGGCTCTACAAGTTACTCATATCACCGATTTTAGGTAAGAACTGTAGATACTATCCCTCCTGTTCCGATTATGCTATCGACGCTATAAGAAAGTATGGACCAGTTAAAGGACTATTAATGAGTATCCACAGAATTTTAAAATGCAATCCCCTTTCAAAAGGTGGATACGACCCGGTAAAATGATCAAAAGGAGGCTCAAAATGGACGAAAACAAAAGTAGTAACCTGACATTCATTTTAGCTATAGTAATAGCAGTCTTTCTATACTTTGTGTTTCTAAATAAGGCCCAAAAAAATGAAAAAGAAAAAACAACAAATTCAAATATGCCTCTAAAAGAAAGAACATTCAAAGGAAAGGATATTAAAATAGATACAGAGACTATGATAATCACATTCAACTCAGAAGGAGGAATAATAAGAAGCATAAAACTAAAAAATTATAGAGAAGATAAGTCAAAAGATCCAGTAGAACTTATACCTAAAAATGGATTCTTCTTGAACACAATTGGGAACAACTTAGATGAAAAACTAAATAATGAAATTCTCGAATACTCTATAAACGACACCGAAAACAGAGTAATAGTAAAATTTGTAAAAAACATAAACAACGAAACTTTTGAAAAGAAATATTCCATAGACAAAAATAATTACACAATGGAACTAGAAATAAATGGAAACAATAGAGGTATTATGATAGGCCCCAAAATAGCACCACATGATAGAACTTCAAGCTACTCATTCAGCGGTCCAATAGTCAAGATAGATAACAAAGTTGAAGAGCTGAAGATGAAAAAGGAAAAATCAAAATCAATAGACAATTTTAAATGGATAGCCTGGGAATCACTCTACTTTACAGTAACAGCGATTCCTGAAAATCGATTAAAAGCCAGTGTTATAAAACACGACGATGAGAACTACGAGATATACTTATATTCCCAAAACTCCTTCAAGGCGCTGTTATTCGTAGGACCAAAGGACTATTATCTTTTGAAAACACTCGGCATAGAGGATAATATTCGCTATGGTGTTTTTGCCCCTATATCCAAACTACTACTTGCAGTTATGCATTTCTTCTACAAGATAATCCCCAACTGGGGAGTATCGATAATACTTCTTACGGTATTTGTTAAAATATTACTACATCCTCTGACGGTGAAGGGATACAAATCTATGAACAAACTAAGAGAATTACAGCCAGAAATCCAAAGGATAAAGGAGATGTATAAAGATGATCCCGCTAAACTTAACCAGGCTATGATGGAACTTTATAAAAAACACAAAATAAACCCCTTTGGTGGCTGTCTACCCCTCTTTTTACAGATCCCAGTCTTTTTTGCTCTCTACAAGACAATAGCTATATCCATAGAGCTGAGACATGCTCCCTTTATCCTATGGTTAACGGATCTATCATCAAAGGATCCATACTACTTAACACCAATAGTAATGGGAATAACCATGTTCATCCAGCAGTTAATAACATCAACACCAGACACAGACGGAACACAGAAGATGATGACATACGGCATGCCCATCTTACTAACCATAATATTCCTGAATCTACCATCGGGACTGGTATTATATTTTCTTGTAAACAACATAATAAGCATATTCGAACAGCTGGCCATAAAACATGTCTATAAATAAAGAACTAGACACAATAGCAGCCATAGCTACACCTACTGGAAAAGGAGCTCTAGCAATAGTAAGGATTAGTGGACCTCTGACTGAGAGTATAATCAGGGAAGTTTTTAGAAAGGGAAAGAGCTTAGCCAAAATGGACAAATTTGAAGAAAGAAAGGTATACTACGGTTTTATAGTAGATCCCACTAACGACGAGGTGATAGATGAGGTAACCCTGATATTTTATAGAGCACCGAAAAGCTTTACAGGAGAAGATATGGCAGAAATAATCTCTCATGGTGGTCTCATAGTTCCAAATAGGATCCTGGGACTACTTATTAAACTCGGAGCTAGAGTTGCAGAAAGGGGAGAATTCGCCAAAAGAGCTTTTCTCAACGGCAAGATAGATCTCATAGAAGCAGAGGCTATAGCTAATATTATAGAAGCACGAAACGAAATAGTCTATAGATGTGCCCTAGAGAACTTAAAAGGGAACCTGAGTGGCAAATTTAAAGAATTAAAGGAAACACTCCTTGATGTCACAAGCGATATAGAAGCTACCATAGATTTCGAAGAGGATGCACAAGAGGTAGATGTTAAATCGATAGAAGAGAAACTACATAAAATCTATAAAACTATAGAAGAAATGTTAAAAGATTATGAAAAATCAAGAATAATAGAAACGGGTTTAAAGGTCGTGATAATAGGTAAGCCAAATGTTGGTAAATCAAGTCTCCTAAATGCATTATTAGAAAAAGAAAGAGCAATAGTAACAGATATCCCTGGTACAACTAGGGATACTATAGAAGAAACTACAGAAATCGATGGTGTATTTTTTAGAATAATAGACACAGCTGGGATAAGAAAAACTACAGATCCTGTCGAAAAAATTGGAGTAGAAAAAAGCTTAGAAAAACTTGAAGAAGGCAACATTATAATAGCAATGTTTGATATTTCTGAAGAACTAGGAGAAGATGATAAATTCATATTGAGATTAATAGACAAGAAAAAAGAAAACGTAATAGTAGTACTAAACAAATTAGATAAAGGTGAAAAAATTAAAGAAGATATGTTTGAAGAGTTTAACAGCGTAATAAAATTGTCTGTTAAAGAAAAGATAGGATTAGAAAGCCTGAAGAAAAAAATAAAAGAATTTTCATTGAAAAACGAAAACATTAAGTATTATATAAATGAAAGACACTATAACTGCCTAATAAGAGCTAAATCCTTCATAGAAAGAGGAATAGAAAGAATAAAAAACAAAGAACTGCTCGACATAATTTCAGTTGAAGTAAAAGAAGCAATAAGAAGTATAGAAGAGATAATAGGAGAAATTACAACAGAGGACATTTTGAATTCAATATTTTCAAAGTTCTGCATAGGTAAATAAATGGCAACTTTAATAGTAAGACCTGATAAAATAGGTGATTTGATTCTATCTTTTTCTGTGGTTGAAGCTATAAAAAGTAAGTATCCTGATGAAAAAATATACTATATAACAAGTAAATATGCAGAAGACGTAATAAAAAACCATCCTAAAATAGATGGACACATAAGTATAGATGATAAAACAAAAACAAAGGAAATAATAAGATTTTTAAAAGAAAATGATATAAACAGAGCAATTATACTATTTCCAAACTTTAAAATAAGTTTAGCTATAAAGCTTTCCGGGATCAAAGAAGTGATATTTCCTGGTTTTAGAATATACCAGTTCATGTTTAAGAATGTGGTTTATCCAAGAAGATCAAAAGCCGAAAAAAAAGAATGGGAATATAACATAGATATAGCAAAAAGACTTTTTCCGGATATAGAGTACACAAAACCTAAACTCTACTTAACAGAAGAAGAAATAGAAATAGGAAAAAAGATAATTTCAAAGTACAAAAAGCCTGTCATAGGAATATATCCTGGTGGTGGAAAAGAATTAAGATGGCCTCTAGAAAAATTCAAAAAATTAATCGAAAAAATAGAAAACATGAAATTAACAATAGTTGTATTGTTAGGTCCCAATGAAAGAAATTTAGTGAGTGAATTTAAAGAATGGTACATTGGTAAGGAATTGACTTTAAGAGAACTTATGGCTACAATAAAGGAAATGGATCTTTTTATAACCAACAACACAGGACCAATGCACATAAGAGGAGTCTTTGAAAAACCTATGATCCAAATATTTGATCCAAGAAAAGCAGTAAATCCAAAAAGATGGGGATACGAATATAAGGGAGCATATCTCGTAAAGCCTCAGATAGATCCCTGTAATGGAAACTGCAAGTCTTGCAAATACTACAATTGTATGAATACCATTGAAGTAGAAGAAATCGTTAAGCTTATAAAAACATGGCAAGAAGAGTTTACAAATATTCAGCCTTAGTTTTTTTTGGAATAGTAATTTTATTCTTAATGTGTATTGTATTCATAAATGATATTCTAAATAGTAGTGTGGTAAAAAAAGAGATAAATTCTATACTCAAAAGTATCACCGGCTATGATATCCACTATAAAAAAATAAATACAGATATAATCAACGGCAAAATTGTTATAGAAAAACTTCAAATTGATGGAAATGATCTTCAAGCAAATATCAATAAAATCAAATTAGAAAGGGAAAGAAGAGAAAACAAGATGCAAGTAGATGACGGATTAATATATATTAAACTAATAAAACCTTCAGAAAAAAGAAAAGAAATTCCAAAAAACATCGAAACACCCTTCAAAAAAATAGTTATCAAAAATTTAGAAGTTAAAGTATTAACATCAAATATATATATAGATAATGCTGAATTTGAAGATAACAAAGATTTCTATATAAAAGCAAAGATAGCAGGTAACGATAATTTAGAAGCAAATGGAAGTTACGATAACTACACACTCACTCTAAAATTAATAGATTTAAAAATAGATACAAAAAAACTAATAGAACTATCAAAAAACATCAATCTAAAATTACCTGATATCACACTATTTAAGAACAAAAATCTAGTTTCCATAAAAAATCTGGACTTTATAGGAAACATGAAAACTTCGAATTTTAAAATTTCTATAAAAGAAATCAAAATAAGTAACGAGAAAGGACTAGCTGAACTCAACAATAAAAATAATGTAGCTAACATAGATTTAATCATAGACAGTAACAAAATACAAATAATTGGAACTATTAAACAAGCAGAACTTAAAAACTTATATGATCTAGTATTAAAAATATACTACGTTGATGTTATAGACAAAATATCAAAGATAGTTAGCAATGCAACACTTAAAAATACAAATATCAGTATTGATATACCACTAAATACAGATTTTGATGTAAAAAAAATATACATAGATGGATATATTGAAAACTCAGAAGTAAATATACCATCTACCAATTTAAAATGTAACGTAGATGGGAAGATTCTATTAAAAGAAGGAAAACTTGGTACTATCATAACAAAGGGATCTTTAGAATCGCTAAACCTGAATGGTAATTTTACCATGAATATCCTTGAAAAAAACTTACCATTTATCGCGGATGTAAACTTCTATGGAAGTATGGATAGACTAAATTCTATCTTTGAAAAAATAGATAAAATAAGAGAACTAAACAACATAATAAAAGTGTATAGCGGTGATATAGAAGGGAAAATTACTGTAAGTAATAAGGAGACTTTTTCTATATCAATTAATGGAATTTTTAGAAATGTAAATACCAATATAAATATCATACAAAGTGAAATCAAACTAGGAAAAGGAATCTTTAATATAAAAAACAGCGATATACATATAGAAACCAGCGATATCTCATCCAATTTCATGCTATTTAAATCTTTAGAACTTAAAAGCGACGGATTAACTCATATTGTAAGTTTAAATGATGGTATCCTACGTATAGAAGATTTTAAAAAAGAAAAAATATATAAAGACTTAATAAAAAATTTCAAAAGAAAGCTTGAAATCGATTACGGTACCATAGATATAGAAAAATTAAACTTCACAATTAGTAACAATAATTTAACTAGTATAAGTGGAGACTGTATCCTTAAAGATACAAAAATAGAAATTCTAGATGAATCCATACCAACCAAAACTATAAGTATTAAAAGCTCAAACATGGCTATAAATTATCCTAAAGATATAAAAATACAGAAACTAAAGGGAATATCCGATAATGAGCAGGATTTTTACATAAATCAAATTATCTTTAATCTTGAATCTGACAAATTAAAAATTATAGGACAGACAAAGTACACTAGATATATAGAAAATATCATAGCAAAATACACAAAAGAAGAGCCTCCTATCACTCCAAAGAAAGGAGATCTCGTATCAGTAAATTTAGATATAGATGTAAACAAAAACTTACTATCTGGTAATATAGACATAGAAAGCAAAGATAAAAAACTAACTATCAAAGATATGATTATAGACAACGAGATAAAAGGAAATGTGATACTAGAGTGTAACGATAGTAGAATAAATGGGAATGTAGTCTACAATAAAGAAAAAGGCGAGATAGAAGGAACATTGAAAGGTATAATTACAGGAAAATGTGTGAATAAAGCATTTACAGTGAAAATGGAAGTGCCTAGTTTTAACTATATAAAACCTGATATTTTCTTTAAAATTTCAACAAAAGAACCTTATAAATTTACAGCAAATGGAACGGTTGATGTAAATAGCTTAATACTAGATAGCAACAAAATAGACTTTACTACCAGTTATTCTGGTAACACTCTAGAAATAACATCTATATTCATTGAAAGTTCATATGGTAACGCAGGAGGTTTTGGAAAAATAGAAAGGATTAATGATAAATTTTTTGCAGATTTATTCCTACAAGGTAAAGCATTAGACATAGATTTGATACTCTCAAAACTAAGAAGAAAAAAAGAAACAGAGAAAAAAGTAAAACTTCCGGCAATCTCTGCTACAATAAACTTTGACTTTTCAAATGCAAAATTATTCGACAGAACTTTTAAAAATCTCAACGGTAACTTAACAATCAAAATAGATGGTAATACAACGCTATCAGTGCTAACAAAAAATACAGATTTGTGCGGAATAAAATTCAATACAAACCTTTATATAGAAGATTCTTACCAAAAACTGAGTATCAAAGGAGAAGGTAACGGTGATCTCCACAAAACGATAACTTGTCTTACAAGGAAACCCGAAAAAACAATAACTGGAACTTATGGTTACGTAATCGATATAAATGTGGAAGGGAAAAGCCTAGATAACTTTGAAAACTCTAGTGGTGAAATACAGTTCATATCGGAAGAAGGAAGAATACACAAATTAACGGTCATAGTAAAACTACTTGAAATCCTGAATCTCTACAAAATACTATCCCTTCAATTTGGGGATTTAACGAAAGAAGGGTTTGAATACAACTATCTGATAGTTCAGGCCAAACTTAAGAGTAACAAAATACTGATAAGGGATTCTTACATAGACAGTGATGCACTCAAGATATGGAGTGAAGGTAAAATCAATTTGAAAGACCAAACCCTTAATATGACGATCCTTGCTGCACCATTTTCCACTTTTGATAAGATCCTGGCAAAATTGCCCATCATAGGACCAGTATTTTTAGGAAAATCCAAAACCTTACTTTCTATACCATTTAGAGTAAGTGGTAATATCGACAACCCTCAAATTACACCGCTTGATCCCTCACTGATTGGAAAGGGCATATTTAACCTGATAAAGAGAATTATAAAAGCGCCTACCTACATCTTCCCTACAGAAGAATAAATTACGCTTCTTAAAAACCTACCAGTATAGGATTCTTCCTTCAAAGCAACATCTTCTGGTCTACCATAGGCAACAACGTATCCACCATCATTTCCGCCTTCTGGCCCGAGATCTATAACGAAATCCGCGTTCTTTATTACATCGAGATTATGTTCTATAACTACCACAGTGTTACCCCTATCGACGAGCATATGCAAAACCCCTATCAGTTTTTTAACATCCTCCATATGCAAACCAACAGTCGGTTCATCCATTATGTATAGAGTATTACCCGTAGCTCTCTTGGACAGTTCTCTTGCAAGTTTTATCCTCTGAGCCTCCCCTCCAGAAAGGGTAGTTGCCGGTTGTCCAAGTCTTATATAACCAAGTCCGACCTGTTTCAAAACAGTTAATTTTGCCAAAATCTGAGGCTGATTCTCAAAAAAGTTTACAGCTTCATCAACCGTCATGTTTAGAATATCGGCTATATTTTTACCTTTAAAAGTAACCTGCAAGGTCTCCTCACTATACCTCTTACCTTTACACTCGGGACAGGTGACATATACATCGGGCATGAAATGCATCTCAACCTTAATAGCACCTTCTCCCTTACACTTCTCACACCTACCACCCTTCACGTTAAAGGAAAACCTACCAGGTTTATAACCTCTCGCCTTGGCAAGTGGCATTTCAGCAAAAAGCTCCCTTATATGTGTAAACAAACCTATATAAGTGGCCGGATTTGATCTTGGAGTCCTCCCAATTGGAGATTGATCAACAAATATAACCCTATCTATACCCTCCACACCTTCAAAGCGCCTGTACGCTCCTTCCTGCAACTTACCCCTATATAACCTATTGTAAATAGCAGGGTACACAACCTCACAAATCAGAGAGCTCTTACCACTACCAGATACACCAGTCACGCATACAAAGGTGCCTAGAGGAATTTCAACATCTATATTTTTGAGGTTTCTATGTGTCACTCCAAAGAACTTTATATAACCTTTAGGTTCCCTTCTCTTTTCAGGAATGACAATCTCACATCTACCTGAAAGATAAGCCCCTGTAATGGAATCTTTAGCATTAAGGATACCAGAAGGTTCACCTGCATAAACTAAGTAGCCTCCTCTTTCCCCAGCCTCCGGGCCAAGATCGACTATATAATCCGCCTCTTCTATAACCAATTTCTCATGTTCAACGACTATCACAGTGTTGCCAAGGTCTCTTATCCTCTTTAAATTATTTACCAACCTTTCGACATCCCTCGGATGAAGGCCGATCGTCGGCTCATCAAGAACATAGGTAACTCCGGATAACCCAACACCTATCTGAGTTGCAAGTCTAACTCTTTGGGCCTCTCCACCAGATAAGGTTGCAACCTCTCTATCAAGAGTAAGATAACCAACCCCCACTTCCTTCAGAAATGAAAGTCTTGAAATTATCTCTTTCAGTATCTTACCAGCTATTTCAGCCTTAACACCTTTAAAGGAAAGTCCCTTAAAGAACATATAAGCCTCGTCCACCGACATCCTAACCACGTCCCATATAGATCTACCTTCTATTTTAACAGCAAGACTTTCCCTTCTTAGCCTACTACCTCCACAAACATCACAGACTTTCTTAACAATGTACTGATAGGCAGTCTCGTCTCCATTTTCCAGCCGTCTTCTGAGATAGAAACGTAGGCCATCATAGGAACCTATAAAATTCCTCTCACCTTTGTACCTAAAGGTAAGTTCAACCGGCTCTATCGTACCTTCTACTATCAGCTTTTTCTGCTCTTCGAGTAGATCCTTAAAGGGAACATCCACAGGAATATCGTAAGCCTTACAAAAGGATAGAAGAAT
The DNA here is from genome assembly GCA_023269715.1 of Thermosulfidibacter sp. GTDB lineage: Bacteria > Thermosulfidibacterota > Thermosulfidibacteria > Thermosulfidibacterales > Thermosulfidibacteraceae > JAGDVO01. Next base: position 45,439 of record JAGDVO010000005.1, read on the forward strand.
ATCAGACCAATAATCAGAATCCCTCCAAGGTATAATAGCTCCCTCTTCTATTGAAAGATCCTCCCTTATAGCAAGATAGGGATCTATCGTAGCTTCATAACCTATACCCTTACATTTGGGACATGCACCGTAGGGAGAATTAAAGGAAAAGATCCTGGGAGATATCTCCCCCAGAGAAAAGGAACACTGAGGACACGAAAAATTCTCACTATAGAGATATTCCCTATCACCAACCAAGACCTTTACAATACCGTTAGATAGTTTAAGGGCAATCTCTATACTATCCACTATTCTACTCTTCTCATCTTTCACTACCTTCACCCTATCAACAACAGCCTCTATAGTATGCTTCTTGTTCTTATCTAACGGAATATCCTCATCCAACCTGTAAAAAATACCATCAACCCTTACTCTTACAAAACCTTCCTTTCTGAGCTTCAAGAAGATATCCTTAAACTCTCCCTTTCTTCCGGTTATGATAGGTGAAAGTATCATCACCTTCTCACCAGAAAATCCAGAAATCACTATTTGAGCTATCTCCTGTGCGGTTCTACCTTCAACTGGGACACCACAGTTGGGACATATAAGATCCCCACAGCGAGCAAATAGCAATCTCAAGTAATCGTATATCTCGGTCACGGTGGCTATTATACTCCTCGGATTAGTAGAGAGTGACCTCTGATCTATAGCTATAGATGGCGTTAACCCGTATATGGCATCCACATCTGGTTTTTCCATAATTTCGAGGAACTGCCTCGCATAGCTCGAAAGAGATTCAACATACCTCCTATAACCCTCAGCATATATGGTATCAAAGGCAAGAGAACTTTTACCACTGCCAGATACACCCGTTATCACAACAAGTTTGTTTTTCGGTATTTCAAGATCTATATTTTTCAAGTTGTGCTGTCTTGCACCTTTTATAATTATCCTATCTACCACCTGTACCTCCTAGCTCCTTGGAACGGTTATAAGCTTCAAAGACCGTATTCATAATAATACCCCTCAAACCACCCCTTTCAAGAGCATGAATTCCCGCTATAGTAGTACCTCCAGGTGAGGTAACCATTTCTACAACTTCCCTAGTGGATAAGCCCAGTTTTTCGATCATCTCTATTACTCCCCTGAAAGTAGATAAAACTAAACTCTTAGAGACATCCCTGGGTAAACCTACCCTAACTCCAGCATCTACAAAAGCTTCCAGTATGATCGCAACAAAGGCAGGTCCACTACCACTTAATCCGGTAACCGCATCCATAAGTGACTCATCTACTGTGACCACTTTCCCTACAGCGGACAAAAGTCTCAAAATTTCATCAATCTCCTCTCTATTAAAGGAACCTATAAAAGAAACGGCAATAGCTCCTGAACCAACAGTCACTGTAACGTTTGGCATTATCCTCACAAGTCTATCTAAACCAAATCTTTCAACATAATAACTCGACCTAATACCAGCAACCATGGTAATAACAGTCTTACCCTTAAAATCATGACTCCTAAAGTACTCTTCAAGATCACCAAGGCTCTGCGGTTTTACAGCAATAACGATAATAGAAGAAACCTCAAATATTTCATCAATTCTTCTTACAATTTTAAAACCATATTTGTTTGATGCAATATCAAGTCTCTCAAAACTCTTGTCAAAAACTATAATATTATCAGTAACTTGACTAGAAATAGCTCTGGCAAAAGCTTCTCCCATCATGCCAAACCCGATAAAACCAATCATAACTCACCTCCAGAATAAAACATGTTTATATTATAGAAGAGAGGCATTTTGCCTAAAAATTGCCATAAAACATTGTGAACCCACTTGACAAATCCTTTTATATAACAATATTTGTTAATTAGAAAAACAACAAAGGGAGGTAGATCATGACAAAGGCCGAGTTGGTAAGTGCAATAGCAAAAGAGGCTGGTATCACAAAGGCAAATGCTGAGAAAGCTCTCAACGCATTTATCAAAGCGATAACCGATGCTCTTAAAAACGGTAATAAGGTAACGCTCGTTGGTTTCGGCACATTCTATGTAGCGGAAAGAGCTGAAAGGAAGGGAAGAAACCCCAGAACAAGGGAAGAGATCGTAATCCCGGGTTGCAAGGTACCTAAATTTAAGGCTGGCAAGGAATTGAAAGAAGCAGTAATGAAGTAAAAACAAAGGTAATGGGGGAAGATTTTCTCTTCCCCCTCTATAACCAAATATAGCTTTAGTGCCTACCACAGCAGTATTTATACTTCTTACCCGAACCACAAGGACAAGGATCATTTCTACCTATCTTTTTGCCTACCCTGACAGGTTCATTTTTAACCCTACCATCTCCCCGATGTTCCACATATTTTTTTCTCCGGGTTGAGCTACTGGTGGTAGCCACTACAACCCTCTCCTCTTTGAGATCTTCCACTTCCACCTTTTCCTCTTCGGAAACCTCCCCTATATCCCTTTCCCTTACCTCCATTTTAAAGAGGGATTCTACACACTTTAATTTAAGGTTGTTCAACATTTCGGAGAATAAAATAAAGCTTTCCCTCTTATACTCATGAAGGGGATCCTTTTGACCATATCCTCTCAATCCCACTACTTCTCTCAGGTAATCCATAGCATGTAGATGCTCTTTCCATAGAAGGTCTAGATAGTAGAGTAAAACCATCCTCTCTACTTTGGCCATCTCTTCTCTACCTATCCTACCCTCCTTCTCCCTGTAAGCTTCCTCCAGTTTTCCCGCTAGGAATTCATCTAATTCTTTCTTCTTCTTACCCCTTATTTCCTCTAGCTCCAGATTCATACCAAATATGGCCTTCACTTTCTTCAAGAGCTTCTCATAATCAGGATCACCACTAGCAAAGACCTCACTAACTATATCCCTCATGACATCTTCAGCCATAGCCATGATCTCTTCTCTCAGATCTTCTCCTACAAGTATCCTTCTCCTCAAACCGTATATTACCTCTCTCTGTTTGTTCATGACACTATCATACTCAAGGAGATATTTTCTTATCTCAAAATTATAAGCCTCCACCTTTTTCTGGGCATTCTCTATAGCCTTTGTTAACCATGGATGCTCTATAGCCTCGCCTTCCTTCATTCCAATCTTTTCCATAAAGGCTTTCAATTTATCACCACCAAAAATCCTCAAAAGATCATCTTCCAGAGAAAGATAGAATCTACTCGAACCAGGATCACCTTGTCTTCCAGCTCTTCCTCTCAACTGATTGTCTATCCTTCTAGCCTCGTGCCTTTCCGTTCCTATTATGTGTAAACCACCAAGCTCTACTACTTTTTTCCTCTCTTCCTCTGTAATTTTCTTCCACTTTTCCAAGGTAGCTTTCCACTCCTCTGCAGGAATACCTTCAAGGGTACCGTACTTCTTTCTTAGTTCATCCTTGGCTAGAAACTCTGGGTTCCCACCTAACATGATATCCGTTCCTCTACCTGCCATATTCGTAGCGATAGTAACAGCATAGAGTCTACCAGCTTGTGCCACTATCTCTGCTTCCCTTTCATGGTACTTAGCATTAAGAACATTATGCTTTATACCCCTTTTCTTGAGCATCTGTGATAGTTTTTCGGACTTCTCAATGGAAGTAGTACCAACCAAAACGGGCCTTCCTATTTTATGTAACTCTTCTATCTCTTTAACCACAGCCTCCCACTTCTCCTTCTCCGTCTTAAAAACGACATCGGGATAATCTATCCTTATCATAGGTTTGTGTGTAGGGATAACCACAACTTCAAGACCATAAATCTCCAAAAACTCCTCCGCCTCAGTTTCCGCAGTACCAGTCATGCCGGCAAGCTTCTCGTACATTCTAAAGTAGTTCTGAAAAGTTATGGTAGCTAGTGTCTGATTCTCTGCTCTTATTGGAACGCCTTCTTTTGCCTCTATAGCCTGGTGAAGACCATCGCTCCATCTTCTACCCGGCATAAGTCTACCAGTGAACTCATCAACTATCACAATCTCGCCGTCCTTAACAACATAATCCACATCTCTCTTAAATATAGCATGAGCTCTGAGAGCCTGCGTTATCTTATGCACCAGGTTGGCATGAATGGGATCGTAAAGATTTTTTATACCTAATCTCTTTTCTATCTCGTTCACACCCTCATCGGTGAGAAGAGCCTGCTTTCTCTCCTCATCAACTTCATAATGAACACCTCTTTTAAGACCTCTAACAACCATATCAACTATTCTATACAGTTCAACACTCTCCTCAGCTGGACCGGATATTATAAGTGGAGTCCTAGCTTCATCTATCAGAATGCTATCAACCTCATCTACAATCGCATAATACAACTCCCTCTGTACACACTCGGATATATCCCAAGCCATGTTGTCCCTAAGGTAATCGAAGCCAAACTCGTTATTCTGTCCGTAGGTGATATCGGCAAGGTAAGCATCCCTTCTAGAACAGGGAACCAGCTTTGTTCTAAACGTCTCTCTATCCTCCCACTCAACTAAAAAACTGGCATCATGCTGGATAACCCCAACGGTCAAATCCAAAAAGAGATAGATAGGACCCATCCAGAGAGCATCCCTTTTCGCAAGATAATCGTTGACAGTAACTATATGGACTCCTCTTCCTAAAAGGGCATTGAGATAGGCAGGAGCAGTTGCAACAAGGGTTTTACCTTCTCCAGTCTTCATCTCGGCAATTTTACCCTGATGTAGCACAATACCTCCCAAAAGCTGTACATCGAAATGGGTCATACCAAGTGTCCTTTTGGCAACTTCTCTTACTACTGCAAAAGCAGGAACTAGAATATCATCAAGGGATTCTCCATCTTCCAACCTCTTCTTGAACTCCTCGGTTTTTTTGGCGAGCTCTTTATTACTCAATTTTGCAATCTCTTCGCCGACCTCGTTTATCTTCCTCACTGCAGGCCAAAGTTTCCTGAGCTCCCTTTCGTTCTTTGTTCCTATTATCTTTTCAAGTATTTTTCCAAAGATACTCATAGACTTCCTCCTTCAGAACTTCTTGGAGACTTTATAATATGGACATAAACATTTTGCAAATCTCCAGATTATATCGAAAAGAGTAGGTTTACAACCTTAAAAATAACAATACCTATATACTTGGGTAGATGGAAGAAAAACAAAAGTAAAACAACTATAATCAGACCAAAAGGTTCCATTTTTTCGTATCCACTCGCAATAGGACCAGGCAAAATACTCCATAAGATCCTTCCCCCATCAAGAGGTAGAATAGGGATAAGATTAAATATGGCTAGAGAAAGGTTTATTATGATAGCTACAAATATCATTATTCCGATCGGTAAAAGCAGCCTCTCCTTAAAAGCACTTAGATCCATGCAGCCATTTACAAGGTAATTATAAACGTCGAACAAAAGTGGGGGATGAAACTTCAAAAGGAGTTTAAAAACAAAGGTCAGAATAACAGCCATAGTAAAATTCGATAGGGGTCCACTCAGAGAAACCAGGAAAATTCCAGCTTTTATATTCCTGAAATTGGCAGGATTTATAGGTACAGGCCTTGCCCACCCAAAGGTCCTCGTAAGCACAAGTACCAGTAGGCCAAGAGGATCAATATGCCTTATAGGGTTAAGGGTCAGTCTCTTCGCAAGATAAGGACTAGGATCTCCCAAGAGATAAGCTACATAACCATGGGAAATTTCATGGATTGTAATGGAGAATAAAGCAGCAGGAACTACAACAAGTAGATTCATAATCCACTCTACCAAAATAAAACCTCTCTAAAGGATGTAACGTGAAAGATCCTCATCTTTAACTATATCCTGTAGCTTTTCGTCAACATAATTCCTGTTTATAACTACTTTTTGCCCCCTTAATTCTGGAGCACAGAAAGACACATCCTCCAGCAGTTTCTCCATTACAGTATAAAGCCTTCTTGCACCTATGTTCTCATGCCTTTCGTTTAGAAGGACTGCTATCTCCGCTATCCTTTCTATTCCATCCTGAGTAAATTCAAGTTCAACACCCTCGACAGAAAGAAGAGCTCTGTACTGCTTTGTAAGTGCATTCTCTGGTTCCGTAAGAATCCTAACAAAATCCTCTTTTGTTAGAGGATCAAGTTCAACCCTTATAGGAAACCTTCCTTGCAACTCTGGTATCAAATCGGAAGGTTTTGAAACATGAAAAGCTCCAGCAGCGATAAAGAGTATATGGTCGGTCCTTACAACACCATATCTGGTATTCACCGTCGTACCTTCCACAAGGGGTAAAAGATCCCTCTGAACACCCTCTCTAGAAACATCAGGACCAACTGTTCTTTCTCTACTTGCAATCTTATCTATCTCATCTATGAAAACTATCCCCATATTCTCAACTCTATGAATAGCCTCTTTTATAACCTCATCCATATCGATCAACTTCTCAGCCTCTTCCCTTGTAAAGTATTCCAAAGCCTCTTTAACTGTAACTCTCTTACTCTTCATTTTCTTCGGAAATAAGCTACTTACAAGATCTTTTAGCCCAAGATCCATATCTTCCATACCACTTATCGGAACCATCTCTATCATCACAGGAATATTGGCCTTATCCTCCACCTTTATCTCCACCATCCTACCATCCAAGACACCACTTCTTAACATCTCCCTGAATCTCTCCCTCGTAGCCTTGTAAGACTCCGAACTATCTACAGGGTAATTATAGCCTGAACGTGGTAGAAGTAAATCCAAAACTCTCTCCTCAGCAAGCAGTTTCGCCTTATCCAGGATCTCCCTCTCTTTTTCCTCCTTAACCATCCTTACTGCCACCCTTGTAAGATCCCTTATTATTGATTCTACATCTCTACCAACATACCCAACTTCGGTAAATTTGGAAGCCTCAACCTTTATAAAGGGAGCATTTGTGAGTTTTGCTAACCTTCTTGCAATTTCTGTTTTCCCAACACCAGTCGGACCTATCATTAGGATATTCTTAGGGAGAACCTCCTCTCTAATTTCAGGCGGTAATTTCTGTCTTCTCCACCTATTTGCAAGGGCTATAGCAACAGCCTTTTTAGCTTTTTCCTGGCCTATTATATACTTATTAAGTTCCTCCACAATTTCCCTAGGAGTTAGGACGCTGTATTTTTCCATTTAAAGCTCCTCCACAACAATTTCGTGGTTCGTATATATACATATCTCAGCTGCAATCCTCAGAGCCTCAATAACCATCTCCCTTATATCCATATTGGTATGCCTTATAAGAGCTCTCAGAGCTGAGAGAGCAAAGGGACCTCCAGAACCTATCGCAGCCACATTATCGTCAGGCTCAAGTACATCACCACTACCAGAAACTAGGAAGAGATGTTCCCTGTCACCAACAAGCATAAGGGCCTCCAATCTCCTCAGCATCCTGTCCATTCTCCAGTCCTTAGCAAGCTCAACTACAGCCCTTGCAAGATTACCTCCATACTCTTCAAGCTTGCCTTCAAGGCGCATCATGAGAGTAATGGCATCTGCACTAGCTCCAGCAAAACCGACAAGCACCTTGTTATTGTATATTTTCCTAACCTTCTTAGCTTTCGTTTTTACAACAGTAGAACCCAAAGTCACCTGGCCATCAGCTGCCATTACTATCCGGTTGTCCTTTCTTATCGCCACTACTGTTGTCGATTTTATCAGATCCCCTTGGATGGGCTCTTCTATACATCTCAAGCAGGTGTCTAAGCGATACATGCGTGTAAACCTCCGTGGTTTGTATATTCTTGTGTCCCAAGAGAGTTTGTACCCCCTTTAAATTCATACCTTCCTCAAGTAGATGAGTAGCAATGGTATGTCTTATGAGGTGAGGATAAACCCTCTTTTTTATACCACTCCTTGAAAATATCCTCTTTAGTATCCTCCTTACCGTCATATCCGAAATCCTACCCCTAGAAGTTATAAAAAGGGCTCTCCTTGTATCCTCATTAACCTGTTTCATCCTGGAGATCTTCTCTAGTCTAAAAAGCAAATATTCCCTTAAACTTTTCATAGCCTCCTCAGTCAAAAATACGATTCTCTCCTTCCCACCTTTCCCAATAACTCTTATTCTACCACCTGCCAAATCAACATCGTCTATATTAAGGGCACATAATTCTGAGACCCTTATCCCTGTCGAATAAAGGACTTCCAGTATCGCTTTTTCGGGTGGATCCTTGACAGATTCAAAAGCCTTTGCCATCTCCTCTTCCGATAGATAGTTAGGCAGTTTTCTTTTAACCCTCGGCTTTCTAAAATGCAAAATGGGCATGCTGTCAATAAAACCTTTTAGTTTCAGAAATCTGTAAAAAGTCCTTATCGATGACAACCTTCTAGCTATACTAGATTGCTTAGCACCATGTTTTGCCATGAAATTTACAAAAAGCTCTATCTTTGTCTCATCTATCTTGCTCAAATCATTACCAGCCACCTCGAATAACAACTCTACATCGGCACAGTAATTCCTCACAGTGTGTTTAGAAAAACCTCTTTCAACCAAAAGCCACCTTGCAAACTCATTTATAAATTCACTAACCTGACCTATATCCCCCATAGCTCAAACCTCTTCCTCCTGCATCTTTCAGCAATAACTATAGATTTCAATTCTTCAAAGGCCCTATCAATACTGTCATTAAGAACCCAGTAGTCATAGATATTAGACCTCTCTATCTCAACCATAGCCTGGGAAATTCTCTTTCTCATAACCTCTTCAGATTCCGTCCCTCTAAGCCTTAACCTCTCAACGAGAGTATCTATAGAAGGGGGGAATATGAACACTAGAACAGTATCTTCTACTTTCTCCTTAACCGACATGGCACCCGCAGTATCTATATCAAGAACGACATCAATACCCCTTTCAATCCTCTCCAAAACAGGACGCTTAGGTGTACCGTAATAATTACCATACACAACAGCATACTCAAGGAACTCATCAGCCTCTACCATATCTTTAAATGTTTTCTCATCAACAAAAACATAGTCAACCCCTTCTATCTCGCCGTTCCTTTTGGGTCTTGTTGTATAGGAAACAGAAAAGTAGATATCATCAAAAGTAGAAAGAAGCCTTTTAATGATGGTAGTTTTACCAGTACCCGAAGGAGCTGAAATCACAAAAAGTGTTCCTCTCTTTCTGCGTATCATTCGATATTCTGTATCTGTTCTCTTATCTTTTCAATCTCAGTCTTGAGGTTGACAGCTATATAACTAAGCTTGGCATGGGCAATCTTAGCACCTAGGGTGTTAGCTTCTCTTAGCATTTCCTGAGCTATAAAGTCGAGTTTCTTCCCGCAAGGAGAACCTTCCTCCAGAGTCTTTAAAAAGAAATCAACATGACTTCTCAATCTAACCAGCTCTTCATTAACATCGATCTTAGTAAGGGTTGCCATAACTTCCTGCATTATACGAGCCTCATCAAAATTGAGCTCTCTTAACTTCTCCATAAGCTTGGCCTTAGTTTCGTTAATTGCAATTTCAGCTATCGACTCTGCCTTTTCAATGAACTTACCTACATTTTCAATCCTAGTTAAAATATCTCTCTTCAATTTTTCACCCTCCTTTTCTCTAAAGGCAATAAAATCGCTTACTGCTTCTTCAAGAGTTTCCATAATGAAACTCTTGAGCTCCTCATCATAGGTAGTTCCGATCGTAAAAGCCTCCCTCAAAAAGTAGGATAAAGGCGGCTGAGGAACACCAAGTTCTAGACAGAGATTCTGAACATTATCGTAAAGATACCTTATGAGCTCTTTATTAAATTTAATGTCCTTACCTTTCAAACCTTCCATTTCTACATGAATATATACATCCACCTTTCCTCTTGCAATTCTTTCCGAGATAAAACTCCTAATATCCATTTCCAGGGATATAAGATCCCTTGACATCTTGATGTTTAATTCCAGGTTTCTATGGTTGACACTTTTCATCTCGATCTTGATATTGTAGCCGTTTATGGACTTTACAGCCTTTCCATAACCAGTCATACTTTTCAGACTTCCCAAAAACCCACCTCCAGTATATATAGTGTATACATGAAGTGGAATAAAGTTACAATCATAGGAAAGGTAAACGTAGGAAAAAGCACCATTCTTAACAGATTGGTGGAAAATAAGGTCGCAGGGGTTACCCCCACACCGGGGACTACTACGTTTGCCATAGTGGGGAAGAAAGTGATACATGACGTTACCATATTTTTTGTAGACACCCCTGGTATACTTAAAGCAAGGGATGAAGAAGAAAAAATACAAATGGTTATAAGTCAAGAAGAACTGATAGATACGGATCTAATATATTTTGTTATCGATGCCCATACAGGTATAACGAAAGAGGACACAAAGGTCATCGAACAACTAGCCCCTTATAGAGACAGGATTCCTATATTCCTAGTTATAAACAAAATAGATGGAATACCAAAAGAAAAACTACTTCCATTTATAGATGAGATTTCAAAGGAATTCTACTGGAACGAAATCATACCTATTTCTGCAAAAAGAGGAGCTAATATAGATGAACTATTGAAAACAACCCTAAAGTACTTAAAGCCTAGAGAAGGCACACCTCCACCGGATCTTACCTATTCGAAGGAGATACCGGTTGTAAATGATATAATAAGAGAAAAGGCTCTAACGCTGATAAAGAGGGAACCAGGTAGGCACCTGAAAGTCGAGGTTGAGGAGATAGATATTGGAAAGGGAAGGGTTTATGTTAGATCCAGAATAGTGGTTGATAAGCCTTCTATCAAGGCAATGGTAGTAGGTAAAAAGGGGCAGATGATAAAGAGTATTGGTACTCTTGCGAGGAAGGAACTCGAGGAGAAGTTCGGTAAAAAAGTTTTTCTTGAACTATCCGTGGTAGAAGAATAGATAACATGGATAGGATCAAGGATTTTGAAGATTACCTGAGATACACCGAAAGTCTATCAGAAAATACCATAATATCTTACATAAATGACGTAAAACAGCTTATAGATTTTGCCGGCAAATCCATTCCTGAAAAAGATACCATAGTCGATTTTATATACTACTTAAGTAGTAGAGGAATAAATCCGACTTCTATAAGGAGAAAATTATCCAGTATAGACAAATATTTCGAATTTCTAAAAGCAAGAAAAGTCGTAGAGGAAAACCCGGTAGAGGATCTCATAAGACCTAAGGTCTGGGATAGATTGCCAAAATATTTAACTGTAGAGGAAATTCATAGGCTCACTGGAACCATAGATACCTCCAACGAAACTGGAATAAGAGATAGGGCAATAGTAGAACTCCTATACGCAAGTGGGTTAAGGGTATCCGAACTGGTAAGTCTAAGAATAGAAGACGTGGATTTCGAAAACAGGCTACTCATAGTAAGAGAAGGTAAAGGTGGTAAAGACAGAATAGTTCCTATAAATGACGTAGCTATCTACTGGTTGAAGAAATATCTATCTATAAGGAAAAAGAATAGTCCCTTCTTGTTCTGTGGCAGAAAGGACATAAAACTAACAAGACAGAGGATATGGCAGATAATAAAAAACTACGCAGAAAAAGCTAACATACCCATTTCCAAAATATCCCCGCACGTACTAAGGCATAGCTTTGCAACTCACCTTTTGATGGGTGGGTTGGATCTAAGGAGTCTTCAAGAGCTTCTAGGACATACAACTATAAAGACGACCGAAATTTACACCCACATAGCAAATCCTGAACTCGAAAGACTTTTCATAAAATTTCATCCACGCAAAAAATTTAAATCCTCGAGATAACAGCGCCAACGGCGAGAGCGAATCTAGGTGCAATATCTATAGGAACTCCTTTATAAACCTTAAAAGGAAAGTTTGTAAGAAAGTTAAAGGGTTTAACTTTCAATCTTAAAACAACTTCAAAGGCCTCTACCAGAACAGACGAAATAGCGGGACCACCAGTTATGTAGATATCAAAATCAGATAGATCATCGCATTCCTCAAAGCATACTTTATACATAAAATCCTTAAAAGCCCTTGTAACTTCTTCAAGATAGGGGGCAACTTTTTCTAAGGTTAACCCCTCATCAGGGAGAACATTCAACTCACTCCTCGTCCTACCACATAACAAATCCCCATCCCTTGAAACGATACAAATAACCACATCCCTAACACCCAAATGTAAAAGTAGTTTATGCTTATTATCATTCCTAAACGTTGGGACAAGTAAGGAATAAAGGTTATAAAGAGAAACTGGAGCAGGTTCTATCTCAAAGCGATCCGTATAAGCCGAGAAAAACTCTCTGAATCCCTCAACGACGCTAGAATTATAAAGAACTCCGATAATATCAACCTTACCATTTTTTCTACTCAAAACGTGCCATGTCACCTCGAGTCCAATGGGAATTATACCATCAAAAATCCTACTTGCAAATTCCTGAACAATCCCCTTATAATCATCGTCCTCTCTTTCCCCAGCATCCCTGATCAAAAAGACCCTTGTAGTATCACCAGGTAGAGGTATCACAATCTTTCTACCTTTATAGTTCACAAGATCCATAACTTTCATAATGGCATCAAAAATCCTGTACTCCCTAATCGCAATCTCTAAATCATAAAAGTCAACATCCTTAAAGGGAATAAAATCCAGTAACTCACATTTAACTCCGCATATACCTTTAGAAAAATACGCAAGTTTTATGCCACTTAATCCTATGTCAAAGCCTAGATACTTCTTCCCTACCATGGAAAATTCACTCTTCGCTATCTTATTAAAAAGTTAACATTAAACCACAACAAAGTAAATAAAACTTATAAGCCAAACATTCTATCAAGTGAACTGTAACTTTCTATAATTTCAGTTTCATCAAAAACTAACGAAGTTCCACCTATCTTTAACCTACACTTATCACTCTTTCTTACAACACCTATTATACTATAGGGTAACCCATACTTTTCGAGAATTCTTCCTACCTCTTTCAAGCTGTCAACTCTAAGGGAAATTATGACAAGAGGTTGATCTTCACCAAATAACAATAAATCTTCTCTTATTACAGGATCTATCTCAACATCCCAACCTATGAATCCCCTTGGAGTGATGGAGGATTCAAAAAGGGCTATAAGTAACCCACCTAAAGAGACATCATGAGCTGATTTTATCAACCTCCTATTCACAAGTTCAACAATTGCATTTATAACCTTTTTCTCCAAATGAAGATCGACTTCCGGTATAGGTCCCTTTATAATAGAATGAATGAATTCAAGATATTCACTTCCCCCTACTTCACCTTTAGGTTCACCTATAAGTACTATAATATCGCCACTATCTTTAAAGTACTGATCTATGACCTTTTCAACGTCATCCACAATTCCTACCATACCTACAGTGGGAGTGGGCCATACGCTTCTACTCATGGTTTCGTTGTAAAAACTTACATTACCACCAGTCACAGGCGTCTCCAAAACCCTACATGCCTCAGCCATACCCTCAATACATTCCACAAACTGCCACATAACATCCGGTCTCTCGGGACTACCAAAATTAAGGCAGTTAGTAATCGCCCTTGGGATAGCACCACTTAGTGCTACATTCCTTGCCGCCTCAGCAACAGCTTGTTTACCACCTTCTCTGGGATTCAAATAACAAAATCTCGGATTACAATCGGTCGATAAGGCTACGCCCTTTTTAGATCCCTTCACTCTTAGCACCGCACAATCACTACCAGGCAAAATCAATAGGTTCGTCTGAACCATATGATCGTACCGACGCCATATAAACCTTTTACTTGCAATATTAGGTGAAGAAAGTAGTCTAATAGCAACTTCTTTAAGATCACGTGGTAGAGGAACTTCTTCCTCTTTAAGTTTATTAACCTCATCTATATAAGAAGGCTTTTCAAAAGCTCTATTATAGATAGGTGCATCCTCTGTAAGGAGTCTAGCTGGCAGTTCTGCAACTATACTATCCCCACTTATAACCTTTAGCAAACCATCGTCTGTAACCTCGCCTATAACAACAGCATCCAATCCCCATTTTTTGAAAATATCCATAATTCTACTCTCATTCCCCTTTTCGGCAACTATAAGCATCCTCTCCTGTGATTCAGATAGCATAATCTCATAGGGAGTCATGTTGTTCTCCCTCTGAGGGACCCTATCAACGTAAACTTTCATTCCCGTACCACCCCTTGTAGCCATCTCAGAACAGGCACAGGTTAACCCGGCAGCGCCCATATCCTGAATGCCAAGGATCAGCCCTTTTTCCATAGCTTCGAGACAGGCCTCAAGTAACAGCTTCCCGGTGAATGGATCTCCAACCTGAACGTTCGGTTTTTTTTCCTCCACCCCCTCATCGAATTCTTCACTTGCCATCGTTGCCCCATGTATACCATCACGACCAGTCTTTGAACCCACGTATATTACAGGATTACCAACACCAACTGCTCTTGCCCTAAATATCTTATCCTTCTCGACAATACCAACACACATCACGTTAACCAGAGGATTAGTATCATAACATTCGGCGAAAAAGGTCTCCCCACCAACGGTAGGTACACCTATACAATTACCGTACCAGGAAATACCTGAAACTACCCCGTTTATTATATATCTATTCTTCTCTTTATGAGGTTTACCAAATCTTAGGGAATTGAGAAGAGCCACAGGTCTTGCACCCATTGTGAAAATATCTCTCAGTATACCTCCAACTCCTGTTGCAGCTCCTTGAAAAGGTTCTATATACGATGGATGGTTGTGACTTTCTATTTTGAAGACAAGTGCATGCTTATCATCAATTTCTATGATACCAGCGTTTTCACCCGGTCCCTGAATAACCCAACAAGCTCTAGTTGGAAACTTCTTAAGGTGGATCTTAGAACTTTTATAAGAGCAATGTTCACTCCACATCACCCCTATCATACCAAGCTCAAGAATATTCGGTTCCCTGCCCAGTTTCTCAACCGCCATCCTGTACTCGTCGATTGTCAATCCTTGTGCCTCTATTAACTTTTCATCCATCTTGCACCTTCTCCGTTTAAGATATATCATGAATTTAAGTTTATTGTTTCGAATAACATGTTATCGCTTTATGTTCAATAAAACAAATAGGAGGGTAAGTTATGAAGAAGGAATCCATAGAAAAGACAATACAAAAGATAGCGGAAAAAGGGAAAATAGCTGCAAATATAGCACAGCTTAACTTCGAAAAACTATCCATAGAGAGGAAGATAGGTAAACTTCACTCTAGACTAGGTGAAAGGATAAACTACCTTTTCAAAACCGGTGAAGATATAAAGGAAGACGAGATAGTAAAAGGTATAATTGAAGAAATAAGAAGCCTTGAGACAAAGATGAGCAAAGTTGAATCTAAAATAAAAGAACTAAAGGAAAAACTATCAGAACGGGAAGAGAAAACTGAAGAAAAAGCTGTAAGTGAAGGAGAGAACGAAGAGGAAGAATAATGGGTATTTTGAAAATAAGGGTTTGGCCAGACGAAGTTCTTAAGAAGAAAGCAAAGGAAGTAACCGAGATAGGCGGTGAGATAGTAAAATTAAGCCAAGATATGCTAGAAACCATGTACAACTCAAGGGGTATAGGACTTGCCGCAACCCAAGTAGGTGTGTTGAAGAGAATAATTGTTATCGATACCAATTACCCAGAGGATCAAAAGAACCCACTTATACTTATAAACCCGGTTATCGTTGAATCTGAAGGTGAAGAGATAATGGAAGAGGGTTGTCTAAGCTTACCTGGCATAACGACGGAAGTGAAAAGAGCCTATAGGATACTTGTTAAAGGGTTTGACCTAGATGGCAGAGAACTTGAAATTGAAGCTACAGGTCTTAATGCAAGAGTTATACAGCACGAGATAGATCACCTTAACGGAAAACTATTCATAGACAGAATAGGAAAGGTAAGAAGAGAACTCCTTAAGAAAAAGTTAAAGAAGCTAAAAAGGGAGGAAGAGGAATGAAGATAGCCTTCATAACGAGTGAATGTACCCCACTAGCAAAAGCTGGGGGGCTGGCAGACGTATCAGCCTCACTCCCAAAAAGCCTCAAGAAATTGGGTATGGATGTAAGAATATTCCTGCCCCTATATAGACACGTAAAGAAAAACGCAGAATCCATAATTGATACAGGTAAAAGAATCAGGATAAAATTAGGGAATAGAACGTTCATAACAAAGATTAAAGAGACGCAAAATTATGGTGTCAAGGTTTATCTGATTGAAAACGACGAATTTTTCGATAGAGATTATCTATACAGTACTCCCTATGGCGATTATCCCGATAATGGTTACAGGTTTGCTTTTTTTTCGCTTGCCTCTATAGAAGCTATGAAGGCTCTTGAGTTCAAGCCGGACATTATACACGTAAACGATTGGGAAACCGCTATAATACCAGTATACCTTAAAAGCAACTATTACTATGATAACTTTCTCATAGAAACTGGTACACTCCTTACAATACATAATCTAGCATACCAGGGTGTTTTCCCGAAGGATTTGATGCACGAAATCAATCTTGATCCTTCTCTTTTCCACATAAACGGTATAGAGTTTTACGGTAATATCAACTTTCTGAAGGGTGGTATAATATTTTCCGATTATACAAATACAGTAAGTCCAACCTATGCAGAAGAAATAAAAACAGAAAAATACGGATACGGCCTACAAGGCGTGCTGAAAGCGAAGGGAGATAGACTCCTAGGCATACTAAACGGCATAGACTACGAAGAATGGGACCCAGAAAAGGACAGAAGGATTTACAAAAACTATTCTATAAACACGATTGAAGAAAAATACGTAAACAAGAAGAAACTTATGGAAGAACTCCAACTAGAAGATGGTGAGAATAAAATCTTAGCTGGTATAGTATCAAGGCTAGCCGAACAAAAGGGAATAGATCTTGTCCATCAAATAGCTGGAGATCTTGTAAACCAAGGAGTGAGCCTTGTGATTCTAGGTACAGGTGAGAAAAGATATGAAGATATGTGTCTTGATCTTGAGAAGATATATAAGGGGAAGGTGAAAGCTGTTATAGGATTTGATGAGGTATTATCAACTAAAATTTATGCTGGAAGCGATATATTCCTTATGCCTTCAAGATACGAACCATGTGGTCTAGGACAAATGATAGC
>JAGDVO010000016.1 GCA_023269715.1 Thermosulfidibacter sp.
GGGTATATACTCAAGTTCAACCAACGTAGGTGGTATGAAACCTCCTTCTTCCACCTTACCTCCTAGAATTATTCTACCCTTCATCGACTCAATCAGCCTGAGGAAAAGTTTTATAGTTCTTTCTGCTTTGATAGGACCGTAGTCTACTTCTGGATCAAGTGGATCACCAACCTTTATCTTGCTCGTCCTATTGATAAGATTTTCCATAAAACCATCGTATATCTTACTGTTTACCAAGACTCTTTTTATTGTTGTGCAGTACTGCCCCCCATTCAAAAAAGCTCTATAAGCAACAAAATCCGAAACTTCCTCTATATTGACATCCTTATCAACTATACATATGGGCATGCCACTTGGTCCAGCAAAAATTATCTTATCGAAGAATTCCTTTCTCGATTCAAAGAGCTTTCCAACTTCATCACCTCCTGAGATGTAAAAAACTCTCACTTTGCTATCATAAGTGCAGTAATTGCCAAATTCTCTGTTATCCATCTCCATGTTTATACGGATCCTATCGGTAGTTTCCCTTACTATATCAAAGGTTATATCCCTTGAAGAAGGTGTTAGAGAGGAGAAACTCACGCAAACATCATTACCAGCCAAAAAAGCTGAACCAGCTAGCCTTGCAAACATTATTGTGGAAGCATCATAAGGAAGGATACCCCCAACAGTACCATATGGCCTTTTCCCTGACACATACCCTATCTCTTCCTCCATGGTAAGTAGATAATCCACAGCAAGATCAACTTCCACACTCCCTATTTTTACAGCTACACCTATATCCATTGCAAAACCTTCCACATAGTCCTCTTTTCTGCTTCTCATTTTATTAGCTATCTCTTTCAGAACAGCTATCCTCTCCTCTATCATACCTCTTTCCTCCTCTCTCTTTAATCATACGTTTGATTAATTTACATCAATTAGATATAAAGTCAATACACTATTAGCAACTCAAGATTCTAAGGTTGTGTATCTCCAGATGGGAAGCTTTCAGAGAGAACCTTGAGTCTGATAAAACTTATATTTGAGAGGGGTGAATTGAGTGCTGAAGAAATTGCATCATTGACAGATAGGGCTCTATTTCAGGTTAGAAGTTCATTGAGAGAACTGATAGAAGCTGGTTCCTCTTACAAAAAGAAGGGAGGTGTTCTTTGACTGAAAAGTCTATTGAGATTCTAGAGGAAATGGAAAAATAGGGGGTCTTTTGGCTCCCTTTCAAATTTTAGATTGTGGTAAGTGATTTATGTGTTTGAGAGAAAGATTCAAAAGCTAAACGGTAGGAAAAAACGAAAAGGGCAAGTATGTATCATACTGCATGGAAGCCACACACCGAGAAGAATTTAATCATGCTCTCGAATTTCCAATATTTATGGATAATAGACTTAATAAGGCTCCCATAGTCTTTTTCCTCATAACCGATAGATACAGGTATTCCAATTAAAGATACTATAAGTTCATACTTGAAAGGGGGAGTAAAATTTGTCCTGAGAAAGAACACATTTATAGATGTATGTTTAGAGTTATCAAAAGACGCAGCTATAGTGATAATTGGTAAGAACTGCCTTAGAACTCAGAGGATATGGAGGGAAGAAATTGTTAAAAAAGTTAACTGTTCAGTTTACCGGGTAGAAAGTGATGTCGTTGTTCCCACAGATGTTGTATCAAAAAACAGATACATTATGCCTATATTTATAGAAAGAGGCTATAAATAGTCTAGTTAACTTTTTTCTAAAAGAGGTACCAAGGATAGAGCCAAAGATAGGGTCAGTAGATTTTGATATTTTTAGTTTAGATTTTGAAAATGTAGATGATTATCCAAGAATCCTCGAAATAGGTAAATCTGTAAGTACCGTTGAAAACTTCTACAAAGGTGGTACAGAAGAGGCGAAAAGGAGATTAAAAATTTTATAGAGAAAAGGTTACCTCTATACAGAATATAGAAGCAATCCTTCAAAGGAAGTTACCTCTGACTTAAGTCCATACCTTCATTTTGGTCAAATATCACCTTTGAAAGTGGCATTAGAAATATTAAAGTTCTATGACATATCGGATGGAAACGTAAAAACGTTTATAGACCAACTTATCACACGGCAGGAACTTGCAAGAAATTTATGTTGGTATAATCCTCTCTACAACCAGTACGATAGAATACCAGCATCGTTTTCCTTTTCACTATTCTTTTAATTCTTGCCTTTATTAAGAGGAACCAATCCGAGTATAGTCCTGGACTCTTAAGAATGCTAGTGTGGAATATTCCTATTCCTTATATTACAGCTCAGGCAGGATGGATGGTCATAGAAGTCGGTAGACAACATTGGATAGTGTGTGATCTGATGAAAACCAAAGATGCTATATCTCCTCTTTCCAGAGTTTAGGTTAGAGTCAATTTACCGACCTTCATAATCATTTACAGAATACTCGGTTATAATCTGCTTCTAATTAATAGCTTATCATGCCAGAAAGGGACCAGAATCTTTAAACACAGGTTCTAAAGAATCCGTAGTTAAAGCTATCTAAAAGGAGTCGGTATCATGGAACATAACACCTTTCAAATCATATGGTAATTATGGGGTACACTCTGGGCCGTCTACTTTACCCTCGATGGATTTGACCTTAGCGCCGGTTCTTTTTCTTCATTTCCTAGGTGGGAATGAAAAAGAGAGAGGTATCATTTATCAAGCTATTGGACCTTTCTGGGATGGAAACGAGGTTTAGTTTATTACAGCTGGTGGAGCAACTTTTGCAGCCTTTCTCACTGCCCATGCTGTTACGTTTAGCACCTTTTACATACCTTTACTCCTACTGCTATTTTCCCTGATAATTCTCAGAACATCTCCACTAATAAGCAAAAGGGCTTTCTCAATTGTAAGGAAATATGGACCATGACACTTATACTTGTAGTTGTCTTTTGAATAACATCCCTCTACTCAACTAACCTATAGTAAAATTATAAGAAAAGTCAAATTTTGCTAGTTTTCCCGACTCTTACCGTTGTATCATACTTTACGGTACCGTTATTCATAAATATGGGAAGTTACTTTAAAGCCTGGTTTTTTCTACACTTACAGTTATCTTTTTCACCACATGGGGAATTGCAAATCTCTATCTAAATATTCTCCCGTCACCGATAAATGCTCCTTACAGTTTAACTATATTTAACAGTTCCTTTAGCTTCTTAACGTTAAAGATAATGACAACCGTTGCTGTAATATTCGTTCCCATAGTTCTTCTATATATTTTCTTGGTCTATAAAACCTTTTCCTATAAAATAACAAAAAGAAATACCACTTATTAGTTCGATAGTAGGCCTCCAGGTTATTGGGGAGCCTTGTTTAGCAAAAATAAGGAAAGCTTTCATAATTCGCAAAAATGTTATGTTGACAATATCCAGTCTATATGATAAAATTAAAATTGTTTCAGGGTTCCCATTTGGGGTTAAAAGGGAAGCCGGTGTAAATCCGGCGCTGTTCCCGCAACCGTGACCGGGGACGAAAGCCACTTTGGCCCGGTAAATTTCGCAGAAGATAACTTTACCGGGCGACAGACCACTAGAAAGGGGTTATATTAGCCCCTTCTGGGAAGGTGTGGCGAGTAGGATGATCCGGGAGCCGGGAGACCTGCCCTGAAACGCAAAAAAGGGAGTGGAAGTGCGGGAGTTCGCTTCCACTTGCCGGAGGTTGTGTGTTATCCGGTAAGTAAGGTTTCCCGAGTTCCACTCCTCCAAAAAAATGGAGGAGGTGTACCATGAAAAGGGCAGTTTGTACTGTTCTACTATTATTTCTATTCCTAATTCTCGCGATTCATAGTTCCATAGCTGCTACAGATGAAGAGGTTATTATAACGGCAACAAGAATAGGAGAAACACCAAAGGAGACTACTAAGTATGTCACTGTAGTTACGAGAGATGATATCAGCAAAATGGGTAACACTGTTAAGGATGCTGGTGATGTTATAGCTAGACTTGGGTTGGGACATGTTCATAAATACCCAGGATTTTTGACGGGCAAGATTTCAATAAGAGGGTATTCTACCGATGCTATGGGTAATCCCTACAAGGGAGGAGTTTTGATACTTTTAAATGGCCATCCCATAGGGCGTACAAACCTGGCATTGATTCCTGTGGAAGATATCGAAAGAATAGAGGTTATAAAGGGTCCAAATGCTGTACTTTACGGAAGCCAGATAATGGGTGGAGTAATAAACATAGTAACGAAGAACGCAAGTATAGATGGTCCCCACGCTACAGCAAAGTTGAGTTTGGGCAGTTTCCAATACAGAAAAGGTTATGCCAATGTAAGCTACAAAAATGATGTTATCTCTATTTTTGGTAGTTACATGAAAGAAAAAAGTGGCGACTACAAAGTAAAAGACATGGGAATCTACAAGAATACTTCCTACGATGATGGTAGTGGTTACTTAAGTTTAGCTATCGAACCTATGGAAGGTCACAAATTCTTTGCAAGAATACTCTCATTCCACTCATGGGATGTGGGTAGTCCAGGTGCAACCTATTGGCCAACTCCCTATGCTGAAACTGAAAATCTTAAGGTATCCTATGAGACTGGTTATGATGGGAAACTTGGAAAATTGCTATTTTACCATATTATAGATCATTACATCTACCAGGACAAAAATCCCATATGGCCTTATAAATCCAAATACAGATATAATACCGAGGGTGCCGATTATCAGAAAACCTTTAATATCTTTAACTCAACTATCCTTTTAGGCGGCTCTTACAACAGGATATATGCCAGTCAACCTGTAGAGAGACCAAGTCAACCAAATTCTGACTATATGAATTACGCTATTTTCGCTATGATTGAGAAGAAACTATTCGAAAAATTAACGATCAACCTTGGTGGTAGGTATGATTACTTCAGGTTTAAGACACTTCCCACATCTGGGTTAAAAGTAAACCCAAATGATGAAAGCGAAGACAAATTTACCTATACAGTTGGGGCGAGATATGCCCTCCTTGATTGGCTTTCTCTAAAGGCGAACTTTGGTAAAGGTTTTAGAGTACCCACTCCACTTGAGAAAACGGGTAATTACACTGGGACGTATGGAACTTGGGTTGGTAATCCTGGATTGAAGCCCGAAGTAGTCTATGGAGTTGACGGAGGAATAGAGATAAATAAAGGACCTCTCTTCATATCTCTTTCCTCTTTTTACAGCAACTACATTGACATTATAACCACCTACCAGCCAAGTAGAAGAATCTATTCATACAAAAATGCACCTGGAGCGAGGATAAACGGTATAGAAGCCGAGGGGCATTTAGAACT
This sequence comes from Thermosulfidibacter sp., assembly GCA_023269715.1. Taxonomy (GTDB): domain Bacteria; phylum Thermosulfidibacterota; class Thermosulfidibacteria; order Thermosulfidibacterales; family Thermosulfidibacteraceae; genus JAGDVO01. The sequence goes on from JAGDVO010000016.1 coordinate 5,289, forward strand.
AGCCGAATTATTGAATCTTCCTTTCTCACTAAGGCCTTACTTTTCTCTGACCTACCATACAACCTATCACCTTGATAAAGAGGATAGAGGTGAAAAAAGGATCACATACATTCCAGATTGGGTGGGAACATTCGGCATAAGACTAGCATCCGAAAAGTATTGGATCGACCTATCAGCTAGGTATAATGGTAGAGAGAAGATTGATGAATGGAACTATCTCTCACCAAATTATTATAAGATAGTAGATAAAGGAGGATACACAGTTTTCTACTTATCTACCGGAATTTCTCCTATAAAAAATCTAGAGGTATCACTTAGTGTTGAAAATCTGTTTAACATCGATTATGAGTATGTAAAATATTATCCTATGCCAAAGGTAAATTCTAAACTATCCGTTATCTATAAATTCTAAAATGATAGTTTTATATGGGGAGGGAAAAATACCCCTCCCCCTCCTGAATAAGGACAATCACTCTAATCTAAAAACAACCGGTATCCTAATTTCAACTACACCCTTGAAATCTTCAATAACGATTTCCCTTGAGTTTTTTAACTTTCTAAATGCCCTTACTACTTCCTCATCTATAACCTTGTAGCCAGAACCCCTTTCTATATCGAATCTTTCTATAAGACCATCTTTAACTAACGCGTGAACAACGACCCTACCTTCCCAACCATTTACCCTAGCAGCATAGGGATAAGTAGTATACTGTTTTATTTTCTGTAAAATAAGTTTTATAACTTTTTTCTCAAAATTGATACGGTTCGATCCAATAGCTGAATTACCGCTAACATGACCGATACCTTGACCTTTACCTTCTTCTATTCCACTTCCAAACCCAGAACCTATACCGCCACCTGAGCCACCTCCATAACCGCTACCTGATCCACTTCCTGTTCCCGATCCATTCCCTAATCCAAAGTCACTTCCCATTTTAGCTGTATCCTTTAAACTGTTATCGCTACTAGTATTATTCGAAAAATTATTAGTTATAGTTGTACTCTCTAGTCTTTTACTGAAACTCTCACAACTACTTTTTTTCTTATAGGTGTTTTTTGAGTAAAGTATAGTGTCATCACTTTTAGGAAGAGAAACTTTGCTATAAGAATCTTTCCTATTCATAGAAGATTCTCTTACCGCTTTTTTAGCACCAAAACCACTACTACCGCCTCCCAAATTTGTAAAGACAAAAAATTTCCCACCACTACCACCTTTACCATCTTCAAAAGTAGGAACAAAACTAAAAGTTGTACAAAAAAGCACAATATGGAGTAAAAAGGACAATATGATACTTCTCATATCTACAGACACCTTTAAAAAATTGAACAGCATATCTCTAGATCCCCCTATGGTGCCTATATCTTTTATTTTATAACACTGAAATATTTATAGATCAATAAAAGGTATTGACAAAATATTATAACGTTGTATCATTTTAGCTAGAGAGTTTATTTAAAACATTATTTGGAGGTGTAGTATGGGTAGGTGGATGTATGTAGTGCTAGGCTTAATTATCAACGTTATTCTTGGTACTGTTTATGCCTACAGTCTTTTTAGACCCCCTCTTGAAAAGCTGTGGGGTATTTCTGCCACTGAAAGTGGATTGCCCTATACGATCTTCCTTGCTCTGATTTGGGTTGGTATGCCTCTTGGTGCAAAACTCATGAGAAAGTACGGTTCACCGAGGAAACCAATGATAATTGGAGGCGTTCTAACAGGAATAGGGTATATCCTAGCTGGCTTTTCCCCAAACATATGGTTTCTCACCTTTGCATATGGAATTGTCGCCGGATTGGGAGTTTGGACAGTATACGGTTGTCCAATCGCAACGAGCACCAGATGGTTCCCAGACAAAACGGGTTTAGCTGTAGGTCTAACCGTTGGTGGCTTTGGTCTTTCTGCATTCATTACAGGACCAGTAATCAAAACACTTATAGCCTCTGTAGGACCATTAAGCACGTTCCTCTACCTTGGTGTCGCCTATCTTGTTCTTCTGATTCTACTCTCGCTACCTTATAAGTTCCCACCTGAAGGATATTCTCCAGCACCGAGTGCAACACAGGCAAAACCAGGAACCACTCAACCCACTCAAGCCCAGGTTATCGAGATACCACTATCTGAAGCATCAAAAACTATTCAATTTTGGGCTCTTTATGTAGCTTTCGCTGTTGGATCTTTGGCTGGATTACTCGCCATAGGAACGAGTGCACCTGTTGCAAAGGAAGTTGGTGTATCTTCAGGATTGGTAACTGCAGCAATACAGATATTTGCAGTGTGTAACTTTATCGGTAGACCATTATTTGGTTGGCTTACTGACAAAATAACCTCTAAGGGTACCACTATGTTGTCCCATACGCTTATATTCCTGGCATCCCTATTACTTTACATGACAAGAAATACTGCAGGATTTATCATAGGCTATATGCTTCTGTGGTTAAATCTCGGTGGGTGGCTCGCAATAGCTCCAACATCTGTTAGAAGATTCTTTGGAGTGAAGTACGCAGCAGACATATATGGAGTTGTAATAAGTGCTTATGGAGTTGGAGCGATAGTAGGTGGACTCCTGTCTGGTAGGATGAAGGATATTACTGGTTCTTATATCAATTCAATGCCTGTAGTTGCAGCACTTGCAGTAGTTGGTTTCCTATGCGCATTTGCCATGAAACCTCTAACTAAGAAATCTTAAGAATTTCCTAGTATCCAAAGGGACCTTCCAATTCTAGGAGGTCCCTTTTATTTTTTTGTAATAACTGTTATAAGAGACACATGATACGATTTAAAGAATTAGTGTCTAAATCTCCAAATCCTGAAACTGCGGAAAGAACCCTAGTTTCACTTAATAGTTCCATAATAGACGATCTTATAAAATCGGGCGAGATAGATAACTTCATATACTGTTGTAGTATAAGCCCATTTATAGCTAAGGAATGCGTTAAGGATCATAAATTAATAAAAGAAATATTCATCGATAAAGGTTATATGGATTCCATAGGTAAAGGTTCTATAAAATCCAAAAACTTAACAAACATAGAAAGGTTAAAAAGATGGCATAAAAAAGAACACATAAAGATAGCTGTAAGAGATCTACTACAGATAGCCGACATAAGGAGAATACTAAAGGAGTTATCAATACTTGCAGATATAACGATCGAAGTAGCTATTAGTCTTATCGATCGAGAAATAGAGGAGGACATATTGGTACTAGGAGCTGGTAAACTAGGAGGCGAAGAACTAAACTACTTTTCAGACATAGATATCCTGTATGCTTACAAAAATGGTGGAGACCATTCTAAATTTACAGAGTTTTTCGAAAAATTAACATCAGTCCTATCATCCGATACCGATAGTTACAGAATGTATAATGTAGATCTGAGATTAAGACCGCAAGGGACCGCAGGACCCATATGTCTTCCACTGGAAGCCTACAGAATATACTATGAGAACTACGGCAGAACATGGGAAAAGTTGATGCTTATAAAGGTTAGAAGAGTCTTCGGAAGTCATACATTATCCGAAGAGTTCTTTAATATAATAAATCCATTTGTATATAAAAAATATTTGGATCTTTCTTATATAGAAAAAATTAAGAACCACAGAGACGAGATAATCAGGGAATCTTCTAAAATTTCTGAGAATATAAAATTAATGAGAGGTGGAATAAGAGAAATAGAATTTATTGTCAACTTTTTTCAGTTAATATATGGTGGTAAGATAGAATGGTTAAGAGTTACAAATACATTAATAGCACTAAGTAGATTACACGCTTCTGGACTCTTAAACTCTGAAGACTACAGCAAACTCTATACAAGTTACTTATTTTTAAGAAAGTTAGAAAATAGACTCCAAATATTATACAGAACACAGACTCACAATTTACCAAAGAATCATAGAGATTTAAAAATAATCGCAAATTCAATGGGTTTTTACTCAGAAAATTGTATTGAAGAATTTGAAAACAAATTAAAAAACATAAAAGAATCAGTATCTTCTATATTTGAAGAGTTGTTTTCGGACAAAAAAGAAAGAACAATAGTAGAAATAAGCGATCCTGTTATATGGGAATCCATTAAAATGCTAAATAAAGAGCATGAGAATCTCGGTTATATACTTTATGAGGAGTCCACAAATGCAATAGATGCATATTCCTTTATGAACAATATTTTACATATTATAAAAGAAATAAACTTCCCAAAACATTCATTTATAGATCTAATTATCTCTGATAAAACAACTAGAACTATCATAGTTAAAGTATTGGGAACAAGTCAATTCGTATCAAAACTAATTATAAAAGATAGAAATATAGTAAAGTACTTATTAGAAAGAATAGTCGATATGAGTATATTAGATCCCAAACCTACAAAAACTGCAATAAGAAACTTAATAAATTCTATAAATGTAGAAGATACACAGAGTTTGAGAAACTTAAGAAATTACTTATTCACAAATCTAATGGCCCTAGATGCACTTTACTTGATAAGTTTGAAAGAGTTAGAAGTAATGCTTTCTAGATCTACTATATTAATTGTTAAAAAAATCTATAATGAATTGAAGAAAAAAAACCCTCAATCGAATGTAGATTTAATGGCCCTTGGGAGGCTTGCAACTAGAGAGATGTTATATTTTTCAGATCTAGATCTAGTTTTCATTGGTGATGATAGTAAGGAAAATCTAACATTTGTTAATGAACTCATAAGTGTGTTTTCCAAAAAGAAGCTGTTAGAAGACGATATTTATACAATAGATACCAGATTAAGACCATTTGGAAATGCTGGAAATATAATAACAAGTGTAAGTTATTTTAAAAAGTACATTAAATATTTCATAAAGCCATGGGAAGTGCTTGCGTATTCAAGATCGGTTATCTTAAACGAAAATCTAAGCAACAAAGAAATCATGGATGTTGCAACAGATCTAAAAAACATAAAAATATCTAAAGAAGAATTTGTAGATGTAATCAAGAAAGTGAGAGAAAGTTACTATACAAATACATATAACATAAAATTGTCAGAAGGCGGTATAATAGAAATCGATCTTCTTCTTAGCTTTTTGAAGGTAAAATATGAACTAAGATCCAACAGTAATAGAGGGATTTTAAAAGAGCTAAAAAAAAGGAAGATTTTAGAAGACAAGTTAATAGAAGAACTAACTGAAGACTATAACTTTTTGAGACTGTTAGAGAAAAACTGTAAGCTACTATTCTATCCGCCTACCTCTGAACTTCCAAACAGGGGTAAAAAGCTATCAATGTTAGCAAAGTTTATGGGTATCCATGAAGATACCATTATAGATAAATATACAGAAACGAAAAAAAGAGTATGCAGGAATATAGAGAAAATAATAAAATTGTAATTTTTACGAAACAGAAGAAACTTACAGGGGTAAATTATGTACTTCTATGGTTAGCCAAGAATAAAAAATTTAAAGTGGTTTGTAAAAAAGATTCGGAAGTCAAAAGGTACTGTAATGAAAACTACATAAATTACATTGAATATAATCTAATAGCTCTATTAAAAGAGATAAGATCTTCACATAAGATAATAACAGCAAGAACAGCTGAAACAATAGAAGCATTGATATTGACTATAGTTACTGGTAATCACAAGAAAGTTGTAAAATTAAAACTAAGAAACGATAAAACACATACAGAGTTAATAAAAAGCATGGTAAGAGAAGTAAAAGTAGGCTGGGTAGACGATTCTTTGTTTATAGAAAAAATACCAACTAAAGTTAACTATAACATAACCATGATATCACGTTTAAAACCAGGAAAAAGAATATTAAAAACAGTTCTTAGTATTCTAGAAACTGGGTTAAAAGTGAATTTTAAAATAAGAGGAGATGGTGAGCTAAATGAAGCTCTAAAAATAATAGGGAAATCAAATATTGTGTTTATAAACAGAAAGCTAGATTTAAAGGAATATAAAGATCTAATCGATGAATCTCTTGTCATAGTATATCCTTCTCACGGTAGCGATATAACTTGTAGGACTGTACTAGAAGGAATGGCAAGAGGTTCTATTATTATTAATTTTGAACCTCTTGCCAGAAGTTACGTAATAGATGGAAAAACGGGGTTTAACCTATCGCCGGATAGAAGAGATACCCCTTTAAAGATAACAAGTATCCTATTAAACCGCAAAGTTTTGCGCAAGATCTCGCTAAACTCTCTAAAAGGGGCAAAAAAATATCTAGCAAGTTCTATCCCCTTACCATTTTTATAGCACAGTATTCACCGCACATGGTACACACATCTTCTTCACTTGGGATCCTTTCTTCTCTCATTTTTTTGGCTTTAACTGGGTCTATAGCAAGTTTAAACTGAGTCTCCCAATCTAGATTCCATCTAGCCATGGACATAGATCTATCCCTTTCAATAACCCTTTTAATTCCTTTAGCTATATCCGCAGCATGAGCCGCAATTCTAGCAGCGATAACTCCCTCTCTAACATCATCCACAGTAGGTAGCCTCAAGTGCTCAGAAGGGGTAACATAACATAAGAAATCAGCCCCATACCAAGCAGCAAGAGCTCCACCTATAGCCGAGACTATATGATCGTATCCTGGTGCAGAATCGGTGACAAGTGGACCAAGTACATAAAAAGGTGCATTATGACAGAGTCTTTTCTGCAGAAGAATATTAGCCTCTATTTGATTAAGAGGAACGTGCCCCGGTCCTTCAACCATGACTTGTACACCCTTTTCCCAAGCTCTCTGAACTAACTCTCCTAAGATTATAAGTTCCTGAATTTGGGCTCTATCGGTTGCATCTACAACCGATCCAGGCCTAAAACCATCACCGAGGGATAAAACCAAATCGTACTCCTTAGCAATATCTAAGAGTTCATCATAATACTCAAAGAGAGGATTTTCCTTTTTATTGTACCTCATCCAGCTAACTATGAAGGCACCACCTCTACTAACGACACCTAAAACCCTTCCTTCCCTTTCCATCCTCTCCATAGATTCAAGTGTAACACCACAATGAACAGTGATAAAATCCACACCATCTTCTGCATGTTTTCTTATGATATCAAACAGAAACTCCTTTTCAATAGTAACAAAAGGCTTTCCTTTTCTCTTCCATTCTATAGCAGCTTGGTATATGGGAACAGTACCAACCATAACCTGGCATTCCTTGAGGATAAGCCTCCTTATATAATCGAGATCACCACCCGTTGAGAGATCCATAACGCTATCCGCTCCAGCTTCAACAGCTACCTTCATCTTTAAAAGCTCCTCATCGTAGTTACAATAATCAGAGGATGTGCCTATATTAGCATTTACCTTGGTCGATAACCCTTTTCCAATAGCTATAGGCTCTCTCCATTTCCTCCTTTTATTTATGGGGATTATAACTGTACCCTCTGATATCCTCCTTCTGAGTTCTTCTAGATCTATTTCTTCCTTTACAGCAACTTTTTTCATTTCCTCAGTTATGATACCCTTTCTTGCAGCTTCA